>DAOULH010000061.1:0-5202 GCA_034420475.1 Dehalococcoidia bacterium
TGATAAAATCGGCAATGTTCACGAGGTTCCTCCGCTGTGGAGTGTCGTCAACTCACAGCATAGTGGAACCTCGTGGCATTTTCAAAATAATCTCAAACCAGCACCAATGGTTAGCAGCAACGTCTGCCGTGAAGAACTCCCCTGCGCCGACGAGATTGCTGCGCTCGCAATGACAACCTTCTGAGTTCCGAACAGTTACGCGCGGGATACGCGACTTGCGAGCGCCGGATAGGCGATATATGCTCGCCGCGATTTGAGCTTACGTGGTTTCGTGACAGGCGGTATGAAATGAGACTTGACGGCAAAGTAGCGATTGTAACCGGCGGCAGCCGCGGCATCGGGCGCGCCATCTGCCTTGGGCTGGGCGAAGCCGGCGCGAGCGTGGTGGTAGCGTCGCGCACCGAAGAAGACCGGTCGGCCGGCACTGAATACGAAAAGTACGGATCGGGTGACATTCGCGATACGGCCGCACAGATCATCGCGGGCGGTGGCACTGCACTGCCGGTGCGTTGCGACGTTGCGCGGGTTCAGGACATTCAAGATCTGGTCAATGCCACGCTGGACCGTTTCGGCCGGATCGACGCCCTGGTTTGCAACGCGGGAATGGACTGCGAATCGCCGGTGGTCGACTTGGACGTGGAACTGCTTGACCAGTGCCTGGCGGTGAACGTGCGCGGTCCGCTCCTCCTCTGCAAGTACGCTCTGCCGTCCATGATCTCGCGCGGCGAGGGCGGCTCCATCTACTGCGTCACCTCGGGTTCCGCCAGGAACTACCGGGAGGGCCGGGTCGGCTACTCGATGAGCAAGGCCGCGCTGGAGCGGATGTTTTTCAGCCTGGCGGAGGAAGTGCGGCCGCACAACATCGCGGTCAACGTCTTCGAGCCCGGGCGGGTGGATACCTGGATGAACCGGCGCGGGGACTGGCCGGGAACGTCCCACATCCCCATGGTCCAGCCCGATGCCCTGGCCGCGCCCGGCGTATGGCTGGCCGGGCAGACGGCGGAAACCCTGACGGGCGAGTTGGTGTCGCGAGCCGAATTCGGAGTGACCTGGGGGCCGCAGGCTGAATAGGCGGCTGGCTCCCCTGGGCGGCTGCGGGCGCCGGTAACGGGCAGGCTGAACACCAAAAAATGGGGTTTCGTGCTCAAATCAAGCACGAAACGCTGTTTTTCAAAGGGAAGTGGTGGAGCTGGCGTCCGTCGATTTATGGCGTGAATCGTGCTCAATTTGGCGCATAACCTCGCCGGTTGTGCCAGTAGTGTACCAATTCGTGTACCATTATTCTCGAGTGGTAACTGTTCAGAATTCAGGGGGTTGTCATTGCGGGGCGCTTGCGCCGTGGCAATCTCGACGCCGTAGCCGCAACGTTTGCCACAAAGGACTCCCCGGCGCCAACGAGATTGCCGCGCTGCGCTCGCAATGACACTTTCCCTGCAACTCTGAACAGTTACCACTCGAGTAGGCGATCCAAATATGCCGGGCCTGGGGGGATGGAGCTTCCGGCCGAACTGGGTAGATCGTGGCCCGGGGTGCGGTCCATAGCGGTTTATGCGCACGGAGATCCCGACCGGGTGGACGACGCTTCCTCTCCTTGGGCGGATCATAACCGCGCTGCATCCGTCCGGCGCATCTTCTCCCTGGCTTCCTCATCATAGCCATATCCCTTCGGTGGGTGGATTTGGGCAAAAAGGGCGTGAAGCTGGGATCCGCACCGAAAGCACGCCTTGATGTCGGAAACGGTCGCGTCATTCGTTACCCGAGCGCGCTTGCACGAGACGGCGCGCTGGTATGGGCTCTGGTATCATCCGCTCGTGCCGTCGTCCGTCAAACAATTGTTGCCCCACTTGGGTTTGTTCCTCATCCTGGCTGCAGCGCTGGGATGCTTCATCTTCCTGTTCAACCTCTTCGCGGGTCTCCAGTCCCCAGACGATACGGGATTGCTGGCCCGGTTGGATACGTCGGCGACTCAGATAGAGGTCTTGAGCGGCGCTCAACTCACCGCCATGCTCGCGTCGTTCTTGTGCCTGACGCTGGCGGCGGGAACGGCCTGGCTGGGCTGGCAGCGATTGAAAGAGCGGAGGGGAAAACGTCTTCTGACGGGATTATTGAGCGGTTTCTGTGCCGCGGCATTTTTTGCCCTGGCACTGTATTTGGCCGCTGCCGCGGCGACGCAACGGAGTCTTCCCTATGGCGACCTGCCTTACGACCAACATCAGATCGATCTAATTGGAGTCGAGCCTTTGGGGTTGGTGCTGCTGGCCGCGTTCATCCTCTCGGTGGCGGTAGTGGGTATAGTCAGACCTCGTTTGGTCATCGTTCCCGTTCTGGCCTGGCTGATCATAGCCTTGTGGTTCGGAATGTTCGCATCCGACGCGATCCGGGGTTTGAACCTGTTCGACCGACCCGCGAGACTGCAACCGGTGTTGGCGTATCAGGAGATCGTTCACGAATACGTGCCTGCGGAGCAGGGTTCCCTCGCCGCTGATCCTGCGCAAATAGCGCCTGAGTCCGACGCCCCACCCGAGCGGCCCTCATCCGGCCTGGTGGATGATGCCGATGAACCGCTTGGTCCGGATGCAGTGGAAGCACTTGTGCTCGATTTAGGAAGCCCGGACCCCGAGACCGCCGGAAGTGCGGCAGCGTCCCTGAGGGAAATAGGGGCCGACGTGATTGGCTTGGAGACCGGAGGCTTTTTGGTCGAATGGGATCGGAGCGTTTATGCAGTGCCGGGTGTCACCGCCAGGCAAATCGGTCCGCCCGAACCGGTATCCGTGTTCTCGGTCCGGGGCGCCACCGAAACCGGTTACCTGCGCACGGCGGTTGGTGATGCCTATACCGGAGGGACTTGGACTCAGCACAATCCATTGGAACTGTCCTACTCGGCAGGTGAGGACGTGCGGTCTTTGGTGGTTCACGGGATGGCCAACTCCTCATCCAAGAACACCGGTCCGCCTCCGGAGGAAGGATCGGCGCTTTTGTCCCACAATTGGATCGCGCCGGATCACGCCAATCGCGATCAGGAGATCACGGTCGCTTCGCACACGCTTGGCGGTTCTCTGCCGATAGGGCCGTTGGCGGTTTCACTGAACCTGGACCGGGTGAGTGACGACGGCAGTTACGCTCCATTCGCCGGCACCTTCGATACTGAGCTGGCGCCGAGCCATTACTCCTGGGTTTCCAAGGTTCCGGAGTTTTCCCAGGTACAGTTGCTCCACGCGGCGCCGACATCCGACGAGGCTTATCTGGGTCTTCCGGCAAATGTGCCATCCCGGGTCCGGGATCTGGCCCGCCAAGTCACCGCCGAATACGATAATCCCTATCTGAAAGCGCGGGCGATTGAGGATTTTCTGCTGCGTGAGTATCCCTATGGCTTCGCCAACTCCCAGACCCCCGAGCTCCTCCTGGATCAGGACCCAGTTGACTGGTTCCTGTTCGACAGCCGGCAGGGTACCAGTGGTCAGCTGAGCAGCGCTTTCGTGGTGATGGCGCGGTCGGTGGGGATCCCTGCCAGAGTGGCCTCCGGATGGGCGATTGCCGAGGTCGGAGTTAAGCAAACGGTGACTTCGGATCAGGCGCACCAGTGGGCGGAAGTGGGATTCGAAGACTTGGGTTGGGTCATATTCGATCCAACCGGATCACGCGGAGCGCGAGCGCGAGCGAACCGGCCAGACGTCTGGGAGGAGGAGCTGGAACGGTTGGCGCGCGCCTTGCATACGGATCCGTCGACAAGCGGTCGTGCGGCAGCAGCAGAGGATCTGGCCCGCTTCAGCAAAAAATCTCCATTGCCGGCATCTCGGGTAACGACACCTCTGGCGGAGGCTCTCCGTTCTGATGATTCCGTCTCGGTTCGCTCGGCTGCGGGTCAGGCTCTCGGCTCGGTGGATGATGCCTCGGTTCTTAAACCCCTGGCGATGGCAGCCACATCAGACACAGCCCCTGAGGTGCGGATCTCCGCCGTTCGTGGTCTGGCAGATACGGAGCGTGACGAGGCGATACCGGGAATATCTGAAGCCCTTGCGGACACGGATCCGACAGTGCAGGATACGGCGGAAGATGCTTTGACGGGACTGGGAGCCGATATCGCCACATTGGAAAATGGCGGCAATCTGGTGGTCAAGAACGAAGCCGTGAAAGCTTTGGTGGGCGGGGTCAGCACCGGCCAGGCTGCTGCGCCCACACGCACTCCGGTGTTTGAAGCCCGCGGTTCGGCCAACACGAGATATTTCAGGACTGCGGTGGGCGATGTTTACCAGAATGGCGTTTGGCGCAGTTCAAATGTGGTGGAATTACCCTACCAAGCCCGGCAGGGAACAAGCGATTTGGTTGACCGACTACTTCCCGGCCGTCTTGGCAATCTCAGTACCGGAAATCCGAATCCGCAGTCGGCTTCGTTAGCGTGGCCCACCAGCGCTGTCGGACTTCAATCCTTCGAGGACCGGATCACGGTGTCGTCTGCCTCTGCGGACCCATTGCCGGCCGGGTCGTGGCCGATCTCTTTAGGAACGAGGCTCATTTCATCCAGCGGGCACTACCGGCCCTTCAGCGTCACTTTCCGGAGCGACCGACCGCGGAGCACGTATTCCTGGTCGGCTCAAACGCTTCGTCCCACCGGCGACAGGCTGGCCCGAGCCACGCTCGCCGACGACCCAACTTATATGCAACTGCCCAGCAACCTGCCCTCGCGGGTGGCGGCTTTGGCTTCGCAAATCACCCGAGAGCACGCCTCGCCATACGCCAAAGCCAAAGCCATCGAATCGTATCTCCGCACCAATTATGCTTACGCCTTCGCCGAACCGGGCAGCGCACGGCCACCCGTTGGTCAGGATCCCATCGATTGGTTCCTGTTTGATTCAAAAGAAGGCACCTGCGGACAGTTCAGCAGCGCTTTCGTTATTCTGGCACGGGCGGCGGGAATACCGGCGCGAGTAGTGTCCGGATGGGCTGTGTCCCCTGAGGAAGATTGGCAGACGGTGTACGTCGATCAGGCCCACCAGTGGGCGGAGGTGGCCTTCGACGAATTGGGGTGGGTAACGTTTGAACCGACCGCTCCGGCCGGCGCTCCCGGGCGGACTCCCGGGTTTGAGGACGGACTAGTGTCCTGGAACTGAAGTTAGTAGTAAAAGCGTGAGGAATGGGGTATTCTCCGGGCGAGCAGCCCAGAGGGAGGATGACCATGGCTATCGGACGACCCATGCCGCCGCT
>DAOULH010000062.1:0-5120 GCA_034420475.1 Dehalococcoidia bacterium
GAACTGACCACCATGGCCGGCGCGGTCTATCCCGACCTGATGGTGGCCTTCGACGCGGACCCGGCCCTCTACCGGGCCCAGAATGGCTACGTCATCTCCGAACAGGGCAAGCCTCCCGACTTCGTGCTGGAGGTCGCCTCGCGGTCCACGGGACGCCGGGACACCGTCGAAAAGCGAGTCCGCTACGCTGAGCTGGGCATCCTGGAGTACTGGCGCTTTGACGAGACAGGCCGATACCACGGCGCGCGTCTGGCCGGCGACCGACTGGTGGACGGACGCTACGAACCCATCCAGATTGACGAATTGCCGGACGGCGGATTACAGGGCCACAGCGTCGTGCTGAACGTGGACCTGCGTTGGGCCGACGGACAATTGCATTGGCACGACCCGGCAACGGGCGAGCGCATCGCCTCCCTGGAGTCCGAACGCGACGCCCTCGCACAGGAGCGTGCGGCCCGCGCCCGAGCAGAGACTCGCGCCGCCGCCGAACACGAAGCCCGGACATCGGCCGAAGTCAGGGTCCAGGAACTGGAAAACCAGCTCCGCCAATTGCGCGGCGAATGATCGACATCATTCACGCCGGCCGTATCCGCCCGTCCTCTCCGGCCGTGAGCAGCGCGGTAAAGCGGTAGCCCCGTTGGCGGATGGCGTCGCTGCCGCCCTCGTTGCGGTCCAACAGCGCCAGGACCAGAACCACCGTGCAGCCGGCTTCCTCCGCCGCGTCGATGGCGTGGAACAACGACCCGCCGGTGGTGCAGGCGTCGTCCACGATGGCGACGGTTGACCTTTCCGGCAGCGGCCCTTCGATCATCTGCCCCATTCCGTAGCCCTTGGCCTCCTTGCGCACGATGAAGGCCGGCAGCGGCGCGCCCTGCTGCCAGGACGCCATGGCGGCGGCGGTCACGATGGGGTCCGCACCCAGGGTCGGCCCGCCGATGGCGTCCACACCGGCGTCGGCCAGCAGGGGCAGCAGCGCGTTGCCGATGAGATGGGCTCCTTCAGGATCCAAGCTGAGCAGGCGGCCGTCGAAGTAGTACGAGCTCTTCTTGCCCGAGGAAAGCGTGAAGTCCCCGTACCGAAGCGCTCCCCGTTCTACTGCCAGTTCCAGCAATCGATCCGCTATGCCTTCCGCTTGGGTGTTCATACGCGCTCCGTTGGTCATCGCTCCGAGGGTCGGTACAAGTCATGCTCCGCTATGTATTTCGCCACCGCGTCCGGTATCTGGTAACGCGCCGACTGTCCGGCCGCCAGCACCCGCCGCAGTTCCGACGCGCTGAAGTCGACCCGCGGCCCGGCCACCGACACCACCGCGCCGGCATCCAGCGCGTCCGGGAAGCTCTCCCGGAGCGCCGCGATGCCCCCCTCGGGGCCGCCCGGTCGCTCGATCACCGCCAGGCGACACAGCTCCAGGATGGCCTCCGGTTCCTTCCAGCGGTGGAACTGGGTCAGCACGTCCGACCCGACGATGAAGTACAGTTCCGTGTCGGCTGAAAATCGGCGCCGCAGTTCCCGTAGGGTGTCCACCGTGTACGTGGCCCCGCGGCGGCGGATCTCACAATCGGACACGCAAAAGTTTGGGTTGTCGGCCACCCCCAACTGGACCATCTTCAGGCGATGCGACGCCGGCGTGATGTGCTGTCCCGACTTAAGCCACGGTTCGCCGGCCGGCACGAACATTACAGACTCCAGATCCAGCGCCACCCGCGCAGTCTCGGCAATCAGGAGGTGGCCCAGGTGCGGCGGGTCAAACGTTCCGCCCAGGATGCCGATGCGCCGTCGGTAGGGCTCCCCGGCAGACATCAGAACCACTCCAGCTCGGCGTCGCCGATGCGTATGGTGTCACCGGCCTCGATGCCGGCCTCCTGCAGCCGTTGCGCAATGCCCAGGCGGCTCATCTCCCGCCACAGCTGGAGCATCACGCGGTAGTCCCGCATGTCGGCCCGCCCGGTGAGCCGTTCCAGCCTTTCCGACTCGATGACGTACACGTCGCCATCCAGGTGGAACCCCAGCGGCGGCCGTTCCCGAGGCGTATTGGCAACAGGAAGCTCGTTCTCCCACTCCGATGCGTCGATGCCATCGCGCGGAGCCTCGGCCAGGATACGGACCAAGTCGCCAAGCAACCCATCCACTCCCGCCCCTGACACCGACGATATGAAGTGGATGGGCGTTTCTACGTCAGCAACGACCAAACCCTCGTCTGTTGCCATGGCCCGGCGCAGTTCTTCCTCGATGACATCCCGCAGCTCGTACGTGTCGGTGGTATCCAGCTTGCTCACCGCTACCAGCTGAGGCTTTGCTGCCAACATCGGGCTGAACTCGCGCAGCTCGCGGTTGAGCATCAGGAAATCGCCGGCTGGATCGTCAGACATCCCGTCGATCAGATGAACGTAAGCCCGCGCCCGTTCGGCATGACGCAGAAACTGGTGTCCCAGGCCGATGCCGCGGTGCGCGCCCTCCAGCAGACCGGGTATCTCCATCATCACGAAGTCCTGCCCGCCGTGAGTGACCACGCCCAAAACCGGCTCCACGGTGGTGAACGGGTAGTCGGCGACCTTGGGTTTGGCGGCGGAACAGCGGGAGATCAGTGTGGACTTGCCGGCGTTGGGCTTAGCCAGCAGGCCCACGTCGGCCAGCAGCTTGAGCTCCAGCCAGAGCACGGAGTACTCACCCTTGTCGCCGGATTCTGACAGCATCGGCTCCTGGTTGGTCGACGACACGAACCGGGCATTGCCCCAGCCGCCCTTGCCGCCCCGGGCCACAAGCACCGGCTCATCGGTGGTGATGTCGGCAAAGAAGTCCTTGCTCCCGTCCCGGTGCATCCGCCATACGACCGTCCCCATGGGCACGCGTATCTCGGTGTCCTTCCCGTTGGCGCCACGCTGGTTCTTGCCCTTGCCGTGGGTGCCGCGCTGCAGGTAGAAGGTGCTGTTGTACTTCAGGTGCAACAGCGTATTGATGGACGAGTCGCCGACAATGTAAGCGCTGCCGCCATCACCGCCGTCGCCGCCATCGGGTCCACCGCGGGGCTGGTACTTGAGCCGCAGAAAGCTGATGCAGCCGTCGCCGCCGTTCCCGGCTTTAACGTTGATTCTAACCGTATCGATCATTTGGAACTGGACTTTTAAGGGCAATAATGATGGTAATAAAGCCGTCGATATTGTTGACAACCACGAATGATCGGGGTGAAATCGCCGTTCACAACCCAGTTGCACTGGTGGAAAAATACGTTGGCAAAAAAAGGGATCGGGTGTCGTGAGGTTGATAGTAAGAAACTGGTGATGAGCAACAACGGCGACGTCCACAGGAACCGTAAGGTTATCAACATACTCTCCACGTAGATCAGGATCGCTGGCGACGGTTTATGGACGGGTTATCCACGTTTTCCAGGTAATCGGCGAGGGCCATGATGCGGATATCTCGGAAACTCTGGAGGGCCAACATCTGCCGGTCACCGGTGACAATCAAATCCGTATCGGCCGCAACTGCGCACTCCAGTATCCGGTTATCAGGCTCATCGGTGAGGATGTGGAGGGTTTCCGTGGGTGTTACCAAGTGACCGAATTGTCGGATGAAAGCGCGTACTCCTTCCAGTTCAGTCGGCGTTCGCCCGAATTTTTGGGCGAGCACCCGGAGGAGTTCCTCGATGATGGGATGGGAAATGAACATCAGATCACGTTCTGACCTGATGTTTAGGAGAACGCGGGCGGCGCGTCCGTTGGGGAATTCAAATGCCGATACCAGTATGTTAGTATCGAAAGTCACTTTCATGATTCCAAGTATCTGAATATGTCCTCTTCACTGAATAACCCAAGTCTCATCATACGAAGGTGCCAGCCTTCGTGAATCTTTGCTAGTTGCGCGTCAAAATCAGCGTCACGAGCATCTTGCAGGGCTTTGGCAACGAAATCGTCCAGCGTCAGGCCGTCCCTCTCCGCCATCATCGCAACGGCATCAGCCAGATCAGCCGGCAAGGAAATAGCAATGGTCTTTGCTACGGTGGCAGTGGTAGTCATGGTGATTTCCCCCTTGGCTCTCGATCCCCTGCTGCTTCAATATAACTGTCCGTTTACAAGGCGGCAAGGGGAGATTACTTATGTCCCACCTGCCCGTTGTACCAGTCCAGGATGCCGCTGCCGGTCCAGAAGGATACGCCCTCCAGCTGCGTGACGTATTCCAGCAGTCGGTAGAAGTGGCCGATCCGGTGGGCCGCGCCGGTGATGTAGGGGTGCATGGAGATAGCCATCACCCGGGCGTTGTCCTCGCCCTCGGCCAGCATGACCTCCAGCGAGTCCTTGGCCCGTCGGAACAACTCGGGCGCCGAGTGGTGCTGCACCAGGTAGATGGGGATGTCGTTCAGTTCCACCGTGTACGGCAGGGCCACCAGCCGGCCGGAATCGACCTTCATCTCGTAGGGCTGGTCATCGTTGACCCAGTCGGCCACGTACTCGATGCCCTCTTCGGCCAGGATGTCCGGCGTATGGTGGGTCTCGGCCAGGCCGGGTCCCATCCAGCCCCGGGGCGCGCTTCCGCTGAATTCGCGGATCACCTCGATGGTCTTGCGGATGGTGGCCCGCTCGTCGGGTTCCTTGTGTAGCACCTGCTGGATGTAGCCGTGGCCCAGCAGTTCCCAGTCCAGGTCCAGGCACGACCGTACCAGCTCGGGATAGGCCTCGCAGACCGCCGCGTTCAGGCTGATGGTGCAGGGCAGGTTATGCTGGCTCAGCGCACGCTGCATCCGCCAGAAGCCCACGCGCATGCCGTAGTCATACCAGGAGTAGTTGGGGATGTCGGGCGACACGGCCGCGCCCTGGGGCGAGGGCAGTACCGTCCGCGCCATGGGCTGGTCGATGTCCCACTCCTCGACGTTGATGATGAACCAGACGGCGACCCTGGCCCCGTCGGGCAGAGCCAACTTGGGCCGGTCGAAGATGGGGGAGAACTCAGCGCGGGGGTTGGGCATGGGTGGCCTCCGGGCGGATGGCTGGCTGTTAGGATACCTTATCGGGAGCTAGTGTCCTGTATTCAAAGTGCGCTGGCAAAAGCGGGCCACGTTGGCCAGGATCTGGTCGGCGGTTTTGGTCCAGATGAAAGGCTTGGGGTCTTCGTTGGTAACGTCCAGA
>DAOULH010000063.1:0-5704 GCA_034420475.1 Dehalococcoidia bacterium
CCATCGACGGGGGATGCGCTCGGAGCAGCCGAGCAAACGTCGGGCCAGCACCAGAGCAGCTGCCTGGTGGACGCTGAGCCCGTAACGCTCCATGAATTTGGCCCGGCCGATCAACGAACTGAACGCCGGGTTCACCTGATGTACCTCAACTCCCTCACGGTGGCCGCGGGAGATGAAGCACGCGTTGATCTTGCCGTAGCTGAACGACGACAGCATCCGGCTGTACTTGCGGGACTCGCCCTCCAGCGCGGCCTTCTTCTGCCGGAAGTCCAGCTTCTCAATGACGATGGGCTTGCCGACCTCACGGGCGTAGGCCACCACGCGGGCCACAGTATCGCCGATGATGGCTTCAGCTTGATACCTAGATTTCCCGTAGGTCACCAGCGGCACGCTGAAGGCGTGGACGTAATTGCCCGAGGCATCCGTCTCACAAACCGCCAGATGATCGGCGTTCAGATCCACACCGACAGCACCGCGTCGCTTATCAGTAACCAACGGCACGTCCATCATGTCCGTGGTGGCGAACACCCGCCAGCCCTTGTCGTCACGCTTGAACCGGTAACTGACGGCCTGACCAAACTCCGTAGCCCGAGCCGCCTTCTCGCCATGCTCACGCCGGTGCCGTGCATACTCGGCGTTGCTGTCCAGCGCCGCCAACACCTGCTCGTGGCCGTAGGCTAACCGCACGCCCTCGATGGTCAGGTATTTGCCGTGTTGGTCAGCCAGAGAGTCCGGCAGCCGCAGCCGCAGCCGCAGCCGCAGGGTCAGGGTCCCATCATCGGCCACACTGGCCACACACAACTGGCAGCCACCGGTCTCATCCCTACTGCCCAGCACGAAGAACTCGTCGCTGCGCGCCGCACGCCAGTCCGCCAGCCAATCTTGATGGCCGGCGTAGCCGTTCTTCCCAAGGTGGCGCTGCTTGTGCCACAGGCGCTTCGACCCAAAACACAGCCGCACTCGCCCCTGCTCAATATCGTCTTCCAACACCGCCAGCCTAGACTGAAGGTTAGCCAGCCGACGTCGTTTCTGGTGGACCTGCTGCCAACGCCCATGCTCGGCAGCACCGGCAATCTGGCGCTCCGCCCGAGCAATCTGACGGCCCAGGTTATCCACCCGCAGCTTCTGCCGCTCCTTGACCGACGCAATCTTCCCCTCCAGCGACACCCGCACTCCGTTGAACATCCGCGCCGGTATCCCGTACCGCTTCAGGTACTCGCTCTTCAGCGACGTCGCGCTCCGGTCCGCCGCCACCGCGGCAAACAGCTTCCGCTCCACACGACCGTAGAGCGCGGCATAGGCCGACAACGCCGCGTCGCCTTCGGAACGGTCCATGGCGACGTAATCGCGGATCCGAGTGTGATAGGTCGCCGGCCGCGCTTGCCCCGACGAGCCCGACTGTTCCCGCAACCCGCTTTGTACCCCTGGGTTTACCATGACTACATGGTACCAGCGCAACGATTTACGCGCTGCACAGCCCGGCAACGACGCCGCGGACTGACTATGAACAACCAAAAACCACCATCACCTACCAAACCTCCAACAGTTTCCAACCCCATATCATCAAATCGAAACCCCAGGCCGAGAGGTAGGCAACATGACCGCCAATCCCGAAACGCTTGAAAAAATCACCAGCGCCGTCAGGGCGGAGCTGCCCAAGTACCTGCCCGCGGAAGCCGCCATCTACGACGTGTTCGCGCAGAACCGCCCCGGACCCGACGACGAAGACTACGTTCACGTTCGCGTAGTCCTCGAAGACGAAAACTCCGAACTTGACCCGCGAGAGCTCAACCAGTTCAGCAGCGATATGCGCGACCTCTTAGAGCAGTCCGGCATTGACCACGATCCGAACATCACCTACGCAAACCGGAGCGAGCTCGGCTTGTGACTACCGTCGGTTTCGGATCTCTGGTGGTCAGCAGGGTGCTGCCGCTATTATCAGCGGACGGAGAAGAGCAGCCAGACTGCGAGGGTTCTGCGCTGGGCGGGTGATTCGCTCAGGAAAGTCGTGATGAGGATTTGTGCGTCGGTTAGGTCTTGCATCACCTCTGCCGATGTGTAGCTGCCGTTGGGATTGTAGTCAGCTTCCTCCCGCTTGGTCCTGAGCTCCTTGAGTAAATCTAGGAATGACCGGATTGGGATTGAGAATGTGGGCCAATCCTTTCGTTTCGTCTTTTCTTCGACGCGGCCATGCCCCAGCGCACGGTAGACCGCGACCCATTCGGACGGGAAGGGCGCATTCCCAGCGGGACCGCATAGTGTTTCGGCGTTGCTGTGTAAGAGAGCGTGGAATAGCGCGTAGTACGTGGTGCTGGTGGCGCGTCTGAGGTCACTCTGGTGTTGAGCGGAGCCCGGTGTGTGATTTGCCGCCGACGCAACCAAGCTGCCGCTCGTATCGAGGAACGCCTGATGCATCATCAAGTTACCTCTGGTAGGGGACCTTGGGTAGTGGTCTGTACTACCTGTTGGTATTCGTTGGTGTCGTTGAACGAGTAGACAATGGTTCCGACGGCACCGGCATCGTAGATGTCCTGTTGGTCGGCGGTTCGGAATGTGAGGAAAATGCCTGACGGCATAGGTTCTCGAAGGCAGGTGAACAGTACATTTATGTGGGTGTAGGGATCTCCATCGGTATCGGCCTTTCGCTCCGCCAAGACTTTGTCGACTGATATAGGGACGTCTACGTATTTTTCAAGCCGTTTTCGGACGGTTGCGGTGATGCGGCCTTTTTCTTCTTCGGTGAAATCTTCGGGGCGCTGCTGCGAAGATGTGGCAGCCCAGATTGGCGTGATTACATAGCCGCCAGCGAGTCGGTTCAGGCGGGAGACGAGGTCGACGATCTGGTCAACGTCGCCCTGCTCTGCTCGATGCCAGTCGGAGACATCGGTCTGAGTTGGCCGCAGTGCCAGCGCGGTGGCGAAAAGTTCTTCAAGGGCCGTATCTCCGGAATCTTTGGCAAAGATTGCGACATTGTCGGCAAGCATGGACGGGGTACTGTCGGGAAGGCCGCACCATTGCGATATGGTTCGGACCGCGTACTCGGATGCTCCCCAGAGTTCTTCCGATGCCCGCTGTGCGTCTGCCTGGTGGAGATGTTCCAATGCTCGGTTGATGAAGATTAGGGCGCCGTTTGTCAGCAGCTGATTGGTTGACATGACCTGCTCCCGCGAGATTCTGTTTGAACGGCGAAGCGTATTTGATTTCGAGGTTACGTTGTGTTGCCAGGTTTTGCAACAGATTCACTGTGATCACGACGACTTTCTCAACGGACCCCCGGATAGACAATTCATGGCGTTCACGTGTATCCACTTTGTGCACCCGTGCGGTTGGCCCTCTGAACATCAACCATCTCCCACAGCAGTTAGCAACCCGAGAGTGCACCCTGCCGCAAAATTTAGCAACCGACAAAATGGCCTGACCGGCTAGTCACCGTTCGCCCTAGATCAGAATTCCCAGTCGCGTTGCCGTCATCAACGCCTCGAACCTCGACTTCGCATTCAACTTCCGACGCAGGTTCGCCACATGCGACCGCAACGTGTGCTGCGTGACCGCCAACTCGACAGCCGACGGCACCAAGCCGCGAAACCGTCCTTTACACACACCACTTGGGCGACCTTTGCCACCGGCCAGTGGCACGGACTCTCGACCGGTCCCCGATCCGAGTAAAGCCTATGGCCGTAGCCGGACGCGGACTCCACCAGCTCGACCCGGTCCAAGTCTATCGCCGTAGCCGTCAGCGCAGCCAACGGATGCCGGCACGGACCGCGTTCTAAAATCCCAGTACGGTTTTGCCGCGGCAAGGGCCCGTAGGCGGTCTTGGCCTGATTCACGGCCTCTCCGTGGCTCTGACGCCGACGAATTTTGTCAGAACCAGCCGAATCAGCCGTTTCCAGCCCCTGTTCTAATTTCTTTACTCTTGGCAGCTAGTCCTTTGCTGGTGGCTTGTCAGTAGTCGGCGGTGGCACCGGCGGTGGTTCCATTGGAGTCTCGGCGCTTGGCGGCGCTACTGACCGATTGACCGGGAGGTCACGGGTCTCAATACCCGGCGTAGGTGGTGGCCCCATTGGCTGCTCAGCACTTGGAGGAGCTTCCACACGGCCGACCGCCAGTTCAACGAGTTCGCTCGCATCCGGCATCGGTGTCTCTGCTGACTCCGGGGATGTTGGGCGTATTGAAGGTGCCCCGTCCCGGTCTGCTCTTCGGAATGGGTTTGCCATTTCTCCTCCTATGATGCTGGTTGCGTGTTATGGAAAACGACGGCAGTCCATCCCATGTCGTTCTTGCGCCTGGTTGGGATGAACAACCGTATCTGCACCGCCGTGCAGTATGTCGGCACGACGAATGTCACGCTGTCATGGCTGGTTTCATTAGGCTCGATCGCGATGTTCAAGCCCTCTTTGATTATCCTCTGCTGGAGATTCCACGGAAATTCGGAGTTTCCGCTCTCCGTCCTGGAATGGCCGCTGGCGTCCTGGAAGTACTCGCCCGTTTTCTGTTCGATCACTTCAGACGCGTAGGTGGCTATGCCGCGGCACTCCCACTCCAATCGCTCCGCTTTGGCGAGGTTCTGAGAACCATTGTACAGCTTCGCCGTGACTCCGATTTGGACGTGGTCCTGGCTGCGAGGCTTGCATTAAGTTGGCGATATAAGTAACAATGACTAACAGTGGTCAGTAGCAATTACATACGCTTGTCTCAATGGGCGACCCAGCACGGCATGCACCGCATGACGGCGTGGCGCCACTACAACGCTGGAACGCTTCCGCCGGAACTCCAGCCCAAGAAGATCGGCAATATCATCTACGTCCTGGCCAATCCGGGAGCGCCAACCGGACGGGCTGTGGGCTATGCCAGGGTCAGCAGCGTCGAGCAGAAGCCGCATTTGGAGAACCAGGCCAACCGCCTGTGGGCCTACGCGGGACAGCGCGGCATCCTGCTGGATCAGGTGGTTTCCGAGATCGCCAGCGGGCTGAACGACCGCCGGCCGAAGCTGCGGAAGCTGCTGGGCGATCCCACCGTGCATACGGTGATCGTGGAGCATCGTGAGCGATTGGCCCGGTTTGGGGTGGGCATGGTCGAGGCCATGCTGCAGGCTCGCGGTGGCTCGCTGATTGTGATTGACGATGCCGAGGTGCCCGACGACCTGGTGCGGGACATGACCGAGATATTGACCTGCTTCTGCGCCCGCCTTTACGGCAAGCGCTCAGCAGCCAATCGGGCACGTAGAGCCATTGAGGTGGTGAGTGACTGAGCTGCAAGGCAAGAAGCGCAGGCAACCCAGTTCGTGTCCCGAGGGCTGGCTGCCAGCAGCCGTTGTGGTCCAACTGGAACTCACCTGCCGGCAGGAGCGCTACGCCCAGCGCTGCGTCGGCATCTCGCGCTTCGTCTACAACCGCATGGTGGCCAATGACCAGGCTGGGCGGGACGCCGGTCTGTGGCTCACGCCCCATGAGCTGGAGAAGGAGTTCAACGCCGTCAAGCACGCCAATCCGGCGCTGAACTTCGTAACCGAGGTGAGCAAGTTCGTGGCCCAGGGGGCGTGTCGCAACTACCGCAACGCCCGGTCCCGCTGGCTGAGCAAAGAGCTCAAGGCGCGCCGTCCGGTCTTCCACCGGAAGAGGCGCACCGGCACCGGATCATTCCTGGCCGCGTCGGGGGTGAAGCTCATCCGCTACGACGGCCACCGTCGCATCCGGCTGCCCTA
>DAOULH010000064.1:0-40527 GCA_034420475.1 Dehalococcoidia bacterium
CGCCTCCTCACGCAAATCGTAGACGATCATCGGGTAGCCGGCCCGCTGAATGTTGGCGGACATCCCGCCGCCCATGTTCCCCAAACCAATGAATCCCACAGTTTCCATAACGTCACCTGCTCAAAAATTGGGTTTGCAGCCGCAGTATAGCGCACGGGAAACGGCCGAATTCGAGCCAAATGCTATAATGGTCTCGAATGCCCCGTGGTGTAGCGGTAGCACGTCAGCCTTTGGAGCTGTAAGCCCTGGTTCGAACCCAGGCGGGGCAGCCAAACGCTCCTCGATTCAAGACTTGGGCGACCCTTTGGTCGCCCTTATCTATTGGTGCGTCGTTCCAAGAACATCGGCATCCCGCCCTTGGGCCGGAGCGAAATCAGCGGCAGCATCTCGGCCTTGTGCTTCGGGTCGTGGCGAACCTTCCACTGCTGCCCCAGGGTCGCCAGGATCATCTTGGCTTCCATCATCGCAAAGCCTTCTCCGATGCACTGGCGCGGCCCGCCGCCGAAGGGATAGTAGGCGTAGCGAGGCAGGCTTTCCCGAAATTCCTCCGTCCACCGCTCGGGACGGAAAGCCAGGGGCTCCTCGAACCACCGTGCGTCACGCTGGATCACCAACTGCGGCGCCGCCAGCAGCGCTCCCGGCGGGATGTGATATCCACCCAGTTCGAAGGGTTGGAACGCCATCCGTGACCAGAACCAGATCGGAGGGTACAGCCGCAGCGATTCCGCGAGCAACTTGTCCGTGTAGGTCAGGTTCGCCAGGTCCGACAACTCCGGCGCCCGACCGCCGAGAGCGTCATCCAGTTCCGCGTGGAAACGCGCTTGCGCGTCTGGGTTGGTCGCCAGCAGGTACCAGGTCCACGTGAGGCATACCGCCGTGGTTTCATGCCCGGCAGCAAACATCGTGATCGTCTGGTCGCGCACCTGCCGGTCGGTCAGCGGCTGTCCGATGCCCGCCTCGTCCTCCAGCCGGGCGTCGAGCAACAGGGAGAGCAGATCGTCCTCGCCGGTGGATCTCTGCCGCCGCTGGGAAATCAGCCCGAAAATGATGCGATCAAGTTCGGCCCTCGCCCGGCGGAACCGCACCGTGTAAGGCACCGGCAGTCGGTGCATGAGTCTCCGCAGCTTGGGTGGCTGGTTCACCCGCCTGACCAGGTAGTTGTTGATCAGCTCAAACGCCTCGCCGATCCGCCGCACGTCATCCGGGAGTTCCAGCCCGAACAGCGTTTTGACCACGATCCTCAGGGTCAGCGCGCCCATCTCCCGGGCCATGTCAACCCGCTGCCCGTCGCGCCACGTCTCCCGGTGGTGTGCGGCGTAGTCGCGCATCAACTCGCCGTACCCCTCGACCCGGCCCCGATGGAACTGCGGTTGCATCAACCGCCGCTGCTGCAGGTGCTCCACCGGCCCGGCGGTAACCAGGCCGTCGCCCATCGCGTACTTGAGCACGTCGGTGTTGGGACCCCGGCCCACCAGCCGGTGATTCGTGACCACCACGTCCCGTATCAGGTCGGGGTGGTTGACCATCAGCAGCAGGGCCGGCTTGACCGACAGCGTAACCAGGTCGCCGTACCGCGCCGAATCCAGCATGAACCGGATCGGGTCGCGTACATAACGCAGCGTCTGCCCGATGATGGGCAGCTCGGGCGGACCGGGAGGGAGGTCGCTCCGGTCAACCACCGGTCGCGGCGGATATGTCACCGTGGACGTCGTCATAGTTCGGACTCCGGGCTGGCGGCCCGGTAACCTCCGGAAGCGCCGCGGCTAACCGTCCAAAGGTATCGTGGCCGTCAGCCGCGGCTGATCCCCGACTGCGCGGGTGGTATGGCCCTGGCCGGTCAAATCCTCCGCCAGTGTCACGTGGCCGGCGCCAAACCGGTGTACCGACCCGTCGCCCAAGCCGATCTCAACCTCGCCTTCCAACGTGATCACAAACTGGCGGCGTGGGGCGCAATGCCAGTCGCTGAAATATCCCGGCTCAACTCGCCGGAAAACAATCCCCTGGGCGGCCTGCATCGCTGCATACTCCGGATGCGACTCCAGTTCGATCTGCTCGATGTGCGACTGCCCGTCTTCTCCCGTGTAAAGTCTCATGATCGGCATGATGGCCCTCCTGTCGATGTTGATCCCGTACCCTGATGGGCACAATTCTATCAAAATCCGCCCGGCCGTCACTCCGTAACCGCACCAAACCGGAACCCCGCCGCCGGGCTCGCGTCGTCGGCGATCAACCACATCCGCGGCGCTGGGTCTCCATCCTTGCCGTCCCGGCCGGACGCGCCCGCAGACTGCGGGATTGGAACTTCCGGGACCACCGCCTCCGAACCTGTTCCCGCGGGTCTCGGTTGACCGATGTTTACTGCCTTGTTAGAATGCCCGGCAGTCTAATAAATTCGGGCGGTCATGCTTACAATCGGTCTAACGGGCGGTATTGGAAGTGGCAAAAGCGTAGTTGCCGAGCTACTCCGGGCGCAAGGCGCGTCGATAATCGACGCCGACAGGCTGGGCCACGAGGCTTACGCACCGAACTCCGAAGCTTGGCGCCAGGTCGTTGCCGCCTTTGGAGAGGACATTCTAACCACGGAAGGCGAAATCGATCGGCGCAAACTCGGATCCATAGTATTCGCTGACCCGGCGCAACTCGAGCGGCTCAACGGTATCATGCATCCGTTGATGGCCCGAATGGTCGAGGACCGCAAAGCTGACCTCGTTGCAGATGGCGTTGAGGTCGCAGTCGTGGAAGCCGCGGTGCTCTTCGAAGCGGGTTGGGATAAGCTGGTCGACGAAGTCTGGTCCACTCACACCTCAGCCGACGTGGTCGTCGAACGCCTGCGTCAACGCAACGGAATGACCGAAGAGGAAGCCAGAAAGCGAATCAACTCGCAGATGCCGGCGGAAGAGCGCAACGGGCGTTCCGACGTGGTAGTCGAAAACTCCGCCGATTTAGCCTCATTGGAAAGCGAAGTGGCCGCTTTGTGGCAGGCTCGAGTCAAAGGAAAGGTAAATCAAGGCAATGGTTGAAGCAAACATCGAAATGCTGGAAGACGAACCCAGTTTCAAAGAGTTCGCCATCGAAGAGTTCCTGGTCCGCAGCGAGCCGTACTACCGCGCCGTTGGCGACGAGCTGGAATTGTTCGAGGCCGCCTACGAGCAGCACATCCCGGTCCTGCTGAAAGGCCCCACCGGGTGCGGCAAGACTCGCTTTGTCGAATACATGGCGTGGAAACTCGGCCGACCCATCACCACGGTTCGGAACGAGGCGCAGGAGATGCGCGAGGGCGAGGTTCGCGTTCCGCTGGTAACCATTGCCTGTCACGAAGACCTCACCGCCAGCGACCTGGTCGGCCGCTACCTGCTGGATGCCAACGGCACCCGCTGGATCGACGGCCCCATGACCCGCGCGGTCAAGGCCGGAGCCATCCTGTACCTCGACGAAGTGGTGGAAGCCCGCAAGGACACCACCGTGCTCATCCACCCACTCACCGACCACCGGCGCATCCTGCCCGTCGAGAAAACCGGCAACATCATCGAGGCCGATGACCGCTTCCTGCTCTGCATCTCCTACAACCCCCACTACCAGAGCGCTCTCAAAGACCTGAAGCACAGCACTCGCCAGCGGTTCATCTCCATCGAGTTCGACTACCCGCCGGTGGACGTTGAAGCCGAGATCGTAGCCAAAGAGAGCGGCTGCGACGAAGACCAGGCCCATGCCCTCGCGCGTCTGGGCGAGAAGATCCGAAACCTCCGCGAGCACGGCCTGGCCGAAGGCGCCAGCACCCGCCTCTTGATCTACGCTGGCCGGCTGATGCAGCAGGGCATCCCCGCGCGCCGGGCCTGCCAGGTGGCCATCGTCTGGACCCTGTCCGACGAGACCGAACTGCAACGGAGCATCGAAGAGGTGGTTTACTCCATCTTTGAGTAGCTGATGGAACCTCAATGGGTGCAATCACCCTCGATCTAGTCCGCAACGCGCTGGCCAACCGCCAGCAAGTTACTGCCGCCGCTGAAGGCCTGATGCCGGCGGCAGTAATGCTATTGCTGTACCCCAAGGACGGCGAGTTCTGCGTCCTGCTGAACAAGCGCTCCATGACGGTCGAGCACCACAAGGGCGAAATGTCATTCCCCGGCGGCGCCCGGGACCCGGAAGACGCCGATTTCGAGGACACTGCCCGCCGCGAAACCGAAGAGGAAATGGGCATCGCCCGTGATGACATAACGATTTTGGGACGCCTCGACGATAACGTCACCCGTTCCAATTTCCTGGTAAAGGTCTTCGTCGGGACGATCCCCTATCCGTACCAGTTCAACCCCAGCTCCCACGAAATCGCGGAGGTTGTCGAAATTCCGATCAACGTTCTGCGCGATCCCGCAACCCTGCGCTGGGACTCCCGGATCGAAAATGACGAGAGGATTTCCGTGCGTTCCTACGGCTACCAGCAACACCTCGTGTATGGGGCCACCGCCAAAATCCTCGACCAGTTCCTCGACACCATCGATGCTGAGCTGAAAAAAGATGCTGAGCTGAAAAAGACGCCGAGTTGACAAAGGAGGACACGAGCCTTGACTAATTCCGCTACAGGCGACCTGCTGGACGAACTCGCCAAACTTCCGCCGGCAGTTGCCGAAGCCTACCAGGCCGTCGCCGACGCCATGGCCGAGTCCTTCAGCGAAGAAGAAACGGCTCTGTGGGCCCGCGAGGGCGTCGCCATTGGCACCCAAACCGTCCGCTCCTGGGAATCCGCGGTGGAATACTACCGGGTAAGCCCGGAGGTGGCGCGGTCTCTTGCCTTTGCCTCATTCATGCAGTGGGCGCGCTGCGGGACCTACCTGTCCCAGGACTCGCCGACTTTGGCCGTTGCCTTCTTCAAGGCCAGCCCATCCATCGTCACCAATCTCCGGCCCCAGTACATCCCGCGCTGGGCCGGTCTGGGCCGCTCACTCTACAAGGGCACCTGGAAGTCCAGCACGCTGGCCGCCCGGTTCTTCGAGGTTAGCCCCGACTTGGTGCGCAACCTCCCCTTCTGGGACGTGGAAGTATTCGCATCACTCATCGAGGCGCTGTCCTACAAGTCCTACGACGTCGCCGCCGAGTGCCTCGTTCTGGGTCGCGACGTCCTGCCGGCCATGGGTCGGGAGCGCGAGGCGTTCCTGTCCATGTCCCGCGCGCTCACCGACAGCAGTTGGCGCGAGGTCAAGGCCTGTTTGGAAATGGCGCCCCGCGCGCTCCAGCACGTGGAAGAAGGCCAGACCGGACGGTTCCTGCGCCTCGGCGAAAAGCTCGCCAAGATGGGCCTCCGCGACACCTCCCGGTTTCTCTACGACGGCGCCCAGGCCCTGTCCCACGTGTCCGCCGGTTCGCAGGGTCACATCCTCGACCTGTGCGACGGCCTGCTGGCCAGCACGCCCGATGCGGTGCCTCCCTTCCTGAAGAGCCTGGACCCGGTGCTGAACCGGATCACCCTGCAGCAACTGGATCAGTGGTACCAGCACGGCGTCGAGCTCCTGAACGAGAACCCCGAGAGCGGTATCGCATTCTTCAAGATCGAATCCAACACCTCCGAATCCATGCTGGAGACCCTTTCCTCCAGTCTGGACCTGGAACGGGTCAAGGGCATCATGCGCCTTTACACTCGTGCGCTGTCCGGCGAGAACATCGAGGTGCTTTCCACCGCCGAGCTCGTTCGCCGACAGATCGGCTGGGTCGATCAGGATACCGCGTCCACCGACGGCACCAAGGTTTACCTGCCCCCGGTGATCGACAACTACAACGACAAATCGCAGAACTTCGCCTGGTTCAAGGTCGTGGCAACCCACCAGGTCTCCCACCTCGAATTCGGCAGTTTCCAGTTCGATTTCGTCCGGCCGGCCAACGTGTTCGACGACCGCCGGTTCCAGATGGAAGAGGCGATCCAGGCCCGCATCGAAGCCATTCGCACCGCCACCGCAGAGCACTTCCAACTGCTGGATCACGATGCCGCACCCTCCATCGAAGTTGACCAGGGTCCCGGCGGCACCATGCGGGTCTACACCGACATCGGACGCTTCCTGTCCCTGTTCGAAGACCGCCGCATGGCCTTCGACCTGTTCAGCGTGCTGGAAGACTGCCGCTTGGACTATCGCATCAAGACCGAATACCCCGGCATCCGCCGTCCGGCCCTGGACGTGCAGGGCGACGCCCTGACCCAGCGCCCGCGTGTCGAGGAACTGCCCCTGCAGGAAGCCCTCATCGAACTGCTGGTCCACATGAGCCTGGACCGCTTCGAGGGTCTGCCCGTGCCGCAGGACTATCGGGAAGAAGCGATCATGCTGGCCCGCATCATGCACCGCCTGCGCACCGTGCGCGCGTCCATCGAGGACACCGCCGAGGCGGCCCTGCGGGCCTACGAGATCATCTCCCGCCTCCAGAACCAGCAAGAGCCGGAGGACGAATTCCAACCCGAGGACCTGGACGATCCCGGCGAATTCTCCGAGGAAGAGTACCAGGCTCTGCTCGACAAGCTGCAGGCGCAGATGAGCGAGCAGCAAGGCGAGGAGGGCGAAGGTGACCCTTATGAATCACCGGAACCCGTTGAGTACCGCGGCGACTTCAAGCCCGAAATGGTCCAGCTGCTCACCAAATTGCAGATGGATCAGAGCGAGATGGGTGACGCCGAGCCCATGACCCAGGAAGAGCTGGAACAGCTCCTCCAGGACAGCGCCGAACTCGAACTCGACGCCCAGGAAGGCGACGTCGACCAGAGCATGGCCATGTTCGCCCAGAACATCATGAAGGAAGCCGGCGTTCCGCCGCCGTCCAACGACCCGGGCCGCGGCTACGGTCCCATCCTCCACGATGACGACGCCGGCGGCGAGTTGGAAGCCCTGGAACCCAAGACCTTCGTCTATGACGAATGGGACTTCCGCGCCAACGACTACAAGCCGCGCTGGTGCATCGTCAAGGAGAAGGTCCTGGACGAAGGCGACCCCAACTTCTACAACGACTCTCTCCGCAACTACGCCTCATTGCTGGCTCACATCAAGCGCCAGTTCGAGCTCATCATGCCGGAGACCTGGCGCAAGACCTATCGCCTGATCGACGGCGAGGACATCGACCTGAATTCGGCCCTGGAAGCCTGGGCCGACCTCCGCATGAACGTGCCCCCGGACGAGAAGATCTACTGGCGCCGCAACCGCGTTGAACGCGACGTTGCCGTGGTCTTCCTGCTGGACATGTCGGCGTCCACCGCCGAGGCCATCGACGAGGGCCGCCACTCCGTGGACGACCGGGACGCCCCGGACGACCCGGTGGAGTACATGGTGTGGCTCCGCCGCCGCCGTGAGGGACTGGTGCGCCGCCACTACAAGCGCATCATCGACCTCGAACGCGAAAGCTGCGCCCTCCTCATCAACGCCCTGGAGTCCATCGGCGACACCTACGGCATCTATGGTTTCTCCGGATATGGCCGCGAGAACGTGGAGTTCTACGTCATCAAGGACATCGAGGAGCAGTTCAACGACAAGATCAAGCGGCGTATCGACAAGGTGACCCCGCTCCACGCCACCCGCATGGGTTCGGCCATCCGCCACGCCATCACCAAGCTAGAAAATCAGGACGCGGCGACCAAGATCATGTTCCTGATCTCAGACGGTCGCCCCCAGGACCGCGGTTACAGCCGCGAAGGCGTGGAGAAGGAATACGCCGTGCACGACACCCACCAGGCCCTGTTGGAAGCCAAGCGCAAGGAAATCAACCCCTTCTGCCTGACCGTCGACAAGGCCGGCCACGACTACCTCAAGACCATGTGCGGCGACCTCAACTACGAGGTGCTGGACGACATCTGGGCGTTGCCGGAACGGTTACCCATGCTGTACCGGTCGCTCACCATGTAACTGCAACCATCCACCAAACAAATGGCCTTCAACTGTAGGGGCGGGTTCGGAACCCGCCCCAAGACTTTCTTTGTGGGATAGGTCTCGCCTACTGCCGGAGTCGACGCCGGATTCCTATCCGCAGCGGATTGCGCCGCCGGTCCTCAATCATATCGTCCACCACAGCGACTCCAGCGGCGTCCTGCTCCTTCTGTAGTTGCTCTCGAACGTCGGTCAGCGTGTCAATTTCCAGCGCCGTCAGTTTCTTTCTGCGTTCATCAATTGCCCAGAACACCAATTTAATTCCCCCCTTCGCCCAGTACGGCAACCATACCGTAAGCGATGGTATCTACGCCGGCCATTGACTTTACTGTCTCAAGGTCGTGCCAAAATAGCCATGGTCCTCCCCCAATCAGGGCAGACAGAAGCCAAGTGACCACAGCCGCTCCGAAAGGCGTGACCATGGCATGGCGGCGCAACCACCTCACGTCATCCAATTGCATCGTACCATCGGGACTGAGTCCCTGTCATTACGAAGCCACTTCCGTTATCAGCTTCCGCAGTTCCGTCAGCGCCGTGTTGCAGGACCGGCGCTTGATCACCAAGCGGCGCGGCGGCGTGCGCAGCGGAAATTCCCGCACGTCGTCGCCGTGGGCGATCGCGATGTGAATCGTCCCGGGCCGGTGTCCTTCAAGCTCCTGCGGACCCAGCACGCCGGTCATCCCGATCCCAAAATCGGCGGCCGTCGCGGATTGAGCGACCTGGGACATGGCGTTGGCGGTCTCCTGGCTCACGACCCCGTGGGTCTCCAAAACGCCGGAATCGACGCCCGAGGCGATCATCGCCTCAATCGTGTACGCCACGTTGCCGCCCCGGTACCACTGGTTGCTGTCCGGAGCCTCGGTGATGGTGTTGGCCAGGAAACCGCCGCTGACCGACTCCATGGTCGCCAGCGTCATCCCCCGGGCCACCAGCGCCGCCCCAACGGACAGCTCCGGGGTCTCGTCGTCGTAGCCCCAGACGTACGGCGCCAGCCGGTCGTGGATGGCGTCCTCAATGGGCGCGATCATCTCCCGGGCCGCAACCTCATCCGCTGCGCGCGCGATAATCCGCAGGTGAATGCCGTCGGCCTTGGAATAAATCCCCAAGTACGGGTTCTCCAGGCCGAAGAACTCGTTCATTATCTCGTCCACCGACGCCTCACCCAGACCCAGGGTCTTGATGTTCCGCGTGATGGTGACCTCGGTGTCGATGATTTCCTTCAGCCGGGCGTCGATTTCGTCCTGCCACATCGCCCGATTTTCGCCGGGTGGTCCCGGCATACAGATGATGTGCTTGCCGTCCCGTTGCGCCCACCATCCGGGCGCGGTGCCGTTGCGGTTCGTGATGAACTCTGCGGACGGTATCAGGTGCGCCTGCTTGACGTTGTGGGCCGGCATGTCCTGCCCGCGGTTTCGGAACCACTGCCTCAGGTTCTCTAACTCCGGCTCCTGCACCACGGGCGTTTCGCCCAGCGCTGCCGCTACGGCCTCCCGAGTCAAATCGTCCTGGGTCGGACCGAGGCCCCCGGTGGTGAAGATGATGTCGGAGCGCTGCCACCCCTGCACGAACGCCTCGGTGAGCTTCGGCAGGTCGTCGCCGATGATGCTGACCCACTGGAGCTGGATGCCCAGGGCAGGAAGCCGGCCAGCGATCCAGCTGGCGTTGGTGTCCGTCAACTCGCCCATCAGCAGTTCCGTGCCGACGGAGATAATCTCTGCCTTCAAAATGGCCTCCTCACCGACCCGGCTACGGGCAGTTGTATGGTCTTTCCGTTGGGGGGTCTTCAACCAGGCAGTAGGTTCGTTCCGCGCGCACCCGGTTCACCACGTAAACAATCGGATCATCCGGCAACCCTGCGTAATGCACCAGCACTTGCGTGTTGCCGGCACCGTCCAGGATGGGTTGGCCCTCCTGGTCCACCTCGATGTACCCGCCGCCGATGTAGAATTCGTGCATCTTCTCGTGCGTCTTGATCCGCACCGTCGTATCCGCCGGCTGCAGCCCGTACTGCGGATCGCTCGCTCCTTCCAGGTCGACGTGCCATCCGCCGGGCGCGTCCGGCCCGCCCGGCTTGCCCGGCCGACCAAACCATTGCAGCTGCGAGAGCCACCACTCGGGCTCCACAACCGCCTGCCGGTCGTCTCCGATGGTAACGTACCAAGCGCGCGAACCCGGTTCCGGAGCATAGGTCGCCGTGACGCCGTTGTGGGTAATCTCCAATTCCTGGATGTCGCGGAATTCTTCCTCGTAAAAATACCCCAATTCTATCGGTGGCGGTATGACCGGCGGGCTCACCGCCAGGCAGTTCACCACTCTCCTCCACACTTCCGGCACCGTGAGCAGCTGCGTGTCGCCCATCAGCCGCATATAGCTGTAGCCTTCGTCCGGCGTCAGGTTACCCAGCCAGAACTCGTATGACAGCCCGGTTTCTTCGGTTATCACAATCACCGTTTCGGGCGGGTCAAGCCCGTACTGCACTGGGTTTTCGATTGTCTGGCCCAGAACGCGGTCGACTTTGGGGCCGCTCAGCAGCAGGGGCGTTCCGGCCCATCGTTCCTGGTAAACCTCCTCCCGCCGGTCGCCCTCCACGATGAACCATTTGCCCCGCCCGAGGTCCTTGTCATAAACCACGGTTTGTACTTCGCCCGTGAGGGGGATGGTCTCGTCGGAACACTCGATGGATCCGCCCGCCTGCCCCCGGTGGGTCACCTCAACGCGCACGATGGCGTCATCGTCGATCCGCCATGCCCAGGGCTCTTCCTCGCGCGGAGCGTCCTGCTCCCAGGGCTTGAACCAAAGCGCCAGCGCTCCAAAAAGCGCCAGCACGAACACCAGCAGGATAGTCAACCGGATGTTCATCTCAACTGTGTTCCGTCATTCCCGCGCGCTCTGTTCCGTCATTCCGGCGAAAGCCGGGATCCAGGCGCCTTGCCCTAGCGGCGGACCCACCAGACCATGACCGCCATGATGCCCATCAACCCGGGCAAGAGCAGCCACGTCGAGAAGCGCACGAAGTTGAACTCGTTCTCGTCCAGGTTCCACTCCCGGAATATAAACTCCCGGTCCCGGATCGACACCAGCGAGAAGTCACCCATCAGGTAGTTCGCCGAGTTCAGGAACAGAGCCGCGCTGGAGCCGCGGTCCACGTTGCGGTTCGAGACGAAATCCGAGTCGCCGAACACAATCATGCTGGCGATCTCGTTGTCCGGCGGCCGGCTCGTCGGCGCCGCTGCGCCCACCGGCGCGATGATGTCCAGGTACATGGCCGGAAAATAAACCCGCTGCGGGTCGTCATCCACCGGATCCACGCGCTCAATGTCGTCGATCAGGCGAGCCGACGGGGTGGTTGCTGCAATCGGGCGCGGCAACCGCGTGTTGGTTTCTTCCAGTATCGGTTCGATGGCTGCCGTCCCTGGCATGAAAGCCACGTTCAGCGGCCGTCCCCGGGGCGCAACGATCTCCGGCGGCGCGTCCGGGTTATAGATGCCCACCCGCAGCGTGCGCGGCGCGTTGGGCTGGGATCCCTCAACGTCCCGTATGTAGCTGTTGGTTACGATCACGCCCCAGAATGCCAGGAAGGCCCGGAAGGTATCGTGCGTGTCCGGCTCGGCCAGGAAGATGATCCTGGCCGCCTCTCGCCGCGGTTCGCCATCCGGGTATCGGCCGGCCATGTAGTAATTCAGCGCGTTCAGGTGCGCCGTCGGCAGCTCGCCCGTAGGACCGGCGATCACCAGCAGCGCCGCGTCGTCGGGAACGGCCACGTCTTCATCAACCGGCGCCCACGGCAGCGTTTCGACCTGGTAGTTGTCCACCTCGAGCCCCTCGCGGATTTTGAGGTAGCCGTCCTCGGCCTGGCGGGTGACGTCGCGCTCTCCGTGACCGCTCAGAAAATACACTTTCTTGCGCTGCGTTTCGGTCGCGACCAGCAGCGCCGTGTACAAATCCTGTTCCAGCCGACTGTAAACCTCGTCAGTGGGCTGAACCAGGTCGATAATGTCCGTGCCCACCGCTGAAACCGCCAGTGTTTCGTATGCCGTGACTCCCTGGCTGCGGGCCAGGTCGGCCTCCTTCTGCGGGTCAATGAACTGGTAGGTGAAATTGCTGCTGCGCCGCGCAAACTCACTCAGGGTGGTCTCCACCTTGCCCTGCCTGGTCAGCATCTCGATGCTTGGTATCTGGTCGGGGTAATAGGCCGTGACGCTGATCGGGCGGTTCAGCCCGTCCAGCAGGTCACGAGAGCGTTGAGCCAGGGAAAACTGGTTGGTCGCCGTGGTGTCGAACCTCACGTGGTTTTCGAATGCCACGTAGTTCACCAGCGCCACCAGCCCGAAAAAGGCGGCGGTCATGATCACCGTGTTGACCCCATACCGCCCGGTCCGGCTGAAAAACGCGGCCAGCACCTGGCTGAAATACGACAACCCTACCAGCAGGATCAACACCGCCCCGATACCGATGACGATCCCGCCGTACAGCCTCAGGGAACCGATGAACGCCAGGAGCACCGCGCCTACGATCAGGCCGATCACGCCGGCGATGAGTATCGGCGCGTAGAAAACCGCGATCAGGTCGAAGGCCGGCTCTATGAAGGAAAACAGCGTGCGCGACTGTTCCTGCAACGCCTCCGGCTGGTCGCTGGAACCGCCGCCGTCTCCGGCATCCGCCTGGCGGTCTCGCCCCCTGCGCCGGCGCCAATCGCGGGGCCCGTCGCCGATGCGCTGTTGGCTCATGCTACCTCCAGCGCCGCGACTCCAGCGCGCGTATCGAGAGGAACAGGAACAACGCGGTCACCGTGACAAAGTACACGATGTGCGTCGAATCGATGATCCCCCGGTCAAAGTCGTTGAAATGACTGGTGAAACCCAGTTGGTTGAATATCGTCGCCCAAACCCCGGTGACCACGTCGCCGATGAAGGACGTAGCGTACAGCACCACCAGGATGCCCGTGCCCACCACCGCGGCGATGATCTGGTTGCTGGTCAGCGTGGACGTCAGGATGCCCACCGACAGCGCGGCCGCCCCGTAGAGGATCAGCCCTAGGTAGCCGGAGTAGATCGGGCCCGGATCCGGCGTCGCAAACACCAGCAACAGGATTACATAATATGAGGTGAGGGACAGCAGGAACAGCAGGAAGACGAAGCTCGCCAGGTATTTGCCCAGGATCACTTCCCAGTCCCGCACCGGCGAGGTCAACAGCAGTTCGATGGTGCCCAGCTTCTGCTCTTCGGCCAGCAGCCGCATCGTCAGCGCCGGCGCCAGGGGAATCAACAGGAACGTCGCCCCCTGGAAAAAATTGCTCAGAGAAGCCTCGGGAAAAGGATTTCCCAGGTCACGAACGAAGAAGAACCCGCTCAGCGCCATGAAGATGAGCGCCACAATGTACGCCACGGGGCTGCTGAAGTAGATCTGGATTTCCTTGAACGCCACCGCGCGGATGGTTCGCATCGTTATCCGGTCCGGTTACTCTACGTCGTCTTCCGCTGTCGTCACCCGCAGGAAAATCTCCTCCAGGCTCATGCTGCTCATCTGCATGCTCAGCAGGCTCCAACCGTTGCTCACCACGGTACGAGAAATGTCGTCACGCAGGTCCATCCCTTCCCGGAACTTGACGCGATACGCGTTCACGCCAGGACGGGGATGGTGCGTCACCTCAGTGGTGCCGTCGATACCCCGCAGCACAGGCAGAACGTCCGCCGGCGGTCCACCGATCTCGACCTCAAGCTGGGCCACGCCGCGCAGGTGCTGCGCCAGGTTGTTCGGCGTGTCGGCCGCCACGATGTGTCCCTCGTGGATGATCAGAACCCGCTCGCAGATCATGCTGACCTCCGGCAGGATGTGGCTGCTGAGGACGACCGTCTGCTCCCGCCCCAGGTCCTGGATCAGGCTCCGCGTCTCCACTACCTGGATGGGATCAATGCCGATGGTGGGTTCGTCCAGTACCAGCACTTCGGGTTCATGCAGGATCGCCTGCGCGATGCCCACGCGCTGCCGGAAACCTTTGGACAGCTTTCCGATGAGGGTCTTGTGGTAGTCCTCCAGGCGGCACACGTCAATCACGTCGTCGATCCGACGGCGGATGCTGCGGCCGTTCATGCCCCGCAGCGTGCCCATGTATTTCAGGTAGCTGGTAACGGTCATTTCGGTGTGCAGCGGCACCGATTCCGGCAGGTATCCGACCCGCTTGCGCACTTCCAGCGACTTCTCCACCACGTCGAAGCCGTCCAGCGTTACCGTGCCCCGCGTCGGCGGCATGAACCCCGTCAGGATCCGCATCGTGGTGGTCTTGCCCGCACCGTTCGGACCCAGGAAACCCAGGATCTCTCCCCGCCGCACCGTGAAGTTCACGTTCTCCACCGCCGGCATGGGGCCGTAGTAGTGCGTCAGGTCGCGGACCTCGATCATCGCATCGACGTCCGCCTCCTCCGTTACCGGATCCAACTCCAGGTCAGCTTGGTTTTCAGCGTCTACTGCCATAGTCTTTCGGCCCACTGGGCTGGTTTTGCCAGGGAACGTCCGAATTTACGGTTGGCTGGCATACGCCGACGCCGGGTCAACGGATTTGCGACCTCGGCGCCGATGTGCAGCGGCTGCGATTTTCACCCTTTGAATTAGCGTGGCGGCTATGATATTCTATGCGCCGCAATTTCACAAGACGGCGCGGCCCCGTCCTTACGGGGCTTATTTTATCGGCGGGGGCTCGGCAGCAGGATGCACTTGATCATCGACGGTTTCGGCGGCGACCACGCCATGATGTGGGACACCGACCGCCTGCGATCCTTCCTCCATGAATACCCAGCCGCATTGGGAATGACCAGGCTCACCGAGCCGGAAGTCCTCGAGTACCACGGCCCGAAACCCGCCGACAACGGTATTTCCGGCTTCGTGATCATCGCGGAGAGCCACATCAGCGTCCACACCTTCCCGGAGCGGGACTACGTCAACATCGACGTCTTCTCCTGCAAGTCCTTCGACCACGAGCAGGCCCTCGCCGACGCCCGTTCGCTGTTCGACCTGCGCAGCGTGAAAACCTGGCTGCTTGACCGCGGTCTGGAATGGCTCGACGCTGACCAGGGCGCCCGAGAAACCCAGCGCCAGCGCACGCTTCTCGAAACCGCCGCCTCCGGCTCGCCCGTTGCCTGATCCCGAAACCCCGCCCGTCCCCTGGACGCCGACCAACTTCCTGGCGCTCCCGCCCGAGCAGTCCTCGCTGGATAGCGCGGCTGTCGTCCTCATCCCCGTCCCCATCGACAGCACCACCTCCTTCCGCACTGGCGCCCGGCACGGCCCCGCTGCCATCATCGCGGCCTCCGCCGCCCTGGAAGACTACGATGTCGAGCTGGATGTCGACGTCGCCGAGTTCGGCATCCACACCACACCGCCTCTGGAGCCTCACGTCGGCGACCCGTACCAGATGGTGGAACGTGTCCGGTCGGCGGTTTCTCACTACGCCGTCATGGGTTCAGGCAAACTCACCGGAGTCATCGGAGGCGATCATTCCGCCAGCATCGGGTCGGCGTTCGCCCATATAGATCTCCGCCCGGACCTCTCTGTACTCTACATCGATGCCCACGCCGACCTGCGCGACGAATACCAGGGAACCGGTTGGGGTCACGGCTCCGGCGCCCGCCGCATCGCCGAGCGTTGCCCGATTTCGCTGGTTGGCGTGCGCACGCTGGCCCTCGAGGAACGGCAATACATTGACAACCACCGCATTCCCACCGCTTACTGGTCACCCCATGACCAAAACGACTTGGATGACATAATCTCCGGCCTGCGCTCCGAGGTTTACGTCAGTGTCGACCTGGATGTCCTGGATCCCGCAGAAATGCCCGCCGTAGGCACACCGGAACCCGGCGGTATGCGCTGGACGGAACTGACCGGCCTCCTCCGCCGCGTGTGCCAGCAACATCGGGTCGTCGGGTTCGACGTATGCGAGCTGGCCCCCGATCTGGGTCTGCCTGCCCACTCGTACACCGCCGCCAAACTCGTTTACAAGCTGATCGCCTACGCCTGTAATAGACCCGCTGACCAAACTCGATAACGCAATTTGGGCGCCTTCAATCCGGATCGTTTTCCGAATAGGCTTTGTGCACGTACCTGAACACCATCCCTAACGCCAGGAAAAATCCACGGGCGAGTAACATCCGGTGATCCAACTCCTGGCATTCATCACATATCGATGCCGGAAACGCTCTCACTAAGAAGATTGCCGCTGCTCCAGAAAAACTGTCCCTAAATCACCGCTGACCCAGCGCAAGAAACCCAGCGCGGATTGCACGGTATTGCGCAGTCGGTCTTTCATCTGCGAAGGGCCACAGCAGCCACGACCACCGCCAAAACGCCGACCGATATGACGGCGCCAGTGTACGCGATGGGCAAACTGGCTCGCATCACCTCGTAGTTGAGTGCGTCCCATCCGAGAAGGTCTCCGACGATGCACACCCAACACGCTGCGAAGAAACTAATCAGGAATATGGCTATGCCCGTCACAGTGTCACTCCTGTCATGGCTTGCGGGCCATTCTACCCATTTCAAAAATCGTGCAATGGCGTGGTTTCAGTGGCCCGGTGCGCGATCAGTTTTCTTGACAATGCCGGCGGGCCAACCCTAGAATTCCGGCATTCCACGCGTTCGCGCGCCCCGGAACCCAGTCACCCGCGCCGCCCGGCGCAAGGAGTTTCCCATGCCAAACCAATGGCCCACTGTGCACTATAAAGAGGAGGGCATGCGAGAAGGCATGCAGATTGAGGACGCCAACATCGCCGTCGATGACAAGGTTGAGCTCCTCGACATGCTGTCCGAAACCGGCCTCACCAGCATCGTCGTTGGTTCCTTCGTCAGTCCCCGGTGGACCCCCCAGATGGAACGGATCGACGAGATTGTCACCAAGTTCACGCCTAAGCTGGGCGTCACCTACAGCGCCCTCGCGTTGAACGCCCGCGGCGTGGAACGCGCCCGCGCCTACTCCCCGCCCCTGACCATCGAGCGCGACGCTTACCCGCGCCTGTCCTGCCATCTCTGCGACGTGTTCGCCCGGCGGAACACCAACCGCAGCCAGATGCAGGAAATGGAGCGCTGGCCCGCCATCATCGCCCAGGCCCAGGAAATGGGGATCACCGAGGCCGGCATTGGCTGCAATGCCTCCTGGGGTTCCAACTTCCTCGGCGAGTTCGAGGTGGACACCCTGATGACCCTCTTCGAGTACCAACACGGGCTGTGGGAGGAGGCCGGCATCGGCGTCCGCAGTTGCTCCATGGGCGACCCCATGAGCCACTGCACCCCGGCCAAGGTCGAGGAGAGCATTTCCCGCGTCAAGGAGCGCTGGCCCGAGATCGACCACTTCCGGCTCCACCTGCACAACGGCCGCAATATGGCCATCGCCTCCGCCTACGCCGCCATGCGCGTCCTCGGCCCCGAGGATACCCTTGAGCTCGACGGCACCATTGGCGGTTTCGGCGGCTGCCCCTACTGCGGCAACGGGCGCGCCACCGGCATGGCACCCACCGAAGACCTGCTCCACATGATGGAGGATATGGGTATCCCAACCGGCGTGGATATCGACAAGCTCATCGAGTGTGTCTGGGCTGCTGAGCGCATCATCGGCCGTGAGCTCTACGGACACGTCTCCAAGGCCGGCCCGCGCCCTCGCGCCAGCGCCGGCAATCTCTACGACATCAACATGCCCTTCGTGGAAACCCTGGAACAGGCCACCCACTTCAAGAAGGGCGAGCAGATGTACGAGGGCGGTCTCTACCCCTACCGTGAGCCCGTCACCAGTCCCTACCGCGACCGCATCGACCAGGGCCAGCCCGCCTTTGGCAGTGGAGCCGACGAGTTCCCCTGGAACGAAGACTGGCTCCCCAAAGCCAGCAGCTAGACCAAAGCCGGTTGGCAAAAATGAGGGGCGGGTTTTCGGACCCGCCCCTGTTTTATTCCATGGAATTGGAACCGCTACTCCACGCGCTGGCGAGGACAGCCGCGGCGATAGCCAGGATTACCGTCGCCGCTGTGCCGTCATCTCGTAAATCGTCCAGTACGTCTACCAGGCACTGCCAATCAACTAAACGCCCCTCAGTGGGCGCTTGGATCATTTCGCCCAGACAGGAGAACGTGTCTGTGACATACGGTTCCAGGTAAATCACCCCGGCCATCGCCAGAATTGCTGTTCCCAGCCCTGCTCTGCTGACCAGCGCTTTCGCTATGGTCTTCGGCCAAATCCAAACTATCAGCAGCCGGCGGAATATCTTGCCCAGTGCTCCTATCATAGCGCCGGGCTCAGGGCAAATGCTTGCCGACCTTCAACAAGCCTGCCACCAACCCCGATACCAGACACACCGGCAAATTCAGCGGTTGCATCCAACTCCACCCCGTTAGCTGCCCAACGATCACCCAAACCCCAAGGACGAGGAAACCAACCCATAACCCCCGCAACGCCCCCTCTATCGCCAGCATTGTTCACCTCCGCAACGGCTGGACCACTCACGCCAACGTGGTTACCCGATGATACACCACCCCTCGCCAGCAGCGACCTGCATCTACAACCACAGCGTATCACTGCCATCGATCCGTGGACAGCCACTCGTTCAAAGTCCGCGCCGCATCCTCAACGTTCCCCGCCGTGATATCCACCACCGCTACCCGTTTCCTCGCAAACTCGCCGGACTTGGCAACGTCGTAGATGCGCCACTCCGCGCCGTTGGTCAAGACTGCCAGTCCCCTGTTCATCCGAGGTTGCGCTGTAACGTAGCACTCTAACTGACTCTCGTGTTCCTGTAATAAGTCGCGTCCGTATCCCCACAGCGATTTGGCTTCAACTGCAATGCAAGGCGCGCCAGATTCGCGGATGGTGGCTCTACCGTCAGGAGCAAACAGCGCATAATCAAGCCAGCCCTCCCCGCGACGCCACTCGGCAACAACCTGCTTGGGATCGCTGACATTCCACCCCAACGCGGTGAGCACGGGATCAATAAAGGCATAGCGGGTATCAACCTCACGCCATCCCATTGAGAATTCGCTCATGCACTCGGGCCATTCGGCAATCACGGTGCGGCAATGATCTATAGCCTTTGCCACTGCTTCAACGCTCATGTCTGACCTTCCGGAGTTGCTAATGCTACCGGCGGCGGCCCGCAATCCGCGAACCGCCGCCGGCGCTTTCCATCGGAGGATGGTAGTCAGGCTATGCCGAAGCGCACGCCACGCTGATCACGTTCTGCGCCATGTCCGGCAACTGGTCGGACGACCACGAGGCCCCGCCGTCGTGGGTGCCGAACACCTGGCCCCGGCGCGTGCAGAAGTACACCTGCGACGGGTCCTGACGGTTCACCGCCACGCCAAAGGTGGTGCTGCCCGGGTTGACGCCCGAATCGAACCGCTCCCAGCTTTCGCCGAGGTTGGTCGTCCGCATTACGCCGCCCTGTTCGCTTCCGAAGTTCATGCCTACGCAGGCGTAAAGCGTGTTCGCGTCGCTGGGGTCACGCACCACGCCGCGCGAGTACTTGATGTCGGAGAACCGGTCGAATTCGCAGTCCTGCCAGGATGCTCCCCGGTCACTGCTCCGCCACACGCCCGTGCGGTTGGAGATCAGCACCGACTGCGAATCCGCGCCGCCCACGGCCACGCCGTGGAGGTCCAGCAGGTCCACGTCGCCGGCGAACTCGCTGTTCCGAATCGTCCAGGTGTTGCCGCCGTCCGTGCTGCTCGCTGCCCCGCCCACTTCCAGGGCCGCATACATGTTGTTGGGATTGCTGGCCTCGATGTCGATGCCCAGGATGCGCATGGCAAACGCCATCTGCACCTGTGCCGGATTTGACACCGTTGCGATGTGTGCCCAGTTTTCTCCGCCGTCTTCGCTCTTGTACACCTCAGCGCCCTCGGTGCCCAGGAACATAATGTTGGAGTCATTGGGATGGAACCGAATGGACCAGACCACCCGTCCCTCGGTCATGTTCATGCGCTGCCAGTGGTCGCCGCCGTCGGTGCTGCGGTAGATGCCCCGCTGCGTGCCACAGAAGATCGTGCGCGGGTCGTTGGGATGAATGGCTATTGCCCGTGCCTGTGTGGCGGGCGCCAGCCCGTCGGTGAGGAGATCCCAGTGAGCATCGCCCGCTGTCTTTCGGTACAGTCCGCTGGCTTCGGCGCCAACGTAGACGATAGTGTTGCCTGCCATGATGCTGCCTCCTGATCCTTTGGTGTCGGTTTGGTAGCCGTTGCCGCCATTTCAGCAGACCGCATGTAGGATGTCAAACCGGACTGACCTCACACGTACCCGCTTTGACCGAAAAGTCATTGCGAGCGCAGCGTGGCAATCTCGTTGACGTATTGGGGTGTCTTGCCGTAGCGAGATCGCGCGGTCACTCTCCCGTGCGGTGGCTCCCGGCCACAGCCAGCGTAAGGCACCAAACCGAAGCGACCCCAGCTTCCTTGAGCGCCGCCGCGCACGCATTCAACGTACTTCCGGTTGTGACCACGTCGTCCACCAGGATTACCTGGCGGCCATGAACTTCGGAGGGACGGGAGATCGTCACGCTGTTTGCAACGTTGGTCGCCCTGCTGGCCGCGTTGGTCATCCCGGCCTGGGGATCAACTCTTCGGGTTCGCGCCAACAGGTCAGCCCGATACGGGATATCGCAGCGTCCGGCCACCCGACGGGCCAGCAGTTCCGCCTGGTTGTACCCACGCTCCCGACGTCGGCTCGCGTGCATCGGCACCGGCGCCACCACGTCGCCCGGCAGCGGATTCTCTTTCAGGTAGTCGGCAAGCATGTCGCCCAGTTGCGGCGCTGCGGCTTTGATGCCACCGTATTTCAGGGCCAGGATCGCGTCGCGTATGCTTCCTTCATAGCGGTACGGAGCCCGCGCGCCGTCGAAATGCCGACCCGACTGCGCGCACACCCGGCAAAGTTCGGTCTCGCTGTACGCCGCACACACCCGGCAATATGGCGGAACCAAACACGGTAATTCCTGCGCACACCGGTCGCAGATGATCTTGCCCGAGCCGCCGCACCCCGCGCATTCCAAAGGGTACAGCGCATCCAACAGGGTCCGGCCGGCCTGCTCGGCCAGACCTCGCACCGGCGCCAGGCGACGCATCAGTGACATGATCGCCCACTCACGAGCGTTGATTGCGAATGCGTTGCCAACGCCTCAGAATCTGCTCGTCTCTGGGAAAGGCCAGTGGCGGCAGGTCGTCCAGCGCGAAAAATCCCACGTCCAGCGACTCGGGACCCGGGGCCAGCACACCCCCCACTTCCGTCGCCGCGTACGCCGCAACCACCACCGGATTGCCCGCATCCGAGAACAGCCCGATCAGTTGCCCGATCTCGACCAGCAGACCCGCCTCTTCTTCCACTTCCCGCGCCGCCGCCGTTTCCACCGGTTCCCCCCGGTCAACATAACCACCCGGCATACTCCACAACCCGTAGCCGGTCTGCACCGCCCGCCTCACCATCAGCGTCTTCCCGTCCCGTTCAATGACGCACGCGGCCGCCAGTTTCGGATCGTAGTAGACCACCCGCCCGCATTGCGGGCACACTGGGCGTTCCCGACCCTCATGCTCTCTCAGAGCCAGGCGAGCCCCGCATCCGGCGCAGAATTTGTCCCCGTTGGTCATCTCACTGGTTCGGAGGCGTGGATATTGCCCGTAATTCTAACGATCCAACAATGCGAGCACGGCGTCGCGTTCAGGCATTGAATCCTGCGCCCCGACCCGCGTCACCGACAAGGCTCCGGCCGCGCATCCCCATCGTACCGCCGATTGCAACGGGTGGCCTTCGGACAGCGCCACCGCCAGCGCGCCGTTGAACGCATCGCCGGCCGCCACGGTGTCGACCGCCTGCACCGGAAACGGAGGGACCTCCCCACTGCCGTCACCATCGGCCCAGTATGCCCCTTGAGCACCCAATTTTATGACCGCCGACCCGACGCCCCTTGCCAGCAACTCCTCGGCCGCGCTGTCCGCCGTGCGCGCGTCAGTAACGGGGTATCCCACCAGCGCCTCCGCTTCGGTTTCGTTAGGCGTGATTACCGAGACGTGCCGGTAAAACTCCGCGGGCACCGGCCGCACCGGACCGGGATCGAGGATTACCTGGACTCCCTGAGCAGCCGCGAGCTCGGCCACCTTGATCGACAGGCTGATAGATACTTCCAGTTGCAGCATCAACGCGGACGTTTCCGGCAGCAAGTCCGCGACGGCATCGTATTCAGCATCGCCGCAGGTATCGTTCGCGCCCAGCACCTGCACGATGCGATTCTGCCCGCTTTCCCCCACGCTGATTACCGCGATGCCGGAATTGGTTCCCGACGAGACCCCCACGGCGCCGGCGTCCACGCCGGCAGCCTCCAGCAGATCCGTCAGTTGCGGCCCGAACATGTCGTCGCCGACCCGCCCTACCATCGCCGACCGGGCGCCCATCCGTGCGGCAGCCACGGCCTGGTTGGCGCCCTTGCCACCCGGATACGTCACGAACCGGTCGCCTACCACGGTTTCGCCGTCAGCCGGCAGGCGCTCGGAGAACGTCACCAGATCCATATTGATGCCGCCCAGGGAGAGGATCAGCGGGCGGTCACCGTGGTCGCGCGTCATCAAAACCTGACATAACGAAAATTCGGCCACACGCTAACACCTGACATCCCCCGCGTCAACGCAACATTACCCCCATGCTATAATCCGCCAAACCTGAAAAAGCGAGGACCCGAACGATGTCTCAGCCTCTGGAAAACATCAAGGTCGTCGACCTGACCCGTACCCTGGCGGGCCCGTTTTGCACCCAGAACCTGGCCGATATGGGGGCCGATGTCATCAAGATTGAAGAGCCCAACGATGGCGACGAAACCCGCAAGTGGCCGCCCATCTGGAACGGCGAAAGCACCCAGTTCATGTCGTTCAACCGCAACAAGCGCAGCCTGTCCGTAAATCTGAAGTCGGAAGAGGGCCTGGACATCGTCAAGAAGCTGGCCAAGGAAGCCGACGTGATGATCGAAAGCTTCCGCGCCGGCACCCTGGCCCGCATGGGGCTGGGCTACGAGGACATCAAGGCCATCAATCCCGACATCGTTTACTGCACCATCTCCGGCTACGGACGCACCGGCCCCATGGCCAACAAGCCCGGCTACGACCTGATCATCCAGGCCTACAGCGGGTTGATGCACCTGACCGGTGATCCGAACGGGCCTCCCCAGCGTGTGGGGTTCTCGTTGGTGGACCTCTTCACCGGGATGCTCGCCTACGGCTCAATCGTCACCGCCCTGTACCACCGCGACAAGACCGGCGAAGGTCAGCTTATCGACACCGCCCTGCTGGACGGGCAGGTCGCCGCCATGAGCTACCACGCCACCGGCTTTATCGGCACCGGCGTCGAGCCCCACCGCCTGGGGTCCGGCCATCCCAGCCTCGTGCCCTATCAGAGCTTCCAAGCCTCTGATGGCTTTTTCATCCTCGGGGTCGCCAACCCGAACCTTTGGGAGCGTTTCTGCAACGCTATCGGGCATCCCGACCTGAAGGACGACCCCAAGTTCGCCACCAACCCGGATCGGGTAGCGCACCGCGGCGAGATGGTCGATCTTTTGAACAGCATATTCGCCGACCACACCGTGGCGCACTGGGTAAAGGTCATTGATGAGGCGGGAGTTCCCGTGGGACCGATCAACAAGACATCCGACGTGGTGGCGGACGAACAAGTCAACGCCCGGGAAATGTTCCTGGAGATCAACCACCCCCACGTGCCCGACCTTCGGGTTCCCAACTCGCCGATAAAGCTGCGGGGGACTCCGGCCGAGTTGCGAATGGCTCCTCCGCTCCTGGGACAACACAATGAAGAAGTGCTGGCGGAACTGGGCTATGGTTCCGAGGAGTTTGCCAAGCTAAGGGAGTCGGGAGCCGTGGGAGAACCTAACAAACAGCTTACCGGGGTCGGCGATCACTGATACTGGTTGGTTCGCACAAGGCGCGTTATGTAGATAACAAGGGCGGATTCGGCGTCTTTTTTACATAACGTGCTCCTCATGGGCCCGGCGCGAGTTCGTGCCGGGTCTGCTTTTGCCATGCCGTCCACCGGACGGCGTAACTGTTCAGATTTCAGGAGGTTGTCATTGCGAGGCCCTTGCGCCGTGGCAATCTCGAACCTGTAGCAGTAACGTCTGCCCTGAAAGACTCCCTTGTGCCGACGGGATTGCCGCCCCGCATCAAGCACGGGCTCGCAATGACACTTCCCCGCAACTCCGAACGGTTACTGGAAGGCGGCCCGGTTGCCGTGTGGGTACTCCAGGGCTATAATGATTCTCGTAGGTCACGCTCGGGCGGTTAGCTCAGCGGTTAGAGCGCCTCGTTCACACCGAGGAGGTCGGAGGTTCAAATCCTCCATCGCCCACCATACCGGCCGCAGCGAGACCACAAAACGGAAACCACCTTGCCGAGGTGGCGAAACGGCAGACGCGCTGCGTTCAGGGCGCAGTGTCCTTTAGGACGTGTGGGTTCAAATCCCTCCCTCGGCACCATTTTCCGTCGTGCGCTTGTAGCTCAGTGGATAGAGCGCTGCCCTGCGGAGGCAGAGGTCGTGAGTTCGAATCTCGCCAAGCGCGCCATTTCTTTGCCTGCCCACCAGCGTCAGCGGGCGGTTAGCTCAGATGGTTAGAGCGTCTGCTTTACACGCAGAAGGCCGGGGGTTCGAGTCCCTCACCGCCCACCACTTTCCTCCTTCGTCCGACCGCTATGGATATCTGACTGCCGGGACTGAGTCGAGAGCCGTACCTACTTACCGCTCCGTTGTGGACGATCTCGCATTCTCGGGTAGTGATAGGACCTTGATCCCATGATGGAACACCAGGGCATCCGCTGGGGGTACGTCTTTTTGCGCGCCCCGAACTTCCTCAGCAACGAGGATCGGGACTCCCTCATGACCACGGCGGTTGAGATGTATCTCGCCGGCGAACCGGAGCGCGACATTCAAGCGGACGGATACGAGGGGCGCGTCTACACCGAACGCCGCTTCGAGATGCTGGGTGAGTTCGGCGGCCAGCGGTTTGACGCCGAACTGGAAACCGTCCAGGGCCGCGACACCGCCACCTTCCTGGTCAACGAGCAAACCCGTGGGATCGGCGGCAGCGGCGGTTTCTCTCGAAACTGAGCCCAACGAAACCCCAGTTGCCGGAGCGTTCTGTCGCGGTCTCAGCAAAGGGCGCTCGCGTTCGATGTGTTATATTGGCTCAAACCTCAGCGTGGCAGCCGGGCAGGGAGGCGGTCAACTATGCCAGAGGACCTTTTCACTTTTACCGACAAACCGGAAGCCAGCTATCTGCTGGCCGGTTGGCGCCGCCAGTGGTCCAACGGCGGCCGGATCTCCAGCGGGTTGCCGCGCTACCTCATCGAGAAGAACGGAGGACGGCAGGTCGGGCAGTTCAGCGAATACGTCAACCGGATGTGCTACCCGTTCCAGGTTGCCGGCACTCATGATGCGTTCCGGCCCTCCGCGGCGTTCAACGAGGGTTTGCCCAGCGTCGCCATGTCGCGGCAGAACTCCTTCTACGAGATCGGCAGCGGCCTGGTAGTTTTTCTTGGCGAGGAACCCTGGTATCGCCTGGACATCTACGCGGAAGCCTTCTTCTCGGCGATCAAGGAGCTGGGCGTCCAGCAGACCGTCGCCGTGGAAGGCGTCAACGGACCCGCTCCCCCGGATCTGGAACGCCGCATCACCTGCGTGTATTCCCGTCCTGAGATGCGCGAACAGTTGGAGCGCCACGGCGTCCAGTTCAGCAGTTACGGCAGCCGGGGCCGGCAGGGGCCAACCATCGGCATGGCCCTGGTATCCGTCGCCCACTACCAGTATCCCGATGTCCAGATGTTCCGCATGGGAGCCATGGCCCCCATGTACCCGTTTATGACCAGCAACAACAACCAGCTGGGCATCACCCAGGACCACCGCGCCTACTACGACATCCTGCGCCGGCTCCGGTCGCTGTTCAAGATCGAGATGGACCTGTCGGAACTGGAGCAGATGGGCAATCGCGAGTCCCAGGAACTCCTGGACAACCTGGAACGCCTCGGGCGCACCAACAGCGAAGCCAAGCAGATCATCGATCAGGTCCGGCTGGACTACCAGTACACGCCGTATGTCGAACCGGTGGATCTCGACCCGGCCCTGGATCAGGCGCTGGAGAACATCCTCCGCGACATCGGGGAGCCGGGCCAGGAAACCTGACCCCTGCGTACCGCAGACCTACACAACGGGCCAGCGTGGCGGAAACTCCACGCTGGTTCTTTTTAACAGCGCCTCGCCCCGCCCTTGTACCTCATCCACCAGCGACGCCTCGTCCACGAACAGCGGCCGATGATCCGCGACAACCACTCGGCCGTCCACGATGACGGTGTGCACGCTGCGGCCGTCCGCGTTGTAAACCAGGTTGTTCACCGGGTTATGCAAGGCGCCCCACTCAGCCCGGCGCGTGTCGAACAACACCAGGTCCGCCGCTTTGCCGGGCTCGATTGAGCCGATGAGGTGGTCCATGCCCAGGGCCGCCGCGCCGCCAATGGTACCCAGCTCAAGCGCCGTTTCCGCGGGGATCATGCCCACATCCCGACGGCCGTCCTTGTACAGCACGGCGGCCAGGTAAACCGACCGCAGGGTTTCCAGCAGGTTGGAATTGTTGCCCGCGTCGGTACCCAGACCCACCGTCGCCCCGAACTCCAACAGCTCGGGAAGCAGACCGTGCGCGGCGGTCCCGGCGCCACCTTTGACCGCCGCAGTGGGACACATGATCACTGCTGACCCGCGATCCGCGATCAGGCGGGCTTCGTCAGCGCCGATCCCCAGGCAGTGGGCCAGCGTCATCCGCGGATTGAGCACTCCGCATCGCTCCAGATACTCCGTGGGCGAACACCCATGGGTTTGCCGGCACTCTTCGATCCAACGGGGGCCGTTCGTAAAGTGCAACGTGGACCGCGTGTTATGTTCAGCAGCAACTCGGTCGCAAGCGGCCAGGAGTTCCGGCGTGCAGAATTCCGCGGAGAACGGCATCGTCCAGGCCGTTACTAACCCGTTCGACGTGCTGTCAACCTGGGCCATGACTTCTTCCGTGGCCCGGATTGCGTCGTCGGTCTCGTACACTGGCAGGTTCAGCGGATTCGGGCGGTCCAGCACGTTGCGGCCGACTATTATGCGGCAGCCAGCCTGATCGTATGCAGCCAAACAATCCTCAAGGTGCGTGGTCGTCCCCGGGTCGATGAAAGTGGTGGTTCCGTATTTCAATAGCTCTACGATGGCCAGCATCGAGGTCGCATATTCGTCATCGGGAGTCATCGCCTGCTGCAGCCGAAACACGTTGGGGAGGTATTCCGCGCCGAGATCATCCGGAAACAGGCCGCGCGCCGCATGGGCGTAGCTGATGTGCATGTGGCCGTTCACGAACCCGGGCGTGACAACCATCCCGGATCCGTCTATCGTTCGATCCGCCGCGACTGAAGCCAGGTCGGCCGTCTTGCCGACCTGGCTGATCCGGTTTCCGGTTATGACAACCGACCCGTCGGCAACGATACGCCGATCCGGGTCCATCGTGATGATGTAGCGGACGCCATCGATCTTCAGGGTGGGGGCATTAGCCATGGGACCTCCAGGCGGTTAGTCGGACCAATCACGGAAGCCCCAGCGATTGAACGAGGTGACTTCCGATGGCGGGCGTCGATTGGTGGGGCCAAAACTGCCACGCGGATAACCGACCGGGGTCAAGCAGATCATTTCGGCGTGCTCCGGAAGCCCCAGGAGCACGCGCACTTCATCCTCCTTGCGGTTCAGGACGGTGGTGATGCGCGTGCCCAATCCCAGGGCTCGGCCAGCCAGGAACAGGTTTTGAATCGCCGGCCAAATTGATGCGGCGTGCCGTCCCGGTTCGATGGGCTGGCCCGGCTGGAACCCACTGCCCCGGGAGTGATCCGCGCACACCACGATCATCGCCGGAACTTCGGGCATGTGGTGCGCCAGGTACCGAGCGTGACGGTAAACGCGCGACTCGCTGGGCGATGGCTCCCAGCCCATGGCGTCCAGCCACGTGTTCTTGTAAAGCTCGCCCAGGGCTCTCACCGTGTCCGGATCGTTCACCACCACGAACTCCCACGGCTGTGTGTTGCCGCCGTTGGGGGCGCGGACTGCCGCGTCGATCATTTTCTGTATCTCGGATTGCGGCACCGGATCCGGCTTGTAACGGGTGATTTGTCGTTGACTGTAGATCGCCTCAAACAGGTCCAATTGGTCGGCCATGGCAGTCCTCCTCCGGGGTCAAGGGCTTCAGGACGGTGTTGAAGCCATTATAGCCGCTGCCCAGCGCACGTCACCGGAACACGCTTATGAGCACAAGCCCCGCCACAATCAGACCGGCGCCCACCACTCGGCCAGGGGTCACCACCTCCTTGAGCACAATAGCGCCCAGGACCAAAGCGAAGAGAAGGCCAACCTCCCGCGCCGGGGCGACGTAGCTTACGTCGGCAATGCGCATTGCCGTCAGCACCAGACCGTATGCCAGGAAGAGCAGCAGGGAAGCCACGGCCACCGACCGGTACCCTCCTCGCCATTCTGAGACAATCGCTTCGGCTCCGTGATTCCGGATTATGTAAGGCAGCATTCCCGCCGCCACGCCCAGTGTCATGAGATACAGGTAGAGGAAAGGGCTGATGTACGCCACCCCCTGCTTGTCAATCAGGGTGTACATGGCGATGCAGCCGCCGGTGAGCAGCGCGTATCCGATCCCGGCGCGATTGGCGGCCAACGTTTCCGGGGACAGGATTTTGATACGGCCCCACCAGGCCATCGTGTAAATCCCCACAACGATACACGCGATGCCAACCCACGCCGGAGCGGTGACCCGCTCGCCCAGCGTGAACACGGCCAGCACCGGCACCAGTCCTGGACCGAATCCACGGGCGATGGGGTAGGCCAATGACAAATCAGCCCGCGCCAGGCTGCGCCCCAGAAAAAGAAAGTAGCAAATATGCACTACCGCAGATGCCGCAACAAACCACAATCCCACGGGTTCAAAGTCGGTGCGGATGGCCAATATGACGGCGACCGGCAATGTCCCGACGACGCCGAACCCAGACAGCCACCATACGAACACTTCCTGCTCACGAGCACGTTTCAGCAGGAAGTTCCAGGTGGCGTGGGCGAAGGCAGACGCCAGTACAAGAACCAGCGCCAGCAGCGTCGCCGAATCCGGCATAGCGTCACCCCAACCAGGGCCAGAAAACCAAACCGCCGACGCCCGGAACGGCGTCGGCGCAATTTTCGATTGGTGGCGCATAGGGGATTCGAACCCCTGATCTCCGCCTTGAGAGGGCGGTGTCCTGGGCCGCTAGACGAATGCGCCGGAAAGGCCCGATTAACGACCCAATCGGGAAGTTCAAGAATTATAGCACGTACCGTTCGCCATGCAACCGAATTGCCGGGATCGGCGCAATGACGCCCGCGCTCCATCTCGAGTGTCAACCTGCTCGAGCGTCAACCTGTTGTATCCTTACAGAAATCCCAAGCCGATGATGGATGATTGCGACCCAGATAACGTGTCGGATTGCCGCATCCCCGGAGCCGATCAGGCCGGCCACGTGGGATAACACGGCGGCCGTTGATGACGCACTTCCGCAGGACTGCGGGCGTTCAGATCGTCGGCCCTCGATAAAGGTAAAGGAATTGGAAACAGGCAAGCTGCCTCCGGACTTGCTGGAGGGACTACTTTCCGACCTCGGCGCTGCCGACCCGCGGGTGTTGGTTGGTCCGGGCGTGGGAGAGGACTGCGCGGTCGTGGATATGGGGGATCGAGTCCTGATCGCCAAATCCGACCCCGTAACCTTCGCCGCTGACCGTGTGGGCTGGTACGTGGTCCAGGTCAACGCCAACGACGTGGCCTGCACGGGCGGGGTTCCCCGGTGGTTTTTGCCCACCGTGCTGTTGCCGACCGGCGCCACGCCTGACGACCTGCGCAGCATCTTCCGGGACATTTCAGAAGCGTGCCGCCAGATTGGGGTGGCAGTGATCGGCGGACACACCGAAGTGACGGACGGGCTCCCGCGCCCCATAGTGGCCGGCACGATGCTGGGCGAGCTCGGAGATCGTGCCCGCCTGGTTTCCACGGGCGGGGCGCAAGATGGCGACAGCATAATCGTCACCACCGGTGTGGCCATTGAAGGCACTGCGATTTTGGCGAGGGAACACGCGGCCGAACTTCAGGCCCGGGGCCTCGACAAGCAGGCGTTGGAAAAAGCCGCGAGCTATCTGGTCGAACCCGGGATCAGCATTTTGGCTGCGGCACGGGCCCTGTTTGATGCGGGCACGGTCCACAGTATGCACGACGTAACCGAAGGCGGACTGATCACCGCGCTCAGGGAAATCGCCGCGGCGTCTAACCTCGGATTGGTTGCCGAAGCGGAGAGCGTGCCGTTGCTTCCCGAGTGCGCCGCCATCTGCGAGGCGCTGGACCTCGACCCGATGGGTCTTCTGGGTTCGGGCGCATTGATCGCCACGATGTCAGCGGGAGATGTTCCGGGCGCCCTGCGCGCACTGGACCGGGTAGGAGTCAGCGGTTGGGAAATCGGTCAGATGATGGAGCCCTCGGATGGCCTGTGGCTGATCGACAGGAGCGGCGAACGCGCGCTGCCAGAATTCCGGCGCGATGAGCTGGCGCGCTACCTGGAAGAACGGGATCATTCTCCCAGGTAGAGATCGATGCAATCGCGCAGTTGCGCCAGCGTGATGTTTCCCCCACTGACGGTGATCGATATCTTTCGCCCGCGAACCAGGTCCCCGCTACGTACCGCGCCGGCCAACGCCGTTGCCCCGGCGCCTTCCGCCAGGGTGTGCGCCTTTTCGATCAGCATCGCCACGGCGCGGCGAATGTCGTCCTCGCTCACCAGCACGAAATCGTGCAAACGGTGCCGCATGATCTGCTGCGGCAGCTCATAACCTTCAGCCGTCGCCGTTCCTTCAACCCAGGTGCGCATTGGCGCCTGCACCAGTTGCCCCTGCTTCCAAGAGAGGTAGGCAGCGGAGGCCGCTTCAGACTGAACCGCGACGACGCGGATGTCGGGATTGAGCGCTTGCGCAACGATGCAAGCCCCCGAAACTCCGCTGCCCCCACCAATGGGCAGGAACATCACGTCCACGTCGGGCAAGTCTTCGATGATTTCCAGGCTCGCGGTGGCAACTCCGGCGATAAGTTCCGGCTCATTGACCGGGTGCACATATCGGTAGCCCTCTTCTGCGGCCAGTCGCTCGCAGTACCGGCGAGCCTCATCAAAGTTAGCGCCGTGGAAGATCAGCTCTGCACCCAAAGCTTCCATTGACGCGACCTTGTTGGGGTTGGCATCCACCGGCAACCCAATCAGGGCTCTGGCTCCGAAAGCCCGGCAAGCGCTGGCAATCGACTGGCCGTGATTACCACTGCTGGCGGTGATCACGCCGCGCTGCCGGTCTGCCGGGTCCATGTTGGCGAGGAGATTGATGCCGCCGCGAGCCTTGAAAGCGCCCAACGGCAGGTGCTCCTCGTGTTTCAGGTACACCTCCGCGTCCAATGCCTGGCTCAGTCCAGCCGAATAGGTAAGCGGCGTGCGCGGGAAGTAAGGGCTGATGGTCGCGCGAGCGCGGTACACGTCGCGCAAGGTAGGGATGTTCAAGGCTAATCTCCGTCCCAGCCGCCAACGCGGCTCTACAGGGTCCGACGGCAAGATTAGGCAGGCCGTCCAGAGGTGTCAACCGCCCGAGGTACCCGGGCGCACATGTCGGTCGGCTTGAGTGAGCGGCCCACAGGCCCGCAATCCAAACCGGCGCCCGTTACACCGCAAAATGTAACAGCCGTATCATGAAGCGGCTGTACACTCGCCATGAAACGTCGAGACGTAATCACAGTGTAATGAAAAAGGTGGTACATCCTCATACAGCAATGGCATGCAATTAAAGTGCACACCCGGCAACCGAGGGTGCAGTTATCGGTGTATTAGGTAATCCGCATGCGCCAGTACATTGACGTGTACTCGATACACCGAATGTCCTGGCGACGCATGATCCAGGATCGCACCGCTGGGTAATGCACGTGTACGTATCGTTAGTACACGAAGCTGCAACGACTGGACGGCGAAAGCTCCGCAGGAAACTTCGATCCACGCTGTACACCGGCGGGAGTTCGGGCATACCAGGTCAGATAGCAAAACCCCAAGCGCCAGCTGTTCCCCCACGGCGCCGCTCGGGTCCCTGTTCTCTCTATACCCGGCGCTTCGGTCCGATCCGGAAACGCTACGCAGGCCCAAAATTGCGAAAATTGCCCGGATTTGGTTTTCGCCTTCCTAGCGTCCAGGGTCGCCGTGTGTCAAAATAGGCACGTAACCAGGGACGTTCTAAAAGAATATAAAAAACTTTTAGAATTATTCTTTGGTTGCGCTTGACAATCGTCAAGTCGCTCGGTAGTGTAACGTCACAACGACTCCGGTAACACGAGAACAGGGTACCTGCACTGCTGATCGGTGAATGTACAAAAATTGGTACACCGATGGAGGTGGATCATGGCGCGCAAAACCAAGTTGATGCTTCGCGTAGAAAAGGAATTCGACCAGCCGCTCGAGCGCCTGCTCCCGGAACTGGTCAACGATCAGGGGCTGACGGCAACCGCCGACACCCTGGGCGTCAGCAAGGCGACGCTGGGCTACTGGATGCTGAAGATGGGCATCAACGTCAAACGCGTGGCGTTGGCTCCCGGTGAAATCCTGGAAGTCAAGCGCGTCAACTAATCGCAGCCACGTCGCGGAGCGCGCCTGAGGCCGCCCGCGACGCAGGTGACACGCCAACGACCCACAGGCGAGCGGGTCGGTTGGCGCACCGGTTCTTCGCGTGAGCGAGGGACAGCGGAACTCCCCGGCCGGTGGCAAATGGTCGGGGCGTTTTGCTGTCCGGCCGCGCCGGCGAGCTGCTCGGATCGCCCCAGCCCGATGAGCGGTTACGGCTCAGGCATGAAAACAGGCGCCCCGCTTGGGGCGCCACAAGTAAGTCGCAGGTGTGCGGACGAGCTATCCGTTGAAAATGTCCTCGGGCAGGAAGGCGGACACCGTGACGTTGGGCAGGTCCACGATGTTGCTCACCCGGAGATCCACGGCGACACTGCAGATTATGTAGGCTTGTTCAGCGGTCCAGCCGCGCTCCTGCAACAGCGCGATCATGTTGAGCAGAGCGTTCCTGGCGGCCAGGGTGAGGCTGTCTTCGCCCTCCTGGGAGCCATCCGCGCGGATGGGATAGCCGATGGTGGCGGTGAAATTGCGGGGCGCGGCCCATTCCGGCGGGAGGAAGTAGCCGGGGTGAGAGTAACGGGGGAAGGTTATGTTATGCCGCGCCGCCTCGCCCTGGTGGATGGCGAAACGCACCGCAGCAGTTGCGCCCATTTCGATGGCCGTGATGCAGACCTCGCCATCGCCCTGGGCGAAATGGCCATCGCCGGCGGAGTAGAGGCCGCCGGGCACGGCCACGGGGATGTAGAGGCGGGAACCCGTGGTCAGCTGTTTGGCGTCCACGTTGCCGCAGTTCTCACGGGGCGGAATGGTGCGCAGGCCCTCGTCGGCGATCCGGCCGCCGGCGGGCACGGCATCCTCGGGATCAGGCGGAGCAGCCGTACCGCCGCGACGCACGTAGTCGGCCTCGCGGGCGGCCCACGCGGTCATCTGCGCATGGGAAGGGGCTAGTCCGGCGGTGCCCATGAAAGAGCCGTCGGGGATGCGCACGCCGGGGATCTGCGCTGAGGTTGCCCAACCGTCGGCGATGTCCCAATGGACCAGGTAGGGATCGGTGAAAACGTCGCGGAGGAACCCGGCGCCGGGACGGTTGCGGGTCCAGCCGCGGGGCTGGGCGATTATGTCAAGGTACTCAATCTCCAGCAGGTCGCCCGGTTCGGCGCCCTTGACGTACACCGGGCCGGTGAGGGGGTGTCCGACCTTGGCATCGAGGCCGCCGAGGTCGGCGCCGGTCATGCCGGGCTGGATCTGGGAGTCAGAGGCATCGCGGGTTTCGAGGACGACCTCCTCGCCGGGGTCCACCTCGACGATGGGCGGGATGTCCGGGTGCCAACGGTTGTGGCCGAATTGAGGTTCTTCCTTGAGGCGCTTGGCGCGGTTGATGGTGATGGTTTGCATGGGACAACCTCTTACGCAATTGGTCGTTTTGTTGGGCGGTCCGGTCTGGAATTACGGTGAGGTACCGTGGTACCACTTGTCTATTATCGGGGCCACGGCGTCGGAGTGCGACTGGAAAGCGTCATGAATTTGTCGGATGCCCACCGGGGAACCGTCGAACTCGTCGGCATAATCTTCGACCAGGGATGCCAAGTAGAGATTTAGCAGCCCCTCACGGAAAGCGGCATCGCCCAGGGTGTTATAGATTTCCAGGAAGAACCGGCCGCCCAGAGCGTAGTTGCAGCGATAGTCGTAGATAACGCCGGCGGCGTCAAGGCGTTCGAGCAAGGCGATATTGTCGCCGGCGGGACAGTAGGTGTGTTCGGTGGTCACGGGCACTCCGGTGCGCTCGTTTTCCGCGACGGCAGCCAACAGTTCGGCCAGTCCTTCATCGAGCCAGTTGGGGTTGCCGCGCCAGTAGTAATGGGCCACCTCGTGAGCCATCAGGCGGCCGGCATAGTCGGCTTCGTCGCTGCCGTCGGCGACGTCATATTCCGGCAACATCACAAAATAATCGCCGTAGTTGGTGCCGTGAGCGTAACCCAGCACCGCGGTTCCAAAGAGCAGCCCAACAAAGTTGGCGGGCATGGCCGTGCCCATAAATCGCTCGACGCTGCCAACACTGTGCTCCAACAGGTCCATGCTGCGCGGGGCGCCAGCTTCGGTGCGGATGATGGCGAGATCAACGGCGCCGGTGTGGGGCAGGGTCACGGCGCGCTGTTCCACGTCAACCTGATCGGGGTCCAGCAGAGGACGCAGAAAAGCTGGCGCAGCCTCGTTGACGCTGTCCATGAGCGCTACCACCGAAGCCCATTCATCGGTGATGCCGCCTTGGAGCGTCGGGTGGGCCAGCACTTCCCGCAAAGCCAGGATTTCGGTATAGGCCAGCCAGGACAAAGCTTCCAGCGCAGCGGCGTCGGTTGGCTCCAGAGTTTCCAGGAAGGGCATGTTCGCGATGTCCCGGGCCAACTCCGTATGTTCGTCCTGGATGTAGTACAGGCTGTTCACCGAGCGAGCGGCGTCAATGGTCAGACTATCCGCCAGCCAGGGTTTGCCGGCGATGACATTTGCCAGCTCCACATCTTCATCAGCAATCCAGCTCAGGCGTTCAATGGTGGTTCGCTCGAATTCGTCCAAGCCATCCACGAGCCACGGGAAGGAGATGAGACGATTGGCGAGTGTTATGTCATCACGGGCGATATAGTGTAAGTCGGATAAAAGGGTAGCTTCGATTTGCGTAACACCGTCCTCCAGCCAAGCCAAGGCAATCAATCGCTCCGCCAGCGACGCATCATAGCGCATGGTAAACCGCAAGTCGGATAAGACACCGGCCTCCGTCTGCGTAATGCCATCATCCAGCCAGGCGAGCACAATGAATTGCTTTACCAAGTCCAAGTCGTGGTCTGAAATCTCCCATAATGTTTCCACCGTTTCAGCTTCCGGTTCCGTAACGTCGTCCGCTAACCACGGCAGTTCTGCGACCTGTTTGGCAAAGTCCGGCAGATCGTAGCCAATATCGCCGATGCGCTCGATGGCGGCTCTTTCCGGGCCGTTGATGCCATCGGCGACCCAGGGGCGGTCCAAGATTATTTTGGCGACGGCGGGGCTTTGTTCGATTAGCGTTGACAGTTCTCGGAACGCTGGCCGCTCCGATTCGTCGATGCCATCGGCTACCCAGAGCAACCCGGCGGCGCTTACGGGAGTTGGCGTCGGGGTTGGGATGGATGTGGGAGTAGGTACAGTGGTTGGAGTGGGTACAGGCGTTGGCGCTGGGCGAGGGGTGTAGGTGGGCGCGGGGGTGGCCGTTGGGATTGGCATTAGGACGGTAGCGGTGGACGTGGGCAGCGCCGGCGTTGCGGTCGGGACGCTCGAGGATGCGGCGCGCGGCTGCATTGTGCCGGCGGCGGGCGGGGGTGAATCCGACCGGAGCGGCCATGGGGTTTGGATTGATTCGGTGAATATGGCTAACCCATATCCTGCGCCAACTGCGGCAACCAGGATTAACAGCGCTATGGAGATGGTTACTAAACGCATCTAGTCGGAACCAATCGAAATAATCAGGGGCAACCTTTGAGGTTGCCCCTGCGAGTGCGGGTTCGTTAGAGGGACCAGTCGTCGGGGATTTCGGGGGTGGGCAGGGGGCGGATCATGACCTCGACGAGGGCGGACTGGCCTTCCTCGGTGGCGCGGATGGCGCGCTGGAAGGCCGGGCGGATGTCCTCGGGGTTCTCGACCCGCTCGGAGTAGCAGCCGAGGCCGTCGGCGACGACGCTGAAGTTGCCGCCGAGGACGGCCATCTCCGGGGGCGTGCCGTTGGGGTCTTCCATGCCCATCATGCCGCCGCCGGTGCCGCCGTTGTTGATGACCACGGTGAGGATGGGCAGGCCCATGCGGGAGGCAGTTTCGAGGTCCATGCCGGTCATGCCGAAGGAGGCATCGCCGAGGACGTGGACCACCAGATGGTCGGGGCGGCCGAGCTTGGTGCCGATGGCGGCGCCCACGGACCAACCCATGGCGGCCATGCCACCCATGGCGACGAAGTTGCGGGGCAAGGTGGTCTGCCAGAAGGGGACCACGTAGCCGCGACTGCCGCCGGCATCGTGGAGGGCAATGGTGCGGTCAGGGTCAATGAGTTGCTGGAGCTCGTGGACGACGCGGTAGCCGTTGGTGGGGGTGTCGGGGTCGGTGAAGCGGGGCATCCACTCGGCTTCGGACTTCTCGTGGCAGGCGCGGATCTCATCGACGATTTCCTGCTTCATGCCGCCGCCGCTGGGGCCGATGCGCTGGCGGACGGCGTCAATGATCGCGCGGAGGGCCAGCTTGGCGTCGGCGAGCATGGGCAGGTCAACCTGGTAGGTCTTGTTGAGATCTGCCGGGTCGGCGTTGACGTGAATGATCCGCACGCCTTCAGGAATGGGGCGGCCGTCGGTGCCGTTGGGCTGGCGGAAGGAATTGCCCACGGCCAGGACGACGTCAGCCTTGCGGTTGATCTGGATGGCCGCCGCCGAGGCGTAACGGCTGCGAGGATAGACGCCGCCGCCGAGGGACAAGGGGTGGTTCTCGGGGAAGATGCCCTTGCCCATGATGGTGGTGGCGACGGGCATGGAGAGCATTTCGGCCAGCTCGCGGACCTCGTCGGCAGCGCCGGCGCTCATGGCGCCACCGCCGGCGTTGAGGATGGGGAGGCTGGCGTTCACCAGCATATCGGCGGCGCGCTGGACCTCGGCGTCGGAGGGGCCGGCCTTGCCGGGGGTGCCCACCGGGGTGTAGGCGAGGACGGATTCGTCGGCCTCGGCGGTGAGGACATCCTGGTGCATTTCCAGGACGACCGGACCGGGTGAGCCGGAGCGCAGGGCGGTGAAGGCCCGGCGCATGACCTGGGGAATGTCCTGGACCCGGGTGAAGGAACCGCGCCACTTGCACAGGCCGTCGAAGATGCTGGCGGAGACCTCCTGCTGCCATTCCTGGCCGAGGTTTCGCATGGGGTGCTGGCCCATGAGGAGCAGCACGGGGACGTTGTCGGCGTAGCAGCCGGCGATGCCGGTGAGGCAGTTGGTGGCGCCGGGCCCGGTGCCGGTCATGGCGACACCCACCTCGCCGGTGGCGCGGGCGTAGCCGTCGGCGATCTCGACGCCGAGGCGCTCGTGGCGGGCGGCGAAGGGCCGGATGGAGGAGGCGCGCAAGGGGCCCCAGAGGGGGTTGAGTCCACCGCCGGCGAACCCGGATATGTAACGTACTCCTTCCTGTTCGAGAGCCCTGACAACGGCTTCGGATCCACGCATGGCTGCACCTCTCATCGGTTAGCGGGCGACCAGTGTTCCGAAGAGGAACGGGATTGCCTCGCTGCGCTCGCAATGACAGCCCAATGATGGCTGTCCAGTTGGCCGGGATGATAGGGCAGCGCGGGAGATGGGTCAACCGGGGGTCATGGCATGGATGGACAGGATGGACGGGATTGCCATAGCCGGGGCAATGGATGCCGGCTTGCGCAGGCATGGCGGATATTGGGTCCCTGAGACGCGCGGTCTGATGAGGGACGGATTTCAGAGGACAATGGAGCGCCGGCAGGGCACAGGCGATGACCACTGCCGACGCGGGAACTCAGACTGATGTTGCGATGGGATGCCTCCAGGATTTGAATGGCGCAGGCGATGGATTTACGATTGGCGACCAGGTCTCGAAGCGGTTATCAGCCCCACGGCCGGGGGTGTTGCGCTGTATTTTTTTGCTCTCATTGTCCGTGCCCACGGCACGGCGGGCTGTGGCGGGCCCGGTGGCCGGACGACTGCCCTGAGTAATGCGATCAGAGACAGTCTCCCTTGACGCCGTTCAGCGACTTGGATGCTGATCTGGGTGGCCGTATTCGCTTGAGACCTGGTGTTGGTATGGATTTTTCGCCTGCAAAGACATGATAGCACGGGCGTTCGCAGGTTCGCGGGGCGGGGGTGTCAGATAATCAGCGAGGCGGATTTGGGGCGGGCCTTGCCGCCATGGACGGAAGGATCGCTGCGCCGCTCGCCACGCGCGAAGCGCACAGCGCGCTGCAATTCCTCGTCGAAACCAGGACGGGCGCCGTGACATTCGTAGGCGCGAAGACCCTCCATCGTTGACTGCGTAGAACGTCATGACTTCAAATCAGAATCCGTAAAGTGAGGAATTGGTGGCGAATTTTCTTGAATCTCACTTGTCGATCTCATCGAAAGCCATCTGCGCATCGGGATCACGTACGAAACCAGTGACCGTGTAACGAGGACGGCTAGTGCCAACACGTCGGGTGTGAACCGTGATCTGCTGATCGCGATTCAGGATCGAGTTGATGTCGACCTGCTCGGCAACCGACCGCTCAACACGAGCGGTCGTGATTTGGCCCACTTCGTTACTGAGATATTCTGCTCCGGCTCCAACGATCAAGAATTGTGCGCGAGGGCGAAATGGAAAGAAGCCCAGGAATTGGACCGAAATTACCGTGTCATCTTCTCTTATGTTGTCAGCACTCAATCGAGACTCGCTACGCCGGACTTGAGTCGCATCGACGAAATCAAATGCATCGCCGTCATGTGCCAACGTGAATGCAGCACCGCCGTCGGCAACTTGCTTCAAGAATTGTTGTACTGCAGAGATCGCCCGCCGATCGGTATCCGCAACAGCCTCTGACAGATCCTCGTCCGTCCCAACGCTCGCCGACAAAATTCCCTTCACCTTAGTGATGGCCACATCAATTGGTGTCGGCGTATCGTCTAAGGACAGCTGCGGAGATGCCTCTTCGATTTGGAATCCGAAAGAACCGTAAGCGATTCCCGTGATCGCCAGTTGAAATTGATCAGCATTGGGCACCCGCCTGGTGGGTGCTACAGGAGCAGCCATACTGGACCCCACAACCGTGACGGCGTTGGCGAACGCTTTGGAAGCGTCCGACACAAAATCCATCAGGATTCCCCGCCCCCCCAGCACCGGACGGCCCTTGAAAGTCAAGCGTGCGGTTCGTAGTCGGGCTGATGAACCTTGATATTCGGCCAGCTGGTCTTCAACCGTCCTTAGGCGAGCCCGCAAACTCATCATACTGATGACGTCAGAATCGGAAATCTGATCGATCAATTTGTTGAGTGTGGCTTGCTCGGCCAGCAGGAAGCGATGGTCGTGGACATTCACGGTTCACCTCCAGCTTCGTTGAATGATTCAAGGATACGCCTGGCTTGCGGATCTTCGGCTTCGCCCAAATCGACTTCCAAAAAACCCTTCCACAACCCACTTCGATCATGTGACCACAAGCTGTACCAATAGATCGTTTGTTTTACTATATCATCGGGGGCTTGCGGGTTGAAGGGGGCAAAGTATGCATCAGTTTGATGCTTTTCCTTGACGATCCGTGGATCAAATAGCTCCTGATTTGAGAGCCACAGCGACTGGATAGTCTCCCCTCTCGGAACATGGAAGAATGTCACAAGGTCAACGTCATTTGGTGGCCTATCAGCGATGTTCTCTATTCGCTCCACGAAGCTGCCATTGATCCACTGGAATCCCTGCGACAACCCAGCTTGATGAAGTTCCGCCCTGAAATCGAGCAAGCCGGCCAGCAGGCGCCTCCGTTCTTCAGTAAAGCCGAACCTAACTATCAATCCGGCGAGGGAAACATTGTATGGCGACCTTGCGAGAGACGTGGGGTCGTCTGGGTCGTTCGCTGGCAGCACTCCGCTGTCCGTCCAGGCGGGGATAGTAACGAGAGGAAGGTCCATTACGCCGTCGAGTTGCAAGCGCGTCGAATCAGAACCGTGGGTGGGAAGCATTTCTGTCATCCAGAGCTTGTGGTGGGCCTGCAGGATACCAGTCGCGTCAACCTGCCTCGCCGGACGGGTATTCTTAACATAAGCGGATAATGGATTTATGATAGGGTTCCAGTCTGATTTGAGAGGGTGCTGTGATGTCCCGTCCGCGCGCGTATCGCCACGATGTTCGTTGTCCT
>DAOULH010000065.1:0-8298 GCA_034420475.1 Dehalococcoidia bacterium
CCATGCTGGTTAAGCAGTGCCAGCTGGGCCTGGGCTATCCCGTGGCCATCTCCGAGGCCCACGAGCAGGCCGTCATCACCGGCCACGACCGGGAGGAGTTCCGCCGCATGACCATCATGCTCCTGGAACAGCGGGGCCTGCCCACCCCCGAGTCCGCCAAGTCCTTCTCCAAGCGCCGCCCCTGGGCATGATGCGCTGATCAGAAGATGTTCTCGCTGCCGATGGCGGCGATGGCTTCCGACCGGTTGTCGGTCTTCAGCGCGATCATCGCGTGACCGGCCCCGCGGCTCACGATGTGCAGGCTCTCGATGTTCACCCCCGCCTCCTTCAGGTTGCCGGCCACCACGGCCAGGGCCCCCGGTTCATCGGGCAGGCGCAGCACCAGCGCGTCGTCGCTCACCGCCTTGAAACCGGCCTTGTTGAGCACGTACAGCGCGCGGTCGTAGCGGTCGGCGGTGAGGATCACCGTCACGTCTTCGCCCATCACCTCGGCGTTGATCGTCTCCACGTTGATGTCCTCGTCGGCCAGCACCCGGCTGATGTCGGCGATCACGCCGACCCGGTCCCGGGCCATCACGATGATGCGGTTCACGGGGTTGACCTGGTTCATCTCGACTCCCTCATGTTGCGGTGGCGGGACGGCTGTTGCAACCCGGTCAGCCGGCGCAGTCGCCCACCAGCTCGTCGATCATCTCGCGAGTTACGTGGGGCATGGTGATGATGTGGGCAATCTCTCCCTCCGGCGCCATCTGCCACTTGCGGAACACCTCCTCCCGCGGGCGCGGGAACACCACCGTGACCGAGTTACGGTGCCGCCACGCCGGGATGCCCCGCTCGTTGAACTGTCCCACCGCATACTCGGCCACATCCAGCATGCCTGCGACCATGCGGCCGAATCCCTCATGTCCGTGCCGGGCGAAAGCGTACCAGATCATCAACGGGGCCAGCGCGTTGCGGGAGCCCGACAGCGTGGTGTCCTCCACCCCCACGTACTCGATGGCCCGTCCCACCCGCTCCACGTACGGTAGCCTGGCCAGGACCACCCCACAGGGCAGCGGAGCGCCGATCAGTTTGTGTCCGCTGATCGAAATGCTGTCCACCCCGGCGTCAAATCCGTAGGGCTGCGGATCGGAAACGAACGGGAGGATCATCCCGCTGAGAGCGGCATCGGCGTGAATGTAGTGGCTGGTTACCGCCTGCTCGCGCAGGATGTCCCTGATCCTGGGAATGTCGTCCACCGCTCCCCGCATGGTGGTGCCCACGTTGGCCATGATCACCGCCGGAACGTCCCGATTGACCCGGATCATGGCCTCCAGGTCCTCGTAGTCGATCTCCCCGTTCTCCTGCCGCCTGATCATGATGTGCCGCGCGTTCAGGACCCGCACGTTCTTCAGCACGCTGTAATGGGTCTCCTCGGAGAAGTAGAACATCCCGTTGGGGTACAGCTCCCGCGCCAAATACAGGCCGTACATGTTGCCCTCCGTGCCCCCGGAGGTCACGTAGCCCCACGCGCTCTCCGGCTCTAGGTGCATCAGCCCGGCGAATATGCCGATAACCTCCCGCTCGATCTCATGGGTGTTGCCCCAGAAATTGCTGGGATGAAATGGATCCCCCACGTTGTTGATCGAGTAGTCCAGGAAGGGCACCAGGGCCGAGTAGTCGAAGTCCTGGTTCACCGGATAGCCGACCTGCTGCCGCGTGGCGGCGTGAATGTCCCCCAGCAGACGCTCCAGCCGTTTCCGGATTTCCGGTTCCGGCAGAGCGGTCGGCATCGATCTGGCGCTTGTCTGTGGTGCGTCGGTCATGATCCCGGCTCCCATGGTAACAGGGTGTCCCCCAATCGTCCGACGCCGCCATCAGGCGGGAACGGCGGTTGGCAACCCGTTACTTACCCGGAGAGACCGACCTTTTTCAACCCCCAGAGCCGGCTCTGGGCGTGGCGCTACACGCCCGTTTATCTCCCATCCCGATCAGGAAGTTTACACCTCAAACACCGCCGCCGGCGTGCGAATCCTTCCCGACCCGTGCAGCAAGTCCAGCGCCAGCGATACGTCTCGATAGGCCTCCCCCAGCGCTCGACGCACTGTCGCCGCGTCCACCTCCTCCCAGACGTCCTCGTCCAGGTAGCAGCGCCGGTATGCGTACGCCTCACCTCGGTCAGCGCCCCGACACGCCATGTTCACCGCCTGCGCTCCTTTCCCGTGCCAACGGGAAAAAGGTCGACCATCGTCAACCGGTCTCCCCCAGCATCGGGCTCCCACTATTGTTCTCTCCCCCGGAGCTTATCCAGGCATTCCAGGACGATCCGGTCGATCTCGGCAAACTCACCCCGGGTGAACTTCGCCAGTCGACCTGCGACGATCTCCGCGGTTCTCTCCTCATCCCACCACGTATCGTAATCCGCCGGCTCCAGGATGTCCCCGAAGGTGTGCAGACCGACGTAGTCTTCCGTGTAGGCGGGCTGCCCGGCATGGATAGTGACCAGGTAGTCTCTGACGCGGTGGAAAATACTGCTCCTGAGCTCTTTGTCCTCCCCGGGCCCCACCAACAGCGTCGCCCGTCGCTCCGTCACCTGGACCTGGAAAAGCAGGAGCGCGTAGGGCCAGCCTTCCAGCTTCAACTCATCGAATTTCTCCCAGTCCGCTGCCATGAACCGCGCGTACTGATGATTGGATGTCGTGTCCTTCCACAGCGGCTGACGGCCGATGGCATCCCGGATCATCCGGAATCCCTCGGTCACATAGTTCGGCTCGTAGCGCTCCCGGTGCTCGATGATCAGGTCAATGGCCCGCTTGGGTTCTGTTGCATTTTGCGGGGTAGATCACTAGGCCGCTTGTTCGCACCCTCGGCAAAGCATATCGTCGGACTTCACCGATGGCCTGCGTTTCTCGCACATCCAGCAATACAGATCCATGGTTTGAATTTCGCACCGGCGGCAAAGGTCTATGCTCTCCCATCCGTCAGCCCGTCGCTCCCCGCATTCTGTACAATCGAGCCACCAGGACAGTTTTTCAAACGCCTCTTCGACATCATCCAGGATATACGCAGCGTCACCCAACTTCACGGCTTCGGTAAACGTCTGGACAGCAGCTAGCAACTGCTTCCCTGCCGACCGCAGATTAGCATCTGCGTTCGCTTCAGTTCCCGGCGTTCTCTGCTGCTGGCGGTTCCAACGTTGCCGGCACGTCCCCCCGCAAAATTTGGCGGTACTCCTAGTCCCGATAAACGTCTTATCGCATTGCTGGCAAAACAAATAGTACTCGGGCATATCCCGGCTCCTTTAGTTAGCGTTACGCCCGGGAATGTAACGCTAACCAAAGGCGCAGTCAAGCCACTGCCCCGCAAAATGCAACAGAACCCCCGCTTGTGCTTCCGGTAGATCCGGCGGGCCAGTTCATGCACGTCGTTGCTCACCTCGGGCACGATGTCCCTCCTTAGCGTGATCGCATACTGGCGCAGCAACGCCAGCACGTCTTCGTTGGCAGCATCCCCCGCGGCCGCCACGGTTCCCTCGACCAGCCGCAGAATGTCCGTGTAGGACATGGCCATCCAGTGCTCCCGCTCCTCCGGACCGTCCGGCGGCACGCCCCGGGCCGTCAGGTACACGCGGTGGACCCGTTGGCCATCATGGTCATGGGCCAGAACCTTCCGGGACCAGGCCAGCTGACCCTCTCCCTCGGATGCCCAGACCTTGTTCTCAATCGCGCAGACGAAGTTGACGTCCTCGTTGCGCATCCAGATGTCCAAGCGACCGTACTCCCCGTGGAACTCGAGACTCTTCTCCCGGCGCACCACCGTGCTCGGCCGGTACGCGGCGCGCCGCTGGCCGCCAAGAACCCCTGTAGGAACAGGTCTCCCAGCCCGTGGCTTCCCCCTGGATCCAGCAGCCAGGCCAGGAGGTTGGAATGGAACTGCTCGTCGCCGTGCAGCCGGAGCGCGTCGAAGACGTCAACCTCGTCCCGCCACCGGGCCAGCATCCCATCCAACCTGTGCAGGTCGGCGCCGTCTTCCTCAGGCTCCCCAGGGCCAGCCTCGCCCCGTCATCCTCGACGGCCAACAGCTGCCCCAGCTCGTCCAGAACCAGGTCCAGTTCCCTCAGCTCCATCGTCAGCGCCGTCGTTTCCCCGGCATCGGCGATCATGGCCAACCGTACCTTCGCGTCAATTTCGGCTCATCCTACTCCGTCCGGCAGCCTGGAAGTGAACCCGCCGAATCCAAGCCATTATAATTGCCATCGTTCGCGGCGCATCCTGCGCGTGACCGCCGCGTTTCCAGGTGAACGCCATGACCTACGCCCGCAACACCACCGTCAGCGCGATGCGCACCCGCAACGAGATCGAGGAGACCCTCGAGCGCTACGGCGCCGACGGCTTCGCCTACGCCACCCAGGGCAACCTGGCCACCGTCATCTTCGCCATGGAGAACCGACGCATCCGCTTCGTCCTGGAACTGCCCGATCCCGAGGACTTCCGCCATACCAACCACAGCCCGCCCCGGGAGCGCAGCCAAAGGGCGCAGCAGGAGGCCCACGACCAGGCCTGTCGCCAAGCGCTGGCGGGCCCTGCTGCTGGTCATCAAGGCCAAGCTGGAAGCGGTCACCGCCGGCATCTCCACCATCGAGACCGAGTTCCTGGCCAACATCGTGCTCCCCGACAACACCACCGCCGGCGAGTGGATGCTCCCCCAGATCGACCGCGCCTACCGCACCGGCGAGATGCCGCCCCTGCTGCCCGCCGCAAGTCAGGCTGGCCAGCGCTCCACTGGCCCCATCGCCCTCCCGCCGGCGTGATTGACGCTCCCCCTAGCACTCGCCACCGTATCTACACCCGCTTCGCGGACGAACCCCATGAGCAGCCAAAGTTATCAGCAAGCCAGCGAGCGCTTCCTGGCACAGGCCAGGCAGCAGCTGTCCGACGGCGACCTGCCGCAGGCCTCCGAGAAAGGTTGGGGCGCGGCCGCGCAGATACTGAAGGCCGTCGCGGAGCAGCGCGGTTGGGAACACGGCAAACACCGCCACCTGTCCCGTGTGGCCAGCCGCCTCCGGGCGGAACTCGGCGACGGGGACGTGATGGCGCACTATTGGGCTGCTGATGCCCTGCACGGCAATTTCTACGAGGATGAGCACGTCGCGTCGGACATCGCCCTGGCGTTGGATAAGGTGGAGGCCCTTATCGACAAGCTAACGCCGTTGCTGCCTTCGTAAACCCCGGCTATGTACTTCGAGAATGAGTTGCAGATGAGCGGTCCTTGTGGACGATTGACCGGTACTGGGGCAAACAGTCCATTGACCGCACCGATAACGGCAGTCGGCCAGTGAACTCCACCAACACGCGAGTGCTGAGCGATCCAGCAAAGTTCAACTGAGCCACCCGGGCTTCGGGCTCCTCAACGAGCCAGCTGCCGTCGCGGTACGCCACGTCAACCAGGTACCGCGGCAGCCAGCCTACGACGTACTGGTCTGCCGTCTTCACGGTCACGGCGTGTCCAGTGGCGGGGTCGTTCAGCTCGAGGGACAGCCACAACTCTTCGCCGATTTCCAACGCTCCGACACGCTGGATTGAGTGTTCATTGGTGTAACGCAGACCGTGCACCACAAAACGCGTCTGGAATCTTCCATCGGCGTCCGGTACCACGTCGGGGAACACCTCGTAGCCGTTCTTGTGAGCCTGGTTGAACGGAGCGGCCAGTTCCGACACCGGGTCCCAGTGATTCGGGTCCAGCCCCAGTTGGCGCAGGTATTCCGGCCTCTCCGGACGGCGGGAGTTCATCAGACGGTTCTGGAAGAACGGGAAAAGCTCCTCCGACCGGTAGGGCGTTTCCATCGCGGGGAACCCGGGCACGGTGAGGAATTCGGATAGCTCACGTGCCTGGCGAGCGCCCTCTACGTAGGAGAACCGGTACCGGGCCGGGCCGGAATCCAGGTCGGCGTCCAGTCTCCCCACCGGAAACCAGCGCCGGCTCTGCGGCGCCTGCCAGGCAAGGAACAGGGTCGTCATCTAGGCCTCCTAAGCAATTCTTTTCTGCTGGTGGCGATTACCTGGTAGGCGAACCCCCGAGCGGTTTCCGATATGAACTCGTCGGGGACCATGTCGAGCACTCGGCGAAACCGGTCCTCCGGCAATGCTTCCAACCGTTCCAGCCACGGCCTTGCGACTTGCGGCCGCCACCGACCGATCAACTTTGCCAGAAGCAATGGCGGCGGAGCCAGCTCGCGGTGAGGTCGAATGTAGACGCCGCGACGACTTCCGCCGCCCATGAGATAGTGTAGCACTCGACCCCTGAACGGTGTTCTGGACCGTCCGGTAAACCAGACCCACGAGTTGCAGACGGCCGCCGGTCTGCGTGCGGAGACCACGACCGGAATGCAGTCTTTGCACAGATGCCGGCTGGGTGGTCGCACGGTTGACAACCGGTGCGCCTATCCCTACGTTTAATTCACTCCCCCTCGTCGCTCGTTCAGCATGGAGCTGAGCCTGTCGGCGGGGATTATTTTTGCCTCCGTTATGACCAGGCCCCTCCGCCTGACCCTGTTCATAGACGGACAAAATGCGTACCGGCGCGCCCGGGCCGTCTTCTTCCCCAACAACCGGTCCGGCATAGACGGTCAGTTCCATCCGGTGGAACTCGGGCGGCTCATTGCCGGCAAGGGAGGCCCAAACGGCTCACCCTGCACCGTTGTAAAGCTGGCACGGCCGTCAGGCCATCGGGCAACTGCGGCTTGCGCACCGGGTAGTTGATGGCGATGCCCTCGGCCGCCAGCCGCGAGTGCAACTCTTCGATCAGATCGCCGATCTCGGCGAAGCGGTCAGACAGCGGAAGCTTGCAAGCCTGACCGTCGAGCCCGAGCTCCTCGCCCACATCCTGTTCACCGACGAATACCAGTGCTCAAAGCGCCGATAGTGGCCTTAGCGTACGATTCTGTCGCCTACCTGATCGACCACAGCTATGATCGATTAGCTTTCCCCGGCCGTGGGAAAGGACAATGTACTTGGTCAATGTGCTCGAACAAGTCAGGCGCAACGTTCTGCCATAAGGGATCAAGGATCACGCGCGCTCCCTCACGACGGGCCAGCTTCGCTGCCGGCACGAAGTCGCTGTCTCCGGTAACGAGGACTATGGTGTCGGCCTGCTTCTTCAGGGTGATGCTCGCTATATCCAAGCCGATTCTCATATCGACGGCTTTCTGCTGGAATCCCGCCACAAAATCATCGTCTTTCAGGTCCGCCACGTTGCGCTTCCCGGATAAGAGATCCTTTTGGGCCTGTTCCTTGATGGTCCAATCCCTGTGGCGACGAACCTCACCCAGACGCAAGGCGAAGTTGGGGCGGCGGCGCAGCTTCTCGAACAACTCCAACCGAAAGGACGCCGCATCCGACTTCGCGTAGTCGATCGCGTGCTTGCTGACCGGCAGATGCCCACGTCTGTCATAGGGATAGGCATCATAGAAAAAACAGCGGTAAAGGAGAGCGTAGGGATTCTCGACACGCGCAGTGTTATTGATGTACGCGAGATGACCTCTGACCAAGCGTCCGATTTCCTGGTCAGCACGCGCGGAGTCGTGCAGGATACTCCAGTCCGTAAGGCGCGGTAGACGGTGGATGAAAAATCCTCCGTCAACCAGTATGGCCACTTTGGTCATTGCCAAGCCGCCAGGCAGAAATATGCCCCGAGGTTTCGGCCAACTCAGAATAACGAGGAGTCTGACGTACTTCCAGGGGGCGATGTAGCAACCATTGTACCTTTGGTGAAACCTTGTTGCAAATTTTCGACATCATAAGTAACTGTTCAGAGTTGGTGAGGTGGGTTGCGTGGAAGGAGTTTGACAATGGCTGGCGCTGGGTGGCGGTGATCGCCGGCATCTCCACCATCGAGACCGAGTTCCTGGTCAACATCGTCCTGCCCGACAACACCACCGCCGGCGAGTGGATGCTGCCTCAGATCGACCAGGCCTACCGCACCGGCGAGATGCCGCCCCTGTTGCCCGCCGCTGGGAGCGCTGACCCGCGATCTTCCGGCCCCATCCCGCTGCCTCCAGCCTGAGCAGCGCGCTGGAGATTGGAACCGGCGTTCCGCTGTGGCACAATGACCCCGGCGGGACGGTTCACGCCCGTGGCACGATGGGCGATCTCACCCCAGAACTTCCGCCGGGGAGGCACCCATGCCGGAGCAGCGGAAACCCATCGTCACCGAGTTGGCCCTGGCCGACGCCCTGGACCGGCTGGTGAACCTCATCGAGGAACTCAGGGCCGACGCGGACCTCCGCGTGGAGATCACCACCGACGAGACCTCTCTGGTGAA
>DAOULH010000066.1:0-19468 GCA_034420475.1 Dehalococcoidia bacterium
GCCGCCTTCAACCTATTGGTGAACTGGAATGGCTTGGAACCTGACGAAACCGGACGCATCCATCGCTCCATCGCTAACTTCACCCTCTGACACAAACTAGCACCAACGGTTAAAAATAACGAACCCACGGTATTCGCCGGATTGCACGACGTTGTATTGGTTGATGAAAAGAGTGTACAACTCGGCGTTGGCAGCGGCATTTATCCAGACAATGCCGTATGAGTTCACCAACGTATCGACGGTATTCAATGGACTGGGTACGTAGCGAAACAATGAATGCTCGTCAATGTCCCGGCCGACCTTGACCGAGGTTGTAAGAGGAGATGTTCCGTCGCCGGGGCCATCATATGGCCATCCCGCAGCGTGAACAATGACGTCGGCTCCCTTCCTGGCCAGCCAATCTGCGGCCAGATTGACCTGACGCGGGGAGTTGGCCTGGGCCATGAGCAATTCCGCCTCAGGCGCCATGTCGTTGACTAACTCGGCAATGTTGACGCCATGATTTATACGTTGACGCCACCGGTTCGGGATGCCTTGCGGCGCGATTGGTTCGCAACGGTGATCATTATCCTGCAATGAATGGGATTCCTTTGGCCATGTTCCTTGGCGGAGATTCTGACAAAAGGCGTTGCCGTCCAAATCCTGGGCGTCGTCAACAATGTCCAGGTCCGGCAGACCGGGCACGTCGTCGAAGCCGGCGAATCCCCAATCTATGATGCCTACCGTAACGCCTTTGCCTTTGACTCCGCCGTTATGCCAATTGTCAACGCCGTGCCGCCGGAGTTTGTCAGCGAGGTCGGTTTCCCACACTGCGACGGCGTCCACTGGGTCGGGTACGGTCGCGCCGGATACTCCCGATTTGCGGGTAGGAGTGGGCGTGGGCGTAGGTCGCCGCTGCTCGGGCGGCAGATAACTCTCGGTAACCGCATTCACCCAATCCCTCTCTTCTTGCCCCCACTCGGCGCGGGACATGGACATTTCTTGGACCGCCGGTCCACTATCTCCGTTCAACCAGGCTACGCCGGGTTGCTGAGATAACGGCAGTATTAATGCTACTGGCACCAGCGCACCTATGATAGTGTGATAAGATTCATCCCTTAGCTTCGGACTCGGGTCAGGCGCGTAAACGCCCTTTGTCCGTAGCCAACGCCGGATATTTGCCCCGGCATTTACATCGTTCGCTATTACTTCCAAGACGACTTTATCATCCCGGGCGAGGAGGACATAAAGCGCGGCCTGTTCAGCGGGGACGCCCAATTCGTAAGCCCTTACTGCGTCAACCAGTGTCTCGTCCATTTTCGGATAAGGCTGGGCAGTTGGAGCGGACTGTCCACCAACCCCCGTGTTGGCCAGGATAATGCCGTACACGTCGGGACGCTGCATTATGCGTGGAATGAAAGACAGCGACACCCGCCAAGTATATGGCCCCTCACTGACGCCGCCATTGGCGGTGATGAATTCGTTCATCGCAGCGGCCGAGTTCTCGTCAGGTTCTTCGTAGCCAACGGCTATGGATACCTTCTTGTCCGTCAGGTCGCCAGCGGCGTGTTGCTGGAGCATGGCCAGCAACTCCGGCTGAACGTATCCAGTGCTGGGGCCGAGGTCAACAGTAACCGGCGTTGGTGTGGGTGTCGGCGTGGATGCAGCAGTCGGCGTAGCCTCTTCCGGCGGGCCGTCCTGCCCTGCCGGAGCGGACGGCCCGCAGGCCAGCGCCAGTATCACCAGGGCAATCAGACCCAGGGCCAGCGTCAGGACGAGCCGGCGGACGGTGGCCGCGTTGCGGCGGGTTGGGGCCGGGGTTGAGGTTGGCGTCATCAAGATGTCTCCGGGAGCGCGGTTGGGGATGCAATGAAAGCGCGGGGCAGGACACTACTACGATTGTGGCGTCCGGGCAACTATTCCGGCTTGGGCGATGAGAATCAGTCAGAATTGAGCGACACAATGCGGGCTTGGTGGGAGCAGCCGGCATAATGACCCTCATTTCTGATGGCGCCCGGTCAATTACGATGGCAAACTTCCCAGATCGGAACGGTATTGAGTTGGGTTGGCTGTTTGGTCCGGGCGGTGGTTTGGGTTAGAATGGCGTGCGTTTTCGCAGGCGGAATCATGGCGTTCAGCAAACTTTACGACAGTCCCGCCGCTGCCGTGGCCGACGTGAGCGACGGCTGCACGGTGTTGATCGGCGGCACAACGCAGGGGAGCGAGCCGACGGGATTGCTGGGCGCGCTGGCGAGCTCCGGCGCGCGCAACCTCACCTGCGTGTGCGATTTCACCGGCTGGGACGGAGCGACCGGTTTGATTGACCTGGCGGCCTCCGGGCGCGTTTCCCGGATCATTGCGCCGTCTCCGTTCCCGGAGGGCGCGGGCGACGCGATCCGGGACCTGGCGCTGACCGGCGCGCTGACGGTGGAAGTTATGCCCCAGGGCACCCTGGCGGAACGGCTGCGGGCCGGGGGCGCGGGCATCGGGGGAGTGTTCGTTCCGGTGGGACTGGGCACCCGGTTTGCCGAGGGCAAAGAAGCGCGGGTGATCAACGGGGTTGAGTGCGTGCTGGAAGCGCCATTGCGGGCGGACTACGCCCTGTTGCGGGCGCACCGGGCCGACACCATGGGCAACCTGGTATATCGAGGAACCCAGCGCGGTTGGAACCCGGCCATGGCTACCGCGGCCCGCATCGCCATCGCCGAAGTGGACCACGTTGGCGAACCCGGTACCATCGACCCGGAACTGGTGATAACTCCCGGCATCTTTGTGAAGCGTCTGGCGCTAACGCCGGTTTCGGGACCGGAAGGGTGAACGTCGTGCCTCCCAACCGTCTGGAGAACCTTGATATTGCCCGCCGCGCCCTGCGTGAGGCGCGGCCCGGAGACGTGGCGGCGCTGGATTCCGGACTGCCCGAGCTGATTCCGGCAACGGCGCCGGCGGAGTTGGGAGCGTGGTTCCTGCGGCCCAACAGTACGCTTGGTCAAGGGATCGGGGACGGACTGCCGTTGAGCGCGGCTGACGCCGGCGCCGTGATCCGGGGCGGGCACGTTGACCTGGCGATCTTGAGCGTTGGACAAGTCGATTTAGCCGGCAACGCCGCCGGACGGTTGGCCGTGGCCGATCCCGGCGTGGCGCCGCCGGGGAACACCGTTGACCTGGCGGCCAACGCCGGGAGGGTGATCGGCGTAATGCCGACCATAGGCACTGCCGGGGCATCGAATATCGTCAGCGCGCTAACCCTGCCCGCCGACGTTGCGGGCCGCCTGGATGCCTTGGTTTGCGACGTTGGAGTGTTCCGGGTGGTTCGACAAGCTCACCATGAGCGGACGGGTGGACGTCTGACGCTGGCTGAGGTTGCTCCCGGCTGGTCGGCGGGGGATGTAACGGCCATCATCGGAGTGGACCTCCCGGTTGCGCCGACGTTGCGGGAGATGGAGTTCGCGCCGCCCACGGGCCGGCCGCCCAGCAAGGTGTACTCGGACGGGCCAACGGCCATCGCGGACCTGCCCGATGGGGCTACCGTGTTCATCGACGGGTTCGGTGGGCCGGGAGGGATGGCCCATTACCTACTGGTATCTCTGCGGGATCGGGGCAGTCGCGAGTTGACGATTGTGAGCAACACGGCGGGCATCGCGCGGGTGGTCAGTTTCGGTACGCCGCCGGGTCGCACCGCCATCGACCACAGCGTGCTCGTTGAAAACGGACAGGTGGCCAAGGCCATCGCGTCTTTTCCGGTATCGCCGTCAGTCTCACGTCCCTCGGAATTCGAGTTGGCATATCGCCGGGGCGAGGTTGACCTGGAACTGGTGCCCCAGGGAACGCTGGCCGAACGGCTGCGGGCCGGCGGCGCCGGCATCCACGCCTTCTACACGCCAACGGGGGCCGGCACGCTCATCGCGGAAGGCAAGGAAAGCCGCATTATCGACGGACGGGAGTACATCCTGGAATACGGGTTGCGGGCCGACTTCGCGCTGATCCGCGCCCACCAGGCCGATACGCGGGGCAACCTGGTGTACCGGGGAACGTCGCGCAACTTCAACGCGGTGATGGCGCCGGCGGCGCGGGTTACCGTGGTGGAGGTTGATGAGATTGTGGAAGCCGGCCAGCTTGATCCGGAGGCGGTGGTGACGCCGGGCATTTTCGTGCAACGCATCGTCCGCCGGCCGGACGGTTTCACCGGGTACGAATAGGGCAAATTTGTCAGAATCAGGATTTGCCGGATTTTAAGATTTTCGGGATTATGTTCCCCCAATCCGGCCCATCCCATAATCTGGCGAATACTGATTCTGAAGGGAGATGCCCCCAATGAGCACGGATAAGGAACGATTGGACCGGGCCATCATCGCCATGCGGGTGGCGAAGGAACTACCGCCGGGGGCCTGCGTCAACCTGGGCATCGGGATACCGACCCTGGTTTCGATGTTCGTGGACGATGACAGCGTGGTGTTCTACCACAGCGAGAGCGGGGTGCTGAACTGCGGCCCGCTGGCGGAAGAGGGCAGCGAGGACATCGACCTGATCAACGCCGGGGGACAGTTCCTGCAACAGGTGCCGGGGATGGCCTATTTTTCGTCGGTGGACGCATTCGCCATGATCCGGGGCGGGCACGTGGACATTACGGTGCTGGGGGCGCACCAGGTATCGGCCACCGGCGACCTGGCCAACTGGATGCTGCCCGAGCGCGGCGTGGGCAACATCGGCGGGGCCATGGACCTGGCAGCGGGCGCGGAGAAGGTGATCGTCGCCATGGAACACAACGACCGCAACGGCAACCCCAAGGTGGTGGAGGAGTGCGACTTTCCCCTCACCGGCCGGGGTTGCGTATCCTTGGTGGTGACGGACGTGGCAGTGCTGGAACCGACGCCTGAGGGCATGGCGCTGCGGGAAGCGGCTCCGGGCTGGACGGCGGAGGACGTGCAGGCCGTCACGGGGGCACGGCTGATCGTGCCGGACGTGGTGGGGGAGTACGAAGTTTGATGCCGGCTCTCTCAATTGACACGCCGGAACACGGACTATATCATTGATGGACGTAGAGCCGAGGTAGCTCAGCCTGGTAGAGCACGGCACTGAAAATGCCGGTGTCGGTGGTTCGAATCCGCCCCTCGGCACCATTCTTTTAATTTGGCCAGAAACCCTACTCAAAATGGCGTCAGCAGGGCCGGTACCGCCCGCAATTGTCCCGAAATGTGGCACAATTGTGGCACAAATCGACAGTACGCTTCCTCATCGGACAGGACGATACCGCACTGTACCCAATGGAGGGAGTATATGGTGTCCGGCGCTGTACGGTGCCGGACACCGATCCGCTGGGTAATCCGGGGCCGAAATCTTTCTGCGTGGTCACGGCCTGATTTCCACTATAGGAACCATGGTCGTCCCTCTATCATTGACGGGAGGTCGATTCAGGTGGCGTCTCGCTGCATCATCGGCAAAGTTGACGGACAGGGCGACGGCAAAGCAATCCTGTGCTCCCGCGGCTGCTATCCTGACGAAGCCGGCGCCGCTCTGCTGGGGCGTTACTCCGAAGAGCCTCTGATCGACGAACTCATAGCCCTGGGGTCAATTGCGTGGCTGGAAGCCGAACCGAAGGAATGCGAGGCCCACCACCGGGATCGCGGCTATCCTTGGGAACACTGCCAACCGCACTCGTTCACTGGCGGCACCGAAGCATTCTTCAGCGAATACTGGGGACCTGGCCCCGAGTGCCTGTACGTCTGGACTCCCGACGGTTGGCTGGCGAGTCCGGCGATGGCGGGGAAGCCGCCGCAGGGCTATTTTGAAGACGGCGGCAATCCTGAAGATCCTTCGTGGGCTGATTGGATCAGGCAAACTCGTGAGGCGCAGTGGGCGCGCCCGCTGTACTCGGTAGTGGACGATTTCCGGCAGGGCTCGTGAGTGCGCGGAGCTATTCGATCCACTCGATGGTTCCTACCTTGCGCATTCGGAATATCGGGTAATCTCCCGATGGAGTTGCTCCATCAACCGCCAATCCTGGCGGCGGTGACGGTCATCAAAGGGAAGGGACAGCGGTCAGGCTTGTTCGGCCATCACATTTAGGGTGTGGTCCCTGCGGGAGATCGTCCCCTCAATGTCCACCAGCGGCCGCTGCAAGGCGTGTTTGAGGCGCTCCCAGCGGCCTTCCCAGACGGCGATGGGGAATCAGTCCCACCCATCTTCCAGGGTGAGGAACACGGCGCGGGCCAATGGCCGTTGGTGTCTTACGACTCTGTGGGCTACCCGCACCACGTCGCTGTCGAGGCCACCCTGCAACGGGTCGCCGTTCGGCGCTTCCGGCCCCAGCAACGTGCGGGCCAGCAGGGCACCGAAGTCGCCGACCCCCTTCGCCCGTAGTAGCGTCTCTCCCAGACGCACCGTGTTTGTGCCCGTAGCGGTCCAGAGCAGTTCCCAACGGTTGGCGGCGGGATGGCACAGCGCCAAACGGCAGCCATCCTGCTTCACGGAATCCAGGTCCCGTGTGCGGGAGTGCGATTCTCCGACGGGATACGCCAAACCGTCATCACCACCAAGCATATTTTGCGCTTGGGTCGAGGTCGGGCATGGCATTCCCTTTCAGCAAGGTGGGCGGCTTGGCGGAGCCGCCAAGTACCCCGGAATCGAGCTGAGGCCTGCCTGCGAGCTTTCGAGAGTCCAGGTTACTGCCGGCTGGCGCAAGGTCCGTACCGGCTGATCAGACCGTCGAGAGCATCAGTCAGCTCGGAAGGATCCGGCGTCGCCGTGGATGCGAAAGTCGACGGGACCGGTTCCCGGAAAAATTGGATTGCCTCTGCGTCGGTGACCGCGACCAGATTGTCGGCCAGTTTCCCAACGTCTTCGGCGGTGCATCCCCGTTCCGATGCCCGGTTGGCGGACGCCACTACCAACCAGCACCGCTTAGAGACCGTAGGGACGTAGAGTGGGTACACGCACTCGGCAGGCGCGCGGTTTTCTCCGCGGAGTAACGGGTACCAGGTTATCGACTGGATGGCCGGAAGAACGGCCCCGGCGACGCCGGGCAGCGACACGGCATCCCAGGGCAATCCGTAGGCCACGTCAATGGCAGCACTCTTCCGAATTCGAACTTCCCAACGGTCATGTCCTCGGTTAGAGACGTGTAGTTCGTTCAAAGCGCTCCTTTGCCGGGCTCTGCGTGGGACAGAAATTCCTCAGAACCCTGGCCCGCCGGCTCACTTCCGTCTCCTCACCGGAAAAGTCACGGACGTTCGACAGGAAGCCATTATAACGTCCTTGATTTTTCAGCTTCCCGACTGCCCGTCGGTCGCAGACCGGCGGCGCTTTGAGGGTCTGGGCCGCACCTACGGTGGCACCGTGTCCGGCAATGCCTGGGGCAGCAGTTCCGATGCACTGGGGCCAAATTCAGGGCTTGCCGGACGCCTGCCAACTCCTTCGCCACCGAAGCTACAGATTGCCCGGGGTCAACTACCCCGAAGACTACACAGAGGTGAATTCCATGAACAACGATTACAACGCGCATTACGGCTCCAGCCTGCTGCGCCGCATAAACGGCGAGACCGTCCTGAATGAGGCCAAGCGGATGCTTCTGGCCAGGGCCCGGCGTCACCGATCCCGACGCCGTCGAGCAGGCGATGAGTCTTTCCCGCGCTTTTGAAGAACTGTGCCCCAGCCTGTCAGAGCAGGCCGAGACCCTCACCAATCCCGACCGGGAGCCGGTTGCCGACCTCCAGGCATTGATTGACCGGAGACAGTCCGAATTGGCCCGGCAAGCGTTGCGCGACGCGGACGCCGCAGAAATCGAGCGCGCCGTCCGGCGGCTCCGACAGACGTTCGGCGAAACGCCGGGCGGTGAACTGCGCCGTCGGCTACGGGAGGCCGTTGACGATGCCCTGGGACTGGCCGGCACCATCGGCGGCCAGCGCGTCGTGAAGATAGTCAGCGAATCGGCGTTGGGCATGCTGGAGGACCTGGAGGCCTGCATGGCGGGACCGATCCCCCACGAAATCGGAGACCCGGACCGTGTGCCGATGGCGCTGACCCTGCGGGAAATGGTGGAGCACTGCGCGATGGTCAAGGGCGCTAACGACGCTCAAGCGCTGTGGATCATCCGCCAGGCCGTCGACCACGCCGTGCGGTCGCTGGGAGCTGATGACCTGGGAATTGAACCCAGGGGGATGCTCGACCGCATCACCAAGGAACACGGCTTGGACCACGACCAGGCCGTGGCCTTCCTCGTCGCGCTGAGAGCGAACCATGCCTGAACGCCGGAAAAGGCGACGCGCCAAGCACATCGCCAATCATTGCGTTTTATGCGGGCGTCCGGCATCTCCGGGGCATTCGATGTGCCTGCGCTGCTACCGTTTGCCCCGCTGCGCCGGACGCGACTGCTTCCATCGAGTGAACCTGGCCGGGGACCTATGCCCCACCTGCCGAGAGGATCTCGGGCTACCCCCGCAACGTTAGCTGCAACTACCCCAAGCCAAAATTCCGAGGGACTGCAGCAGGAGGATTTTGACCATGACCGCGCCCCTGATGCACCATTGCGCCGGCGACCGGACGCTTGAGCTGTCCCTGGCGGAGGCCCAGTGGTTTGCAGACGAACGAGTTGCCCCTTGCGATTATTCCGCTGATGGGAGTCACACTCCTACCGACGCCAGCATCACGCCTGCCGCAGACGTCCGCTTCGGTGACATTGATGAGGCCAACGGCTTTGTAACCGAGCGCATCGGCGTGGTGAGGATGGGCAGCGAGCCGCCTGAGTTCCGAGCGATGATCACCCCCTCGCCGGCGGGGGATTCCACCATGAGCAGCCCGCGCCGTGGGAATACCGGACGGACCGGGGATGGTTGGAGATTGGGCCGCCCCGCAAACGATTCGAGCCATTACTACAGGAGGACATTGACGATGACGACGATTGACCAAAATCCCGAGCCCTTTGACCCCGAAGCCTGGTACGCCGCGCGGAAAGCGGAGTTCGCCCAGGCGTTGCCCAACGTTGGAGTAACGACGCACGTCGCCGTCCAGGGCCTTTCGGCTCTGTATGACGCCGACCTGAGGCGGCTGGTACCGGAGCCGGGAAGCGATTGGTCCAACGTGATGGCGGGGTGGCTGCGCCGGAAACGATTGGCCCTGGTGAAGCGGGACGTCGCCGAGCTGTTGGGCGAGGACGCATGACCGGAGGACGTTGCTATGTGGCAGCTGGACAAGCGAACCTGAATCTACGCTCCAACGGATTTTGAGCCACCGGAGGGCGTGCGTGAGTGGCGGATTTTACCATTGCAACCGTGCCGCTATATTGACTGCCTGATCCGTGAACATTGGGGGTGGTTGCCGGAACGCTATGCCACCGAAGCGGCGGCGTTGGCAGACGCGCGGCAATGTTTGAGCGGGGAGCCGTGGCCGCGGCCGGATGGTGAATGATGAATGCTCGACGAACTCCGAGATGCAGTAGCCTCGAAGGGATCTCCGCCGGCAAGCCGGTCACCCAGCGCCATGACCCTGAGTGATGCGAATACAGCGTCGGCAGCCTCTGCCGCAACGCGCAGGTCGCATAGTCGCGGCGCATTCGGAATTCGACGGATAGTCTCCCGGTGGCGCCCAACGTCGTGCGCGAACGCTCCGCCGATGCTACCGCCAGTCCTGGCGGCGGTGGCGGTCGTCAAAGGAAACGGACAGCGGCCAAGCGCGTTCGGCCATCACGTTGAGGGTGTTGTCCCGGCGGGAGACCGTGCCTTCGATCACCACCAGCGGCCTACGCAGCGCGTGCTTCAGCCGCTCCCAGCGGCCTTCCCAGACGGCGATGGGAATCAATCCCCACTCGTCTTCCAGCGTGAGAAACACCGCTTTGGCCAAGGGACGCTGCCGCCTTACCACCCTGCCGGCCACGCGCACCACGTCGCCGTCGCGGCAGCCCTGCACCGTGTCGCTGTTCAGCACGTCCGGACCCAGCAGCGGGCGTGCCACTTCCATGATTTGACCGTCGGGACAAAGCCCCAGCAGGGCGTACTCGTCCAGCATCCGCTCGGCTCGGCTCTGCACGGAAACCGCCGCCGGCGTTGCAGCCGCGGGCAAGGCCAAAGCCAACTGTCCTCGCCGCACATCGGCCACGTAGCCGGCGCCCACCTGCCACAGCGCCTGCCGCCGGTCGTCCACGTCGTCCAATCCGTCCAACGCCCCAGCGCGGGCCAGGTTCTCCAACGCTTCCCGCGGCAGTCCGGAGCGGGCCAGCAGGTCGGGCAAGTCGCGGAACTCGGCGGCTTCCCGCGCCCGCAGCAGCGTCTCTCCCAACCGCGCGTCAACGCCCTTCACGAAGGTGAGGCCCAGGCGCAGCGTGTTTGCGCCCTCGGCGGTACAGAGCATTTCCGAGCGGTTCACGTCGGGATGGGCCACGCGCAACCCCAGGCGACGGGCGTCCTGCTTCAGGGTGTCCAGGTCCCAGAAGCCCATGGGCTGCTCGTTGAACAGGCCCACGAAGAACTCCAGCGGGTGATAGCGCCTGAGCCAGGCCATCTGATAGGCGGTGAAGGCGAAGGCCAGGGCGTGACCTTCGGGAAACATGTAGTGGGGGTTGAACTTGCCGAAGACGGTTTCGGCAGCTTCCTGGGATACGCCCCGTTCCCGCGCGCCGGTGATGAACCGCTCGCGGTACTCGGCTACCAAGGTTTCACCGTTCCGGCGTCCGAAGGCGCGGCGCATCCGGTCCGCCTCGGCGGCGGTGAGCCCGCCCACGTCCATGCCCAGCTGCACCACCTGGTCCTGGAACAGGATCACGCCCTGGGAGCGTTTCAGAGCATGACGTTCCAGGGGATGGTCGTAGTTCCAGGGCATCCCGTTGCGTCGGCGCAGGAACTCGGCGATGCCGTCGTGGGCACCCACGCCGGGGCGCACGGCGGCGATTTCCAGGGCCAGCTCGTAGATGTTTTCAGGACGCATCCGCACGATGATCTGCATCTGGGCGGCGGACTCCACCTGAAACACGCCCACCGTGTCGCCCCTGCCCAGGTCGTCAAAGACTCCCTCGTCCCGGTAGTCGATGCGGCTGAGGTCGCGTTCGTGTCCGGTGCGGGACCGCACCAGACGCACCGCCTGCTGCAGTTGGGACAATGCGCCCAAGGCCAGCAGGTCAATCTTAACCAGGCCGGCGTCGTCTACCGTGTCCTTGTCCCACTGGCCCACGTAGCGTCCGTCGATAGCCGAGGGCTGCACCGGCATGAAGTCGGTGAGCGGCGTTGACGACACCAGCATCCCGCCGGGGTGCTGCGCCAGACCTTTGGGGAAACCCGCGAGAGTATCTGCCAACCCAAACAGATACTTCCAGCCGGGACGCCGCGCCAGTTCGGCGTAGCCAGGCAGCAGGGGCAATTCGGCTACCGAGTTGGATTCCAAGCGGCGGGCCAGCGCCCCCACCTCGTCGGCGGGCAGTCCCAATGCCTTGCCCAGGTCTCGCACCACGCCCCGGGCTTTGTAGGTGGGAAACATCCCCGTCAAAGCGGCGTGGTCCCAGCCCCATTCCTCGATGACGCGGAGGATGAGCCGCTCGCGGATGTCCCGGGGAAAGTCCAGGTCGATGTCGGGCACGGAAGGGCTGCCCGACGACAGGAAGCGGTCCAGGGTCAGCCCGTAGGCCAGCGGGTCCACGTGGGAGAGACCGATCAGGTAGCCCACCAGCATGGACACCGAGGAGCCGCGTCCCCGACCCGGCGGTAGCCATTCCAGGGGCGTCTCCCGGTGACCGTAGCCCAGTTCCAGCATACAGTCGCGGGCCAGCTCCACGATGCGGTGATAGACCAGGAAGAAGCCGGCCAACCCGTGCCTGCGGATCAGGGCGAATTCCTCATCCAGCCTGTCCTGGACTTTTCGGTCGATGCTTCCGTAGCGGCGTTGGGCGGATTCCGCGCAGAGCCGTTCCAGCCAGGATTGGGCGTCGTAGCCCGGGGGCGTGGGCGCGTCGGGAAAGCGGTAATGACCGTCCACGAAGTCAACCAGGTCCAAGTCGGAACAGCGTTCCGCGATGACCAGGGTGTTGACGAGAGCGTCCGGGCAGCGATGGAAGCGGCGCGCCGCGTCATTTGGGGGCAGCAGTCCGTAGTTGGTATTGACCTTGAGGTAATGCCGTACCTCGCTGAGAGAGGCATTCAGCCTGATGGAGGTGAGCGCGTCGTGCAGGCGAGCGCGGCTCGGGTCGTGATACCAGGGCGCGTTGGCGGCCACCGTACCCACTCCGCAGCGTCGGGCCAGTTCGGACATCCGGCGGTTGCGTCGGGTATCCCCGTGAACCAGATGCTGCTGCAACAGCAGGAAGACGGCAGCGGCGCCGAAGCGGTTGCGATAGGCCCGCGCCCGTTCCTCGGCGACGCTCCACCGGCCGGCGGCGATGTCCGCCGCCACCAGGCCGTCGGGCGCGCCCAGCAGGGCGATGACGCCCTCGGCGTGGGCTTCCAGGAAGCGGAAGTCCAGCTCCGGCGCGGTCCTGCCGCCGGCGAGGTGGGCCAGGGACACCAACCGGCACAGGTTGGCGTAGCCGGCGCCGGTCTCGGCCAGGAACGTCACCGGACCGATGGCGTCGCCCTCCCGCACCGGGAGCTCGACCCCGGTCAGCGGTTGGATGCCGGCGGCGCGGCATTCCTGGCCGAATTCCAAAGCCCCGCAGAAGTTGCTCACGTCGGTCAGGCCCAGCGCCGGGTAGCCGTACGCAGCGGCCCGCGCGACCATCTCCACCACCGACGACGCGCCGGCGCCGAAGGAAAACCAGGAGTGGGCGCACAGCTCCACGGAATCGGCGGACACGTCAGCCCCCTGCCGGCGCCACGTTCCCGCATACAGGTTGTGATACACGGTGGCCAGGCCGCCGCCGGACAGCAGCGTTTGCCAGTAGCGCCGCCGCGCGGCCTCCGGCGTCCACCATTCCGTGTCCACTTCCCACAGGTCGATAATCCTTTCCACCCGCCTGGCGCCAACCGATTTTGGGCAATCCTCGCGGACAGACACGATTACCGCCGAAGGTTGTCCCAAAGGCCGAAACTCCGAGCCCAGCGCCCAGCGGCGTTCCGGCAGGGGCGAGTCCGGCGACAATGCCACCGGCCTCTCCACCCCGGCAATGATTGGCACGGAAGCGCCATGGCGTTCCGTAGGCCACAGGCTCGTCTGGCGTCCTCGCAGCGGCGTTAACCCCGACACCGTGAGCGACAGGTCCAGCAGGGCCGCATCCGGCCAACGCCCGCGCCCGCGGGAATCTTGAGCGTTGAGGGCCGCCAGCAGCGCCGCGCTCAAACCCTCGGCGGTGGACGCCGCCCGTGGCAGTGCGTGCTGGAAACGCCAGACGCCGCCCGCGTCCTTCTCCCCTTCCAGCAGGACTTCCGTCGCGCTCCGACTCCGCAGCGCGGGATGGCGCCAAACTCGCTCCGACAGCGTACGGACGCCGGCTTCCCAACCCGGCGCGGTGTCCACCGGAAAGGGAAACTCCAGCCGCTCCCGCAGTACTTCCGGCAGAGCCACCGGATGCACCGGGTCAGTGTCAACTCCCTGGGACAGCTGCCATACCAGTTCGCCCACTCTACCCAGAAAATCGCTCAGAGCATCGGACGTCAGGGCGGCTATGTCGCCCAAGGTTCGGATGCCGAAGCCGTTCAGCCGGGATAGCGCGTCGGGCGGCAGGGGCAGCCACGACGCCGGCCAGGGCGCCAGCCAGCGGGCGGCGTCCGCCGGCGCTTTGAGCCAATCGCCGGGTTTCGCGGACGCGGCGGCGCAGTAGGCTGGAAATTTGCCCATTGCCAAACCCAGACGGGGCTGCCAGCCGGCGTCAATAGCCGCCAGGATGACCGATGCTAACGCCGTTTCGCCGCCGTACGTGGGCGCCAGGCCCGTCAGGTCCAAGTAGAACCTACCCAAACCGGACGGCTCGACACGATCAGCCACGCCCAGCAAAGCCGCCAGCAATGCGTCATTGATCTCGCTGAGGTACGTTTCGTCAGCGGCCAATGCCACACCGTCGGCGCAATGGGACAAGGCTTCGGTGAGCGGCTGTCCGGCGCGTACTTCCGCGGTCATCGCTTCCGGCGCGGCGTCCGTCACCACGCGCCGGCGTATGTCGCCGCCGGCGACAATCACCGGGCGGCCAGCGAGCTCAGGACGACGGGCCAGCTCGGCCTTGACCGGCAGATGGGTGATCAGCAGGCATCCGGTAGGCAAGTCCATGCCGGATACCGTATCGGTACGTGCGTTCTTATCGCTACGCCGGGGCTGTCATCAAAATCGTTGCCGGTGATCGTCCGTTGCGCCGTCCCGGTTCACTGGCCTGCCTTATACTGTGGTACCGAAACCCCGCGCCTTGACGATGTCCTTTCGCGTCAAAGCGTATTTTTGAAAAGCGGCTAAAATCCCGGAAAGTAAGTTAGCCATCATGTGCGGACGCTTCGGACTGTTCGACGGCATCGACGACCTGGCCTGGCATTTCAACGTCAGTCCGCAGGAATTGGCCGGCTACGCACCACGCTGGAACATCGCGCCCACCATGCCCATCCTGACCGTCGGCAAAGAGAACGCGGTCGGCGTCGTCAGGTGGGGCATTCCCGCCAGTCGTGGCAGTCGTCCTCTGTTCAACGCCCGGAGCGAGACCGTGCACCAACTGCCCGCCTTCCGCGACGCCTTCCAACATAGCCGCTGTCTGATACCCGCCAGCGGATTCTACGAGTGGCGCAAGCAGCCTGGTGGCGGCAAAGCTCCGGTATGGGTTCATCGCGCCGACGGGAACCTCATTGCATTCGCTGGCATCATCGTCGGTGAAGAGCATCCGGCCGCCGCGATCATCACCACGGAACCCAACTCGCTGCTGGCGCCCGTCCACCACCGGATGCCGGTCATTCTGGAACCGGCAGACTGGCGGCAGTGGCTCAATGACGACGGCCACAATCCCGACCTGCGCGCCCTGATGCTGCCCGGGGAATGGTCGAGCCTGACCCTGCGGAACATTTCCAACGCCGTCAACCGGGCCGGCAACGACAGCCCTGAGCTTGTAGCGGACCATTCTGCAGCCACCGCCCCCAAACAGGAGCGGCTCCTGTGAAAAATCCCCGCTGGCCTATCGGAACCCTTCTCCGAAAAGCCTCTGCCACTTGCGCAGTCGGGCCATTAGCACGTAGCCGGTTCCAGCGGCGACTGCGAGGAGCGGATGATAGCCCCGCTGGCCGGCGTAGCTGTGGCGCTATGCGCCTTCCTTGGCCAGACCGTAAGTCTCGCAGACGGTCGAGTCAAGGTCGATGGTCAGCGGCTCGTCGCCAGGACCAGCCCCGGCGCCCCAGGCTAGGGCCAGCACCTCACGGCTCACCCGATCCAACTGGCGCGCGTGGCCCCACCGGAAGCTCTGCGGAAAGGTCCCCAACGTGGACGGCGCCTTGACCGCGCAGAGCATCCGCGTCGTCAATGCAGTCTCCACCGGCCAGCGCCGACGCCACCAGCGTCAGCAACTTGTCTCCCCCATTGGCCCGACCCAGCGCATCTCCCAGATCGACATGGCCGTCCACCAACTCGCCCAGTCCCAGATGATGGGCCAGGGTGACCGGCAGGATCAGCCCAGCATTGGCCACCAGGCGGTGATCATCAAACGCGATTTCGATGCGGTCGGGGCACTCGCGTGGTAGCATCCGATGGGTGATCCTCGTTTCAGGGCGGTTTTCTGTATCACAAACCATTATCCCCGAAGCCCGGGAGCGCTTTCTTATCCCATTACCACGACACCACACTCATCCTTTCGGTGGATTGGGGCTAAAGGAGAAGGTGCGGGCCGATGTACCCTATCTCAATCTGCAATGTGGCTGGATCGAATCTCAGATGGATCCTTCCGGATCCTCCATAATGCGCATGCCAATAAAAAAGCTCTCGTGAACCGTCACGGGAACGAAATCGGCGCGCTTCGCGCAGGCGCGCATTGTTTTTCACAGAGTCACTTTCATCGGTAACCGGCGCTCGCCAGGGCGGCGTACTGCTTCGGTCGGACTGCCAAGCGATCGCGCTGTCGTGAAGGTCAGACAACCTGTTGCACACGGTGTTCAATAGTCCGGGATTGAGGTCTTCGAGATGCTTTTCTACATCCAACCCAAAAACGAGTTGCGGAAAGATCTCTTCCCTCGCACCCCATATGGCTTTGACGTCGCGGCTTTCAACCAGGCGCCGAAGGGTCAGTGAACGATGCCTTTCAGCGATCTGACTCGCGTGGCTGGAACGCGTCAGGTTGTCAATGTTTTGCGACTGCTCCTGGAACTCGCCGTTGGTCAACAACTCCTCGAAGCGCACGCTGAGTTGGCTGTTGGCCCACACGTCGTTTGAAGGAAAACCGACGGTGATCCCTGCGGTAATGGCACAGAGCACCAGAGGCTCGCCTTCTGATGACGTAAGCGTCAGGTTTTCGCAGGCCAGGAATCGGTCCTTGACCGATGAAGGCAGCCCGGAGAGAAGTGGAATTTTGGTGGTCAAACGCATGAGGAGCGTGGATTCGTCGCGCCCGCCTGCGGCACGCACGTTCAAAATGGCATCGAACAGCGAAAATTCGGGCGCACACTCGATGTCCTGATGCGGGAGGACCGATCGCAGCGCGTTCTCGGCGACCCCGAGGCCGATCAAGGCGGCGATGCCCACGGCCACGTCCTTCAACCAATCGACGGCTAGTCCACGGTCCGGCGCTCGCAAACTGGAGTGGTTCAAGATCAGTTCACGCATTTCAGGGCCTCGGGCTCAGGAGCCGCACCAGATTGTGGTCGTGCTGGTCAAAAAACCCTGCCGGCCATGAAGTCAAACGGCCGTCGTCGTCAAGTTGAGGAGTTCTGACCTCGGACCGGTTGCCCACGCGTTCGAAATAGTGGAAGGCAACATCTTCAGGTTCGATCAGGCGCTCCCTCACGGCAATCCTGACGCCGTCCATGTAATGGTCGCTGTGCGTTTCTGCGAAAATCTGAACCCCAGCTAACGCCGCCCGGGCCGACAGCTCGGCAAGCTGGGTCTGGCCTCGCGGGTGAAGATGGGCCTCGGGGTTTTCGATCAGACAAAGCGTTCCCGGGATTGAAAGCAACGCCACGATGACCGGGAGGGAATAGGAGAGTCCAAACCCAACATTGGTCGCCCGGTGTTGGCGCGACTCGACATCGCCTTGCCGGTCAAATGAAAAACCGGACACGATGGCATCGGCGGCAGCGATGTCATCCAGCCGCAAATGAGCGCCGGGGCTGATGTCGTGCAACCACCGGTCAACTACGTCGATCAAGCGCCGGCTGCTGGCGCCCGAGCAACGAGGATCATCCTCCGGAAGCGAACGATTACGGTGTTGAAGCAGATAGTTCCAAGCGTACTCGCCCCCAAGTCCGAATTCTCCCTGACTTGCCAAGACGGTGGACAACGGATATGTCTTTCTGGGACCAACCCGCTCTGCGGTGACGTACACCAGAGAGCCTCCGAGCGGGGGCGCACCTTGCCATTCCTGGGGCACAAGATCGTAGGTGCCATGTTGACCGCCGGTCAATGCATTCAACTGTCCGGCAGTCTCGGAGTAACCAAACTCCATGCCCCATGCTTGTTTATTCCCGTAGCCTTCCAAGGTGAGGCCAATGGCGTCCTGGTCGGCGTCCTCGAACAGGACGTCGGAACCCGTTCCGAGATCCACCCGAGTTCCGGCGAGCGTGAGCTTGCCATCGGATAGATCGCCGGCCTCAAATGATTGTTGCAGGACCAGTAATGCTTGGATGACACTGCTTTTCCCCATCCCATTCAGCCCGCACAGCAGGTTCAGGCTCCGACATGCCAGTTCGAGTTCTTCAAAGCACTTGAAATTCCGCAAGTTGATTCTGTGCAACATCAGATGAACTCCTGAGCCAGTTCTTTCACGGCTTGGAATCGTTTGTGGACATGTCTGCGAGTGCCCGTGGCATACGAGATGGCCCGGTTGAATTCGTCGTTGTTCATCAGGCCCAAAAATTCTCGCCGGATCGAATCCTGCTGGCGTACGAGAGCCTCCGCTTCGGTTTGGTCGAGCTTAGCGAGAGCTACGCTCCATGCCTCGAACAACGATCTGTTGATGGGGCGTCTTTGGTCCTCCACAGAGTACCGTTTTCGAAACGCCTCATCGGCAAATATTAAATGTGCCGTGGTCATTGCGCGCTTGAAATCCGAAGCCAGCCGGCACCGCTCCTGGTCTGTCATCTGGTTCACTGCCACCATCGCCGAGTTGAGAAAGGTGTCCAGATCGTGTGCGTTGTACTGCGATGGATCGCTCATGTGGAAGGCAATGAACCGGAGGACACATTCCTTATCCGCCATTCTTCGTGGAGAAATGGAACGCCCGGTGGCTTGGAGAAATTCCTCGCACTCCACGAAATCGGTCAGCAGTTCTCTCACCGGCCCAGGGTGCAAGGCGTGGCGCAACTCTTGGCTATTGAGCGTCATTCCGAGCGTATTGATGCGAACGAATATGTTGAACATGACCTCCGGAGGCGTGCTCGGTTCGATCACGTTGACGATAAGTTCCGTTTCGTCGATCCGCCTTCGCATCAATCTGGGAAGATCGTCGTGGCGCTTGCCGTCAAATTGGGTGAGGTATTCCAGCCTAGTCAACACAAATTCGCCCGTAACGAAGTCATGAATTGTCGACATCCGTTGCAGTCCGTCCACGACTTGCCAGTCGTCTTGCGCATTGGCTGCGACGTAGAATACCGGGATCGGAATGCGGAGAAGCAGCGATTCGATCAATCGGCTTCTTCTTCGGGGATCCCAGATGCCCCGTAGCCGCTGGAAATCTGGTGAAAGGTCCAGACTGCCGTCTTGGATCCGCCTCACCAATTGCCCCACCAAAAGCGATCGTGTGCGGATCTTGATGTCCTCGGGATCGAATGGTTCCGTGATTTGATCGGAAGAGCCGGTTTCCTCAGCTTCTACGCTGGTGTCCTCTTCGTTAATTTCCTGAGCACCAAGCACTGCAGTGTCGATTGATGCCGATGCCATGATCTCCCTCCGAAATAACCCTGAGATCCCGTGTTCCTCATCTCGGTGGATCCATCGGTTGGTCAACAACGAATGAACGCCACGCCAAGCTCGGTTGTGAGGAGGTATTGGGACTGCTACGCCGAACCATTGTAGTGCAATTTGGTTCTGTGCTGGCGATATAGGTGCGGATCAATCGATCGCAATACGGTGAGACCTGAGAAGAACGCATCTCTCCTCCATTCTTGTCGAGCCTTAGCTGGGCTTTACGCAAAATTTAGAAAAAGTATAAAGACAGGGTAAGCTGGCGTGACCCAAATCTCACTAAAGGTCCAGCCATGCTCACCCTGCCCAATGCCATTGTAGCCGTTCTCCTTCCCTTCGCAACGCTGTTCACCAACCCGACCTGGCAGAAGGCCCAGCTCCTGCTGGTGGGCACGATTCTCACCCCGGGTCAACGCACCGTGGCCGCCGCGCTGCGCGTCATGGGCCGCAGCGACCAGCGCGACTACGCCCGCTACCACGAGGTGCTCAATCGGGCGGTGTGGTC
>DAOULH010000067.1:0-57683 GCA_034420475.1 Dehalococcoidia bacterium
ACGCCAGTTACCAGATCGTCATCGAGGGCACCAGCTACCGGGAACGGCTGTCCCCACACCGCGCCCTGCTCAGCAACCAAGGAGGTGATTGACCGGCCAACTACAACCTGATATTAGCAACATCACCACGCTTCCAGGGTGGGTCAATGACCGTGGCAAAGCCGGGTCAATGACCGCGTAAATTCACACCCCAATGGGCTGGGGCCCCACGGCGGCGTGTACCGGAACCTGCACGTGCTGGAGGCGACCCGTCGGCTGGTTGACGGGCATCCCCAGTGGCGCATACCGGAGATGAACCGGGAACTGGTGGAGATGGCGACCCATCCCGAGATCCTGGAGCGCATCACCGCCGAGCTGGGTGAGGCGTGGCAGGAGCACGCCATCAGCACCGCCGGCGGCCACATCGCCGATGTGCAGACGGCCCGGGGCCACGTGATCCGGCGGGACAAATCGTTCTTCACCAACAACCGGGAGGTCCTGTTCCCCAGAGACGACGAGCGGATACGGACGCGCTTGGGCGACGACCGAGTGGAGATAGCGTTCTCACCGGAGGCCGCCAGCCCCTTTGACGCATCACGCGCCATCGACCGCATCGTGCTGTCAGCGCGGTGGCTGCCAGGAGTAGAGCTGCCGGAATCGGTGGAACCCGCGCCGACCGAGGGCGGCTTCGAGTTCCGCATCGGCGACCGGCGCTTCCGCTACGGCCGGCTGGGCCTGCGGCGGTCGTGATTGCCCGGTGACCGCGGATGCGGTCGATTACGCTCCCGGCTGAGCAATCAATGGCGCCAGCGTTACAAACGCCAGCGCGCTGCCTTCAGGCACTGAGACAGTTTCCAGGTCGCTGGGAGCCGCTACGGGCCGACCGGCGTCTCCCATACTGTCAATCCAGTCCTGAAGGGCACTTTCCGCATTCTCTATGGCTTCATCCACCGTACTGCCCATGGCAACGCATCCGGGCAAGTCGGGGAAAGCGACCCCGTAAGCGCCGGCCTCGCCGTCGATCAAAGCCGGATATCGCATATCAATCCTCCCAGCCGGCAGTGCTGGCGATGCTGCGAGCTACTCCCGGCGACACTGTGCGATGCCGCGGGAGGGCGATGGAGTTCCGAATGTCGGGATGCCGATAGATGTCATGACGCGCGCCATGCCGTTCCAAATACCAACCTTCCCGCTCCAGCCGGCGCCTGATGCGCCGCGTCTGCGTTTCCACACGCGCATACTAATAATGCGCCGTAGCGCGGTCAAGCACGCCGCCGCCTATCCCCGCGTGTGCGGGGGAACCAATACAGCGGTAGTCCACCATCGGAACTTACCATGGTCTATCCCCACTTGCCCGTTTCATGGGCTATTTGGTGAGGCAGCGTCCGTATAGTAACAGATTAATTGGTATGTTCCAATAACGACTGAAATTTTGGTCACCTTGCGTATGATTGAAGGCCGTGGTACCCTTCCATACAAACGCCCCGCCGGTGCCAGCCAACGGGGCTCGAAGCCGCCCAACATTCGGATGAGGTCCCGTAAGAGAGGAGGCTCCATGTGCATTATACCAATCTCTGCGATCTTGCCATACCGCCCCACCTGCGACCGGTGCCCGCGCTATGTCGCCAGGCTTTGTGCTCGCTGTAGCGACCATTTATGCGCGACCCATAGCTTTCCTGGGACTCCGTTGATGGTCACGAATTGGGTTTGCCTTAATTGCCTCTATTGGCGCGACACGTGGCAGTGACACAGGATAGAACCAGTTACGGGGTTGACAACCGACACAATAAAGCGTACAAATAAGCCGATGATTAGTTCGGCTTATTTGTACTGAATAATGAGGCAACACCATGCTGAACATACTCACAGAGCCGCTGATTTGCATCACCACTGCAAGTGGGAAGCGCATGGCAGCACTGCCGGAGATGTACGCGCTTCTTATGGCGGATGCAATTGAGGGGTTTCCGGCGCTGCGTCCCCACCAGAAGCACCCGCAGCTCGCTTTTTGGGTGCAACTGGCAGCCATGGCAATGTATCGGGCCGGCATCAGCGAACCGCCAGAGAACGCGGCGGAATGGGCAAGGTTGTTGTGCGGGCTGACGCCAGACTGGCCGAATGGTGAGCCGTGGCAACTGGTGGTTGAGGACATCACCAAGCCGGCTTTCATGCAACCGCCGGCACGCTCCGCTGACAGGCTGGCCGACTACAAAAGCCTGGTAACGACGCCCGACGAGTTGGATATGCTGGTCACTGCTAAAAACCACGACTTGAAAGCGTCCATCGCATTGCACGGCGATGCGGATGATTGGATTTTCGCGCTGGTTTCGTTGCAGACGATGGAGGGGTACGGCGGCGCTCGCAACTACGGTATCTCCCGTATGCCCAGCGGGTACGGAAACCGTCCTGCGTTCACTTTTACCCCGTCCATCCGTCCAGGTAGGCACGTAAAACGCGATGTAGCGGCGCTGCTTGAACACCGAAACGGGATTCTGGCTGATTACCCGGTGTCCGATAACGGTATCGGCCTGCTGTGGCTTGAGCCTTGGGATGGCACAAAAGCGGAAACGCTGCTCCTTGACCGGATGGACCCGTTTTACATTGAGGTCTGTCGGCGGGTCAGGTTGAGGAAATCTGGCGGCAGAATTGAGGCCGTACGCGCCAACTCGCTTGACCGACGGATTGCCGACGTTAAGGGGCAAACCGGCGACCCATGGGCCCCGCAAGGGAAAAGTGCCAGTAGAAGAGAAACGCCACCCGCGTTCCTGAACGGGTCAAGAAAATTCGGATATGAGCGGATAGTTGACGGTCTGTTTTCCCCGGACTGGACAGAAGCCCGGCTTATGCGAATGACTGAGTATGACCGTACCTCCGGCGGAACGGTGCATTTGGTTGCGCGCGGAGTCGTTCGTGGGGAAGGTGGCACCGAGGGCTATCACGAACGGATCATCCCATTACGGCCCAAAACGATACAGGTTTTCGGACGAACCGGCGGACCTAAGGAACTGGAAGATATCGCCAGGGAACGTATCGCGGACATTCGCAACACCCAACGCATCTTACGCCGTGCCGTTGCTACCTTCGCCGCGCATGGTGACAGTCAGCCCAGTGCTCACCGGAATGGGAAACCTTCACCGAATGACATCGCAAGCCCGTGGGTTAACCGGCTGGACGAAATCGTCGACGAACGTTTCTTTGACGACCTACAAACCGAGTTCGAGGAGACCCAGGACGCAGAGCGCAGGAAAATTCGCGAGTTGTGGCTAGCGGACTTTGTCATCGCGAACGCGAACGCAATCTTGGACGCTTCCCGCCAATCGATACCCTGCCCGGACGGCCAGTCTCTCCGGGCTTTTGCGGCGTCTCAAAATGTCTTCAATGGCCGGATTTACCAGGAATTCAACGTCAGTCTTGACTAACTACCGGAGGCATGACGATGACAGCCCAGAGTTTTCGCAACGAGTGGAGCTTTAACCAAGCAGTTCGGGACTTGGCCGTGCAGTACGGTTGGGAAGAACCCTTTCACATTCCAGCTGTCGCATACGCAGCCGCCAAAAATAGCGGCACCCCGATACCTGCCGGGTTCCCGGACCTGACGCTCCGTTATCACGACACAGATGGCAAAAGCACCGTAATTGTCGCAGAGCTCAAAACCGACGATGAAGAGAGCAGCTATCCCAGCAAACACCAAGTTGAGTTTTTGAAAGACTACGCCGGGCACATAGCGGCTTTCGTTTGGCGCCCACGCGATTGGGAGTACATAGAGCGAGTGCTGCGTGATGGCCCGCCTGACCCCACTGGACAGATCATCGAGCCATCGCCTCCGATTGTTCGGAGCAAGGAGTGGCTGCCACCACAACGAACCATCGACGCCATCACCTATCGGATTGTTGAGGACATTCGCAGTCCGTCTTTTCCTAGAGGCACGTTAGCCGGGCTGCGCCGCATGAATCCTGAAGAACCGGACACGATGGCCTTCTATCAACTCATGGGTGCAAGGGGATTGTTGAGGAACGAAAAATTGGAAACCAAGTGGGCATTGATAATGCACGGTATAGCCTTGATGACACCCTCCGCCCACGACAGCAGAACACCAGTAGGCGAGGCCCTTTTCGAGGGCGGCGACCACGGGCGGACAAACGCTTTTTACAGCGGCTTGCGTCTCAACAAGTTGCTGAAGGCGAGCGATTCGACGCTCGCAACCCTTTTGCAGCAATTGTTCAGAATGATGAGCGCTGCCAATGCGCCTTTTGACTGGCGCGAAATGGCCACATTCATTCTGAGCGAAGGCATTGATGAAGGCGCAGCAGAGGCGTCACGACGGAGAATCGCACGGTTTTACTACGGAACAGAATACAGAAATTCGCGGCCTAGGGCCGAATAGCAAATTTAGACACACGGAGGTTGAAGATGGCTACCCCCAGATTTCTGCAAATCCACACCTTACACTCCTACCCGGCGGCGCTGCTGAACCGCGATTTTAGCGGCCTCGCCAAGCGGATGCCCTTCGGCGGCGCGGTGCGCACCCGCATCTCGTCCCAGTGCCTGAAGCGACATTGGCGGGTGGCCCAGGACGAGTTCGCCATCCACAATATTGCCGGCACTATGGCCGCGCTGCGCTCGCGGAACATCGTCGAGCGGAAGGTGATGCAGTCCATCCGCAGCGGCGGCGGCGCCAGCGATGAGGTCTTCCAGGCAGTGGAGGATGCCTTCAACATCGGCGTGTACGGGCGCAGCGGCACCACCGAGAGCGGACGCCAACCATTGCTGCTGGGACTGCCCGAGGTTGAGCACCTGCGGGAGCGCGCCGCCGCCATCTGCGCCGAGCATCCCGCCGACGCCGACGCCGCGGGCAAGGCCGCTGCCGATCTGTTCAGCGCCCGGCGCGGCGAGGGCAACAATTTCGCCGCCTTCCGCGATGCTGTGCGGCTGCCCGGAGGACTGGAGGGCGCACTCTTCGGGCGGATGGTCACCTCGGACCCCGGCGCCAACATCGAGGCGGCCATCCACGTCGCTCACGCCTTCACCGTCCACGCCGAGGAGAGCGAGAGCGACTACTTCTCGGTGGTGGACGACCTCCAGCGCGAGGACGAGGACGCCGGCGCCGCCCACATCGGCGACATGGAACTCACCGCCGGCCTGTTCTACGGCTACGTGGTGGTGGACGTGCCCGGCCTGGTGTCCAACCTGGAGGGGTGCGATGCCGGCGAGTGGGAGACCGCTGACCGGGACCTGGCCGGCAAGGTGGTGGAGCACCTGACCCACCTGATCGCCACGGTTTCGCCGGGGGCCAAGCTGGGGTCCACCGCCCCTTATGGCTACGCTGACCTGATGCTGGTTGAGGCCGGTTCCCGTCAACCCCGCAGCCTGGCCAACGCATACCGCAATCCGGTGCGGGCGCAGACTATTGACGCTACCAACCGCCTGTCCGAGTGTCTGAGCAAACTGGATGCTGCCTATGGCGCGAAGGAAGTCCGCCGGGTGATGTCCGTTGATGGCTGCGACATCCACAAAGCGGAGCCATTATGCCTGGATGACTTGGCGACCTGGGCCGCCGAAGCGGTGCGCAACGGTACGGTGTAATGACCATGCGGCACCTGATACTGAACCTGGAAGCGCCGCTGATGGCCTTTGGCGGCGAGACCATCGACAACCTGGGCGTGATCCGGCCCTTTCCGGCCGTGTCCATGCTCACCGGCCTGTTCGCCAACGCGCTGGGCTGGCGACGGGTGGAGCGCCAGCGCCACCAGGCCCTGCAGGACCGCATCGTGCTGGCGGCCCGCATCGACCGGGAGCCGGCCGGCGGCGTCCGCATGACCGACTTCCAGACGGCCCAGCTTGGAGGCAGCGACCGGGGCTGGACCACCCGGGGTAGGCCGGAGGGACGGGCTGGCGGCGCCAATACCTATCTCGCCCCGCATCTGCGCTACCGCGACTACTACGCAGATATGCGCGTCACCGTGGCGTTGCGGCTGGAACCGGCGGACGACATACCCACCCTGGACGAACTGGCCGAGGCGTTGCGGGAACCCGCCCGCCCCCTGTTCATCGGGCGCAAGCCGTGTTTGCCATCCGCCCCGCTGTACGGTGACTTCGCCGAGGGAGATACTGCCCTGGCCGCCCTGCTCAGCGTAGTTCCGGCGGACGACCCTCGCGGCGATCCCTGCCGCCTCCAGTGGCCCCGGGGCGAGGGAGTGGACGAGATTGAGGCCAACCGGACCCACATGATCACCGACCAGCGCAACTGGGTCTCCGGCCTGCACGGCGGTGGCCGCTGGGTCTGCGAGGGGACCGTTGACCGCAGCCGGTGGATGGAGGTGGCAGCATCATGACGCAACCGTTGCAGATGTTGCGGGCGGAGATCAACGTGCGTGATTTCCAGCGCTGGATGGGGATGCGCCGGCTACAGGACCCCGACCACGGGATGCACTGCCTGCTGACCGAGTGCTTCGGCCGTGACCTGGCGCCCCGCCCGTTCCGCGCCATCTTCCCGCGTGGCGGGCCGCGCGGGTGTCTGTACGGCTACGGCTTCGCCGGCGCGGACGAACTGCGCGAAGCGGCCAGCGTCTATGCCGAACCATTGCAGTGCCGGATCATCCCGCCCCACAGCATCGACAGCAAACCCATGCCGACGGAATGGACGCATGGCAAGCGTCTGGGATTCGAGGTGCGGGTGCGGCCCATCGTGCGCCTTGAAAAAGACACCTCGCGGATTCCCTCTGACGTGCAGCGCACTTTCAAAGAAGGGGGTCTGCGTCCGGGTAAAGAATGCGACGCCTTTCTGTGGGAAGCAATCCGCCATCCGGAGAAGGACGGCATGGAACGCAGTCGGGAACAGGTCTATTCCGACTGGCTCCGCAGGCAGTTTGAGACTCGCGGCGGCGCCGCGTTGGCCGTCGAAGAAACCAAGCTGGTGTCGTTCCAGCGCACCCGTGCCGTCCGCAAACTGCGCAGCCGGTACAGTGAGGGGCCCGACGCGCTGATGCGGGGTGTCCTCACCGTCACCGACGGGTCGGCCTTTTCCCAGCTGCTGGCCGGTGGCGTCGGTCGGCACCGGGCCTATGGCTACGGCATGCTGCTGCTGCGGCCAGCGGGCCGGGCCGCCGGATCCTGACCCGATGGGTCAACGCACCTTAACAACCGAATATCCATCCCCGCCCATGGAAGAAGGGAGGCGACGAACATGCTGAGAGGAAGGCTGGGACTGGAAACGGCGCGCATCCCCCACGCCGACCGCCACGGGCTGCTGTGGCTGTCCCGGGGCGGGCTGACGGTGCGGGACGGCACGCTGCGCTTCGAGCGGCAGGCCGGGCCCGACGCCGACAGTTCGCTGGGACCGGGCGAGTATGGGATCCCCTTCCAGACGCTGTCCATGATCCTGCTGGGGCCAGGCTCCACGGTGAGCCACGATGCCTTGCGCCTGATGGCCAGGCACGGCACCGGCCTGGTGGCCGTGGGCGAGGACGGTGTGCGGTGCTACACCGCGCCTCCGCTGATGCCCGACACATCGGACATCGCCCGGCGCCAGATGCGGGCCTGGGGAGATGCTCAAGGCAGCCGCATCACCATCGCCCGCAAGATGTACGCCCTGCGCCTGGGCGAGGTGCTGCCTCACACGGATCTCAATACGTTGCGGGGCATCGAGGGCGCGCGCATGAAGCGCACTTACCAGAACCTGTCGCGCCAGTACGGTATCCAGTGGCGGGGTCGGCGCTATGACCGGGCCCACCCCACGGCGGCGGACATTCCCAACCAAGCCATCAATCACGCCTCGGTGGCGGTCACGGCGGCGGCGGTGATCGCAGTGACATCGCTGGGCGCCATCCCGCAGTTGGGGTTCATCCACGAGCATAGCGGCGAGGCGTTCGCCCTGGACGTCGCGGACCTGTTCCGCGACACGGTGCTGCTGCCGGCGGCGTTCAAATCCGCCGCCGAGATTGCCAATAATCCTCGCTTGGACGTGGAAAGGCATACCAGGCGCACGATCGGCGATCTGATGCGAACGGAACGGGTCATCCCCAAGATGATCGACCGCATCAAGACACTGTTCCAGGATGTGACGCCCCTGGAAGCCGAAGGCGGTGGCGGCCTGGTCCCCGGTGTCACCCTGATGGACGGCTGGCCGGACGGGGAAGATGGAGAGGAGGGACTCCGATGACGGTGGTGGTGACCGTGAACGTGGAGGGCCGCTACCGGGGGTTCCTGGCATCGGTGATGCTGGAGATTGCGCCCGGAGTGTACACGTCGCCGGACATGACCAGCGGCATTCGGGACCGGATCTGGGACGTGCTGGTGCGGTGGCATGGCGAGCTAGGCAACGGGTCAATCGTGATGACGTGGCGGGACCCGTCGGCGGTTGGCCAGCAGAGTATCCGCAGCCTGGGCGACCCGCCCAAAGAAATCGTGGATGCCGACGGCGTGTACCTGGTAAGATACGGCGCAGCCCGCCCCCTTGGCGAATAATGTCCAATAGTGACTATCAATTTGCCAAGGGGTTCCCCCGCACACGCGGGGATAGACCTTTGGTTGCTTTCATCTTGCCCCCCCGATCAATGGTTCCCCCGCACACGCGGGGATAGACCCGCCGCCGCTACCGACAGATCAGCCCCTACCGTGGTTCCCCCGCACACGCGGGGATAGACCCGAAAGGGACGCCGGCGAATACCTGTTGGCGGAGGTTCCCCCGCACACGCGGGGATAGACCTACGCAGTTCAAACCTGGTGGCTCCCACTGGGCGGTTCCCCCGCACACGCGGGGATAGACCGTCCTACAAGCGGTTGACCGACCTGCTCACGAAGGTTCCCCCGCACACGCGGGGATAGACCAATGTCAGCCGGCTCAGGGTCCGCAGGCCCGGGGGTTCCCCCGCACACGCGGGGATAGACCTACGCCACTCCGAGATGCAGGAGGGCGTAGGCCGGTTCCCCCGCACACGCGGGGATAGACCCTTGGAGTTGTGGAGCACCAGCCACCCGCCCGGGGTTCCCCCGCACACGCGGGGATAGACCTCACCTACGGACTGATCGCCCTGTTGGGAGGGGGGTTCCCCCGCACACGCGGGGATAGACCCGATGGCGGCCCTCTCGGAAAGGTCGTGGATGGGGTTCCCCCGCACACGCGGGGATAGACCGCTGGGCGTCGTCTTGCCCCGCACGATTTGGAAGGTTCCCCCGCACACGCGGGGATAGACCCGACTGCGCACGGCTTTCGTCAAGCGGTTGATGGGTTCCCCCGCACACGCGGGGATAGACCGCCTTCCGACTACCACGGGAGGCTTCCATGACCGGTTCCCCCGCACACGCGGGGATAGACCCGTCCCAGATGAGGATCGCCGGGTCCAGGGGCAGGTTCCCCCGCACACGCGGGGATAGACCCCCCAGTTTACCCCTGGACCCTGGGATGCCTACGGTTCCCCCGCACACGCGGGGATAGACCGCGGCATTGCCGCCCAGGTCCTGATCTCTGCAAGGTTCCCCCGCACACGCGGGGATAGACCCTTCGCCGTGCCTCAGGTGGCGAGGCAAGGGGCGGTTCCCCCGCACACGCGGGGATAGACCCCCTACCGTCCCCCATCCACCTCGAGGGTTGCGGGTTCCCCCGCACACGCGGGGATAGACCGTACATCAAATTCTGCCGGTGCTGGTCGCTGTCGGTTCCCCCGCACACGCGGGGATAGACCCCCGAAGGGCACCCGGATCTGCCGCCGCAGATAGGTTCCCCCGCACACGCGGGGATAGACCCCAGGCGACCGGCGCCCAGGTAGTCGATCAGCGGGTTCCCCCGCACACGCGGGGATAGACCCGCCGCTCGCACGGCCGGCAGCGCTACCAGCAGGGTTCCCCCGCACACGCGGGGATAGACCCCTCCGCATCCGTGACGTGGAGATTCTTCCCCTGGTTCCCCCGCACACGCGGGGATAGACCTATGCACTCCGCCGTCACCACCCCGTTGCCGTCGGTTCCCCCGCACACGCGGGGATAGACCCAGCGCCGTGGGCATCGAGCCCCACCAACTGGAGGTTCCCCCGCACACGCGGGGATAGACCCCTTCTGCGCCCACGTCTGGATGCTGTGGGTGGGGTTCCCCCGCACACGCGGGGATAGACCCCACCATGGCCACCTTCGGCACCCTTGACCTCAGGTTCCCCCGCACACGCGGGGATAGACCTACTACGCCTCCATCTTCGGCGACTACCCGCCCGGTTCCCCCGCACACGCGGGGATAGACCGCGCACCGGACGGCCTGGGAGAAGCGCCAACGCGGTTCCCCCGCACACGCGGGGATAGACCGTCAAGAACCTGGTCACCGTCCTCGGCGAGCACGGTTCCCCCGCACACGCGGGGATAGACCGCACTTGCATCGCGAGTACGTGGTGATGGTGCCGGTTCCCCCGCACACGCGGGGATAGACCCGCTGTTCGTACCTCTACGACGGCCTTACCGGTGGTTCCCCCGCACACGCGGGGATAGACCCCGCGCGTCCCGTCCTCGCCTGGTGGATACTCGGGTTCCCCCGCACACGCGGGGATAGACCGCCAGGTTGCCGTCGTAGATGCCCTGGTCGAACGGTTCCCCCGCACACGCGGGGATAGACCGGCGTTGGCGGTGCCGACCACCTTCGTAGAGCCGGTTCCCCCGCACACGCGGGGATAGACCGAAGCACTACTTCCGCCAGGGCGAGGGCCTGGTGGTTCCCCCGCACACGCGGGGATAGACCCAGGACGTCATCGGCTTCACCGGCAAGGTGGGCAGTTCCCCCGCACACGCGGGGATAGACCCGGTGGAACCGGCCCAGCCGGTGCTGTTCGATGGGTTCCCCCGCACACGCGGGGATAGACCGTGTCGGGCGAGATGCCCTGCCAGACCGGAGCCGGTTCCCCCGCACACGCGGGGATAGACCGTGTGGGCCAGGGCCTCGCGGGGCAGCGGCTTGGGTTCCCCCGCACACGCGGGGATAGACCCCACACACCGGGGGATTTTCTTATGGTCACTCAGGTTCCCCCGCACACGCGGGGATAGACCCGACACGTACCAGATCCCCAACCCGGACGGGCGGGTTCCCCCGCACACGCGGGGATAGACCCTGCCCATACCCGAGGACGCTTACGAGCTGGGGGGTTCCCCCGCACACGCGGGGATAGACCCCGGAGCGACTTTGACGGATGGTTGGATGATGTGGTTCCCCCGCACACGCGGGGATAGACCCGACTGCGCAAGGCTTTTGGCAAGCGGTTGATGGGTTCCCCCGCACACGCGGGGATAGACCGCTTCAAGCGAACCTGGATGGCGGAAGCCACTGGGTTCCCCCGCACACGCGGGGATAGACCTTTCACCTGCGTCTTCGTCGCCTTGGGCCGCTTGGTTCCCCCGCACACGCGGGGATAGACCGCGTGCCGGTGGCGTCGTCGCCACCCCAAACGAGGTTCCCCCGCACACGCGGGGATAGACCTATCAGCGCTCACCTGCCCGATGGCGGCAATCTGGTTCCCCCGCACACGCGGGGATAGACCCTGCGACGCGATTTCGATAGGGCAGACAACCACGGTTCCCCCGCACACGCGGGGATAGACCGCGCAGCGACTCCAGCGTGGAACCCTTGGTGCGGGTTCCCCCGCACACGCGGGGATAGACCGCCGGCGACCACGATCTTGCCGTCGGACTGCACGGTTCCCCCGCACACGCGGGGATAGACCCAACCTGCGGGTCCTGGAGCTGCCCGACTACATGGTTTCCCCGCACACGCGGGGATAGACCTCTGAACTTTGTCGTCAATGCGGCGAACGCGGCGGTTCCCCCGCACACGCGGGGATAGACCCATCACGCGCGCGCTGGGACGAGAAGGCCGGACGGTTCCCCCGCACACGCGGGGATAGACCGGCGTGGTTTTCACGTGGAAAGCGGCAACCGAGGGTTCCCCCGCACACGCGGGGATAGACCTTTGCAGTACTCCTCGTTTTCGAGGGCGTCCAGGGTTCCCCCGCACGCGCGGGGATAGACCCAAAGTCGCCAAGCGTGGGGTCACAGGGGATAGGGTTCCCCCGCACGCGCGGGACTGGTGGGACTGACGGGGCGCATCGGGCCGAGAGCGATGGTCCGGGCCTGGGCGCCCGATTCACCTTCACCCTGCCCACGGTGGGAAAGGTCGGTGGCGGAACGGCGGGTTCCGGCCGGCCGTTTGCAACGGGCCGGCGGTATTTGCGCCGGCCGTATATCATCCGGGCATGATTTATCCGCCAATTTTCCATGACCTATTATCATCTTTCCCGAAATGTGCCAGAATTGTGCCAGAATTGCCCGCCGGCTCCCAATTCGGGGCGCCGGCGGAGTCGATCAACGCCGTTGAGGTGACGCCATGGACGATGCCGGGTACCAGGCCGGGGACCTCCTGGGAGAGATCGCGCGGCTGCGGGAACGCCTGTCCCTCCTGAGCCAGGCCAGCCGTCGCATCAACGAGAGCCTGGACTTCGACCAGGTGTTGCAGGGGGTGCTGGACTCGGCCTGCTCGCTGACCTCCGCCCGCTACGGGGTGATGATCCTCTTCGATGACGGGGGCGGCGTGCCGGACTTCCTGGCCTACGGGTTCTCCCCCGAGGAGGTCGAGCGGCTGTGGAGCGCGCCGGACAGCTACCAGGTCATGGAGGCCATGACCAACGTCTCGGAACCGATGCGTTTGCCCGACCTGACGGCGCACATGGGGAGCCTGGGCCTGACCCTGCCGCTGCCGGTGGAGGTGTTCCGCTACATGGCCGCGCCCATGTTCCACCGGGGCGCCCGGGTGGGCTACGTCTTCGTGGGCGACCGGGAGGATGGAGGGGAGTTCAGCCAGGCCGATGAGGAGATCCTGGTGATGTTCGCCGCCCAGGCGGCCCTGGTCATCGCCAACGCCGGCGCGTACCGGGAGGAGCGACGGGCGCGGGCCGACCTGGAGACCCTGGTCAACACCTCGCCGGTGGGCGTGGCGGTCTTTGACGCCCGCACGGGAATACCGGTGTCGGTGAACCGGGAGGCGCTGCGGGTCGTGGAAAGCCTGCGGGACGAGGACCAGGGAACGGAGGACCTGCTGGAGGTGGTGACCTGCGTGCGGAGCGACGGCCGGGAGGTCTCCCTGCGGGACTTCACCATGGCGGAGCTGCTCAGCGCCGGCGAGACGGTGCGGGCCGAGGAGATTACGCTGCGGGTGCCCGACGGGCGCAGCGTCGGCGTCCTGCTCAACGCCACGCCCATCCAATCCGAGAACGGGGAACTGACCTCCCTGGTGGTGACGCTGCAGGATCTGACGCCGCTGGCGGAGCAGGAGCGGCTGCGGGCCGAGTTCCTGGCCACGGTGAGCCACGAGCTGAGGGCGCCCCTGACCTCCATCAAGGGCTCCGCCGCCACGGCGCTGGGCTCGCCTACGGAGCTGGACCCGGGGGTGATCCGCCAGTTCTTTCGCATCATCGAGGACCAGGCCGACCACATGAACGACCTGGTGGGCGCCCTGCTGGACGTGGCCCGCATCGAGACCGGCGCGCTGGACGTCAGCCCCGAGCCGGCGGACGCGGCGGCCCTGGTGGACCGGGCCCGCAGCGCCTTCATCAGCGCCGGGGGCCGGGACCGGCTGGACATCGACGTTCCCGCCGACCTGCCCCTGGTGGCGGCCGACCGCCGGCGCATCATCCAGGTGCTGGTCAACCTGCTGACCAACGCCGCCCGCCACTCCCCGGAGGATTCGGTCATCAGGGTGGCGGCGGCCCGGGAGGATGTCCACGTCGCGTTCTCGGTGACCGACACGGGCCGGGGCATACCGGCGGAGAGCCTGCCCCTCCTGTTCCGCAAGTTCTCCAGGGCCCGGTCCGAGGCCCAGTCCGGCGACCAGGGCGGGGACACGGGCCTGGGCCTGGCCATCTGCAAGGGGATCGTGGAAGCCCACGGCGGCCGCATCCGGGCCGAGAGCGACGGGCCGGGCCTGGGCGCCCGCTTCACCTTCACCCTGCCCACGGTGGGGGAACCTCCCCGCGCGGCGGCCGGCCCGCCGTCGGCGCTGGCCCGCTTCACCCTGCCCGAGCCGGCCGGGGATGACGAACCGATACCCATCCTGGCGGTGGACGACGACCCCCAGGCCCTGCGCTACGTCCACGACGCCCTGGTCATGGCCGGCTACGCGCCGGTGGTCACCGGCGACCCGGACGAGGCCCTCCGCCTCATGGCGCAGCGGCAGCCTCGGCTGGCGCTGCTGGACCTCATGATGCCCGGAACCGACGGCGTCGAACTGATGCAGGCCATCCTGGAGACGGAGGACGTGCCGGTCATCTTCCTGTCCGCCTACGGGCAGGAGGACATCGTGGCCCGGGCCTTCGACATGGGAGCGGCCGATTACGTGGTCAAGCCCTATTCGCCCACGGAACTGGCCGCCCGGATCCGGGCGGCCCTGCGACGGCGCGCCGCTCCGGAACCCGCGGAACCCTACGTGCTGGGCGACCTGACCATCGACCGCACGGCGCGCACGGTAACGCTCGCGGGCAGACCGGTACCGCTGGTAGCCATGGAATACCGGCTGCTGGCGGAGCTTTCGGCCCACGCCGGACGGGTGTTGACCTACGAGCATCTCATGTGGCAGGTGTGGGGCAAGGAAGACGCCGAGGACCTCCGGCCCATGCGCACCATGGTGAACAAGCTGCGCCGCAAGCTGGGCGATGTCGGCAGCAACCCCACGTACATCTTCACCGAACCCCGGGTGGGCTACCGCATGCCAATGGGGGACACGACGGAGCGGAATGAGACCGCAGAACCCGCTCAGACGTCGTAAAGAAGGGGTTGGCCGGTTTGTCCGGTGAGTCGATGTGATAAGCGGCGTCGGCAGGTTTTTGATAGGGACCGAACGTTCTGTATCCGGAGGCTGTTGTTGTGCCTCCCCGTAAGATCGGGGACTGAGAGGATAAGGTCTCCTGCGTTTTGTTTCCGGTTCAGACGGTGATGAGTTCTGCGCGAATGAGGGCGTGACACCACTGTTGCGGGGATCATCAGATCGCGGTTGTGCCCAGCTTCGGTTGATTAACGACAACAAGGAACGCGCCGGCGCCATGCGCGAGCGATTTCAGGCGCAAGGCGTTGCAATCGGTGAAAACAGCCTGCGCTGAGGTGGCGCAAGGCGAACCCGCCATCGAGCGTGAGGCTCACGCCAACGTTTCCGCAGCATCTCGATCTCTCCCCGGAGGTCCCCGGCCGGGTATCCGGCATCGTCCATGGCGTCGTCGCAACGGCGTTGACCGGCTCCGCCGGCCCCCAAATTGGGAGCCGGTGGGTCATTTTGGCACGAAATCGGGACAATCCGGGGAAAGTGATAATAGATCATGGAAATTGGATGAATTAATCATGCCCAGATGATTCGCGTCTGGTATAAAAGTCTTCGGCCCGTTTCAGACGGGTTGCAGCAGCCGGAATTTCCGGCGCTGCGCTGAACTGCGAACCGCGCGGCGCGTTGATTGGCGCGCCACGCCATCCCCTCGGCACTGAGGGAAGCCGGGAACGGCGGCAGGACGGCAACCATACATATTCCGCCGCGAACATACCTGGCGCGGCGACCGCCGGCACTTGTTCCTTCCATGATTCGGCTGCCGGCAGGGGAGGCACGATATCCATGTTCAACGCCGGAAGCGCCCGCCGCCGGCAGCGGGTGAATAGAGCCGTTGCGCCCTTCTGCGCGCCCGCGCGTTCTGATCCGCCCTTCCAGCCACCCCCTACCGGAAGCCGCGGGAGGCCCGGCATGATACGGGCCTTCCCTCTCCCTCTGGTACTCCTCCTGGCCGCCGCTCTGGCGATGCTGGCGGTGTTCTTGCTTATCCCGGGCGGCGCGCCGCCGGCCCTGGCCCAGGACGGCGACGAGGTGCAAAAGATCGGCCCGGGCCAGGCCAGAGGCTCCGAGCCGACCGGCGTGTCGGTGACGCCGGGACACGGCGAGCTCACGGTGTCCTGGACCGTCACTTCCCGCCAGGGCGTGGCGGACAACCAGATCTATCACGCCCTGCGGTGGAGCCAGACGCCCGGCTCATGGGACAACCCGCGCATGCTCCCCTGGGACACGAGTGGCGGGTACATCCCGCTGGAGGCCAAGCACGGCATCCTGATCGAACCCGGGGTGACCAGCTACAAGATCACCGGCCTGAAGAACCGGGGGATCACCGGCGTGCACGTGCGGTCCTTCACCGGAACCGGCAGAACCGAGGGGGCGGCGGCGTCCAGCCAGTGGGTGCGGATCAAGGGGCCCAGCACCACGCCGGACGGCGACGAGGTGATCTTCGACCAGGCCGGCTATTCCGTCGCCGAGGGCGGAACCGTCAGCCTGGGACTTTCCCGCTATGCCATCAACGCCCCCTCCCTGAACGATCCCCTCACCTTCACGCTGGACACGGCCGACGGCACCGCCGCATCGACCGATTACACCGCTTTCAGCAGCCGCTCGGTCACCATGGCCGCCAACGTGACCACGGCCAGCAGCAGCGTCGTCACGACGTCCGACGACCTGGTGGAGGAGGACGAGACGCTCACCGTGTCCGTTTCCACCCCGGGAACCTCGATATTCAAGCCGGGCAACCCCGGCGTCGCCACGGTGACCATCCAGGACGACGAGCGGGCCAGCGCCAGGATCGCCTTCGGCACGGACGCGGCGTCCACCACCAAGTACGCCGCCACGGTGGCGGAGAACGTGAGCGGCGGAACGCTGGACGTGCCCGTCACCGTCAGCCACCTGCCCGGCGCGTCCACCACCTTCGCGGTGGAGGTCCTGGCCCAGGGCACCACGGCCGGCGAGGGCAGCGACTTCAGCATCGCGTCCAAGCGCGTGACCTTCGGCCCGGCGGATACCGGCAAGACCAAGAACGTCGCCATCGCCGTCACCGACGACCTCGACCACGAGGAAGACAAAACCATCGCGCTGCGCATCGTGGCGGCGGACGCCGTCGCGGACGACCTGGGTGACCACTACGCCCGGGACGCCGGCGCCACCGCCGACGTCACCCTGACCAACGATGACCCGGCGATTGCCGCCAAGGGTTTCGCCGTACCCGTCAACGCCGTCAGCGTCGTCGAGGGCAGGAACGCCGAGCTGACCCTCGTCCTCGGCGAGGCGGCCGCGTCCGACCTGCTGTTCTTGGTCTCCGCCACCTATGGCGCCCCCGCTCTGGGGCAAGCCTCGGCCAGCGACGCGAGGAGCTTCAACAGGGTCACCCATATCGTGAAGCAGGGCAAGAGCAGCGACACCATCACCATCCCCATCGCCGCCGACGGACTGGTGGAGGAAACTGAGACCTTTACCGTGACCGTGACCGCTCAGGACAGCGCGTATAGCCCGGACACCCACCGCGGCAACACGGCCACGATAACCATAATCAGCCGGGACCGGGAGACGGCCGGGATCGCCTTTGGCAGCGACGCGGCGTCCACCACGAAGTACGCCGCCACGGTGGCGGAGAACGTGAGCGGCGGGACGCTGAACGTGCCCGTCACGGTGAGCCACCTGCCCGGCGCGTCCACCACCTTCGCGGTGGAGGTGCTCTCCGGGGGCACGGCCAGCGAGGGCAGCGACTACAGCATCGCCGCCAAGAGTGTTACCTTCGGCCCTGCGGATGCCAGCAAGACGCAGAACGTCGCCATCACCATCACCAACGACGGCGACGACGAGGAAAACGAGACCATCGAGCTGCGCATCGTCGCGGCGGACGCAACCGTGGACGACCTGGGCGACCACTACGCCCGGGACGCCGCCGGCGCCACCGCCACCGTCACCGTCATCGGCGCGGAGCCCCGCATTGCCTTTGGCAGCGACGCGGTGTCCACGACGAAATACGCCGCCACGGTGGCGGAGAACGTGAGCGGAGGGACTTTCAACCTTCCCGTCACGGTGAGCGACCTGCCCGACGCGTCCACCACCTTCGCGGTGGAGGTGCTTTCCGGAGGCACGGCCACGGAGGGCAGCGACTTCAGCATCGCGTCCAAGAGCCTGACCTTCGGGCCGACGGATACCGGCAACACCAGGAACGTCGCCATCACCCTCACCGACGACAGCGACTACGAGAAAAACGAGACCATCGAGCTGCGCATTGTCGCGGCGGACGACCCGGATGACCACTACGTGCGGGACGCCGCCGGCGCCACCGCCACCGTCACCGTCACCAGCGAGGAGCCCTACATTGTCTTTGGAACCGACCCGCAGTCCACGACGAAATACACCACCAGGGTGTCGGAGGCCGTGACCGGCGGGACTTTGAACCTTCCCGTCACGGTGACCCACCTGCCCGGAGCGTCCACCACCTTCCCGGTGGAGGTTCTCTCCGGAGGCACGGCCGACGAGGACGACTTCAGCATCGCCGTCAAGAGCGTGACCTTCGGGCCGACGACGGCCAAGACGCAGCACCTCGCCATCACCCTCACCGACGACAGCGACTACGAGGAAAACGAGACCATCGAGCTGCGCATTGCGGCAGCGGACGACCCGGCGAACGACCCGGGCGACCACTACGCCCGGGACGCCGGCAGCACTGCGACCGTCATCATCACCAGCGATGATGATACGCCGGTAAAAATCGTTGACGGCGGCGGCGGAGCCAGGAACTACGAGCCGACCAACGTGTCGGTGACGCCGGGGGACGGCAAGCTCACGGTGTCCTGGACCATCACCTCCCGCCCGGACTTGGCGGACGACCAGATCTATCACGCCCTGCGGTGGAGCCAGACGCCCGGCGCGTGGGGCAACCCGGGCATGGAGAGACACCCGGATTTTCCCGGTGTCCCCCTGCCGCCGGTAAACGGCAGGATCATCCCGGCCGGAGAGACCAGCTACACGATAGAGGGCCTGGCGAACCGGAAGGTCACGGGCGTGCAGGTGCGGTCGCTCACCGGAGTATTCAGAGGCCAGACGGCGGAAGCATCCAGCCGCTGGGTGCGGGTGAAGGGGGCGAGCACCACGCCGGCGGGCGATGAGGTGATCTTCGACCAGGCCAGCTATTCCGTCGCCGAGGGCGGAACCGTCAGCCTGGGGCTTTCCCGCTACGCCGCCGCCGATGCCTCCCTGGCCAGTCCCCTCACGTTGACGCTGGCTTCGTCTGGCGACACCGCCGCGTCGACCGATTACGCCGCCTTCAGCAGCCGCTCGGTCACCATGGCCGCCAGGGCGACGGCGGCCAGCAGCAGCGTCGTCACGACGTCCGACGACCTGGTGGAGGAGGATGAGACGCTCACCGTGTCCCTTTCCGTCCCGCAAGGCTCGAAAGTCAGGGCGGGCAACCCTTCCACCGCCACGGTGACCATCCAGGACGATGATCGGGCCAACGCCAGGATCGCCTTCGGCAGCGGCGCGGCGTCCACCACCAAATACACCGCCACGGTGGCGGAGGCCGTAACCGACGGAACCCTGAACGTGCCGGTCACGGTGAGCCACCTGCCCGGAGCGTCCACCACCTTTACGGTGGAGGCGCTTTCCGGAGGCACGGCCACGGAGGGCAGCGACTACAGCATCGCCGCCAAGAGCGTGACCTTCGGGCCTGCGGATACCGGCAAGACGCAGAACGTCGCCATCGCCATCATCAACGACACCGACTACGAGAACGACGAAACCATCCAGCTGCGCATCGTCGCGGCGGACGCCGTCGCGGACGACCTGGGGGACCACTACGCCCGGCACGCCGCCGGCGCCACGGCAACCGTCACCATCACCAGCGAGGACGCGCAGTCGGCCGCCAAGACCTATTCCGTTCCCAGCGCGGTCAGCGCCACCGAGGGCGGGAATGTCCAGCTGACCCTCACCCTGGGCGAGGCCACCGCCGCGCCCCTGGCGTTCAAGGTTGCCGCGACTTATACCGACGCGTCAAGTGGAGGGGCGTTCCCTGACGAAACGAACAATTTCCGCTCGTCCGTCCATACCGTGGCGGCCGGCAAGAGCACCGACACCATCAGCATCCCCCTCCCTTCGGATGGAGTGGTGGAGGGACCGGAACGCTTTATCGTCACGGTCTCCACCGACGACATCATGTGGAGCGTGGCCTCCGGGGGCGGGAACCAAGCCACGGTCACCATACTTGACGGCACCCGGGCGACGGCGAAGATCGCCTTCGGCACCGACGCGGCGGCCACCACGAAGTACACCGCCACGGTGTCGGAGGCCGTGACCGGCGGCACGCTGAACGTGCCCGTTACGGTGAGCCACTTGGCTTCCGATCGCATTTCCTTCAGCGTCCAGGCGCTGGAAACCGGCGCCGCCACGCCGAACGCCGACTACGGCATTGCGGTCAAAAAGGTGGACTTCCTCCCATCCGGCGCACGAACAAGTTCCAGGACCGTCAACCTGGCAATCACCCTCACCGATGACAGCATCTACGAGGAAAACGAGACCATCGAACTGCGCATTGCGGCAGCGGACGACCCGGCGAACGACCTGGGCGACCACTACGCCCGGCACGCCGCCGGCGCCACCGCCACCATCACCATCACCAGCGATGAGTCCCACTTTGTTACCGTCAGCGACAGTTCACTGACGGTGGAGAGGGGCCAGACGGCAACCTACACCGTCGTCCTGACCGACAGGCCCACCGCGGACGTGACCGTTACGCCGGTCAGCTCCAGCGACAAGGCCACGGTGAGCGGCCCGGTGACTTTCTCCGGCGCCAACTGGAACGTTCCGCAGGATATTACCGTCACCGGGGCCGCGGCCGGCGCCGCCACCATCAACCATACGGTCAGCAGCGACGACGCCAAATTCAGCAGCAGCAAAACCGAATCGGCGGGCGTGACGGTCACGCTCCCGCCGGCGGTGGTTCCCACCAAGTTCTACGAGATCACTGCCGCGGTCACCGCCGCCGAGGACCAGACCGCGGAGCTGACGGTGGCCCTGAGCGAAGCCGCCGCGGCGGACATGACGTTCAGCGTCGCCTATGACTACACGAACAGTTCGGCCACGGCGGCCGACACCGGCGCGGGCCGGCCCACGACCGTCACCGTGGCGACGGGGGATACCACCGCCACGCTGAGCGTCCCCATTGCCCGGGACTCGCTGGTGGAGTCCAACGAGACTCTCAAGCTGTCCATCGCCCCCGGCCAGGGCGTGACCGCGGCCTGGGGCAAAAAGGCCGCCGGCGCGGACGCCGCCGCCATCACCATCACGGACGCCACCATCTCCATCACCGCGGCACAGGCCGAGTACAGCGTCGGCGAGGGCGACGGCTCCGTCACCATCGCCATCACCTTCAGCAGCGCCACCCTGGAGGAGGTCACGCTGGGGATCACCTCCGGCGGCGCCGGCAGCCGCGGACAGGACTACCAACATCCCAGCAGCGTGACCGTCGCCAAGGGCGAGACTACGGCCAGCTACAGCGTGACCATCCTGGATGACAGCGAACAGGAAAGCGCCGAGCGGTTCTGGACGCGCCTTGCAGTCACGACTCCCGCCGCCGGCTACGCCCCGGTGAGCGCCGGGATCACGATCACCGATAACGACAGCGCCGGGGTGGTGGTGAGCCGGGAGGAAGTTTTGGTCCGCAAGGGATCGACCTCCACCTACACGGTGAAGCTGCAAAGCAAGCCCACCGCCCCGGTTTTCATCACTCCGGCCAGCAGCGACACGGCCAAGGCGCGGGTCAGCGGGCAGGTGTTTTTCACCCTGGCTGACTGGAACCAGCCCAAGACCATCACCGTAACCGGCGTGGCGACGGGCACGGCCACCATCAGCCATTCGAGCCAGACCACCGCCGGCAATACTTTCTACGCGAACCTGGCCATCGACTCGGTGGCCGTCACGGTGACCGATAAGGTGTACGAGATTTCCTCCTCCGCCACCGCCAGCGAGGGCGGGAACGCGGAGCTGACGGTCACCCTGCTGAAAGACGCGCCGGCCGGCGGAGTGCAGTTCACGGTGACCCCCGCCTACGACACCGGCGCCGGCAAGGCCGCCGCCGCCGACCTGGGCACGCCGCCGGCCACGGTCAGCGTGGCCGAGAACGAGCGAACCGCCACGCTGAGCATCCCCATCGCCCGGGACGCGCTGGTGGAAGGCGACGAGACCTTCACGGTGTCCGTCAGCGCCGCGGGCTGGAGCAAGAAGGCCGACGGCGCGGACACCGCCACCGTTACCATCACCGACCAGACCCGGTCGGTGTCCCTGGCGGCGGCCAACTATTCGGTGGGCGAGTCCGACGACAAGGTCACGGTTGGCCTCAACGTCAGCGGTTCCCACGCCGACAGCTTCACCGCCACGGTGACCTTTGCCGACGTGAGCGCAACCCGCGCCACGGACTACGGCGACGCCTCGACCACGGCGCAGGTGTCCTTCGCCTCGGGCGAGACCTCCGCGACGCTGGACGTCGCCATCATTGACGACCTTCTGATCGAAGGCAGCGAGACTTTCACCGTAACCGTCACCGCAGTCTCGGGGCACCACGCCGTGGGCAGCGCTGCCCGGGCCACCGTTACCATCACCGACGACGACACTGCCAGCGTGACGGTCACGCCGACGAGCCTGTCCGTCGCTGAATTCGGCTCAAAATCCTACACCGTGTCCCTGGCGGGCAAGCCGTCCGCCAACGTGACCGTCACGCCCACCAGCAGCGCGACGGCCCACGCGAAGGTGGGCGACCCGCTGACCTTCACTGCCGGCGATGCCGGCAACTGGGAGACCCCGCAGACGATTACGGTCGAGGGAGTCCTGGAAGGCAGCGCGACCATCAGCCACGCGGTGACCAGCGACGACGCCGGGTACGCCGTCCTGACCCCCGACCCGGTGACGGTCACGGTAACGCCCTACGGCAAGACCTACACGATCACTTCCGCCGTCAGCGCCACCGAGGGCGGGAATGCCCAGTTGACCATCACCCTGGGCGAGCTCCCTCCCTTCGGGGGCCTGACCTTTGCAATCGAGGCGGGCTTTGGCGCCCCGGCGGCGGACAAGGCTCAGCTGGCCGACCTGCAGGAAGGCTCACTGAGCGTCGTGAGTGCGGTGACCGTGCCTTCCGACAAGAAGCAGATCACGTTCTCGATCCCCATCGTCGCGGGCGACCTGTTGGGTGAAGAGAACGAGACCTTCACCGTGTCCATCAAGAGCGTCAACAACCTGGGCAATCCCGTCCCCCTGTGGAAACTTGATCCCGGCGGCGTGGATACGGCCACGGTGACCATCCAGGACGGCGACGCGGCCAACGCCAGGGTTGCCTTCGGCGCCGACGCGGCGGCCACGACCCGGTACACGGCCAGCGTGTCCGAAAACGTGTCGGGCGGGACGCTGGACGTGCCCGTCACCGTGAGCCACCTGCCCGGGGCGTCCACCACCTTCGCGGTGGAAGTGCTCTCCGGGGGCACGGCCACGGAGGGCAGCGACTACAGCATCGCGTCCAAGAGCGTGACCTTCGGGCCTGCGGATACGGGCAAGACGAAGAACGTCGCCATCGCCATCACCGACGATGCCGATGTGGAGACCGCCGAAACCATCCTGCTGAGCATCGCCGCCGCGGCCGACCCGGAGGTGCAGCTGAGCGACCGTTACGCCCGGGACGCCAACGGCGCCGCAGCGACCGTCACCGTCAACAGCGATGACGCCGCGGCCGGCTCCACCAAGACCTACGCCATCGCCTCGTCCGCCACCGCCAACGAGGGCGAGAACGCGGAACTGACCGTCACCCTGGGCGAGGACGCCCCGACGGGCGGCGTGAGCTTCACCGTCAGCTACGACTACGCCGGCGGCACGGCCACGACGGCCGACACCGGAACGACGCCGGCCACGTTCATCGTGGCGCCCAACAGCAGGACGGGAACCCTCAGCATACCCATCGCCACGGACAGCGAGGTTGAAGACCCGGAGACCTTCTCCGCGACCATCGCCACCGCCGCCCCGGGCTGGGCCAAGGCTCCCAACGGCACGGATACGGCCACGGTGACCATCACCGACGCCACGGAGGAAATCAACTTCTCCGCCGGCAGATACACCGTCATCGAGGGCGAGACGGCGATCGTCGTGGTGACCCGCACCGGTCCCATCACGCACGCCGCCTCGATTGACGTGAGCGGATTTGGCTTTGGGTTTAACCGGGGCTTTAGCTTCGCCAAACAGACCGTTGACATCCCCGCGGGGGCGTCCGCGGGCAGCGCCCTCTTCCCGATAAACGAGAACGAACGGGCCGAACCGTCCGGGCTCATCTACCTCTCCATGCGGGACCCCTCGAAAGGTTACGTCCTGGGCGAGGACTCCATCGCCACCCTCGCCATCATTGACGATGACGGCGATCAGGAATACACCAGGACCTACACCTTTGAGGAGGACGACGTCACCGCCAGGGAGGGCGCCAACGCGGAGCTGACCATCGATCTGGGCGAGAACGCTCACGACGACGGCCTGCAGTTCATCGTCAACTACGACTACTCGGGCGGCGACGCGACGGAGGAGGACACCGGCGCGACGCTGTCCGCCCTCGCCGTGACCGCGGGCAGCGGCCAGGCCACCCTGAGCATTCCCATCGTCAAGGACGCCGAAGATGACGACGGCGAATCCTTCATCGTCAGCATCACCCCGGGCGCCAGCGATACCGACTGGGCGGTGGCGGCGTCCGGCTATGCCGCCGCTACCGTGACCATCTCCGGGGTGGTCGCCCAGGAGCAGCAACAACAGCAGGAGCGCGCGACTCCGGTGACCTTTGAGGGCGCCACCGTATCCGACCAGGCCTACACCGTCGGAGCCTGGGCGCCCTATCCTCCCGACACCACCCCGGGCCAGGAGCGACACCAGCTGCCGGCAGCCACCGGCGGCGACGGCCCGCTGACCTACACCGCAACGAACCTGCCCGCCGGCCTCACCCTGGGCCGGGACCGGATCATCCGCGGCGCTCCCCAGGAGGCCACCGCCAGCCCGGTCACGGTGACCTACACCGCCGCCTACGGCGAGGGCGAGGGCGACAACTCGGCCTCCCTCACCTTCCAGGTGACGGTCAACCCGCCGGTGACCTTCGATGCGGCGGAACTGACGCCCTTCATCGACGGCACCATTGAGTACACCGTGGGCCAGGCCAGCCCCATCAACATGACCCTCCCGGCGGCCACGGGCGGCACCGGGACCCTGACCTACCACCTGGACTTCCGGGGCCCGGCGCACTCCCCCAACGCATCCCCCCAGGGGCTGTTCTTCGATGCCGCCACCCGCGTCCTCAGCAGCGGCGTCGGTACGGATGAGCCCGCGGCGCCGCAGAGCTACGCCCTGGCCTACTGGGCGGAGGACGAGAAGGGCGCCCGGAGCGCGCCGGCCGCCAGCTACCTCGCGGTGGCGCCGGCTCCGTCCCTGCCGGAGATAGCCAACCGGGAATACACCGTGGGCGACGCCGTGTCCATCACGCTGCCCGCGGCCACCGGCGGATCCACCAGGCTGGTCCGGCTGGGCTACAGCCTGGAACCGGAAGTCCCCGGCCTCTCCTTCGACCCGGTTGCGCGCACCCTCTCCGGCACGCTCACCGCTTCGGCCACGGGCACCACGAAGCTGACCTACACGGTCACCGACCGCAACGGCGTCAGCGACAAAAAGACTTTCGACATCGCCGTGGACAAGGCCGCCGAAGCCCCGACGGAGGCGCCGGGGTCCGTGCAGACGCAGCAGTAGTCTGGGAGCAAGAGCTTCCTGGTGACCTGGACGGAGGTGTCGGACGCCGACGGCTACGCGGTGCAGGTCGCGGCCGAGGGCGACGATTTCCCCACCGACCGGAGGGAAACCGCCTGGCCGGATGTTGACGGATACGAAGTGCGCGTCCTGGAAGGCATGTTGCTGGCGGCGGTCAACGTGCCGGAATACGGCCAATACTCGGTCCGCGTCGCCGCCGTGAACGCTAAAGGCGCCGGCCCCTGGGCGACGGCCACCGCAACGGTGGTCGACACCACGGACGGCGGCCAGTAGAGCAGCGACGCCCGCCTCGCCGGAAGGCGAGGCGGGCTGCCTACTTCCACGACTCTGTCCTGAGCGGACCATCGACTGACTTCAAAACGAGACCGCCGCACCCGGCCAGTTGAGGTTCATCAGCATGAGGCATAAATCTCCATCCCTGTCAACCGCCCGCTCTCGCCAAACTGGTTTGGTCATGCCGACCGGACCCCAGACCCGCTACAGCAGTGCGTCCGCGCTCAGGCGCGATCGGCGCTCCCCCAGCCTCGCAATCTCTCCCAGGTGGTCCCAGGCCTGGTGCCCGGCATCGTCCATGGCGTCGTCTCAACGGCAATGATCGGCTCCGCCGGCGCCCCAAATTGGGAGCCGGCGGGCAATTTTGGCACATTCCGGGACAAGTGATAATAGATCATGGTGATCGGACAGATTAATCATGTTCAGATCATATTCATCTGGTATAAAAGACAGTGGTCGGTTTCAGACGGGTTGCAGCAGCCGGACCTCCCGGCGTTGCGCTGAACGTCGTCCACCGTCTCAGGCGAGAAATCCCCGGAAGTGACCGCGGAAGTGACCGCTTTACGCTGCGATGTCCTATCTCACGGCATGACGCAACGCTTCCGCCATCCGAAGGAGGACATCTTCATGCTGAACGCGCCGCCGATATCCCTCGTTTCTTTGCAGCCTCAGGCATCGCCCATTTGCGCCTAGCGCTGTTACTGAAGGTCATTAGCGTTGCCTTGCTGCTGGTGTTCACAACAGCTGCCTGCGACGAGTTGACTGCTCCGACCAGCGCATCCAAGCCTTTGGTTCGCGTCGGCAGTTGCTGGCGCGAAGGGGAAAGCTTTACCCAAGTTAAGGACGGCAAAGGCGCAACCCACAAGGTCGAGCCAATTCGTGACCAGATATACGGTGGAGACGTTTGGTTGTGCGGCGTCGTGAGAACCAACGCGACCCCTGACGAAGATCCCAACTGGTCTATTAGGAAATGGTTTTATGCGCCGTCCGGGGATCCCGTCAATGTGGGCGGCCTCCCAAAGCATTGGGTTTTGTTTGAAGCTCAATGGATCTATGAGTAGCGCCTCGGCTCTCATCGGCCAATAACAGCAGGCCCGGTTCATCCCTCCATCTGTAGGGAAGGTTCCCGTATGTACGTTCTGACAGCACTCACTGGCAGAAATGGGCGGCTCCGCCATTTGCATTACTGGCTGGCTGTGTTTGTATTCGCTCTCGTCAATGGTGCTGCCTATCGCATCGGCGTCGAGATGCTCACCAACGAACAGTGGGGATTAATCATTGCATTGATGGCGTTCCTCCTTATGGTGATGTGGCTGTGGGCGGCGGCGGTGGCGCGCAGCCGGGATATGGGAGCACCCAGCTAGGGTCTGGCGCTCTTCACCCTCGTGCCGTTATTGGGGTGGATGCCCATCGTGTACCTGGGAGCGGTTGCAGATGAAGCCGTTGAATACAACCCTGACTGAGCGGCTTAAGAGCCGACGCGAAACTTGCACAAAGTGAAACCTGTTCGTGCTGATGCGAGGGATGCCTATCATGTCTACCAATTCGTACTGGCTTTCCTACGATGACCGGGAAGACCGCCGCCGGCCCCGCCGCAAATGGCCTTGGGTTCTGCTGGCCCTGCTGTTCGTAGCGATGGCCGTAGGTCTCGTGACTGCCGCAACATGGAACGAAGGTTCAGAGACCGTGGACCTCACCCAGCCGGCGGCTATTCAGGAAGCCCTTCCGGCCCTGCTGGCCGATAACGTAACTGTGCTCTACGTGGTGGACGATTCAGGAAGCATGGCGGGAAAACTACTGCCCCTGTACGAAGCGCTCCACGAAGTGGCCGGCAAGCATACCGAGAACAGCGAGATTGCGATGCTGATGTTCGGTCAGGAGAACGAGATGCTGTTTGATTTCAGCGAACCATCCTCTGCTCCCTGGGAAACAGCGACCCCCTCTTTCACTGCCAGTGGCGGTCACACCTTTATGTACACCGCATTGGGAGAAGCCCTGAGGACGATGCCGAGCCGGCCTACCTGCTGGGATGAGACCAGATGGGTGTTCTTCGAGGAGACCTTCTGCCGGGAACGACGCATCGTGCTCATGTCGGACGGGATGGCCAGCGACCCGCACCTAGCCCAAGAAGTCATGCCGGATTTGGTGATGTCCCAGATCCCGGTGGACACAGTGGCGTTCGGGGCAGACGCTGACCGGGTTGGACTGCGGACCATCGCCGACGCCACCGGCGGCCGGTTTGTCGAGGCCCACTAAACGCTGCTCCGAACGGTCGGGAGTCCAACGATGAGCCGATTGCTAAGGGTCGCGGCGATATCTGCGGTCATGGCATTACAGGCCATTGGCTGCTTCGCGCCCGCCGCACCAACTCCGGTTCCCACCGCGACGCCGGACATAGGGGCGATGGTCCAGGCAGCAATCGCTTCGGCCCTGAACGGACCCGCAACGCCGATACCGACTGTTTCGCCTACGTCGCGCCCTACTTACACACCGTTCCCCACGCCGAATCTGCGCCCGACTTATACACCGGTCCCTACACCAACGATGCGTCCTACCAATACGCTCGCTCGCACACCTACGCCAATCCCCAAGCGATTGGCAGAAGTGGAGTGTAATCCTCCTGATTGCATCAGGGACTACGAACCGCCATGGGATTACGTCGAATGGCGGAGTGGGCCGCGTGTTTCTGCCAATGGGGTGATCTCGTTAGTGGCCCGGATCGACGAGCGGATCAAGTTCGTCGTCAAGGACAGGGAAGGACGCGGCAACATCACCCTGTCGGACGGTAGTGACGAACTGTACGGCTCAATAGTACCCCCCAGCGGACCCGGATGGGATTGGAGACCCAAACCAGGCTTATGGATAGCCAGTGAATACCGATATTCCAACCGCACGTTTAGGGTGCGGGCCCAAATTGATCCTGCGGCAGCAACCCACCCCGGATTGGAACTGTGTCTTTGGAGCGGGGGTACGCGCACCGAGCAACAACTCCTGGACTGTGTGCCTGTTCAACAGCCCTAACGGGGTACGAACCTCCGCTCGACCCAAAGAAAGTCAGCCAGAGGCGTTATCGACAACCAACATCGTTGACCGAGAACTTGGAGAACATGCCGAAAGCCACCATCTTTTGACCAACATGAGCAGCAGTCATTAGAACGCCGCATCTTGATGCTCATGGATGGCCGCGAAGAAATTGGACAAGGGCAGAAGAACGAAGCACTCCACCGCTGATTATTGACATGGCGATCCGGAAACATCACTACGCTTGCCGGTGTAACGACTGCGTGCGCCAGCGCAATGCACGCCGGAGGCGTGATGCGGCACGCTACGCCGCTGATGGCAATCCTCTGCCCAGTGGCGCGATGTGGTACGAGATAGAGACTCCTGGAGGCCATCCGGTCCGGTATGAAGATGAGCGGGGAATCGACGGTTTGTCTCAGGGCGGTGAGCAGACGCAGGCCCGAGGTGAAGCCGCTCCGGAAACTGACTCATCCCCGCCTGACGCCGTGGACAAGGATGATGCTCAGGACCGCGAGCAGTCGGCGCACGAAAACGAGCGACCGACATCTCCCACTCAACAGCGGGACGATTTGGACTAGGAGCAGGAACTTCAGCTGCAAGAATTCCGTCGCCAACAGGAAGAACGACAACAGGACTGGGAACGTCGTCGGGAGCAGATCAGTACCGAACAGGCAACGAGTGCGCCATCTGTAACCGAGGAGACCGGGGACGATGGGATGGAACCCCCATCGGATGGTGACGACGGGCCGGTGCCCGGAGAACCAGCGGAGCCGGCTGCGCCAATACCCGACACGACGACCAGGCAAAACTCCCGCAGGAACTTCCTGGCGCCGCTAATTGTCGCTTTCCTGACACTGACCATCGTTGCGGGCATTGGCCTGCTGGTGGCCTACGTGGTGCTGTCTTCATCAAGCGAAACGCCGGCGCCGGCAGTCGTTGAACCCACTCGTGACCTGGAGGCCACGATAGCGGCGGTGGTAGCGGCAGTGATTGTACCGACCCCGACCATATCCTCACCTGCTGAGCAACCGGAAGCGGGCAACGCGTCCAATGCAACCCCGGTCGCCACGGCTCCCGAAGATGAACGTCCATCTCCCGAACCGTCCGTGACAAACACCCGTCTGCCTCCACTACCGTCTGACCGTATCACCGATAACGACGCGGCGTCAGAGATCGATTACGACACGGACGACGACGGGCTGATTGAAGTGTCCAACCTGCCCCAGTTGAACGCCATTCGCTGGGATCTGGACGGCGACGGCGTCACAAACCAGGAATTTGGACTACGCCTGAACAGTCAGGGCCACCCGTCCCATGAAGCAGGAAGCAGTTTCGCAGCCGACTACGCGGCCGCTTTCCCCAACGCCGCGCCTGGCATGGGCTGCCCATCCTCTGGCTGCGAAGGCTATGAACTGACGGCCGACCTGGACTTCAACACCAGCGCAAACGGCGCCGCCGGCGCCGCCTACTGGGGCGGGAAAGAGGGTTGGCGGCCCATAGGATCGTTTTCCTCGAACCTCACCAGCAATCGGATACATTTCAGCGGCGTGTTTGACGGCAACGGTCATACCATCCGCAACCCTCGCATGGAGTTCGATACTTACAGTACCGCCGGGTTCTTCGCGGGCATGAGCGCGAACGGTGTCATCCGCGACTTGAACCTGGAATCGGCGGATGTCTCCGGCGACCATCGTGTCGGCGTCCTGGTGGGAACAAACCGCGGCACGATTGCCGACAGCCACGTTTCCGGCGCAGTGATGGGCAGCGCGTCCGTGGGAGGACTGGTTGGAGAGAATAAAGGTACCGGCGTCATCCGGAGCAGCTGTGCTGACGTCAGCGTCACCGGAACCAAACCGGTCAGCGAAGACGGCAGGGACGTGGGCGGTCTGGTTGGGTTCAATGAGGGCGCCGTCCGCGCCAGTTGCGCCAGCGGCGACGTGTCGGGGAAGGCCAACAACACCGGCGGCCTGGTGGGCAACAACGCCCCCGGCGGTTCCGTCACCGCCAGCTACGCCAGCGGCGACGTGTCCGGCAGCGGCCGGTATATCGGCGGGCTGGTGGGCACCAACTGGGGCCCGGTCACCGCCAGCTACGCCTCCGGGAACACGATGGGCGGCGCGGACACCGGCGGGTTGGTGGGCCACAATGGCAGCACGGTCACCAACGGCTACTGGAATTCGGACCGAACGCAGGCTACAGTAACCGCCGGCGTGGGCAAGACCACGACCGAGCTGCAATCCCCCACGGGCTACACCGGCATCTACGCCAACTGGAACGTGGACCTGGACTACGACGGCAGGGCCAACGACCCCTGGGACTTCGGAACGTCGTGCCAGTATCCCGTCCTGAAGTATGGTGCCCTGAATCCCGACGACCAGCGCGCGCCCTGCACGCCGCCGTAAGAGTAACAGGTATTGCCCAACCGTGTACCCACGGTGTCCGGCGCCATCGGAGACGCAACCATCGTCAAACGAGAACGGGACACAATGGGTCTCCTTGGTCAACGTCTTTGACGATGCCATGGCTGAGCCATCCTGCTCCAGGGCACGCTGACGGTCATTCCCGTGACCGACGGCACGGCGACCATCACGGTCACCGCCGAGGACAGCGACGGCAACCGGGTCAGCGACGCCTTTGACGTCACGGTGGCGGGGCCGTCCTCGGGGGCGCCCTCACCGGCGGAGAACCTGAGCTGCATCGCCAGGACCGACCAGGTGGCCTTCCTGTGGGACGTGCCTGAGTGGTCCGGCGGCGAGGTGTACGCCTACGACTACGACCTGACCCTGCCCGACGGCAAGAGGGAACAGGTCCGATGGGTGGGCTACCCGGTGGTGAACAAGCCCGGAGAGTACCAGGCGGGGACCGAGGCCAGCATCAGCGTCAAGGTGGTCTACAAGCTGGCCGACGGGGATGAGGTCAGCAGCGCGGCGGTGGCCCTGACCTGCACCATCGCGGAGTAACGGGCGGCGCAGTCGCCCGGCCGGCGGCGTAGCCTGCCGACGCGGGAGCGGACTTTCCACCCATCGCCGCCGCGCTGCCCTCTCGCACCCCGCCCCCGTCGTCCGACACTGACAGGGGTATGTAAAGGTTTGTCATGGAGGGGAGTGGCGGATGATGTGCATCTGGGGATTGGGTTCCGGCCACGGTTCGGGCAGCAGCCAAACCCGGCGCCAAAGCCGGCCCTGGTGCAGCAACCGCCGCAGCCAGTCGACGCCGTACCGGACTACGCTGACGGTCCGCACCGGCCGTCGCTTGGGGTGGCAGCGTTGGGAAGACGGTGTCCTGGGCGGGGCTCTGAGATTGCCGGGAGCCAACTTCCGGTCATTGGCGTCCTCCACCGAGTTCCATAGGCCAGGGCCAGCAGCGTCGCCACCGACAGCACCAGCCAATGGCGGGAGATGCGCATCGGGTCAGTGCGCCGGGTCTTGTGCCATTGCCAGCCCAGGCTCTTGATCGCCTTGAAGCCCAGTTCGATCCAGAAGCGCAGGGCATACCAACTTACCCCAACCGCCTCCGGCGGGTGGCTGGTCAGTATGACCCAGGGTTCCCGCTGGTCGGCGGGCCATGCCACCAGCAGGGTGCAGCGGCGTTTGGCTCTGCCCTTGAAGGCGGTCCCACTGCCGACCCACGCGGCATCGGGATGGGAAACGAAGGATTGGGCGGGGAGCCGTCGGCCTCCCTCCGCGCAGAAGGTGATGTTTTTCGGGTACCTGACGTAAGGATGCCAGCCCTGTGCCTGGATCTGACGCCACAATTTGGGACTGGTCAGGCCGCGGTCGCACAGCACGATTACGGTCAGTTCCCTGGGCATCGCTGGCGCCAGGGCTTGCAGCAACTCCACGATGGGGTCCATCCAACCCCCGGGCCGCTTGGCCCGCAGGATGCGCCAGGCCACGGGAATGGCGCATCCTCGGTAGAGCACGCTGATGACGATGGCGGCGGTGTCGTCCCCCTTCAGCGTCGGGTCAACCGCCAAGGCCAAACGGTCGCCACGCCACCAGGCCAACACCCATTTCAGCAATGGAGCAAAACAGAGGCTCACGTCCAGTTCCGTCCGGCAGGGACGGGCCCGATCGCTGCCGTCGTAGAGCCATTCTCGCAGGTACTGCCGTCGCCGGTTCCAGTTGCCCCAGGGCGAGAGGGCCGCGGCAACGGCGTTCTGGCAGGCGCTGCCCGCCAGAATGGCCCCGCAAACCCACAGCGCCAAGCCAGTCAATTGTGGCTGGGACAGGTGAGGCAGATGCGTTTCAATGGTCTTTTGCATCTGATAGCATTCTCTGGGAAGGCGCATTGAGGGTCTCCGGCGTTTGGTAGTGTCACCACCAAGATGCCGGATGCCACTGCGCCTTCCCAAGCTAAGCCCACGCCTGATTTCGGCCCTTTACATACCCTTGTCAGGCAATCGACGCACGCGAAGCCAATTTGCTGTGACAGCAGGGACATCAGCGAATACTGGCAGAACAGAGATGACTACCGATTTCACATCAACGTTTAGCTGGCTGGACAGCAGCGAGAGCGAGCGCAAAGCGGTCATGGAACTGGTTTCCGCTCTCAATGAACCCGGCACCCTTGATGAGCTCGGCATCGGCAGCATCCGCGACACCATCGCCGACGTGCTGTTCCCGGGAACCAGCACGATCCAGACGCGCGCTCGTTACTTTCTTTTCATTCCATGGATTTTGCAGATGGTGGAAGCCAAGCCCAGAGCGAATTCCGACCAACTGGCGCGTCAGCTCCAAATACAGCTCTGCGACGCCTTGGCCAAGACGCACGGCGCCGGCGCAGGTGTGATTGGTCGTGAAGCGAGGGCATCCCTGCAGCGCTGGCCGAGTTCAATCTATTGGGTGGGCCTCGAACGCTGGGGTATCCGTCGGGAGCCGGGCTCCATCCCTTCTCACCAAGATGCCCGTCGTGGGCCATCAGCATTGTTGCGGGCGATGTCGGCGCCGGACGACCCAGTTGAGGACCGACGCTACGAATCCGCGGACGGATCCCCAAGCCGCTGGGCGAAACTACCACTGCCTCCGGAGGATTTCCCAAATAACGCAACTTTCCATTTGAGCCCCGAAGAGGGGAGATTCCTTAAGGACTGCATCGAACTCAAACATCCCCAATCCTATTTGGCTCACGTCCTGCGTGAAGCAGATGCAAGTGATATTTGGGATGCTGATTACCCGTGGAATCACACCTCTGCTACGGCGACGCCTCCGGCTCTGGAGGCATGGCTGCATGATGCCGAGTTGTTCTCACTGGTTCATCAAGGGGCCGCGTACTTGTACAACTTGATGCAGGCTGAGGCATTGGAGGACGACGAGCGTTGTGGCAGTATCTCCACTGACCTTGCCGGATGGTTCGCCGATATTCAGGACGTTCGGCGTAATTTAGAAGAATGGGACAGATTCGCCATGTGGCAACGCCTCCGGAATGCGAACCCACGGCTCCGCCAAGCCACGATCGTGTTCGCGGACCATTGGTACTCCCTGGTGATGTCGATGGCGCAACCGCCGACGGACCCAGGAGCGGATGCGGAGGCGCGCTTTCGCGTCCGTGAAAGAGAGTTGGCGCTCAAGGGACCGCGCGCACGATTGACCTACCCAGACGCCCTCAAGGCCAAACCCGGCTATCCTGCATCAGGCCGACTTGCGTTCCGCTGGCCTCAGGTGCAGCGGATCGTTGCCGACATACTGGAACCCTTGGGGGTGCTCTGATGCTTGAACCGGGCTACCGACGGCTTTTCCTGGACGCCCTTCGTCCACCCGAGGGATATTCCTTCGACCTCGCCGTCGGTACGACTTACACCCTGGATTTGATGGCGCTCCTGGCGGTGCCTCTGGCGTTTACGTTTCGCGACGCGCAGGACCGAGATGGGCAACTGGCTACCGATCCACTGGCCCTCTTGGAAAGTGCCCGCCGCCATGCGGGGAACATCGTTCTGTTCTGCCACGGTGGGGGAACATCGGTGCCGCGGTCACGTCAGCCAGCCCTGGCATTTCTCGAGCAATCCGTGGTGACGGCCCTACCGCCCAGGGTGGACGAGACCCAGGCTGTCTTTCATCCCAAGGTATGGGCATTGCGCTTTGTCGCACCCGACGGGCCGGCGCGATACCGGCTCGTTTGCCAGTCACGCAACCTGACATTCGATGCGTCATGGGACACGTCACTGGTCCTCGACGGCGAACTCATGGAGCATCGCCGCAGAGGGTTTTCCGAGAACAGGCCGCTGGCTGACTTCTTCGAGTCATTGCCTGGATTGACCTGCCAGCCCGTGTCCGAGTCGCAGCAGGACATCGTGAACCGATGCGTGGATGAGTTACGGCGGGTGAGGTTCGAACCGCCGGATGGGCTGGAGCTGGAGCAGTTTCTCTCATTCGGTTTCGGCAATACCAATCCCGAGTTCCCCAAACTGAAACGCAGACCTATCTTGGTGATCTCACCTTTTCTGGATGGGGCGTTTTTGCGATCGCTGGCGGCTGGTCGTTCACGCTCGGTTCTGATCAGCCGCCGCGAATCGTTGCTGACGGCGCCACGCGATGCCCTGTCAGCATTCACCGAGATTTACTCGTTCAAACCAGCACTGGAGTTGGAACCCGAGGATCCCGACGTGGACCTGGCTCCCCTGGCGGGGTTGCACGCGAAGGTCTTTGTCATCGACGACGGATGGAACGCGCGGCTCGTGGTAGGTTCGGGCAACTCCACTTCGGCGGCCCTGGGCAGTTCCCCACGGAACGTGGAATTCATGGTGGAGCTATCGGGCAGGAAGTCCAGAATTGGGATTGACGCCCTGCTCAAACCAGGCGACGGAAGCAATGCAGGAACTTTTCGGAGCCTGATCGAACCGTTTGACAAGGCGGACTTGGGCACCGTCCCGGAGGACGTGGATGCCACCAACCTCGAACTCCTCCTGGAAAACGCTGCTGCAACCCTCGCGAGGGCGGACTTAAAAGCTGCGGTCGAGCCGTCGGAGGAACAATACACCATGCGGTTGATGTTAGGGGAACCTATCGATCTGCCAACGCATGTCGGGGGCGTAACCTGTTGGCCCGTTTCTCTGCCGGATGCTCATGCACAACCCTTCGCGGATGGTTCGAGATTCGTAGGATTGTCGGTCACAGAACTCGCATGTTTTTTGGCGGTCGAGATACGAGCATCCCTGAACGGCAAGTCATCCCGCAAGCGTTTCGTGAGGCCCATCGAAGTGGACGGGATTCCCGAAGACCGCCTGCCCAGGCTGTTGGCCAGCATGCTCAGCAACCGGGCCCGTTTGATCCAATTGCTTTGGCTGCTCCTGTCGCCTGACGACGATCTGGCATTTGCCGAATTTGAGCACTTCTTTGGGACGGACAACGGAAATTTCGCGGCTGGTATTTCATTGCCCGGATTGACGGAGCGGATGCTGGAAACCTTACACAGTGGGCCCGACCGGTTGGATGCCGTGAAGTCGCTGGTTGACGACTTGCGCAAAACTGATGCCGGGGCCGAACTCCTGGGACCCGAGTTCGATGCCATCTGGGAACCGCTCTGGAAGGTGAGGGAGAATGTGCGATGACGACCAGAGCCAACATGAAGCCGGCTCAATCAGTCCTGACCGGCCTGAAGGACTTCCAGAGGCAGACCGCGGAGTACGCATTCGAGAGACTGTACAAGATCCAAGACAGTACACGCCGTTTCCTGATCGCGGACGAGGTGGGGCTCGGGAAAACACTGGTCGCGGCTGGCGTGATCTCTCTGGCAGTGGAACATCTCCGCGCCCTCAATACTCCAAGAGTTGACGTTATCTATATCTGTTCGAATCAGGCCATCGCGCGGCAGAACGTGAACCGCATCAAGCATCTGCTGGGCATTGAGACGGAACCACTAGCGTCCCGCATCACGCTGCTCCCGCATCGGCTGCGGACTCTGGATAACCCGGTGAACCTCATCGCCCTGACGCCGGGAACGTCGTTCAACGCGGCTTCGTCCGAGGGTGTCGTAGAGGAAAGAATCATTCTTTACAGAATGTTGCGGCGGATTTGGGGCGATACGGTACGGAACCGTCGTCTGGTGTTTCTGGGGGGACTTCAATCTGAACAAAGGTTCATAGACTACGATAGGCGGATTACGGTCCGTCAGATCGACGACGGCATCATGGAGCAATTCGCGGCTGCGGTCGGCAATGCAGGGTCTGCGCTGCATGAGGAATTTCTGAACCTGAGCGACAGGCTCGCCCGAAATCGCACCAGAGAAGCGCTGGCGGCCCGACGCTGGTTTGTGTCCGATCTGCGGCGCCTCCTGGCAAATGCCTGTCTGGATGCTATGGAACCCGATCTCGTCATCCTGGACGAGTTTCAACGGTTCAGGGAACTCCTGAACCCCGAAACCGAAAGCGGCGAGTTGGCGCAACGCCTCTTTGAATACGAGGACAGCCACACCAAGGTGCGGACGATGTTGCTGTCGGCGACCCCGTACAAGATGTACACGGCCAGCCAGGAAGTGGATGACGATCACTACCGTGATTTTCTGGACACCGTGAAGTTCCTCCAGGGCCCCGCCGGATCGGTTGATCATTTGGAAGAATCGTTGCGCGAGTTCCGCGCAGAATTGCCTCGCCTCGCCGCGGCCGAGGGTCTTGGCGTCCAGGCAATGGAGCGCCTCTCAGTCCATAGGGATCGCATCCAGGGTGAACTGAGCCAGGTCATGTCCCGAACCGAGAGACGTAGTGCCAACGTAGTGGGCGACCCCATGCTGGAGCCAACACATTTGCCCGTGGGTCTGGATACCGGTGACGTTGAAGCTTATCTCAGCGCTCGCCACATCGCCGCCGCCGCTGATGCGCCCGGGATCATGGAGTACTGGAAATCCACGCCGTACTTGCTGTCCTTCATGGAGCAGTATCGCCTCGCCGAGCTCGTTCGAGACGAGGTGGAACACCGACCCTACGGGGAGGTGGCGAATCTTATCCAAAACGGAACCGGGCTACAGCTAACTCGGGAAATGACGGCGGATCGCCTGGAAGTCGAAGGCGGCAATGGCCGTATGCGGGCATTTTTGGACCACCTTCGTGACAGTGGTCTTCAAAACCTGCTTTGGCTTCCTCCCCAACTGGCCGCACACGAACTGGGGCCTGACTTTGAGCGGGCTCGATCCGCGCCCAAACGCTTGGTGTTCTCGTCTTGGACGATGGTGCCCAGGGCGATCTCGGTGCTGGCCAGTTACGATGTCGAGCGCCGTTCCATACCTGACCGGACAAGGGCGGAGCAATTTGTCCCGCGCGGCTTGCCAGTTACTCGAGCTGCATACCCGCTGTTCGCGTTTCTGGTTCCGACAGCCGCGTTGGCCGAAGCGGGCGATCCCTACCGGTATCCTCATGGCGACACGTCCCAACTGCTGGATGCCATTGCTCACCGGTTGCGGCCTCTGGTCGATGCGCTGACCCGGGAAGCTCCAGTAACTGAGCCGCGGCACCCGCGAGCAACTGTTCCTGGCCCTGCGCTTCGGCCTGATCCTGGAGATGGGCCAGCACTCGGAACGCCTCCCGGTCATCGTGGACGAGGCGCTGGTCAACTTCGACCCAACCCGCGGCACCAAAGCCGCCGCATCATTCATCGAACTCTCCGAGACCAACCAGGTGCTGGTGTTCACCTGCCACCCGCAGATCGTGGACTGGTTCGTGGAGGCCGCGGCGCAGCGCGGGGTTGGCGAGCCGGAGGTGGTGGGGATATGAAGAGAAACGAGGCGAAGGCTTTACCTCAGTGTGCACTGGTTATGGCACGTCTTGACGGACGGCATCAAAATCTGCAAGCGGATCAGCGGAGATAATTCAAACATGAGCACGGAGTGGCGTTGGCCCGGATCTCGGTGGTGGCGTGTGGATCTACATGCGCATTCCCCGATATCGTAAAGTCATCGTTGTTACGCACAACCCCAATATCGTGGTGCATGGGGGTGCGGACCTCGTGCTCTCGCTGGCCGCAACGAATGGGCGGACGGTCGTTACTTGCGCAGGTGGACTTCAGGAAATGCGAGTCAGAGAGGAAATTTGCACCGTAATGGAGGGGGGCAGCGAAGCATTCGAAAAGCGCTACCAACGAATAATGCCGCGCTGACAGTTGAGCGACGACGGTCCATAAAACAAAATGTCACGAAGGAGTGAGCGGTACGCGCAAATGGATTTAGTTCGCAGGTGATCGCAACGTATTTCCTGCCTTGATGTCCCCCGCGCCCAAATCCCCCGCAATCTCCTCCAGCTGCTCCAGCGCCGCTCGCAGGTCTTCCATGATTTCCTCGGCGATCTGGTCGGGCGGCGGGAGGTTTTCGGAGTCTTCCAGGCTTTCGTCGCGGAGCCAGAAGATGTCCAGGTTGGCCTTGTCGCGCTGGGTCAGCTCCTCGTAGGTGAAACGACGGAACCGCTCGGACTCCTCCCGCTGCGTCCGGTCGTCGGCTCGGTAGCAGGACACGAAATCGTCCAGGTGCGCCCGGGTCAGCGGGTTGGTCTTCAGCGTGAAGCGCCGGTTGGTCCGCAGGTCGTAGATCCAGAGGTGCCGCGTCCACGGCGTCTCGCTGGCCGGCCGGCGGTCGAAGAACAGCACGTTGGCCTTGACCCCCTGGGCGTAGAACACGCCGGTGGGCAGCCGCAGCAGGGTGTGGGCGTCGCACTCGTGGAGCAGCCGACGGCGGATGGTCTCGCCGGCGCCGCCCTCGAAGAGCACGTTGTCGGGCAGCACGATGGCCGCGCTGCCGGTGGTGTGCAGCAGCGTGCGGACGTGTTGCAGGAAGCTGAGCTGCCGGTTGCTGGTGGTGGCCCAGAAGTCGGGACGCTCCACCGTGAGGCTCTGCCGCTCCGTCCGGCCCCCCTCGTTGACGAAGGTCAGCGTGGACGCGCGGCCGAAGGGCGGATTGGTCAGCACCATGTCGTAGGTGACGCCGGGCGGCGCGCGCAGGCTGTCGTCCACCACGATGTTGGTGCGGTCGCCGCCGATGCCGTGGAGATACAGGTTCATCACGCCGAGACGCGCCGCGCTGTCCACGATCTCCCAGCCGTGCAGGGCGTCGTTTTGCAGGTGGTCCAACTGCTCGCGGTTCATGGTGGGGTGATTCCGCACGATGTAGTCGTGGGCGACCAGCAGGAACCCGCCGGTGCCGCAGGCCGGATCGCAGATGGTGGTGTCCGGCCCGGGGCGCATCACGTCCACGATGGCCTGAATCAGCGGACGCGGCGTGAAGTACTGGCCGGCGCCGGTCTTCACGTCCTGGGCGTTGCGCTCCAGCAGCGACTCGTAGGCGTCGCCTTTCACGTCGGCGCTGAGGCCGTGCCAGTTCTCGCTGTCGATGAGGTCATGCACCAGCCGGGTCAGCATGGCCGGCTCCTGGATGCGGCTCTGTGCCTTGCTGAAGATCACCCCCAGCGTGCCCGGCTGGTAGGACAGGGTTTCCAGGATGTAGCGGTAGTGGATGTCCAGCTCCGCGCCGTCCCGGGCCAGCAGGCTGGGCCAGTCGCAGCCCGCGGGCATGGGTGGCGGCTGATAGTCGGGCAGCATCGTGTAGGGCGGCAGGGTCAGCTCGTGCATCATCTTGAGGAAGATGAGGTAGGTAAGCTGCTCCAGGTAGTCGCCGTAAGACAGGCCGGCGCTGCGCAGCACGTCGCAGTAGTTCCACAGCTTCTGGCCGATGCTGGCGGCGGTGGTCATGTTTCTCTCTCCGACATCAAGCTTCTCACTCCGTCATGGCGAACGCCCTCATCCTGTCATTGCGAGCGCAGCGCGGCAATCCCGTAATGGCAGGGATCGTTGCGATGGCGGCGAGATTGCCGCGTCGCTGCGCTCCTCGCAATGACACTCGCTATACCGGCGTTTTCGACCGCCGCCGTCGCGCTGGCCGTTTCTTGCCGGCGGACGCCGCCGCCTGTTCCGCCTCGCGCTGGGCGCGGATGCGTTCCAGCAGGACGGACGCCGGCTCGTCGTTCGGATCCTGGGGGGCCAGTTCGCCGGCGAAGGCGCGTTTCAGGATGCTCTGGCGCAGCCGCTCGGCCCGTTGCCGGCTGGCCTCCACCGCCGCCTCGGCCTGCTGGATGACCGACAGCCGCCGCTCCACCTCGGCCACGATGCGGCGCTGCTCGGTTAGGGGTGGGAGGGGAACGGCCAATTCGGACAGGACCTGGAGGTTAATGTTTTTCTGCGCGGTCGCCGGAGCGAATTGCTCCAAATGATCTCGTTGGGTTCGGATGAACGACTCGAAGAACTCGGCAACCACTAAATGGTCAGGGATGAATCCAACCACGCTATCCGGGAAGCACGCAGCATACGAGAGTATTCCGGTATCAGCAATGTTGGCTGCTATCGTTATGCACAAAGTGCCAGCGGGCCACAATCGACTTTGTGCCAATCCAAACTCGCTGTACGTTTGAGTATGGTTAGTTATCCGCCCATTCGAATGTTTGACGTCTCCAGTCTGGACAAACGGATACGACCCACCCAAGAGCCGAGCATCGTTTCGGGGACGATGCTTAGACTTCCCTCGATTGAGTTCGCCCAATTGAGCCAACGTCGCCCACACCCACCCCTCCGGCAGGATTGGCAGGTCGGACGTATCGGGCGCGGCCGGCTCCTTGTACTTGCCCCGCCGTTTCTCTTGGGACTCCCAGCGCGCCCGACGCTCCGCCAGGATGCGCTCCAGCAGGACATCGGCCGGCTCGTACTCCCGACCCTCGGCGCGGGCCAGTTCCGCCTCCGTGGACACCAACTCGCCGGAGCAGGCGGCTCGCAGGACGCTGGCGCGGTAGCGTTTCAGGTTCGCCTGGGTCCGCCGCAGCGCCGCCACCGACGCATCCAGCCGCGTGAACTGCTTTTCGATTTCGGCGACGATGCGGCGCTGCTCGGGGAGGGGGGCGAGCGGGAACGGAGCATCGCTCAGGAAACTGGGAGGCACCCGCAGCTGACCCGCCGTACCCGCCATGTGCCTCTGCGCTTCCTTGCGGAACGCCTCGCGGAGCAAAAAATATGCCAAGTATTCGTTGGATAGCGCATCGGGCGGGCGTATCACATGAAACTCGGTGGAGCCACAACCCGACCCATTCGTTAACCCCTTCGCGATAGCGACCTTGCCGTTTTCCATACAAGGGGTGATCTTGGCGAACAACACGTCGCCCTCTGCAAAGCGCGTATAACCCTTGCGAACCTCGCCGTAATTCCTGACCTGCGAGGCGTCCATAAGGCCGGTTCCTGCCTCGACCGCCGCCATAGGGACGAATGAAACCAACGAATCATCGGTGACTTGGTTGGTGAAGGTGCGAGGGTTAACAGCGCATACATCGGCCAAAGCTGCGATCGTCCACCCGCGAGGCAGGCATTGCTGTTGAGAATACTGTGTCATCGGCCGAACAGTTCCCGCATCAATTCGTCCTTTGCAATCTCCAGATATTCGGCCACGTCATCGAGAATACCGTCCAGGGTGCCGACTCTCAGCGGGTTGTGTCGGGGGACTGCGACATGATGATCATAGCCCATGAAGTTGCTGGTCAGCCTCATGTGGCTGCCCCTCTGCCGCGCTAATGTGTAGCCGTAACGTCGTCGCAACAGCGCGACGAGCTCCATACCGGAAAGGTCACGAGGCATCCTCACACGGGTATGACCTCATTCTGGACCAGGTGAATGCGAATCGCCTCGGGGGCTTGCCCGTCGTCGAAGTAGCACAGCACGGCGTCGCGCATCATATATTTCAAGTGCTCCCAGTCATCGCCCTCGGTGAAGATGCTGTAACCGATGGCGCGGGCCGTGTAGCCGCCCTCGGGGTCTTCCCGCACTTGGAATGCTATTTCTCCATCTGGCATGACAGTCCTCCGGTCATTTTTGCCGGGCCGGCTGCTTCCATTGCGCTAAAGGTAGTCCAGCGTACCGTTCTTTTTGGCCTCAATCACTTCCTCTTTGAAGAAGTCCAGCCGTCCGGCTTTGACGTCCTCCTCGATTTGTCGGTCCCAGGGGTCTTCTTCCAATTCGTCCAGCCACTTCATCCGTTCGGCGTATTCGGCTGCGGTCAGGCTCAGAATGGCTTGCTGTATTTCTGCAACGGTGGTCATGGTTATGCTCCTCATCAGGGATGCGCCGGCGCCGGGATTTCCACCTCCACTTCCACGGCCACGTTCAGCGGTTCGGGGATGGTCTCGCCGTGCTCGGCCATGAGCTCGACGTGATAATTAGCAGCCTCCTGGATCAACTGCCATGTTTCCTCAAAGGTATCGGCAGCGGCGATGCAACCGGGCAAATCCGGCAAGTCCGCCGCATAGCCATTGCCGGTCTTGGCGATTATCGCTACGTATTTCATCGGTAATCTCTCCTGTCCAGACCCGCTTGCCGCAAGATGCTGTACCATCTCCGTGTATCCAGTTCGTTTCCGAGGTTGCCGGAAATGGTCACCGTTCCCGGCTTTTCGGGGTGATGATATTGGCGATGACTGCCGTTGGTTCTGACGTGATACCAGCCATCCCGTTCAATTATGCGGATTGCTTCCTTGACCCTTGGTGGCATACGACAGTTCTCTTTTCCGTCAGATAGAATCCGACTGTGGGCAGTTACGACACAGCCGGCGCCGGGACTTCCACTTCCACCTCGATGGCAGCAGAGGCAGGCTCAGGGATTTCCTCGCCGTGCTCGGCCATAAGTTCGAGGTGGTACTTTACGGCGTCGGTGATCAGGGCTATCGCTTCCTCGCGAGTATCCCCCACGGCCACACAGCCGGGCAGGTCGGGCAGATAGGCCCCGAAGCTGGTAGGCCCTTGCTCAATTATCGCCAGGTACTTCATCTGTTTTGACCTCGACACGGATTGCTTCCCTGACCTTGGGCGGCATAAGGCAGTTCCAGAATGGCCTGCTGTATTTCCGCGAGGGTGGGCATCGTTCGCGCTCCGCTTCCGCCAGGAGTTCATAGAGCCTTCGATTGCGCTCCAAGCTGTCTCGAGCGTGGGCCATGATCTCTGGCCGTACGCCCGGCCGATTGGCCCGCCACTTTGCGATGTACAGCCGCATGGCGTCTTCAAGCGCGTCGTCAAAGCTCACTCCATCGGCGCGGGCAACCTGCCTCATTGTCGCCAGCAGTTCGGGCGCGGCGCAACTGGTGAATTGTTCATTGCCAATGGCTGCCATCAGACTGTCTCCCGTATCAACGTCATACCATTCTGCGGGTGACCCCGTGGGCTGGTCAAGACAGGTCGCCTACCGCACCAGCTCCAGGTTCAGCTCGTCGATGATGGGCTGCAACTGCTCGCCGAACACGGTATAGGCTCCCATTATGCCGCCCCACTGGCTGAAGGGCGCGTACTGAAAGTCGCCCGGCTCGATGCTGACGCTGCCGGCGATGTGGTCGCGGATGGCTTCGAGCCATTGCCGCTGCTCGGCGATGAACTCGCGACCGATGGTTTCCTGCATGGCCAGCCAGCCCTCGAAACGCCGGTTCACGTGGTCGGCGAAGGGGGCCAACTCGTCGGCGTCGCCGATGGCGTAGCGCACCAGCGCGACGATGTCCGCCAACTGACGCTGGCCGGAGCCGCGCACGCGGGACTCGTCCAGCCGCTGGTAGGCTTGCCACAGCCGCTCCGTGGTCCACGACCGGGGCGGCGCCTGCAACACGTCGGCCAGGGCGCGGATGTCGTCGTAGCGCAGGCGCTGCCGGTAGGGCCGCTCGTACAGCGCCTGCAGCGCGGTGATCTCGTCCCGGTTGTCCTCGATGAACTGGCGGAACGACTGCGCATCATCGCGGGCGGCGTCCGCGGTGAACCCGGCTTCCAGCACCACGTCCTTGCTGACGGTGTCGATGGTCTGCTCGTACGATTGGTGGATCGTTTCGAGACGCTGTCGCAGGTCGGGGTTCGACGCGAAGGGCAGGGCCGCGGCTTCCCGCAGTTGCGTCTCCGCTTCGGCGATGGCCTCGGGCGGCGGCTCGTCCAGGCCGGTGGCCGCGCGGGCCGCGTCGATGGCCGCATCGGGATCGGTGGCCCGCACCAGGTTGGTGATGAAGGATTGCAGCGGTATGCCGCCAGCTGCGCTTTCGATGGATTCCCGCTCGGTCGGTGAGATCTTGCGGGACAGCCGGGCCAGCCGGCTCGCCAGCGATGACAGATGGTCCGGCTCCCGGCTGCCCATGGCGATCAGGTCCAGCAGCCGGCCGAATGACACCGTGGGTTCCCGTTCCAGAGAGTAGGAGTCGGACATCTCCGTCTCGGTGACGCCCACGGCGTCCACGATGACGAAGCGGTCCTTGTTCGCCGCGTCCGGCGTGACGGCGTTGAACTCCGTGGACGAGATGACGCGCACGCCGCGGCCCTTCATCTGCTCGAAGAAGTTGCGGCTCTGCACGTTGCGCATGAAGAACACGATCTCCACGGGCTTGATGTCCGTGCCGGTGGCAATCATGTCCACGGTGACCACGATGCGCGGGTTGTAGCTGTTGCGAAACGCGGCGATGAGCCGCTCCGGCGGCGCTCCGGTGGTGCGGTACGTGATTTTCTGGCAGAAGTCGTTGCCCTTGCCGAACTCTTCCCGCACGATGCGAACGATGTCGTCGGCGTGGCTGTCGTCCTTGGCGAAGACGATGGTCTTGGGCACCTCGGTGCGCCCGGGGAATATCTCGGTGAACAGCTTGTCCCGGAAGGTCTGAATGACGGTGCGGATCTGGTCCACGGCCACCACGTCCCGGTCCAGTTGGTTGGCGTTGAATGTCAGGTCCTCGTCCAGTTGCTCCCAGTGCACCTTGCGAGTGCGCCGGTCTCTGCGGTCGACAAACTGGCCGGACTCGACGGTGGAGCCCTCCTCGGTGATCTGAGTGCGGATGCGGTAGATATCCGAGTCCACGTTCACGCCGTCGGCCACCGCCTCCTCGTGGGTGTACTCCATCACCAGGTTCTGCTGGAAGAACCCGAAGGTCTGCGCCGACGGGGTCGCCGTCAGCCCGATCAGGAAGGCGTCGAAGTACTCCAGCACCTGCCGCCACAGGTTGTAGATGGAGCGGTGGCACTCGTCGGTGATGATGAAGTCGAAGGTGTCGATGGGTATGTCCGGGTTGTATTCCACCGTGCCCGGCTGGGGGCTGACCTGTCCGAAGTCGAAGCCCGAGATTTCCTCCTGCGCCGGGTCCAGCTCCTCGCCGCGCAGCATGGAATACACCCGCTGGATGGTGGAGATGCACACCCGGCTCACCGGGTCGATGCGCGCCGAATCCATGAGCTGGACGTTGTACAGTTCGGTGAACTTGCGGTGTTCATCCGGCGTGTCGAAGCCCTGGAACTCGCGCAGCGTCTGGCGTCCCAGGTTGTTGCGGTCCACCAGAAACAGCACGCGCCTGGCGCCGGCGTACTTGATGAGGCGGTACACCAGGTTGCAGGCGGTGAAGGTCTTGCCGCTGCCGGCGGCCATCTGGATCAGCGCCCGCGGTCGTCCTTCCGCCAGTGACCTCTCCAGGTTGAGGATCGCCCGCTCCTGCACCGACCAGAGATCCCCCGCATCCAGGGGCGGCATCGCAGTCAGGCGTTGACGCACGTTGGGCGCGACCGCGTAGGCGGCGGCGGGTTCGGCTATGCCGGCCGGCGCGGCCTGGCCCGTCGTCGCGCCAGATAGGACCCAATGCGCCAGCGCGTCAGGCGTATGGAAGGCGAAGACGCCGCGGCTGCGCGGCTCCGGGTCCAGCAGGTTGGTGAAGCGCGTCTCCGCGCCGGTGGTCTCATAGAGGAACGGCAGCGGCTTGCGGTGGGCGGGCAGCGTGTCGGGCAATCCGTCGCTGTACTTGCTGGACTGCGTCTCGACGCCGGTGAGCGTGTAACCGGCCGGTTTGGCCTCCGCGACGCCGGCCGCCTGCCGGTCCACGTACAGCAGGTAATCTGCGGTGCCCTGGCCGGGTTTCAGCCCGAACTCGCGCACGGCGACGCCGCGGCCGGCGTAGAGGTTCGCCGCGTCGGCATCCTGCACAACCCGCCCTGCCTTCGCTAGCAGGGCGTCGATTTCCTGGCGGGATTTCCCTTCGGGGGTCATATATGTATTCAGTCGCCCGGGCTCCGGGCTCCGGGCGACGGGCTCCGGGCGACGGCGCACGGCAAATGGAAACCGTCCAATCAGGGGACTTCCATCGTAGCCAATCGTCCCTTGCCAGTCCACTACCGATGGTTCAGCACGGCTCCGGACCCGCCGACGAGAACGTCTAGGCCGCTACCCGACCCGCTTCAATTTTCCCGGCGAATTCTATTGCCTTACCGAACGATGCCACCAAACACGCAGAGCTCAAGATCCTTCGCCAGCCCCATGGAATTGGAACCACACGCGACTTCCCCGGGAAAAGTATAGTGTGAGGGCACTTCACTGGACAAAGGCGCGACGCGTTCCCAATGCTGGTATTCGTCGCTGCTGTCAATGCTGATGTGCGCTCAACAAAAATGCGATACGCTTGCTGCGCATAATCGTTGAATTGGGATTCACGTCAACAGCTGCTCAACTGGTACACGAATTGGTATATGAACACTCCAAAACAGCGATTTGTCTTCGATTTTGAGTATAACAACGCGGTGAAATAGACGGACGCTCTCGCCATCTTTACATCGTAAATTCCCAGTGGAAGCGGACGTGTAACTGTTCAGGCTTGCGGGGAAAGTGTCATTGCCAGCGCCCCCCTTGTCATTGCCAGCGCCCCCCCTTGTCGTTGCCAGCGCCCCACCCTTGTCATTGCCAGCGCAGCGCGGCAATCTCGTTGGCGCAGGGGAGTCCGCTGGGGCAGACATTGCTGCCATGGCGTCGGGATTGCCACGGCGTCGGGATTGCTGCGGCGTCGGGATTGCCACGGCGCCAGCGCCTCGCAATGACGGCCTCCTGGATTCTGAACGCTGACGTGGGATCAGCCTCTTTCATCCCACCCGAAACACCTTACACCCGAAACACCTTCATCACCTCGTCGCCCAGGTGGTTGATTACCTTGACGGCGATGCGGCCGGTTTCGGGCTTGGGGAAGGGGCGCGAGGTATCGCTGTGCAGCGTGGCCCAGGCGTCGGCGTCGATCTCGGCTTTCAGGGTGGTCTTGAGGGAGCGGTAGGGGTCGCTGGCGCCCAGGAAGTAGGCGTGACGGACGAAGAAGCTCTCCTGGTTGTAGTCGGTGTCGATGAACCAGCAGGCGATGCCCTCCGGCCCGTCGCTGCGCACCTCGCCGGTGTTGGGATGGAACACGTCCACGCCGTTGACGGTGACCTGGGTCCAGTGGTCGGCGGTCAGCGTGAGCGGGAAGTCGGCGGCTTTCAGGCTCTGGAGCGCAGCGCGCGTTTGAGTCCGTTGAGCATTCGTCCCACCTCCGAGGCTAGGGCCATTACGGGTTTGATCTGTGCTTCCCGGGCCATCCCCAGGCGTTGCGCCAGCAGCATGAAGGTTTCCGTCTCCGCCAGGGACCCGCTCGCTATTCCCAGGAAATTCAGGTATTCCCTCGGCCCGTGGCGTTCCGCTCCCTCCGCTATATTCGCCGGAACTGACACTGCCGCCCGCCTCACCTGAGCGGTTATCCCGAACCTCTCTTCCGCCGGAAACTCCGCAGAGACGCGATAGACCATCGCGGCCAGATCCATTGATTTCTTCCAGACTTCCAAGTCCTGATAACTCTTTAGCGATGTCATAGTTCGCTGCCATCCTTCCGCTTTTGGTTACCAACCATTGACCACTGGCCACCGAAATGTCGGGCTCGCCGAAGATGACGAACAGGTTGCCGTTGCCGGTGTTCTTCAGGTCGCCGGCCATGTGCAGGTCGGCGTTCATGCGGGCCTTCAGCACCGGCACCCGCCCCAGGCTCTCGAACTCGGTGGTGTGGGCGTCGTAGTTGAACGCGCAGGCAATCAGCACGTCGAACCCGCACTCGGCGGCCTCCCGCGCCGCCTCCACCAGGTCGGGACGGGACACGGTGCCGAACTCGGGGCCGATGAAGATGCCGGCAGTGGCCGCCGGCCGGCCGCCGCGGTCCGGTTCTTCCTCCTCGAAATCCTCTGAAGATTGGCCACTGACCACTGAATACTGTCCACTGGCGCAGACGAACCGGCCCGGCCAGGGCAGCAGCGAGGTGAACGTGATCCGGTCCTCCTTGTGGGCCTGCTGGACGCCCGACCGCCGCAGGTTGTCCAGGATGATGGCGCCGAAGTCGTAGCCGGTCCCGTAGCCGTTGCGCGGCTCCGCGATGCCGTCGAGCACGTCGCCGTTCTCGTCCACGCCCAGCACCCGGTGAGGCGAGATGCTCTCCACGGTGAAGGGGCCGGCGACCCGCACCTTGCTGCGGTCCTCGTAGGGCTTGTCGTACAGGTACTCGTACTCGGCGTGGGCGGCGATGGAGGCGTCGATCTCCTGCTGGCGGGCGATGCGCAGCGTCCAGTAGTCGGTGAGATAGTGGTCAGCGTCCGGTGGCCAGTGGTCGGGCCGCTCCCGGGGTATCTCCCATTCCTCCAGGGTTCTCTCCTGACCACCGGCCGCGGACAGCTGACCGCGGAGGGGCGCCAGCCGTTTCTCATATTCCTCGCAGATGACGTCGATCTCGGCGTTGTTGGCGATGTCGCGCAGGGTGATGTGGGGCACGCGCTCGTACACGAAGCCCTGGCGCACGTTGCCTTAGGTGGGCGTCTGCGACGGGTCGCGGCGGGACACCTCGGCCTCCTTGACCTGCCCTTCCCGGCTGTCGGCCAGGATGTAGTAGGGATAGCGGGCGCCCATGATGCGAGCGCGGGCCAGGGCCAGGGCGACGCGGGAGGTGTCCATGGTGATCCACCGCCGGCCCCACTGCTCGGCCACGTAGGCCGTGGTGCCCGATCCGCAGGTAGGGTCCAGCACCAGATCGCCGGGGTCGGTGGTCATGAGGATGCAACGTTCTATCACCTTTCTGTTTGTCTGCACAACAAACAGCTTATCGTCTGTGTATCCTCCGGCGCTTGTGTCTTGCCACATGTTGTCACGTGGTACCACAGGGAAACTGTCTAGGTACCTAACGAAATACAGGCTCGTGCTAACGTTAATTAGACGGGCTGACTGTTTCAGCCTGTGAAGCCCTTCTGGGGTGGTTTTCCAATGCTGGGTAATGCCCGGGTGAAACTTTCTCCCCTGGTATTCGAATTCAACTGTTCCTGAGGTGGTCGCTCCTAGAGATACGAGAGTATCAGGCGCAAATATTTTCCATTGTTCAGGTAGTGGGGTGCTATTGTTGATTTCAGAAGAAGTCATGCGTCTGCGCGTGGTTCCATCCGGAGATTCCACCCACCTGTAGATTGATGGTCGAGTATCCGTGCCCGTCTTGTCGGCGAACAACTGTCTGTACTTGGCCTTACTCTTATCCTTCGCGTACCAAATGATGTAGTCGCCAATGGAGGAAAGCAATGAACTGGAATGGCCTCCAGTCTTTCTAAAGAAGATCAGACAGCAACAGTTTTCGTCTCCAAACACCTCATCCATCAAGGCCCGCACCCGGTGGACGTTCTCGTCGCCGATCTGCACGAAGATGGAGCCGGAGTCGGCCAGCAGGTCGCGGGCCACGGTGAGGCGGTCGCGCAGGTAGGTCAGGTAGGAGTGGATGCCGTCGCGCTAGGTGTCGCGGAAGGCCTTGACCTGCTCCGGCTCGCGGGTGATGTGGGCCGCGTTGCCGTCCCGCACGTCGCGGCTGGTGGTGCTCCACTGGAAGTTGGAGTTGAACCGGATGCCGTAGGGCGGGTCGATGTAGATGCACTGCACCTTGCCCTGAAGTCCCTCCCGCTCGGCCAGCGACGCCATCACTTGCAGGCTGTCGCCCAGGATCATGCGGTTGGACCAGTAGCCGTCGTGCTGGTAGAAGTCGGTGCGGTCCACTCCCTCGGGCAGGCCGTTGAAGTCGGCGAACAGTTCCGGCTGCCAGGGGTCGGTGTCCGTTGGCCCGTCTCCCTGCTGACCACTGGCCACTGCCCCCTGACCACTGGTTCTCATCAAGTCTTTGATGAGAACCTGCGGATGCACCTTTTCCTGGATGTACAGGGGCGGCACGTTGACCACCAGGTCGGCCAGGTCCTGCTCGTCCTTGCCGCGCCACACCAGCTGGGGATCAAGGTCGCGGTTGCGCCGCTCATACGCCTGGCGCAGCGGCGATTGCTGCTCCTCGCGCACCAGGGTCTGGAACTCGGCGGTGGGGATGTTGGTGCGGGTGTCTTCCTCGTGGCGCAGGGCGGCCACGGTGCGCTGGCGTCGGCGGGGGCGGGGCATGGGTGTTCCTCCTGGGTGATGTATCCATGCGGATCAGCGAATTACTTCCAGTACCGAGCCGTCGGCAAGGATGTATGAGTAGAACTCGTGATCAATCGTGAAAAGGCGGCGCAGAGCAAGGGATTCCGCCGCTGCAATCAGCGACGCATCGGCCAGGTCCATCCTGATGTTTCGGTACTGACGCATCAGGAGGTCCATGCGGTCGGCTTCCGAATCTGTGGTTGCGTGAATACGCAGCAGTCCGGTACGGCGCATATCCCACAGAGCGTCCTGCAAGTGGTACCCGGCGTCGCGGGCGAGAAAGTGCATCGCCTCGGTGAAACACTACCAGGTGGTAATCATCGGCTCCCCCTGTAAAGACCAGAGGGTTGCCGCACACTCTGCATGATACTGGTCTGCTGGGTTAATGTTGGCCACCAAAGGCCCGGTATCAACGAGCAGCGTCATGCTTCACGTTTCCCCGGTCTTCCTTACGCTGACGCTCGTAGCTCAGGAGCACCAGATACATCCGGCGTTGTTCTTTGTCGTGCTTGCCTTCTTCTTTCAGGAATAGCATCAGGCGCTCTCGATCACTCAACCCTTGCAATTGCTCATCCAGATTGCGGCTGAATTCCTGGAACCTGAAGAACTCGGCCCCCTGGCGCAGGTGCTTCTCCTCCATGGTTTCATAGTAAGTTGGGCTGAGGTCCAACTCGTCGAGATGTTCCTCCAGGTAGGCATAATCTACCGGATCCTGATACAGGCCGTAGTTGTGCCGGCTTTCCGAAATTTCGCCGGCCTGGTCAGCGGGAAATTCTCCGGCTGTGGACATGATGCTCACCGTCCTTGTTGTAGTTCCGTGGAGGGTTGTGGTTCCGTGGAGTGTTGTGGTTCCGTGGAGTGTAGTGGTTCCGTGGAGGAACTCTGAACTCTGGCGCGCTGGGCTTCAACAACCTGCCGCAAGTCGCTCTCTATATCGTACACGTCGGTGAATTCGGCGAAGGCCCAGCGGCCGAACTCGCCGGCGGCGTTCACGCCGGGCAGCCAGTAGGCTTCCATGGCGTTCTTCTTCTCCACGGCGTCCTCGCCGCGATAGCCCTTGATCTCCACGATGAGGTTCAGCGGATCGTCGTGGCCGTCGTCCACCCGCAGGATGAAGTCGGGGATGTAGGTGCGCGGGATCGAGCCGTACCGGTACGGAACTTCCAGGCCCAGGTTGTGGTTCTTCACGTAGGCCGTCACCGCCGGATTGGACTCCACCACCCGGCAGAACTCAGCCTCCCAATCGCTGTCCAGCACGGCCAGGTTGACGTGGCACTTCCGGGAATCGGTGGTCCAGAGGCCGGGCCGGGACGTGGTGAAATTCACGTACCGCGTGGACCCGACCGGGTTGTACGGGTCCAGCAGCGCCCGTACCGAACGCTCGCCGGTCCGGCTGGTGATGGCGGCGGTGATGCGGTTGCACGCCATGTCCGCCAGTTCCTGGTACATGAGCTGCGCCGGATAGGCGCCGCCCTGGCAGACCAGGCAGGTGTCCAGCCACTGCTTGACCACGTTTCTCAGCTTGCCGAACAGGTGGAGCTTCAGGTCTTCGTTGTGATCGCGCCATTTCGTTTCCAGCAGACGCTTGGTCAGGTGCAGCGCCAGGCTGGGGGTGCGCAGGTCGCCGGTGTGCACCAGGTTCAGATCAACGCCCTCGCCGATGATGCCCTGGTTGCGGGTCACAGTTGGCCCGATCAAGTCGGGCGTCAGTCGCAGGCGGGAATCGTCGGTGAAGTTGGCGATGAGGTCTTCCCTGGGCGGGTCCTCCCGGTAGCCGGAAACGCGCGGGAAGGTTATCTCCAGGTGGTCACGGTCCGGCCGGACGGCGCGCACCTGCACGGTGTTCCGGCGCGGGCCCGGCCGCGCCACCACCGGGCGGGCGGTGAAGTCGAAGGGAATCCCCAGCACGTCGGCGTACTCCACGTCGAACAGCCCGTCGTCGTTCAGGTCGTAGGATTGGCGACGCAGAGCCCGACCAACCACCTGCTCGCACAGCAGTTGGGTGCCGAAGGCCCGCACGCCCAGGACGTGGGTCACGGTGTTGGCGTCCCATCCCTCGGTCAGCATGGAAACGGACACGACGCAGCGGATCTGCTCGCCCAGCCGGCCTTCCTTGCCGACGGTGTTCATCACCTCCCGCAGCAGCTCGGTGTCGTTGATGCTGTCCGCCGCCTCGCGGTCACCCGTCCTTTCCAGCCGCTCGCTGCGGAACCGCTCGATCTGCTTTTCGGCGGCCTGTCGGAAGTCGTTGCTGAGCTTCTCGCCCGACTCCAACTGGTGGCTGTCGATCAGCAGGGTGCGGGGTATGGAGTGGCGATTGCCCGCTTCGTCAAAGTTGCGGAAAAGTTCCAACCGTCCGGCGTGGACAGTCGTGGCGCCGTCCGCGCTCTCCCGTTCAAAGCCGGAGATGTAGTCATAGACCAGCTTGGACGTGGACGTGTTGTTGCAGACCACGATGAAGCAGGGTGGGACCGCAGCGCCCGATGCCTGCCACTGCTCGAAGGTCGTTTTGTAGTGCCCGTAGAGGGCCTCCAGGGCCGTCTGCAATTCCACCGGCAGGCCCAACGGGTCCAGGTAGGCGTTCCTGCCGCGGCCGGCCCGGGGCATATCTCCGCGGATGTGTTCCCAGAGGTTGCGGAACACCGGCGCCCGCTCGCCGGGAATGTTGTCGGCGACGGGAACGCGGGGCAGTTTCACGATGCCGCACTCGATGGCGTCCATCAGCGAGAAGTCGCTGACGGTCCACGGGAACAGGGTGCCCTCCGCATAGCCCGATCCGCGCAGGAAGAACGGGGTCGCCGACAGGTCAACCACCTGCCTGACGCCTATCTTGCGCTTCACCATTTCCAGGCCGGAAATCCAGACCCGCGCCTCTTCGTTATTGCGGTCCGCCTCCTGCCGGTCCTCCCTGGTCAATCGGCCCTCGTCGTCCTCGCCGGGCTTGCGCCGGTAGCAATGGTGCCCCTCGTCGTTGAGCGCCATGATGTTCCGCAGTCCCATCAACTCCGGCATGACCCGCTGGATCATCTGGCCTTCGGATTCCAGGGTTTCAATTGGGTCCCCCGGCCCCTGCAACAGGTCTCGCCCGCCCCGGGAGATCTCGATGCGCTCGCGCTGGCGCAGGGTATGGTAGTTGGTGATGACGATCCTGGCCCGTTGCAGGTCGCCGAGCATATCGCTGGGCACCAGCTCGCGGCTGGCGTAGTAGCTATCCGGGTCGTTGGGTTGCAGCACCCGAAGGCGGTCCTTGATGGTGAGGCCGGGCGTAACCACCAGGAAGCCCCGGGTGAAACGGCGGCTGTTAGGATGACGCACGGCGTTGATGGTCTGCCAGGCAATGATCATCGCCATGACGGTGGTCTTGCCGGCTCCGGTGGCCAGTTTCAACGCCGCCCGCAGCAACTCCGGGTTGGCTTCGTTGTTGGCATTTTCCAGGCGCTGCACGACGCGCCGCTCGTTTTGACCAAGCCGCGGCGCAACTTCGGTGAGCCAGATCAGGGTCTCAACCGCCTCCACCTGGCAGAAGAAGGGACGGTAGTGGCTGAACTTGTGCTGCCGCCAGTGGAGCAGCAGCCGCGCGGTTTCCGGCGTTACGCCCCAGTCGCTTGGCGACGGGATATTTCGCCATGCGTCCACGTGCCGGCGTATCTCGTTCACCGCGGCGGTAACGTCGTACTCCTGCTCTTCGGTGGACATCCCCTCCCCCTCGTCCATGACGAGCCGGCGTTGGGACTCGCGGGCCCGTCCGCGTTGGCGCGGCTTGGGGATTGGCGTGATGAACTCCGCGCCGCGACGGGTCCCGATGATCTGTTGGGTCGGCTGGCCTTCGTCGTCCAACTCCCAGTGTTGCGTGGGGTACTCGTACGGAGAGTTGATGATTGGCTGGTCAAAGAAGGGATTTTCCATGATTCTCCTCACCCAAATCATACTCCAGAGGAGCGCTGGCTGAAGAATTGGGATCGGACGAAACGGAATTGTCCGATGCACTGGTCACGTTAATCACCAAATCCCCAGGCCGCTTCCGGCTGCCCTACCTCCTTGTTATCGCGTGGAAAGCTGTATCGCAGCGTTCGCGCTGCCTGAAACACGGCCCATCGGCAACGAGATTGCGGCGCGGCGTCGCCATGATGGTTTGACGGAAAACGCGCGCGTGAGCCGTGACCGGCTCTGGACGGCCACGCGCCAGCGGAGTATCTTGCGGCTCGATACCCCCGTGCTGAGGTTTCAGCAACATGACCCCGAGCAACGACTTGCAGCGGATATGCTGGGATTTGCGCCGGAGCGCGGGCGCCCGGTTCGGCCAGCGCCGCCGCCCACGAGGTTGAACCATGCCTGAACTTCACGAGCTTTCGGTGGCGGAAGCCGCCGCGCAGATCCGCGAGGGAACCCTGTCGCCGGTGGCGCTGGCGGAGGCGCTGCTGGCGCGCATCGACGCGCTGGACGGCGACCTCCAAGCCTGGGTCACCATAGACCGCGACGCCGTGCTATCGGCGGCCCGGCAGCGGGAGGCCGAAGTTCAGCGAGGCGACCCGCTCGGCCTCATCCACGGCGTCCCCGTGGGCCTGAAGGACATCTTCTACACCGAGGGGATGCTCACCGCCTGCGGTTCCAAGGTGTATTCCGACTTCGTGCCGGACTTCGATGCGACATCAGTGGCCAAGATCAAGGCGGCCGGCGGCATCATCCTCGGCAAGGCGGTCACTACCGAATTTGCCTCGGGCGATCCATCGCCGACGCGCAACCCCTGGAACCTGGAGCACACTCCCGGCGGGTCCAGCAGCGGGTCATCGGCGGCGGTGGCGGCGCGGATGGTTCCGGCCGCGCTGGGCTCGCAGACCGGCGGGTCCACGTGCCGGCCGGCGGCCTACAACGGTATCGTCGGCGTGAAGCCTACCTACGGGCGCATCTCCCGGTACGGCGTGGCTCCGTTGAGCTGGTCGCTGGACCATGTGGGCATTCTGACCCGCACGGTGGCCGACGCCGCCCTGATGCTGACCGTTCTCAGCGGTGAGGACGACAACGATCCCGGCAGCCTGCGCGAACCCGTACCCGATTTCAGCGCGCAAATGGCCGAGCATGACCGGCCCCCGCGCATCGGGCTGGTGCGGCAGTATTTCCAGGACTATGCCACGCCGGAGATGTGGGCGCACACCGAGGCAATCGCGAACCAACTGGCGGAGGCCGGGGCTGAAGTCGAGGAGATCCCGTTGCCCGATAGCTTCGCCGTAATCCACAGCGCCCAGCGCATCGTGTCGAACGTCGAGTGCTCGGGAGTCCACGGGGCCAATCACCGCACCCGTGCTGCCGACTACGGCCCGCGCATCCGCGCCGGCATGGAGATGGGCATGGTCATGCCGACCTCCGCGTACCTGAAAGCCCAGCGTCTCCGGCGGCAGTTCCGCGCTGACCTGAGCGAAATGGTCTCCAGGGTGGACGTCGTGATGACGCCGGCAATCCCGGCGCCGGCTCCCCGTGACCTGAACACCACGGGCGACGCCGCGTTCCAGGCGCCGTGGTCGGCCGCCGGCCTGCCCGCGGTGGTGGTCTCAACGGGCCTGAGCGAACTGGGCCTGCCCATGGCAGTGCAGTTCGGCGGGCCGTGGGCGCAGGAGGGCCGGGTCCTGGGCGCGGCCCAGTGGTGCGAACGGATAGCCGGGTTGAACCAGGCGCCGCCGATTGGTTGACATCGTCTCTCGCTAGACGAACGGCTGCTTGGCCCAACCCTCTTCGAAGGTCGTGTGGAAGAAGGGCGCCGACTTCTTGCTCTGGTACATCCACCTGCCTTCGACCCGCACGTATTCCTCCTCGTCGAGGCCGGCCCGCCACATCGCCTTGCCGGTGTCTCCCACGGTGCACGGCATGAACAGGTACCACCGAGCCCGGGCCGTATCGCCCGTAACCTCGATCTGCGGGTTCAGCCCGTAATGCAATGCAAAGACGAAGTGGCCGGAAATTCCGCGAAAGAACTCGCGAATCGCTTCCCTGCCCTCGTATCTGCCCATCCCCTGGCTTTCCCAGGTGGCATCCTCGACAAACAAGGCGGCCAGCCGGTCCGGGTCATAGTTGTCATCGCAAGCGGCGGCGTATTCCGCCTTGAGATTGCGCAGCGCCTCAACGTCCTCCAGGTGGCGAACCCGATTCCGCAGCTCCTCCACCACCGCTGCCAGGTCAGCCGTATGATCAGTTGACATCCGAATACCTCGTGTTGCCTCGTGCGAATTTCGTAGAATTCCAAGCCGTGATGGGCTTTGGCACGCGGACCGGGTTCCCGCCTGCGGACGGGCTTCCCGCCCTAAGGACTGCTGCTGGAGCAGCGTCGGTTACTGGTTGGCCAGGGGGATGGTGCAGGTGACGCAGGGCTGGTCGCCGTGGGTGGCGGTGGTGTGGCCCTGGCCGGTGATGTCCTCCACCAGGCGGGCGTCGCCGGGGCCGAAGACGTGCTTGGAGCCGTCGCCCAGGCCGATCTCCAGCTGCCCGGACAGGACGATGACAAACTGGCGGCGCGGCGCCGTGTGCCAGTCGGAGAAGCGACCGGCCGGGGCTTCACTGAAGCTGATGGTGGTGACATCCCGCGCGCTCTTCCAATC
>DAOULH010000068.1:0-1967 GCA_034420475.1 Dehalococcoidia bacterium
GCGTAGACCAGCGGCGAGAGCACAATCCTGCCCTCATCAATCATTTTGCCGCAGACGTGGCGCACGGCTTCGAGGCGGGCTTCCCGCACCGCCGCCGACGGATGCGCGAAGGGCGACGCCAGATATATCAGCGTCGGGTCTATGTCCTTCAGGTAGTCCAGGGCCAGAAATTCCTCTACGTCCCTCGGCAGCATAGGCGTCCTTTATCGCATTGAGAGTTACGCGCGCAGGGGCGCATTATAGATGCGCCCCTTCTGGTAGCGTCGTTGCCGTCCTTCGACAAGCTCAGGACGAATGTTAAGGGTTTATGCGCCGTTCTTCTCCCACAGCGCTTCCAGCACCGCGCCGGGCGACATCGGGAGCTGTTCCATGCGAACGCCGACGGCGTCGTGGATGGCGTTGGCGATGGCGGCCATGGGAGGAACGATGGGAACCTCGCCGACGCCGCGCACCCCGTAGGGATGGCCTGGGTTGGCGACCTCGACGACCACTGTGTCAATCATCGGCAGATCGAGGCTGGTAGGCATCCGGTAGTCGAGGAAGGTCGGGTTTTGCATACTGCCATTGTCGTCGAAGACGTACTCTTCGTTCAGCGCCCAGCCGATGCCCTGAACCGCTCCACCCTGGATCTGCCCCTCCACGTAGCTTGGGTGGATGGCCTTACCAGCGTCCTGGAGAGCGGTGAAACGCACCACGTCCACCTTGCCGGTCTCGGGGTCAACCTCAACGTCGGCGATATGGACCGCGAATGCGCCCCCGACACCGGTGGGAGCGACATTGCCCCGCCCGACCACCGGGCCGCCGGTGCCGGCCTGGCGGGCGGCGAGTTCCTGGAAAGACAGCCGCAGCTCGGGGTCGGAAGTGTGGGAGGCTACACCGTCCTTGTATGCCACCAGTCCGGGGTCGACGTCCCAGATGCGGGCGGCGCGCTCGATGAGCTGGTTGCGGATGTCCAGCGCCGCTTCGTAGCAGGCCCAGCCGGTCTTGAAGGCGACGCCGCTGCCGCCGGTCATGGAGGTGTAGCCGACAGAGTCGGTGTCTCCCACTGCCGGGCGCACGTCCTCGGCGGCGATACCCAGGACCTCGGCCAACTGCATGGAAACGGCGGCGCGAGAGCCGCCGATGTCAGGCGACCCTTCGACCAGGCTGACAGTGCCGTCAGGGTTGACGCTGGCTACGGCGCTGGACGGGCCGCTGGCGTTGAACCAGTAACCCGCTGCCACGCCCCGGCCCCGGAAGGTGCCCCTACCTGTGTCCTTTTCCAGCGGAGCGCTCCAGTGCTCGTGGTCTTTGGACGCTTGCAAAGTCTCGATGTTGCCAATCTTGCCAAAGACCGGGCCAGTGAGGCGACGGGTGCCCTCCTTGGAGCCGTTGAGCAAGCGGAACTCCAGGGCGTCCATCCCGATCTTCTCGCAGATTTCGTCCAGCACCGTTTCGATGGCAAAGGCCGCCGCCGGAGCGCCTGGGGCGCGGTAGGCGGCGGTCTTTGGCTTATTGTTCACCACGTCGAAGCCTTCGAGCCGTCCGTTGGCTATGTCGTAGGGGCCGGTCATGCACTGGACGCCGGGGTTGATAGGCGAGCCGGGATACGCTCCGGCCTCATAGGCCATGGAGGCGTCAACTGCGGTGATGCGTCCGTCGTTGGTCGCGCCGACCTTGCAGCGCATCCACGACCCGGCGGTAGGGCCTGAACCCTGGAACACCTCGGAACGGTTCATGCTGAGCTTCACCGGGTGGCCGGTCTTTCGGGAGAGAATGGCAGCCACCGGCTCAAGGTATACCAGCGTCTTTCCGCCGAAACCCCCGCCAATCTCCATGGGGATGGCCTTGATCCGGGAGATCGGGACGCCGGTGACGAGAGCAACCTGGTCGCGCACGTTGAAGTGGCCCTGGCTGCTGCTCCAGACGGTGATGTCACCGTCCGGCCCCCAGTTCACCGTAGCGGTGTGCGGCTCGATGTATCCCTG
>DAOULH010000069.1:0-71749 GCA_034420475.1 Dehalococcoidia bacterium
TCTGGACGTTACCAACGAAGACCCCAAGCCTTTCATCTGGACCAAAACCGCCGACCAGATCCTGGCCAACGTGGCCCGCTTTTGCCAGCGCACTTTGAATACAGGACACTAGACGAAATGCGGCGGTACGTTGACGCGCTGCGGGCCAAAGCATGACACCCAGGTTCATCCTTGATGAGAACGTGGTCATCTGCGCGCAGTTGGGAGTCGACCAAAATGGTGATCCGAGCCCGGTTTGCGCGGACTTGGTGCAGCAGATCATAGACATTTGCCACACGCTTGTTGTCGATGATGTCCTTTGGGATAGGTACGAAGAGCAGCTACATCGGCCTCGACACGAGCACCCCACGTCGGGGCCTTACTTGATGCGCGTCCTCTGGAATGCGCTTGCCACCGCCGGCAAGATAGACGGCCTTGGACACAACGCGCCATCATTTGATGATGAAGGCGTCATCCCGGCCGGGAGCCAAGACGACACCTTCATTGTCAGGCTCGCACTCGAGACCGGTGCTACACTGGTCACCGCTGATGAACCGCTCCGCCAAGAGTTGCGGGATACGGGTCTGGCGGCCAAGTATGGTCTGTCGGTGTTGTCCCCAGAGGACGCGCTGGGCCAACTCTGATGCCAACGATCGTTAGCCGCAATACAAGTACTTTCTGGCGGCCGGTTCCCGTCTGGCCGGCGCCAGAAAATGCGCGATGGCCTGTTGATATTGCAGGGCGGTCACCGGGAGCCGTTCCCGTCGCGGGTTCGGGCTAAAGGCCGCCCAGGTACTCGTTGTAACTGCCGGCGTCGAGCAGCGCGTCCAACTCGGCGGGATCGGTCATGCGGACCCGCAGCATCCAGCCGTCGCCGAAGGGGTCGTTATTGACCAGTTCGGGCTCCTGGGCCAGGCGCCCGTTGACCTCGGTGATCTCACCGCTGACGGGCGAGTACAGGTCGGAGACGGCCTTGACGGACTCGATCTCACCCATCTTGGCCATGTGCCCCACGGGAGCGCCGGTCTCGGGCAACTCCACGTACACCACGTCGCCCAACTGGTCCTGAGCGTAGTGGGTGATGCCCACCAGAACGGTTCCGGCGGCGGCATCCTCAACCAGGGCCCACTCGTGTTCCCTGGAGTATTTGCGGTCTTCGGGATTCACTTTGTCTGATACCTCCCAAGGGTAGGGTAGTCAACGATTCTGGCGGCCTATGTCGCTACGGATAGCAAGTCATACCGTCACTCCTGCTTTCGCAGGAGTCCAGAGCGGGCATGGTGAAATGAGCAGAAAGGTCATTGACGATTGCGGGCGCTGGATTCCCGCTTTCGCGGGAATGACAGTATTTGTCGCGGGAATGACGGTATTGGTCAGCCGGCGCTAGCTCGGCCGCTGGTAGAAAGGCAGTTCGACCGTGACGGCGTTGGCGCGGCGTCCGCGAATGTCCACGGTGAGGACGGTGTCGGGGGCGGCGTGGGCGGCGTCAACAAAGGCCGTGGCGATGCACCGCTCCAGGGTGGGCGAGTAGCTGCCGCTGGCGACCGTGCCGATGACCTCGCCATCGGCCAGCACGTCGTACCCGGCGCGGGGGGAACTGCGCCCCGGCAGGGTCAGTCCGACCAGGCAGCGTTCGGTCCCGTACACCCGCTGGTGGTCCAGCACGTCGGCGCCGTTGTAGCCGCCGTCGCGCCGCACGAACCGGCCGAATCCGGCCTCGATGGGGGTGATGGTCTCGGTGAGCTCGTGGCCGTGCAGCGGGAGGCCGGCTTCCAGCCGGAGCACGTCCCGGGCTCCCAGGCCACAGGGAACCGCGCCGGCCTCGGTCAGCCTGTTCCAGATAGCGACCACGTCAGTCGCGCCGACGGCGAGCTCAAACCCATCCCCCCCGGTGTAGCCGGTGCGTCCGATGAACACGCGGCGGCCGTCGATGTGGCCGCGGCCCCAGGTGAAGGGGCGCAGCAGGGACGGCGCGGGGCTGCGGCCCGGGTTGCGGGCCAGGCGCGCGCCGGGGCTGAAGTCCTCACACAGCCGGTCGACGATATCCACCGCGCTGGGCCCCTGCACGGCGAGCAGGCCGGTGAGCATGGTGCGGTCGGTGATGTGCACGCCGCGCCCATCGAAGTGCTGGGCAAGCTGGCGGTCGAACCAGAGGCTCACGGCGGGCCGGTTGCCGGCGTTGGGAATGAGCAGGAATTCGTCCTCGGAGAGGCGGTAGAAGATGGTGTCGTCGATGACGCCGCCCCGATCATTGCAGATGAAGCAGTAGCGGGCGCGGCCCAGGCGCAGGCCGGACGCGGACCCGGTGAGCAGGATGTCCAGCAGACTGGCCGCGTTGGGTCCGCCGATGTGCAGTCGGCCCATGTGCGAGACGTCGAACAGGCCGGCGGCGTTGCGCACCGCAGCCACCTCGGCGATAACTCCCTCGTACTGCACCGGCATGTCCCAGCCGCCGAAAGGCACCATGCGGGCGCCAAGAGCTACGTGGGTATCGTAAAGGGCGGTGCGGAGATTCTCAGCAGCGGTGGTATCAGCAGCCATAGGTTATTCGAGCGGCGGTGTGACGTTGGGAACTCTTGGAATCATCATACCGCCAAGACCGTTGAGGCGCAATGACGAAAGGGCTGGGCACACGCCCATTTTGAGCGCGCCAGGTGTTTGGCATGGATAAACAAGACGGGCGGGATTTGATCGATCGCGGTGAACACACCGGCGTTGCGTTGGATCGTAAGTGTCAGGATCCAGGGGATTGTCATTGCGAGGCGCTTGCGCCGTGGCAATCTCGACGCCGTAGCAGCGACCTCTGCTCCAAAGGACTTCCCTACGCCACGAGATTGCCACGCTGCGCTCGCAATGACACTTTCCCTGCAAGTCTGAACATTTGCGTTGGACCCGCCTGGTTGACTGCCCGATACTGCCGTGGTAGTTTACAAGCGTTAACAGTTGAACATCCCAATCAATGCCTGTTGGTGGCCCGTCGCTCCAACCTTTTGCAGACATCAGTCGGCAGTCGGTCGGACAGCGCGGGACAAAAGGAAATCCGGTGAAAATCCGGTGCGGTCGCGCCACTGTAATTGGCGAGACGCGCTTCTCGCGGCATCCTGCCAGAAAGGATGTCGATGAAAACCACTGTCCGCCCCGACGGATGGGAAGGTGGAGACGCGTCGCTATAAGCCATCAGCCAGGAAGCCTGCCATCGGGGGTACTCTAGCTGCACTTCGCGGAACGAGTGAAGCAGATCTGTTGGCAGGTTGCGAATCTGCAAACGTCCAACAGGACGCCCGGAAACGAGCCCCGTTCACGCAGTGCGGACGGGGCCTTTTGCTGTCCCAACGCGGACAGCGTCCCCGCGCCGCCGGTCCTGCGAAGTTGGAACTCGCTTGGTGCGGTGGTGGTGTTCATCGGAAAACTACGGGACGTCCTGGAGGACTGAAGATGCCTAACGTATTGTCGAAAACTTTCAGAATTGCATTGCCATTAGGCTTGGGCCTGATGGTCCTGTTGGCGGTGGCCTGCGGATCCCCCGCCGCGACCAGCGAGCCAGCACCGCCGGCGGCGGGCAGCGCGCTCGAGGCCACCGCTCCGGCGGCGGCCGTTCCTCAGCAAGCGGTCGCGACCGCCACTCCGGTTCAGCCTGCGGAGTCATCGTCTCCCGCGCAACCAACGACCGACCCGGCGGCTGCGACCGTTGTGGACCGACCCACACTGACGGCGGGCGTCATTTGGCTGGACAGCCCGCTGGACCCGGTGGAGAGCGGTTGGGTAGCCAACCAATCGGCAATGTCGGAAAACCTGTTCCGACTGTCAGCGACCACCCTCAGCCCCGAACCATGGCTGGCGACGGACGCCAGGCAGGTGGACCCATTGACCTGGGAAATCGAGCTTCGGTCGGATGTCAAGTTCCACAATGGAACCGTGATGGACGCTCAAGCGGTCAAGGCTTCCCTGGAGCGGACCATCAGACTGTCGCCGGCGTCGGCGGAAACATTGACCATCGACACCGTGACCGTCAAGGGAGACCAGACCATCACCGTTACCACCACAGAGCCGCAACCCACGCTGCCGGGTCTCTTGACCGGCCCCGCCGTCGCCATCACCGATGCTGCGGCCGCGGACGCCGCCGGAGAGGGCAATTTCATTGCCGCCGGCGCCCTGACCGGCCCCTACATTCCCACTGAGTACATCCAGAAAGAACGCCTCAGCAGCGTGGCCAACGACGATTACTGGGGCGGCGCTCCTCCCTTGGCCGGCATCGAGCACATCGCCATTCCCGACACCAACAGCCGGGAACTGGCGCTGCAGGCCGGTGACATTGACGTGGCCATCAACATATCGCCGGAAGGAGCCCAGACCATCAACGCCCAGCCGGGGATGCACAGCAGCACCGCGGGCATCGGCACCTCCGTCGTCATGTGGTGGGTGAATTTCGAGCGTGGGACGCTGGCCGACCCGCTGGTGCGCCGGGCCGTGGATCAAGCCATCGACCGGGAAAGCATCGCCGGGCTGGTCGCTCCCGAAGGCACGGGTTCGTATGCGGAACTCCTGCTGCCGGAAGCGCTGGTATCGTGCCCGGGCGTCAACGCCCCGGGCTATGATCCTGAGCAGGCCCGCGCCCTGTTGGCCGAAGCCGGCTACGCCGACAGCGACGGCGACGGCATCGTTGACAAGGACGGCCAGCCCTTGGAGATCGTCATCGGCGGCTACCCCCAGCGGTTCCAGTTGCCCATCATGGCCGAAGCCGCGCAAGCGATGCTTGCTGACGTCGGCATCAAGGCCGAGGTGCTCATCACCGAATGGTCCGTGGTCAAGGAACCCGCCTGGGATCTCTTCGGGTGGTACAACAACGTGGTCGAAGCCGGAGACCCGGTGCTCAACGTCAGCAAGTACGCCGGTCTCCGGGCCGACGCCAGCGGCAGCGGGGCCAACAACTACGGGCATTACGACAATTCCGGACTGGTGAACATCGTGGCCCGGGCCGGCTCCTTGCCGAACCTGGAGGATCGGAAACAGATAGCCTGCGAGGCCCTGGCGGTGGTTACGGAAGAAAGCGCGTTTCTGCCGGTGGCGCATGTGTACATGGTGTATGGCGTCAGTGAACGGGTCACCGGTTTCGAACCCCACCCGTCCAGCCTCTATTTCTTCGACCACCGCATTGGGCTGAGCAAGTGATGGGTTGCGGCTCTTCCGGGTGGATTTAGACCACCGCAGGTATGGGAGCATACCTGGCCCGACGGCTGGCCACGCTGCCGCTGCTGCTCCTGGGGATCTCGGCGGTCAGCTTCATCCTCCTGAACCTGGCGCCGGGAGACCCGGCCGAGATTGTGCTGCGCCAGCGCAACCCCGGCCAGCTTCCCAACCCGGCGGAGGTGACGGCCATGCGCGTCGAGCTTGGCCTGGACGCTCCGTTGCCAATGCAATACGTTCGCTGGGTGTCGCGGGCCGTGGCGGGCGACATGGGGCGGTCCTACGTCACCGAACAGCCGGTGGCCAGTCAGCTGGCGCGCCGCACCGTCCCCACGGCCCTGCTCACGGCGGCCGCCCTGGCCCTGGCCCTGCTGGTCGCCGTACCCGTGGGCATCCTGTCGGCCCGTCGCCGGGGCAGCCCGGTGGATACCGTCGCGCGGCTGCTGGCGCTGGTGGGCGCGGCGGCGCCTTCCTACGTCCTGGCCTACGGGCTGATCATCCTGTTCGCGGTGAAACTGTCGTGGCTGCCGGCCCTGGGCTACGGCTCTCCCGCCCAGGTCGTGCTGCCGGCCATCGCGCTGTCTCTTGCGCCCATGGCTCAGCTGATGCGGCTGATCCGCGCCAGCATGCTGGAAACCCTGGGGCAGGACTACATCCGAACGGCGCGGGCCAAGGGGTTGTCTGAGCAAACCGTGGCCTTCAGGCACGCTCTGCGCAACGCGATGCTGCCGGCCATCGGAGCCACCGGCGTAAGCCTGGGCTACCTGCTCAGCGGCGCGGTCATAGTGGAGACCATCTTCACCTGGCCCGGTTTGGGTCAGCTGATGGTGGGGGCGGCCCTGACCCGGGACTACCCCGTGGTGCAGGGATTCGTTACCTACGTCGCCGTGGTGGTGCTGCTGGTCAACCTGGCCGCTGACGTTGCCCTGCGCATCGCCGACCCGCGCCTGCGCTTCGGGCGGGGCGAGATATAGCGGGCGATGGCGGTTGATGTCGAGCGCTCCGGGGGACGTTTCCCCGTCACGGCCGTCGCCGGCGGCTCCCGCAGCAGACGGCGCTGGATCGCCCTGCTGCGGGAGCCGGGAACTGCAATGGGGCTGTTCCTGGTGGTGTCGCTGCTGCTGGCTGGCATCCTGGCTCCCTGGCTTCCCCTGGATGATCCCACCGAGATCAACCTGCCCGACCGTTTGCTCCCGCCGTCCGCGGGACATCTCCTGGGCACCGACCACCTGGGTCGGGACACCTTCAGCCGGATCGTTCACGGCGCGCGCATGACCCTGCTGGCCGCCGCCGTCACCCTGGCCCTGAGCATGACCATCGCGCTGACAGTGGGCATACTGTCCGGATACCACGGCGGCTGGCCGGACACGGCGCTGATGGGGATTGTCGATCTGCTGCTGGCGTTCCCCTCGCTGATCCTGGCGTTGGCCGTGGCCGGAGCGCTGGGGCCCGGCCTGTTCAACGTGCTCCTGGCAGCCGGCGCGGTCTGGTGGGTGGGTCACGCTCGCATCATACGCGGGGTCACGCTGGGGGCGCGACAGATGGAGTACGTCACGGCGGCGCGGGCCGCCGGCGCCGGCAACCTGCGCATCATCCTCCGGCACATCGCGCCCAACATCCTCGGCCCGATCATCGTCATCGCGTCGCTGGATGTGGGGTGGATCATCCTGGGCATCGCGGGTCTGAACTTCCTGGGGCTGGGCGCGCAGCCGCCCACGCCGGAATGGGGGGCCATGCTCAACGACGCCCGCCCCCACCTGCAAACCGCGCCCCGGCTGTTGCTGCTGCCGGGAGCGGCCATATTCGTCGCGGTGCTGGGCTTCAACCTGCTGGGCGATGGTATGCGGGATCTGCTGGACCCACGGACCGTACCGTCACGAGGCTGACCGTCTATTGCCTGTGCGAACGGACTGCCATCTTTGCACACCGGCCGGCTGGATTTGAATACTGAATTGCGGACGGCATGAATTTAGGGGATGATTGGCGCATGGCTAACACGAAGCTCGGATTGAACACGAGCAACGCACGGGAGGCAGAAAAATGAGCGACCTGGTATTGCGGACCGCCGTAGGCAACTACGGGCACACGACGCCCCTGAAGGATGGAACGATCACGTCGTCGGCGTTCAGCATGGAGCACGTCGAGGTATCGCCGGTGACCAGCATCTTCCGCCGGATGGTGCGGGAGCTGGAGTTCGACGTGGCCGAGATGGCGCTGTCCACCTACCTGTGCGCCCGGGCCCACGGCAAGCAGTTCACCGGCGTGCCCATCTTCCTGACCCGGGCCTTCTACCACGGCGGCATTGTGGTCAACCGGAAGAGCGGCATCGAGTCACCCAAGGACCTGGAGGGCAAGCGGTTTGGCGTGCGCAGCTACACGCTGACGCCGGGGGTGTGGACTCGGGGCTTGCTGCAAACCGAGTACGGCGTGGACCTGGACGCGGTGACCTGGGTGCTGTCGGGGGACGAGCACGTGGCGGAGTACGTGGCGCCGGCCAACGTGGTGTCATCGTCCAACGGCAACCTGGGCGAGATGCTGCTGTCGGGCGAGATTGACGCCGCCATCGGCGCCGGCCCGGTGGACTCGCCGGACGTGCGGCCGCTGTTCGAGGAGCCGGACGCCGCCGACGCCGCCTGGCACCGGAAGACGGGCGTGTATCCCATCAGCCACATGCTGGTGGTGAAGAACGCCGCGCTGGACGCCAACCCCGACCTGGCGGGCGAACTCTTCGAGACGTTCCACACGGCCAAGGCGCTCTACCTGGGAAAGCTGCGCTCGGGGGACGCCGCAGCGCCGGAAGACCGGCCGTACCACCGGATGGTTGACGTAGTGGGCGACGACCCGATCCCCTACGGCGTGGAGAGTTCGCGGAAGACGCTGGAGACCTTCGTGCGTTTCAACGTGGAGCAGAAGGTGATACCGGAGGCGGTGGACGTGGAGGAGCTGTTCCCGGAGGCGACGCTGGGGCTGGGGTGAAGAAGTGCAGCGTGCCCTTTCTGTGCTTCACTGACGCTATCGGCTCGATTTGACGAGATATAGCGACTACAATGCCTCCGACATGGACGCTTTGCTAGTTAACGCCGGCAGTTGGGCAAGCATTTCGGGAGCAGCGATATCAACCGTTGGATTGATCGCCACCATCATCGTGGCGTGGGGAGCCAGGTCGGCGTCCCGTGCTGCGCGAGCGGCTGCTATCGCCACCAACAGTAGCATCGAACGCCATCTGCAAGCGGTAGATATCGAGCGCGCGATCGCGTTGATCCAACGCATCAAACTCCTGCACGACATTGCCCGGTGGGAAGCCGCGATGGAACAATATCAGGCACTGCGCATGATGCTGTCCGGTATTATCGCCCGCACTCCCGAAGAGCAACCCGAAGTTCGGGATAGACTTGGCACCGCCAGGGCGATTGTCACTGCTATGGAAAACTCCGTGCGAAGCAGCATTCGTCAGGGAGACGAGGATCCAGATTGGCCTTCACTGGATGAGAGCCTAAACGATATTCAAAGCACGCTGGAGGAACTCGCCAGCGCCATGGGATTTGGGAAGCCGTCGGAGGAACCGACATGAATGAATTAGACAGGATACTGGACGGGTTGATCCAGCGGACTTCCGACGGGAAACTGAGGTGGAGTCGAGCAGCCTCTGATGACCAGTTCGCCACCTCGGTAGATACCATTTCGGTGATCATCGGCAGGCCACAGGAGTTGCGTCGTGGCACATCAGGCCTGCCCCAACTCCATATCTACAACGAACACGGTCATTTGGCCGAGGTTATGCAATTCGATGCACCATCTCCTGACAACGTGGACCGGATTGATAAACTACGCCGACTCCATGCCATGGCGCGTCACTCTGCCCTTAATGTCCAAGAAACGCTGGAGAAATTGGCCAAAGCGCTTGAGACCTAATGGGTGCCAATTGCCCGCGAACGATGGAACAGGAAACGTAAACGGGGGCGCTGCTGTTGCGCCCCCGCTCTTTCTGGGCTACGTGCGTAGCTGACGGCTACACAGCCACGGCCTGTTCGTAGGTTGCGCTCCCGACCTGCTCTTGGGGGAAGATTTGCCAGTCGAGCATCCAGCGGTGGGTGCGGTCGAACATCGCCCGCAGCCGTTAGGATAGCCGCAACTGTTCAGATTTCAGGAGGTTGTCATTGCGAGGCGTTTGCGCCGTGGCAATCTCAACGCCATAGCCGCGACATTTGCCCTAAGGGTCTCCCCTGCGCCGACAAGATTGCCGCGCTGCGCTTGCAGTGACACTTTCTCCGCAACTCTGAACGGTTACAACCAGCAAATAAACTTTGACAGGAAACTACATTGCATAGTACCTTGACGCGCAGTGCCCAAGTGAGGAGGCATCGAAATGGTTCGGGCAAATAAGCAGATCAAAATCGATGAGTATTACGATGCGGAGCGCAACGAGATCATCGACTTTCCGCCACCTTCCGAGGATTTTTTGAGGAAAGCGCGCCCCGTGGCGCGACGCATGAAAGAAGGCAACAAGCGGGTTGACGAACTGGTCAAAAGAATAAATGCGCGAAAGAAGAAGTGATAGCTGGCAAGACGACGTTGAACTCGTCCTGCTTGACGCCGAACTCCGCGAATTGCACGATGATGTTCTGAATACTTTGGAGCTGATGGTTGAGGCGTTCTTGGACCAGGGATTGGATCTTCACGCCGAATTTATCGTGGAAAATCTCATCCGACCCATGGCAGAGATGACATACCACCGGGTTTTGGTCAATGTACGCAAATTCAACCGTCAATACAACAACTTCCAAACTTATTCGCTGCTATTCGTAGACTCGTTGCGCCGACTTGCCAGATACAAGATGCGACTGGATAGGGCCAGACGGTCCAGGCGTGGTTGAAATACCACTTGAAAGCGGAGACAGGAATTAGAGACCGGCGGCGGTTTGCCGGTTGCAACGGCAAGGTAACATGCAAACGGGGGCGCTGCTGTTGCGCCCCCGCTCTTTTTGGGCTACGTGCGTAGCTGACGGCTACACGGCCACGGCCTGTTCGTAGGTTACGCTACCGACCTGGTCCTGGGGGAAGATTTCCCAGTCCAGCATCCAGCGATGGGTGCGGTCGAACATCTCTTTAGTGTAGGGCTCGAAGACCAGGCGCTCGCCGATGCCGGCGCGGCGGTGGTCGAACAGCGGGTGGTAGCGCTGGGGCAGTTCGTTCAGGAAGTAGCGCTGGTAGCGCTCCTTGGCGGCGTCGATCTCGCGCTGGGCGCGCTGCAGGGCGTTGAAGTAGGCCCGGAGCTGGTCGCCGGTGGCGTCTCCGTTGATGAGGAACCCGATCATGAAGCTGGTATCGACCAGTTTGCGGAAGCCCTGCTGTTCCAGCACGTAGCCGGGCGCGCCGAAGACGTTGGCGGCCGGGACGCGGCGATCCAGCGCCAGTTGCAGCCGGTCCAGGGGGCCGCCCACGAATTGGAGACTGATTTGGTCCCGGGGCAGGATGCTCTCCAGCGCTTGCAGGGCGGAGAAATGGCTGCCGGAATGCCAGCCCACGGCGACCTCCACGCCGGCCAAGTCCTCGGGGGTCTGCAACGGCGACTCGGGGGCGACCCAGATGCCGCAGGGAGTGACTGAGTAGGCGTGGCCCCACATGCGGCCGTGGGCGGCGCTGGCAGCCATGCCCACCGCCCAGTGGCAGGCGGAGCTGATCTCGCAGGCGCGGCCGGCCTCCATGGACTCGAAGGCGCCGCGCTTGATCTCCATGGGCGCGTCCTCGGCGGAGTCTACCGACGGGTTCAGGGTCTCGTCGGGGCGGTTTGACGCGACGAACTCGTAATCGAGGCCTTCGTCGGTGAAGTAACCCTTCTCTTCGGCGACCCATTCCTGGAGCCGGCCGTGAGGGACAATACGGAACTTGGGCATGGTGGGCCTCCGTTGGTTCTGGTTTCGTGACGGGATTATCTCCGATGCCCTCCCTTGTTTCAACTTGGGCTTAGCAATATGATGAAGGCGAAACACGGTAACCAAGACAAGGCGGTATCGAATGGTCAAGTATTCATTCCGGTTGCCCAACGCGGACTATCGGGGGTTTCCGGCCTCGGCGCAGGGCATCCTGGACACGGCGGTCAAGGCGGAGGAGCTGGGTTTCGACGCGGTGTTCGTCAACGACCACGTGATCGTGGACGATGGAGCGCGGAGTGAGCCGTGGCGGCAGGTGTACGACCCGCTGATGTCGCTGGCCTACGTGGCGTCGCGCACGTCGAAGATCAGGCTGGGGACATCGGTGCTGATCATGCCGTACCGCAATCCGGTGGTGACGGCCAAGATGATCGCCACTCTGGACCAGATGTCCGAGGGGCGGGCCATCGTGGGCGTGGGATCCGGCTGGAACGAGACCGAATACGCCGCGCTGGACGTGCCGCACCGGGAGCGGGGAGCGCGCACCAACGAGTACCTGCGGCTGTGGAAGGCGTGCTGGGAACCCGACCCCGTGTCGTTCAGCGGGCGGTTCTTCTCTTTCGACGGGCTGTACACCAGCCCCAAGCCGGTGCAGCAGCCGCACCCGCCCATCTGGATCGGCGGCTCCAGCCATGCCTCCCTGCGGCGGGCGGCCCGGTTCGCGCAGGTGTGGCAGCCGACGCCCACGCCGCTGCCCACCCTGGTGAGCAACTGGCAGTACCTCAACGACGTATCCGCCGAGATCGGACGGGACGAGCCACCGCGAGTGCGGATGAGCTTCCGGGTGAACATCAGCAGCATCTCGGGTCACTCCGTGTCGGACGGCGACCGGCCGACGGGCTACGGCACCACCGAGCAGATCGTGTCGGACATCAACCGCTATCGGCAGGAGTCCGGCCTGGACGAATTCCAGATCAACTGCCACGACTGCGGCAACCTACAACAACTGCTGGACACCATGGACGCGCTGGTGCAGGACGTGTTTCCCAAGGTGGATGATTAGGGCGGATTTGTCAGAATCAGGATTTTCGGGATTTGAGGATTGACAGGATTGCAGTTGTCCAGTGGATAAGAATACCCAATCCTGAAAATCCTAAAATCCGGCAAATCCTGATTCTGATGATTTCCCCGCGGAAACGTGTGAATCAAGTGATAGCTTTTCCAAAGGAACGTACCCAAAAGCATCGCGTCCTGATGGATGCGGTGGAAAGCGTGCGGGCTACGCTGGAGGCGGGAGCGGAGGAGTCAGAGCGGATTGGCACGCTGGCGCCGGCATCGGTGGATGCGCTTTACGAGTCGGGGTTGTTGCGGCTGAAGATGCCCCACGTGCTGGGCGGCGCCGAGGCCGACGTGGTGACGCAGCTGGACGTGCTGGAGGCGGTGAGCCGCATCGATCCGGCGTCGGGCTGGTGCCTGATGATCGGCGCGGCCAGCGTGGGCAGCCTGGCCGCGTTCCTGCCGGACGAATCAATCGAGGAGATATTCGTGGGCGGGAAGCCTCCCAAAACGGCGGGAGCGGCCGCGCCTTCCGCAACCGCGACGCCGGTGGACGGCGGCTACCGGGTCAACGGTCACTGGCGGTTCGGCAGCGGCATCCAGCACGCCGAGTGGGTCTCGGCCGGCGCGAGGGTGACCGGCGATCTCGACGGCTATCCGAGACAGGTGCGCATGGCCATGCCGCGGCGTGACGTCAAGGTGCATGACAACTGGCAGGTGATGGGCCTGCGCGGCACGGGAAGCTGCGACTTCTCGGTGGAGGACCTGTTCGTGCCCGACGGGTTCGCGTGGGACTCGACGCTGACCGAGCCGATTCGGGGCGGCGCGCTGTATCGGCTGGGCAGGCCGGCCTTTGTGACCAACGAGCACTCGGCCTTCGCGCTGGGGGTGGCGCGGCGGGCGCTGGACGCAGTGACGGAAACGGCGGCGTCCAAGACGCGAGGATACAACTCGGTGAACCTGCTGGCGAACCGGGCGACGTTTCAACGGGTACTGGGCGAGTGCGACCTGCGGCTGCGGGCGGCACGGTCGTTGAACGTGGAGATACTGGAGGAGGCCTGGCGGTCGGTCTGCGCCGGCCAGACTCCACCACCGCCCTTGCAGGCGCAAATGCGCAGCTGCGCCACCTACACCACCGACGTGGCCGCGGACGTGACCGCTCAGGCCTTCCGCTACGGCGGCGGCGAGGCGCTGTTCACCCCCAACATCCTGCAGCAGTGCCTGCGGGACATCAACGCGGCGGCCCAGCACCAGATGGTGAGCGACACGGCCTACGAGAACCACGGGCAGTTCCTGCTGGGACTGCCCGACGCGAGGGTGATGGAATAGCGGAGTTCGTGCGCAGACCGTTGGCGACGAGGGATGTCAGAAGCAGGATTTTCAAGATTTGCGGATTATCAGGATTGGAGCCGTTGTGTGCTGGGGATCTTCCAATCCTGTCAAATCATGAAATCCCGTAAATCCTGCTTCTGACGATTTACACAAGCGGGTACTCGCGGGAATAGCGGAGGTGTTGAGATGGCCACATATCTGTACGTATCATTGCAAGGGGACGACGTCATCGCCCGGTACGACCTGGACCCGGCCACGGGCGGGTTGGCGAACCGGACCGAGTTCCCATTGGCGGGTATGCCGGCGCCGATGGCGACGGATCCCGGGAAACGCTTCCTGTTCGTTGGGCGGCGCCGGGCCGGCGAGTACGGGCTGACGTCGTTCAGCATCGACGGCGGCAGCGGCGACCTGGCGCGGATCAACGACATCAACCTGGGCGGCAATCCGGTGCATGTCTCCGTGGACCGCACCGGGAATTACCTGCTGTCGGCCTACTACTACCAGGCGCGGGTGGGCGTGCACGGCTTCGGCGACGACGGCCGGCTGGACCCGACGCCCATCGAGTGGCGGGAGACGGGCATCGGCGCGCACTACATCCAGACTGACGCCTCCAACCGCTACGCCTTCGTGCCGCACATCGCCGAGGGGTCGCAGACCGGACCCAACGCCATCTTCCAGTTCCGGTTCGACGCGGCGACGGGCCGGCTGACCCCCAACGATCCCGACCGGGCCAACCCCACGTCGCCGGAGGGGCCGCGGCACGTCTGCTTCAACCCCAACCTGGACGTGGTGTACTCTTCCAACGAGCAGGGATGCAGTGTCACGGCGTACCGCTTCGACGCCGACGCCGGCACGCTGTCGCCCTTCCAGACGGTGCCGACGCTGCCGGAGGATTTCACGGAGCGCAACACCTGCTCGCAGATCCAGATCACGCCGTCGGGTCGGTTCCTGTACGCACCCAACCGGGGGCACAACAGCGTGGCCGGCTTCGCCGTGGACGCGGCCGACGGCAGCCTGACCGCCATCGGGCGGGTGGCCACCGAGGCGGTGCCGCGAGCCTTCAGCCTGGACACCGCGGGCAACTACCTGTACGCCTCCGGTCTGGAGACGGGCCGGCTGGCGTCCTACCGGGTGAACCAGGACAGCGGGGAACTGGAACCGCTGGAGGTGTACGACATCGGCCGGGAGCCGATGTGGGTGACGATCATCGACCTGTGATCGCGCATGGCCGGCCGACGCCGGCTGGTGGTAGTATGGAAGGGCGGTCGACGCGGCCGCGGCCGGTCCATAGGGGCCTGGCGTGGGGGCTTAGCTCAGTGGGAGAGCACCTGCTTTGCAAGCAGGGGGTCACGGGTTCGAATCCCGTAGCCTCCACCACTTGCCGTGATTTCGCAGCAGCCCTAAGTTTCCAGGTCCACTTTCCTGAGACTGCCGTTTCTCAGAACCCGATATACGAAAGGGCGCGGCGTAGTGCGGACCGCTTCGATTATCCTGTCGTAGGCGCTCAGAAAGCACCGCATTTTTTCGTGTCCGGGCTGGTCACCGCCCCACAAGTAAAAGCAGCCTATGCCGTGATCCTGGATAGCCTGCCTCTCCAAGGGACGTGTGTGGTGATGACGGTCGTGTCCAATTACAATCCATCCCCGACTGCCTACTTCAGCCATCCAAAGATCATCTTCGGCTGCTTGGGCAAAGTGCTCTTGATGAATCTCCACTTGCGTGGGCAAGCCCAGATCTCGCAACCGCCGGGGAAGGAAAATTCCGACATCCCTATCGAAGAAAAAGACCGGATCATCACTGTCGGAGGGTTGGATAAGAGCGGCGGCAGTCATTCAACTCGCCACCGCCAACTCATCGTCGCGAACCCCTTCAAACCTCAACCCGTGAAGCACGTCGTCCCCAGTCAAGCCATAGTCGTCTTGAATGCTTTGAACAGTTTCGCCTGCGTCCCAACGGCCCTTCAATATCCAAGTAGGGACACCATGGACAACGGGCACACCAAACGAAACCCGAGGGTCGATAGTAACCGGGATGTTCCTGTTTGCGAGGTGCCAAACCAGGACAATATCATGCTGATAATCGAACTGTTCAAACCGTTCCGCGACTACTTCCTCCCAGCCCATTTGTCCGTCAAGGTCGGCAGCCACCAGCTTGCCAACCTCCGCATCTTCTTCTAACTCGTGCAGTTCGAGCATCAGGTGAAAGCCCTCGGTTTTCCATGCGTACTGGGCAAACGGATACTCAGAGTTCAGCGCGTGAGCCGCAAAGGCGCGGGCCTTGCGAATTTTTTGCAGGGAAAGGCCCAATTTCCGAAACGTAGCTACGAACGCGACTTCGATGAGCTCGTAGTAAGACAACGGACGGCCAGCCTCACGGCCTGGCAGCGCCGCCGGACGTTTCAAATGACCCCGATGCCAGTATCCCACCGTGCGAGCAGGAATACCGGCGTACCTGGCAACATCTCGGACTCCATAAGCCGGGAGATACAGGCGACGACGCCAGCCAGCGGCATCTTGTAGTGCGTGTGCGGCAGACATCTCCACTAGTCTCACTAATCAGGTCAAGTTACAACATACTCCCCACGATGATATTTTGGCAATCCTGCCCATCTGGGCATAACCTCATCCCACAGTGCCCGCTCCCTCTATCAGACTGTCGTCCGCGGGTTTCAACTTGCCGACACCCGGACCCGCGCGATCCCATCAACATGCTCGAAGTGGCCGTCGGCGTAAACCAAGTCGGCCCCGGTTTCCATTGCGTGGGCCGCAATCCAGACGTCGTTGGTCGGAATGGGCCGCCCTTTCGCCCTCAGTGCCGTCATTATCCGCGAGTACCGGTCCGCGGTCACCGGACCAGCGGGAATTAAGGACACGTAGGGACGTTCGAGGAAGGATCGCAGTTCCGCAAGGTTTTGCTCGAAACGTGCCCCTTGCCGGAAGCCGTACAGCAGCTCACCTACCACCACAGCGGAGAACAGCGCCTCCTCAGCGTCTCGTATCAGATCTCTCACCTCGTGGTTGCCGCGCATGAACGCGGAGTAGGCGTTGGAATCCAGCAGGACTCATGACCACGCTGCCTCGTCCACCGTCTCGAAGGCCTCAAGAGCTGCATCGAAACTCTCAGCTTCATCCCGGCTCCATGCGCCGAAGAGGTCGTCCAACGAAGCGCCTATAGCGTTGGGATTCCTCTTGCTGTCCGTCAGGCCGGCGCCCTTCCTGAGCAGCCGCAACGCCACCTGATTCAGGGATATCCCCTCCTGATTTGCCAAGCGACGCATAATGGCGTCGAGTTCGTCGTCGAACCCCCTGACTGTCAGTTGGTTCATATCGTGTTCCTCTGGCGAGTCATATTTTGAGGCTATTTGAGGCAAAATATAGGTCAATCCCGTGTAGGTCAAGACTGGCTGGTCAATTCTTATGCTAGCAGCCGCCACTGCCAGGCAAATGACCCACGATACACACAGGACACAATCGGCGCGAGGTGTTAGGCTACGGGCGATTTGCGGCCACGGCATGGCGCTCAACCGGTCACGTGAGTTGAGCAACCGCCCGGTTTACGCTTCAATCACGACACGAGACAATCGACAAGCAACTGCAAGCGACGCATATTTACCGCAGGAGGCCAAAGCATGAGGTACGACTATATCGTTGTCGGCGGGGGGTCCGCCGGGTGCACCATCGCCAGCCGGCTGTCGGAGGACCCGGACCGCTCCGTGCTGCTGCTGGAAGCGGGGCCGGACTATCCGGTCTTTGAGACACTGCCCGACGACCTGAAACTGGGTAACAACGTGTGGCTCTCGGCCTACGGGCCGCACAACTGGGGCTACACCGCCAAGATCACCGAGGAGCAGGACAACCTGACGATCCCGAGGGGCAAGGCCACCGGCGGCTCCAGCGCGGTGAACGGGCAGGTGCTCTTCCGGGGCATCCCCGAAGACTACGACCGCTGGGCCGAGTGGGGCAACGACGAGTGGAGCTTCACCCGGTGCCTGCCCTACTTCAACAAGCTGGAGACCGACCTGGACTTCGGCGGCGACGACTTCCACGGATCCGACGGGCCGGTGCCGGTGCGCCGCGCTCCCCGCAACGAGTGGCTGCCTCACGCGGTGGCCTTCGAGCGGGCCTGCCTGGACGAGGGCTTCCCCCAGGACGAAGACCAGAACCATCCCGAGTCCACCGGCGTCTCGCCCCGGGCGCGCAACACCATCGACGGCGTGCGCATGAGCATGGCCATCAACTACCTGGACATCGCGCGGCACCGCCTGAACCTGACCATCCGAGGCGGCGTGACGGCGCGGCGGATCATATTTGACGGCAACCGGGCGGTCGGAATCGAGGCCGAGAGCGGCGGCGAGGTCTTCACGGTGGAGGGCGGCGAGATCATCGTCAGCAGCGGGGCCGTGGCGTCGCCGCAACTGCTGATGCTGTCCGGCGTCGGGCCGGCGGAGCACCTGCGCAGCCTGGGCATCCCGGTGGTGCACGACTCGCCGGGCGTGGGCAAGAACCTGCGCGACCATCCCGCGGCGTCGGTGCTGTACCGGGGCAAGGGCGACAAGCCCGACGTGCAGGCGCCGGTGATCCAGGTGGGGCTGCGCTACACGGTGGAGGGCTCCGACCTGCGCAACGACATGCAGCTGAGCCCCAACCTGATGACCAGCGAGCACCGGCCGGCCCACGTCGCCATCGACGAGGACCTCAATTACCTGGGCATGGGCGCGAGCCTGCAACTGGCCTTGGGCCAGGGCGAGCTGACCCTGCAATCCACCGACCCCCACGTGCAGCCGTTCCTGAACTACAACTACTACCAGGAACCGGAGGACCTGCGCCGGATGCGAGAGGCGATACGCCTGGGCGTGCGGATGGCGGAGCGGCCTCCGTTCTCCGACCTGATCGAGGAACGGATCATGCCCACCGACGAGGAGCTGGCATCCGACGAGCTGCTGGACGACTGGCTGCGCAAGAACTCCGGCACGTCGCACCACATATCGGGCACGTGCAAGATGGGGCCGGACTCGGATCCCCTGGCAGTGGTGGACCAGCAGCTGAAGGTGAAGGGAATCGAGGGCCTGCGCGTGGCCGATGCATCGGTCATGCCGGACTGCATCCGGGCCAACACCAACGCCACCACAATCATGATCGGCGAGAAGGTATCGGACTACATCAAGGAAGGGCGGTAACCGGAGGAATCGTCAGAATCAGGATTAGCTGGATTAGCGGATTTTCAGGATGAGGCCGGCTGCCGCATCAACCAGACCAATCCTGCCAATCCGTCAATCCGGTAAATCCTGATTCTGACTGCACGGGGAGGTTCACAGCAATGGAAGTCCAATGGATGAACCATACCGGGTTCGTGGTCAGCGACATGGAACGCTCCCTGGCGTTTTACCGCGACCTGCTGGGTCTCAGCATCGAGCGGGACCAGGTATTGGAAGGCGATTTCATCTCGGAAGTCGTGGGGTATCCCGAGGCGCGGCTGCACATCGTGTACCTGGGGGTCGGGGACCAACGGCACTCGGTGGAGCTGATCCAGTACCTGAACCCGCCGGGCGATGCCGTCGCGCTGCCGCAGCGCCACCAGGTGGGCGCGAGCCACCTGGGCATCATCGTTGACGATCTGGACGCCTTTTACGCCGACCTCAGCGCCAGGGGCGTGCGGTTCGTCAGCCCGCCGGCGACCCGGCCCAACCCGGTGTACCCGGCGGCCAGCAAGGGCTGCTACATGGAAGACCCGGACGGAAACTGGCTGGAACTGCTGGAGCGAGGGCCGGCGCCGCCCGACGCGACCTCGGTGTGAGCGCCGAGGCGGCAGCCGGAAACTGAACTTAGCAGCAAGGGGTTCCGGCTCATGCGTGCCCGCTTTCGTAAATAGTCAGCATCAGGATTTACTGGATTTTAAGATTTGGCAGGATTGAGAGATCTCCGTCACGGAACGGTTCCAATCCGGATAATCCCCAAATCTTGAAAATCCTGATTCTGACGTTTCCCCGCCGCAAACTGGGCACGCCCACCCGCTGCCGGCAGGTTGCGCCTTAGGAGTCGCCGGCGGCCGGAGCCGGGGCAGGTACGGGAACGGCGGGGGCGGGGGCGGTCGGGATGCGGGGACGCTTGGCGAACAGGAAGCAGATACCGCCCAGGAAGTTGAAACCTGCCAGCACCAGGAAAGCCACAGTGTAGGACCCCTGCCAGTCGTACATGTAACCGGCGAAGGGGCCGGCCCCCAGCAGCAGAATGTTCATGGGGATGGTGCTGATGCCCAGGATTTTGCCGAAATTGCCCCGACCGAAGTACTCGCCCCGGATTGACGTGGTCAGCGGGTTGCGTCCGCCGAAACCCAGGCCGAAAGCGACCGCAAATGCGTAGAACATCCAGAGGTCGGTGCTGAAGGTCAACAGGACCACGGCGCCGGCCTGAATGGTGGTGAAGACGAAAATGCTGATGCGCTTGGGGAACCGGTCGCCCATGTACCCGCCAAGGAGCTGCGCCCACATGGCGACAAAGGTATAGGTGGTGACCACCGGCGCGATATGTGCCCCGAACCCGGCGTCGTTCAAAAACAGGCCCAGGTGGGTCATAATGGCCAGGATGATCATGCTGGTCAAGCCATGTCCCACGGCGATGAGCCAGAACGCCGCGGTGCGTACCGCCTGCTGGGCCGTCAAGCCCTGTGGCGCGGACGGGCTGCGCTGACCGCCACGCGCGCGGCCGGCTGGCTCGGCCTCTCCGTCCATCTGCAGGCCCATATCCTCCGGTTTGTCGCGAATTACCAGGTAGAACGGAACGGCGGAGGCGAACACCACCACGGCGACCACCAACGCAGTGCCCTGCCATCCGATGGGACTGTTGATGCCCAATCCGATGAGGGGCACCACAATCAGGGCTCCGCCGCGGCTGATCCAGTTGGCCCAGGCCATGGCGGTTGCCATACGCCGGGAGAACCAGTTGTTGATGGTGGTCATCATGGGCACCCAACTGCCCATGCCCTGCCCCAGGGCCATCACCATGAAGGCGAAGTAGAAGGTGTACAGAGGCGAAACCGGCCAGAATTCGGCGCCGATTTGGGAAAAAGCCAGGAAACCGAAGCCCAGGATGATGAACCCGATCAGCACCATCTTCCGACCGCCCAGCTTGTCGGTAAGATAGCCTTCGATGGGGCCCATCAACCCGCCTTCAATCCGCGTCAACGCCATGGCCATGGACAGGGCGCCCCGTTTCCAGCCGAAATGGGCCTCCAGCGCCGGATTCCACAGCGTCATCGCGTGGAACATGGGCACCGTGGCGACGGTCATCACGAAGCCGGTGATGGCGACGATGTACCAGCCGTAGTAGATGTTGGGCCGGCGGAAGCGAGAGCGTGGCCCGGCGGACGGTGCGGCGTTACTGCTCATGGCGGTTAAGGAAAGCGGCGAAATGCGACGATTGCCGTTGCGCAACGCGGCACATTCTACGCCTTTGGTGAATATGGGCACAAGACATACAGAGTGATGCCAAATATCACGAACCGTTATCCGGCGCAACGGTTTATCCCGGGGCGATGTTCCGGACACGGGATTGCTATGTGGTGCCGGCGGTGCCAAACTTGGGGCAGATCGAACAACCCACCCATCCCATACCGACACTCCTCAACCGACACTCCGCAGAGGTGTAACGTGAGCAGCGCGCAAATCAACGGAATCGACCTGCACTACCAGAGCTACGGCGAGGGCGAGGCCATCGTGTTCGCCCACGGCGCCGGCGGCAACCTGCTGAGCTGGTGGCAGCAGATACCCTTCTTCTCCCAGCGGTACCGGTGCATCACCTTCGACCACCGGGGGTTCGGCCACTCGTATGACGTACCCAACGGGCCGGGCGCGAACTCCTTTGTCGACGACCTGCGGGGTCTGCTGGACCACCTGGGGATCGAGTCGGCGCACCTGGTGGCGCAGTCCATGGGCGGGCGGACGATGCTGGGGTTCGCCGCAGCGTACCCCGAACGGGTCAAGAGCCTGGTGATGGCTGACACCGTGGGCGGGATGAACGTGCCGGAGGTGCTGGAGCAGCAGCGCATCTGGGCGGAGAAACAGGCGTCCAACCCTGCCGCCAACGTGGACATCGGCTACCGTGCCGTGGCGCCCCTGTTCGTCCAGCGCAATCCCAACCTGGCCAATCTGTACCTCCAGGTATCGCGCACCAACCCGCCGCGTCACACGCCGCCGGGCGGGATGTCCATGGGGCCGGACGCTGATCAACTGGCGAACCTGAAAGTCCCAACGCTGTTCTTCGTGGGCGAGGACGACCAGATCTCGCCGCCGCAGGTCATCGAGGCCGGCGTGCGGGCCATCCCCGGCGCGCGGCTGCTGCGGGTGCCCGAGGCGGGCCACTCGGTCTATTTCGAGAAGCCGGACATCTTCAACTTCGAGGTGCTGCGGTTCATCGAGGCGGCAGTGACCGCGCCGGAGCCGGTTGCGGCTGGGGTCGGAGACTGACATGCCTGGCGGAGTATCCGTAGAACTGAAGGACGGCATCGCCACAGTGTCCGTCCAAGGCCGCACCCACCTGAACCTGCTGGGGCCGGGGGTGTTCCGGGAGCTGCGGGAGCGGGTTGAGGAGTGCGGCAACGACCCGACCGTGCGGGCCATCATCCTGCGTGGGGCCGGCGAGCGGGCGTTTTCGGCCGGGGTGGACCTGCGCGAGATGAAGGACCTGACCCCGTTGACGGCGGAGCAGTTCATCCGCAGCCTGCACCGTGCGGCGCGCATCCTGGTGGACGTGCCGGTTCCAGTGGTCGCCGCGATACAGGGGCCGTGCCTGGGCGGCGCGCTGGAGCTGGCGTTGGCCGCCGACATCCGCATCGCGTCGGCCGATGCCATATTCGGGCTGCCGGAGGTGCGGGTGGGTCTGCCCTCGGTAATCGAGGCGTCGCTGCTGCCGCCCACGGTGGGCCTGGGCCGGGCGCGGAAGATGCTGCTCACCGGAGAGACTGTTGACGCTGCCGAGGCACACCGCATCGGGCTGGTGGACGAAGTGGTCGAGCACGATCAGGTGCACCCACTCGCGATGAACACGGCGCGGGAGTTCCTGGGCATGGCCCGGCCCGTGCTGGCCTCGCAGAAGGACATCGTTACCAAATGGCTGGAACTGGGCGAGGCGGAGTCGGCGGAGTACACCATCAAGGCCTTCGCCCTGGGGTTTGCCACGCCGTACCCCCACGAGGCCATGACGGCCTTCCTGGAGAAGCGCGCGCCGCGATTTGACTGATAAGATCGTCATTGCGAGCGCAGCGCGGCAATCTCGTTGGACTAACGGACGCAGCTACGAGAGCGAGATCGCCGCGTCGCTACGCTCCTCGCGATGACAAACCACCTAGGTATGAGACCGGAGGAGTACACCCAATGACGGAATCCACCGAACTGTTTCACATCATGCGCACCACACGGGCCATGCGCCGGCTCAAGCCCGACCCGGTGCCCGACGAGCTGATACATCGCATCCTGCAGGCCGGACAGTGGGCCGCCAACGGCGGAGCCAACCAGCGCTGGCGGTTCCTGGTGGTCAAGGACCGCAGCATCAAGGAGCAGGTGCAGAAGTGGTACCAGAAGGCGTTCGACGAGGTGGTCGGGCCGCGCTACCGGGGCAGCGAGCCGCCTCCCGGCTCCAGCCCGGGCCGGTACCGCCGGCAGCACGACGCGGTGGAATACCTGACCGAGCACTACCACGAGGCGCCGGTGTGGATCGTGGCCTGCCAGGACGACGGCGCGGAGACGCCAACCCGCTCTGCCGGCGCCTCGATCTACCCGGCGGTGCAGAACATGCTGCTGGCCGCCCGCGCATTGGGGCTCGGCTCGACGCTCACCAGTCGGCACCTGCGCCACGAGAAAGAGGTTGAGGAGATTCTGGGCCTGCCGCCCGGTGTCCACTCCTACGCCATCCTGCCCATCGGCTACCCTATGGGCAACTTCGGTCCGGTGCGACGGGGGCCGCTGTCCGACGTGGTGTACCTGGACCGGTGGGGCGAGACCTACATCGCTGATTAAATCGGCTGACCTCACGCGTACCCAGTTTCACACGAACTGTCATTGCGAGCGCAGCGCGGCAATCTCGTTAGGGCAAGGAAGCCGCCACGGGAACGAGATCGCCACGTCGTTGCGCTCCTGGCGATGACAAACTGGGTACGCGTGGGATCGGCTGACGCACTGATGCTTGCGACGGGCAGGGGTGGGTGATCATTCGCCCCGGCAAGGCATGCACTATCGCATTGGGGGAGGGAACCGATGGCGGATACTTTTCGTGCTGACCACGTGGGGAGCCTGCTGCGCCCGCCGGAGGTGCATGAGGCGCGGGCGGCCTATCAGGCGGGCGGTTTGAATGCGGACGAGTTGCGAGTAGTGGAGGACCGGGCCATCCTGGACGCCATCGAGCGACAGCAAGCCGCCGGCGTGTCGGTGTTCACCGACGGCGAGTTCCGCCGTACCGGGTTCCAGAACGACCTGATCGAGGCAGTGGACGGGTTCATCATGCCGGAGCGGCCGGCCGTGGTCCGGGTCTGGCAGGGGCCGGGCGGCGAACCGACTGAGCAGGGCACGCGGCAGGTGGTGGGCGCAAAGTTGCGGCAGGCGCGGGGCCTGACCGAGAACCAGCGGGGGTTCCTGCAAGAGCACGCGCCGGGTCCGGTGAAAATGACGCTGCCCAGCCCCAGCCAGTTCCCGGCCATCGCCTACCAGCCGGGCATCAGCGACCGGTTCTATCCCACCCGCTCGGACCTGCTCTGGGAGATCGCCGGCTTCATCAAAGCAGAGATCGCTGCGCTGCTGGACGCTGGAGTCGACTACATCCAGATTGACGCACCGCGCTACAGCTACTACGTTGACCCGCGCTGGCGGGAGCACCTGCGGGAGCTGGGCGAGGACCCGGACGCGATGTTCGAGGAGGCGGTGAACGCGGACAACTTCTGCCTGGAAGGGGCGCAGCGGCCGGGCGTGACCATCGCCATGCACATCTGCCGGGGCAACAACCAGAGCAAGTGGTACGCCGAGGGCGGTTACGAGGCCATCGCCGAGCGGCTGTTCGGCTCGCTGGCGGTGGACCGGTTCCTGCTGGAATACGACACGGAGCGGGCCGGCACCTTCGAGCCGCTGCGCTTCATGCCCGACGACAAGATGGTGGTGCTGGGCCTGGTCAGCAGCAAAGAAGCAGCGGTGGAGTCGCGGGACTACCTGCTGGAGCGCATCGAGGAGGCCAGCGCCTACGTGCCGTTGGATCGGCTGGCGCTGAGTCCGCAGTGCGGCTTCGCGTCAACGGCGGCGGGCAACCTGCTGACTGAAGAGGACCAGTGGCGCAAGCTGGAGCTGGTGGCTGAGGTTGCGGGGGAGGTTTGGGGCAGCTGAACGCAGTGCGATGCAAGGGCGAAATCGGTAGGGGAATCTATCCGTCGATTGCAACTCGCTCAAATGTTGAACATCCCTTCGTATGGACTGCCGGACGGCATACCTAAACGCTCAACAAGTAAGGTACAGATTGACGCCTGGTACCGAAGGAATACAGGCCGCTTACCCACGTGAAACAGTTCAAGAGTAATATGGCTGTCGAACCCGGGATCGATTTTGGGTGCGGTGAGGTGAACTCCGACTCCCATGCGCGCCAGTCTGCTTCTACCTTCCACCCTGCCGGAGAGTAGTCTGCTCAAGTGCACTCTCTCAAAAGTTTCGGTGATTATGAAATCCCCCGGCCGGAGAAGAAATCCGCCAGTCGTCACAATGTCGGTCTGCTGGGTGCAGTTCGCCATGTATTGGTGGAAGCCCACTTCGCTGAGATCGTTGATCGCGCCGCTATTAGGGTCCTCATCCTCAGGCTCCATTTGTGTCCAGATGGATCTGCCCAATCTCAGGTCGATTGAGGCGGCTTTAAATTGATCGCTGTCGTCTGCCAGCGGCGGGTCAATAATCAACTCCCCTCTGGCGATGGCGAGCTTTAGTTCCCCGTCTGACAGAAGCATTTGGATTCACTCTCTGATGACAGCTACAAGACGTGTTGGCTAGTTTGGGTTATGCCACCAGAATCTGCTGTACGGCCTCTTCCGGCACGCGCCAAGTCGGTCTACCCTCATTGGCTGTGGGCAAATAGAAAACGGCTTTGCCGGATATTTTTCCCGCATACTGAGCAGGCACCCAGCTGTTGTTTTCGCCGAGGGTATGGGAAGGGACCAGAGCCTCGAACGTGACGCCGTTGATGGTTTTCACGAGCACCACATCGTGCATGTGGGGGATTTCTCTGACTTCGCCGGGCTCCAGCTTGATTTTGACGTAGCCGGGACCTTCGTAGGAAGGTTGGACGAACGGTGTTCCGGGTAGCATGGCGCTGGGTCTCCTAGAATGATTCACTAGCGGTCTGTCTGCTGAATGCGAGTGGCGGTCATTGTATACACGAAAATTGCTCGAAAAGCAAACAACAGTTCGTTTTGCAGTTCCCATGAAAGCCTGATGCGGACAGGTAATGGGGGCGGATGATCATCCGCCCCCACGAATACGTCGTGTGTTCCCGGACTGCCTACAGGAACGCGAACTGCTCGTAGTCGCCGTGGACGATGGGGATGGGGTCCAGCTCCAGCCAGCGGTTGAGGATGGTGGCGTAGGTGGAGCGGAAGTCGTTGGTGAAGTGGAGGTCGCCTTCGGAATGGTCCTCGGGGCGCAGGGACGGGTACTCGGCGTAGAGGCCGCCGTTGACCGAGCCGCCGATGACGAAGGCCACGCCGCCGGAGCCGTGGTCGGTGCCGGTGCCGTTGTCCTTGATGCGCCGCCCGAACTCGGAGAAGACCAGGATCAGCGTGTCGTCCAGCATCCCGTGCTCGTCCAGGTCGCTGGTGAAGTCGGCGATGGCGGTGGACACGTCGGTCCAGAGCTTGTGGTGAGCGGGAAGCTCGTTGCTGTGGGTGTCGAAGCTGCCGTGCATCGTGTAGTAGATGCGGGTCCCCAGGTCGGCGGACATCACCTGCGCCATGTTACGCAGGGACTGGCTGATGGGCGTGTCGGCGTATTCGACGGTGGAGGAGTACACCTCGGGCGCGCTGCGGAGGCGGTCGGCGCCCTTGAGGGCGTTGGAGCCGGTCTCGGACAGCACCTGGGCGACGATGTCCTTGCTCTCGGTGGGGCCGTAGATGCGGCTGAAGGCCTCCAGGGCGTACTGGCGGGACTTCTCGTCCTGGATGTCGGGCATCAGGCCGTAGGTCTCCAGGTTGGCGACCGAGGCGACGGGAACGCCCTTGCAGACCAGGGCCCGGGGGAGGCCGCGTCCGAAGTTGACGCCGGTGAGCACGTTCTCGCCACGGGCATCCAGGTCGCGGATGGCCGCGCCCAGCCAGCCCTCGGCGCCGATCTTCTCCGACTCGGCGGTGTACCACACGTCCCGGGAGCGGAAGTGCGAGCGGTTGGGGTTGGGATAGCCGATGCCGTTGATGATGCCGACTTTCCCCTGGTCCCAGAGGTGCTTCATGGGCGCCAGGCTGGGGTTGAAGCCCACCTCGCCGTCCAGGTGCAGCACCTCGCTCTCGGGGATGCCGACGTTGTTGCGGAAGTCGTAGTAGAGCGGATTGTTGTAGGGGATGACGGTGTTCAGGGCGTCGTTGCCGCCCTGGAGTTCAATCACCACCACCGACCTTTCCTTCTTGGTGGAAGTCATCGGGCTATCCTCCTGTTCGGGTCTGCTGGGGGCTCTTTCTGCTGGTAGGGATTGCCGCGCTGCGCTCGCAATGACTAAGCGGAGGCGTGGGCGGGCCGGTACACCTGGATGCGGTGCCGGTTGCTTTCGGTTACGTACAGGTTCCCGTCGCGGTCGAGCTTGACCGACACGGGAGACCAGAAATACTTTTCGATGTGGGATGATTCCTCGTGGGGTTCGTCCACGAAGTACTCGATTTCGGGTTCCAGGTTGGCCCGGGAGCGGGCCGCGCCCTCCTCGACGTTGATGGAGAGGAAGTTGGCGGCCCAGTCGGACAGGGTGGCCTCGCCACGTAGCTTCTGGACGAAACCGCCGTTGGAGTCGAGTATCTGCACGCGCTCGTTGCCCCAGTCGGCCACGTAGATGTAGCCGGCGGCGTCCACGGCCACTCCGGAGGGGCGGTGGAACTGCCCATCGCCGCGTCCGCCGGTTCCGAAGGACGCCAGGTGTTCGCCGTCGGAGGAGAACTTCTGGACGCGGTCGTTGCCCCAGTCGGCTACGTAAACGCAGTCGTCGGCGCCGACGGTGAGGCCCCAGGGGAGGTTTAGCCGGTCGGGGTCGTCTCCCTCTCCGCCAAAGGCGAGCAGGAAGCGGCCATCCGCGGTGAACTTCTGGACCCGGTGGTTGTAGGTGTCGGCGACATAGACGTTGTCATCGGCGTCGAAGGCGAGGCCGGACGGGGTGTCCAGCTGGCCTTCATCCGAACCATGCTCGCCCCAGACGGACAGCAGCGCGCCCTCCCGGTCGAACACCGAGATGCGGTGCGTGGCCTCGTCGCTGACGTACACGCGCCCCCGGCTGTCCAGGGTGCAGGCAGAGGGCCAGATGAACTGGCCGGGGGACTGGCCATAGGCCGCGAACGTGCCGTAGTACTCGCTGTCGATGTCGCACACCGTGACGCGGACGCCGCGGGTGACGTTTTCCAGCGAGCGGTTGGCGACGTACATCCGGCCGTCGTCGGCAATGGCGGTATCCATGGGATAGTAGAAACCGCGGCCCTCCATGGTCGTCATGCCCAGGGTCATGCGGTATTCGAGGAGCTTGATCTCCGGTATGTCTTGAACTGTGGTCATGGTCTTTTCATCCTTGGCATTCGTCTGAAGCAGGATTTTCAGGATTATGGGATTGACAGGATTGGAGCCATTCTGTGGTGAAGAACAGCCAATCCTGTAAATCCTTCAATCCGGCAAATCCTGCTTCTGACAATCCTTCTAGGCCCGCTGAAACTCGTGGGTTGACGCCACCATCTGGAGCACCTCGGCGATGCGGCCCGTGCCGGCGTCGTCGGGCGAGCCCGCCACGGAGGCGAAATCGACCAGCTCGCGGCGGGTCTCCTCGGACACCTGGATCGCGCCCACCTGGTCCAGGCAGGCGTCCACCAGCATCTCCGGCGAGACGGCCGACGGCGTTTCGGCGATGCGTTCCACCATGGCGCTGACGCCGGGCTTGGCGGTGTCGCCGAGTTGCTGGGAGGCGAAGTTGATTCGCTCCACCAGGGAGCCGGTGTCGATCCAGTCGATGCCCTGGTGCCAACCCTCGACGCTGGGCGGGTTGTTGAGGAACTGCCCCATGAACACCGCCTGCTGGTAGCGGTCCAGGATCTCCTTGCGGGGCCGGTCAAACTCGCCGGTCAGGCGCAGCACGCCGGCCACCAGTTCGACGGGGCTCTTCACCTTGCGATACCAGATGGCCTCGTCCTGGAAGAAGTCGGCGTTGAACAGGGCGCGCAGCATGGCGGCGATGTTGTAGCCGCTGTCGAAGTAAGCCTGGACCAGCAGGTCGATGGCCTCGGGATCCTGGGGTTCGGTGTAAGGCCACTCGGGCACCGGTGGCTCGTCGGCCACGAAGAAGCTGTACAGGTGCCGGGAGATGAACCGGGCGGTGGCCTCCTGCTGGCAGATGATGTCGACGATGTCCTCGCCGTTGAACTGCCCGTGCTGGCCCAGGAACTCCTTCTCGCCGAAGTCGTGGTCCTCCTCCTGGAACTCGAAGTGCCACGAGATGCGGCCGTAAGGCCAGTCGGAGTCGCGCATGGAGCGCAGTTCCATGTATTCGCGGTTGCCCAGGGTCCAGCCGGTGAAGGCGCGGGCGCACTCCTGGACGTCCTGCTCGGTGTAGTTGCCGACGCCCATGGAGAAGAGTTCCAGCAATTCCCGGCCGTAGTTCTCGTTGATGGCGTCCTTGTGGTTGTCCTGGTTGTCCAGCCAGATGATCATGGCCGGGTCCCGGGAGAGCTCAACCAGCAGGTCGCGGAAGCTGCCCATGCCCCGGTAGCGGAACATGCGGACCTGGTCGGACAGGGCCTTGCCGTGGATGACCTTGGGGTAGCCGGTGGCGAAGATGCCGTGCCAGAACAGGGCGACCTTCTCGCGCAGGGGCGTGGACGTGCTGGCCATGCGGTACAGCCAGTTCTCGCCGGAACCCAGGGTGCCCATCATGCCGGACAGCTCGGGATGGAACCGGCGAATCAGGTCGTCGCCCATGCGTCGCTCACTGCTGTGGTCCAGGAGCCGCTCCACGGTGGCCTCGTAGCCTTGGGCGGCGTGGGCCTCTAACTGCTCACGGGTGGCGCCGAAGCCGGCGCGCCGCATCAGGTGGCCGATAAGTTCTACATCTCGGTTTGCCATAACTTTTACCCCCTATCATTGCGAGGAGCGCAGTGACGCGGCAATCCCGTCAGGGTTTGCGGTGGCGCTACAGGATTGACACGCTGCGCTCGCAATGACTGTATCTAATTGCCTTGCAGTATGAGTTCGGAGACGCGCTCGCCGATCATCATGGTGGTGACGTTGGTGTTGGCGCGGATGCAGTCGGGCATGATCGAAGCATCGACCACGCGGATGCTCTCCAGCCCGTGGACTTTGCCGTACTGGTCAACCACCGCCATGGGATCCGAAGCCGGACCCATCTTGCAGGTGCAGGAGATGTGCTGGGCGGTGGAGACGTTGCTGCGCAGCCAGTGGTCCAGCGCCTCGTCGGTCTCGAGATCGGAGTCCAGGGGCTCGGTGCGCTCCTGGATTATGTTGGCGAAGTCGCTGTGGTTGCCCAGTTCCACGGCGATGCGCACGCCGTCCCGCAGACGCTGGCGGTCAAACTCTTCCTGGAGGTAGTTGTAGTCCAGGTAGGGCTGATCGTGGGGGTCGGTGGAGTTCAGTTTCAGCTCGCCGGCGCCCACGGCCAGGTAGATGGACACCGAGGCGCGGATGCCCAGGGGCTCCATGCGGCTGCCGCCCCGGATCACCTGCTCGGTGGCGAAGGACGAGAAGATCATGATCATGTCGTTGCGCAGATCGGAACCGTCGGCGGTGTACTTCAGGCAGGTCTGCATCCTGGGCGCGAAACCGTCCAGATCGAAGCCGGGCCTGGTGCGCCAGGTGACGGGGACGATGGGATGGTCGCGGAGGTTCTGGCCGACGCCGGGGCTGTCGTGCACCACGGGGATGCCCAGGCTGCGCAGGTGCTCGGCGGGGCCGACGCCGGAGAGCATGAGCAATTGCGGAGACGCGATGGCGCCGCCGCTGAGGATGATCTCGCTGCCCTCCACGGTGAACACCTCGCCGCCGCTCTCGACGACGACGCCGGTGGCCCTGTTGCCGTCGAACAGGACGCGGTGCACGGTGCAGTTGGGGCGCAGGGTGAAGTTCAAACGGTGGCGCGCCAGTTCGAGGTAGCCCAGGGCGGTGCTCCAGCGGATGCCGTTGGGGTTGTTGAACGGCGTGGGACCGATGCCCGTGGAGTCGGGGCTGTTGTGGTCGTCGGTGTGCGGGAAGCCGTAGGCGCGGGCGGCGTTGTAGAAGGCGTTCTGCGCCGGGAGCCATTCCTCGCGCTTGAAGCGGCGGGCCACGATGGGGCCGTCGTTGCCGTGGAAGTCGTCGGAGAAGTCGGTGTCGGTTTCCAGTCGGCGGAAGCAGCCCAGCAGGTTCTGGAAGCTCCACTGGTCGTTGCCCATGGCGGCCCAGCCGTCGTAGTCCTCGGGGACGCCGCGCAGGAACATCTGGCCGTTGATAGCGCTGGAGCCACCGGTGACCTTGCCCCGGGGCACCATGATCTCGGGGTTTTCGGGGGTGCCGTAGCCGGTGAACTGCCAGTTGTGGTCGCTGGTCATCACGTCGGTGGCGGTGGCGTAGCCGAACTTCACCTCGTCGGGCAGGTGCTCGAAGTTGGGATAGTCCGGCCCGGCCTCGAGGAGCAGCACCGAGGTGTTGGGGTCTTCGCTCAGCCGGGTGGCCATAATGGAACCGGCGGAGCCGGCGCCGATGACGATGTAGTCGTACTTCAAGGCTATCCTCCTACTGTCAGGAGCGTTCGGTTTCAGGAGAATGCGGGTGCAGTCTGACGGATTTCCGCAATGATACTGGAAAAGGCTGGGCAGTTCCAGATTGGCGGGGCGCGCAAACCTGGAGCGATGCGGTTTTGCAGATATAATGGAGCAATCAGGGCCACGGGAACGGAGGACACCATGGAGAAAGTAATCCTGTACGCCGACGGGCGCCTGGTGGACGCCGCGCGCTGTCGGGCGCAGGAAGAAAAGACGGGCTTGAACGAGCTATTTCACCAGTGGCTGGTGGATTATCTGGGGGGCGAAGAAGCAGCAAAGCAGGCCATCGCCGACACCCCAGCGTTGCACAAAGCGCAGGTGGAACGGGCCATGGCCGCCATTGACGAGTTGCAGAAGTACATCGACACCAGCGGCCCCAAACCCACGCGGGATGAGATGAATGCCCGCTGAGAATTTCATCTACAGCAACATATTCGTTTACATGTTGGACCTATCTGCTCCCGCCAAGCGTCAACGCGCGAGGGAGTTGGTGTACGGCCTGCTGGGTGACCGGACTGGTTGCATCAGTTATCAGGTGGTCCAGGAAGCGTTGAATGTGATGAGTGGAAGGTTGGGCCAGCCGCCGGATGCCGTGGCAGCATTTCTGGAAGAAGTATTGCTCCCCATGTGGAGTATCAACCAAATCAACGCCACGCCTGAGCTCTACCGCAGTGGCCTCCAGGTGCGAGCCCGCTATGGTTTCAGCTTTTACGATTCGCTGATCGTGGCCGCGGCGTTGGCGGCGGGATGCACCACCCTGTACAGCGAGGACATGCAGGACGGCCAACGGATAGAGGAGTTGACCATCAGGAATCCCTTTGCGGAAACCCCCGCAGTGTGAACGGAGATCGATCTATGCGGCAAGTGATCCTATATCCCGGCGAGGACGGCTACTGGGTGGTCGAATGCCCCAGCCTGCCCGGCTGCATCAGCCAGGGAGAGACCAGAGAAGCGGCCATCGCCAACATCAAGGAGGCGATTGAGGTTTACATCGCCGCGCTTGAAGAGGACGGACTGGCAGTACCCGAAGAACGCTTTGAGGCGTTGGTCGTCGCTGTATGAACAGGCTACCCCGAGTTTCAGGACGGGAGTGTGTAAGGGCACTGGCGAGGATAGGCTTCTACGAAAAACGGCAACGGGGTAGCCACATGGTGTTACGCCGTGATGAACCGTTCGCTCAGCTTGTAGTCCCCGATCATCGAGAACTAGACGCGGGTACGCTACGCGCGATCATCCGGCAATCCGGCCTGAGTGTCGCAGAATTTAGGCAATTGTTGTGACTTCGCAGTCGCCGCACGGCACTCAGCTCACAAAGGGAGGACTACCATGCCTCAAACCATCCGACCTGACGACCCCCGGCTGACCTGGCAGGGGGCCATTTCATTCCATAACACCGCCGAGTGGCGGATGCCGTGGCGCATTCCCTACGAGGATCGCTCGCTGTTTCCGCCCGACGCCCTGCGCGAGCGGGCGGCGATGCCGGCCGGCGTGCGCATATCCTTCCGCAGCGACACCGAAATCGTGGCCGGTTCGGTGGTTCCGGCGGCGGAGTCCAGCTCCATCGACCTCTACTGCGACGGGGAATTCCAGGGGTCGGCGGCGCTGAAGGGACGGGATGGCTTCCGGTTTGACGCTTTGCCGGGCGGCGAGAAGCTGGTGGAGCTATGGCTGCCGCAGCACGGGGAGTTCCGGCTGCGTCATCTGGAAGTTTCGGACGGAGCCAGCCTGGAACCCTACGACGACCGGCGGCCGCGCTGGGTCGCCTACGGGAGCTCGATCACCCACTGTCGCACCGCGGCCAGCCCCAGCCTGACCTGGCCGGCCGTGGCCGCGCGGGCGGCCGATTTGAACCTGACCTGCCTGGGCTACGGCGGAGGCTGCCACCTGGAGCCCATGGTGGCGCGGATGATGCGGGACCTGCCGGCCGACTATCTCTCGATGAAGGTGGGCATCAACGTGTACAACGCCGCCAGCATCGGGCTGCGGACGTTCATGCCGGCCGTCATCGGCTTCGCGCACATCCTGCGGGAGCAGCATCCCGATACGCCGCTGGCGGTGATTTCGCCGATTTTCTCGGCGTCGCGGGAGACCACCGAGAACCCCGTCGGCTTCACCCTGTCGGCCATGCGCGCCGAGGTGGCCGAGGCGGTGGCGCTGATGCAGGCGCGTGGCGACCGCAACCTGCACTACGTGGACGGGCTGGAACTGTTCGGGCCGGAGATGGCCCACATGCTGCCCGACGACCTGCATCCCGACGCCGCGGGTTACCAGGCCATGGGGCGGAACTTCGTGAAGAAGGTGGCCGCTACGGTGTTTGGTCGGGCTCCGGTTCCGGCGTAATCCACTCGGAGATGGCGCAGCCGGGCTCGCGCTTGCGGGGGAACTCCCGGCAGACGCGGGGGCGCTGGTCGTAGATGCGGCAACCGGAGGTGGCAGTATCCAGCATGGGACAGCACTCGGCCGGCTGGTCCAGGAACAGTACGTTGCCGCCGCCGTCAGGGGCGCGGCTGATCCTGGCCTCCGTGCCCAGATCAGCCGCCCGGCGATAGAAGCCGGTGACCTCGTCCGGGTCCAGCCGCAGGATGATGGGGCCGCGACAGCACATGGCGCGGCACTCCTTCATGCAGATGCGGCTGGCTTCCTCAGGGGAGAGGGTCAGGTCAGGCATGGCGCGACGGCCTCATGCGTACCCGGCTGCGCCCGAACCGTCATCGCGAGCGCAGCGCGGCAATCTCGTCGGGGTGTGTGGAGTCTCTTTCAGCAACGAGATCGCCACGTCGCTGCGCTCCTCGCGATGACAGGCTTGGTGCGGGCGAGACGCGGCGGCTACTTGCCGTCTTCGATGCTGACGGTGATGATGGCGTTGGCGATCAGGGTGCCGTCGCTGCCGTCATCGTTGAGCAGTTCGAGTCCGCCCACGACGACGTTGACGTTGGCGCGACCGTGGGGCAGCGAGTCGGCGACCTCATCGGCGTTGACCTTCTCGGGGTGGGGCGCGCCGATGGTCACGTCCACCGTCATGTCGTCGGCGGTGGCGTCCACCAGGCGGGCGAACCCCAGGCTGCTGTGATGAATGGCATCGAACACGGCCCGCTTGGCCGCCAGGGTGTAATCCAGGCCGTGGACATCCACGCCCATGCCCATTTCGGTAACGCAACGCACGAGAGCCATTTGGTGACCTCCTGAAGGGTCGAGTGGTCTATCAAGGGAAAGGCGGCAGTCCGCAGGTGTCGCCGCCGCCGTTGGGTCATTTAACGGCAGCGCCGGCGGCAAGTCAAGGCGGGGCCGTTGCTATAATTCACCTCTATGCGTAACCGACGAGGATCAGCAGTCCGATGAATCACCGTTTTCTGGCGCTGACGGCGGCGGCGTTCGTCCTGGCGGTCGCGGCCGGCGGGTGCGCCGCCGCCGCATCGCAGGAGGCAACGCCGGCGGACACGGTGACCGTGTTCGCCGCGGCTTCGCTGGCGGAACCGTTCCGCGCCGTGGCCGATGCCTTCGAGGCCGACAACCCTGGCGTCGAAGTGACGTTCAACTTTGCGGGGAGCCAGGCGCTGCGCACCCAGTTGGAACACGGAGCGCGGGCGGACGTGTTCGCGTCGGCGGACTGGGAGCAGATGGCGGCAATCAGGAGGGCCAACCTGCTGGGAAACGCCCCGGAATACTTCGCCACCAACCGGATGGCGGTGGTCGCGCCGGTGGGCTCCAACGCCGTGCAGAGCCTGCACGACCTGGCGCGCCCGGGCATCAGCATCGCCATCGCGTCGGCGGAAGTGCCGGCCGGAGCGTACGCCCGCGCGACGCTCAACCTGATGGCGGAGTCGGCGGATTTCCCAGACGATTTCGCCGAGCGCGCGCTGGCCAACGTGGTGACCCACGAGACCAACGTGCGGGCCGTAGCCCAGAAAGTTGCCCTGGGCGAGGTGGACGCCGGCATGGTGTACGAGACGGATGCGATGACGGGGAACCGTCAGGGTGCATACCGAGTGATCGAAATTCCGCTGCAATTCAACCCGGCGGCGGAGTATCCCATCGCGGCATTGGGGGAGTCCGCCAACCCGCAGGCCGGCCTGGACTTCATCGCGTTTGTGCAGGGCGACGACGGGCAGGCCATCCTCCGGGACTACGGCTTTGCGCCGCCGGCCAACGTCGCCTGCCCCTGCCACGATGCAGTGCCCTCCGGGAGCGCTGCTCCGTCGTCGCCGCAGTGATCCTCATGCGCACCCGGTTCTCTGCAAACCTGTCATTGCGAGGAGCGAAGCGACGTGGCAATCCCGTCGGCATGGCGACGATCCCGGCCGCAACGAGATTGCCACCCCCACATCAAGTGCGGGGGCGCAATGACAAACTGGGTGCGCATGAGCGCGGTGATCGATGATCCCGAGGTTCCTGTTGGGCAAGGGGCGGGCTGACGGCGGACGACACCAGGCGTCCCTGGGGGCGCTGGCTCCCGCAGGGATAGCGGCAACCGTCGTCTACGTGCTGTTCATCGGGCTGCCCATCGTCGCGCTGCTGGCCCGGGCGGGACAGCAGGAGGGATTCCTGGCCGGGTTGACCGGCGAACTGGTGCTCCAGGCATTGCGCCTGACGGTGATCACCAGCGTCGTGAGCATGGTCGTGGTCGTGGTTGTGGGGACGCCCTTCGCCCTGCTGCTGGCCCGCCGGCGGTCAGCGGTGCTGCGGGTCATCGACACCTTCGTGGAGCTGCCCATCGTGCTGCCGCCGGTGGCGGCCGGCGTGGCGATGCTGATGGCTTTCGGGCGAAACGGCCTGCTGGGGCCGGCTTTGGGCGGATTGGGCGTGACCCTGCCGTTCACCACGGCGGCGGTGATCTTCGCGCAGGTATTCGTGGCGGCGCCGTTCTACATACGGGCGGCGCGCATCGGGTTCGCCGGCGTGGACCCGACTTACGAGGAAGTATCGCAGACCCTCGGGGTTTCGCCATGGGCCACGTTCTGGCGGCTGACGCTGCCGGTGGCCTGGCCGTCGCTGCTGACAGGGCTGACCCTGGCGTGGGCGCGGGCGGTGTCGGAGTTCGGGGCGACAATCATGTTCGCCGGGAACCTGACCGGGCGCACGCAGACCATGCCGCTGGCCATCATGACCGCCATGGAGTCGAGCCTGGGATCGGCGTTGGCGCTGGCGGTGCTGCTGCTGGCGATGTCCGCGCTGGCGCTGGCGGCGCTGAGCGTGCTGCTGCGGCGCACGGGGTCGACGGCATGAGCGATCAAACCGGCGTCAACGGGGCCTCCGGCCACTTTGCGGTGAGCCTGGGCGACTTCCGCACGGAACTTGCCTTTCAGGTTGACGCCGGGCGCATCCTGGTGCTCTTCGGGCCGTCGGGCGCGGGCAAGACCACGGCGTTGCGAACGATAGCCGGCTTGGTCCAGCCGGACGCCGGGCGCATCGACATTGCCGGCCGCACGGTGTACGCGGACGGGAACGGCGCCGGAGGACGGCCGGTTTGGGTGGAGCCGCACCGCCGGGGCGTGGGATACGTGACGCAGCAGAACCACCTGTTTCCGCACCTCACGGTGCGCCGGAACATCGCCTACGGCCTGCGGGACCGGCGGAGCGAACCGGCCCGACAACGGGTGGCCGAGCTGGTGGAACGGCTGCGGCTGGACGGGCTGGAGGACCGGCGGGTCTGGCAGCTGTCGGGCGGTCAGCAGCAGCGGGCGGCGCTGGCCCGGGCGCTGGCGCCGCACCCGGACCTGCTGCTGCTGGACGAACCCTTCGCCGCGCTGGACATGGAGTTGCGACGGGAACTGGGGTCGGAACTGCGGGCAACGGTGCGGCAATTCGACGTGCCGGTGATCCTGGTGACGCACAGCCGGGAGGAGGCCCTGGCCCTGGGCGACGAGGTGCAGATCATCGATTCTGGCGTAACCGTGGCGTCGGGGCCGCCATTGACGGCGCTGGAGCAGCCGGGCCGCGGCCGCGTGGCCAGGCTGGTGGGCGTCGAGAACCTGCTGGAGATGCGGGTGACAGCGCGGCTGACCCAAGACGGCACCATGGTCTGCGCGGCGGAAGGGCGCCTGCTGGAGACCCCGCTGGCGGACGGCTGCGCGGTGGGCGATCCGGTGACCGTGGGCATCCGGGCGTCGGACATCATCCTGGCGGCCGGCCCGCTGCCGGAATCCTCGGCGCGGAACACCTGGGCCGGCGTGGTGTCCGCGGTGACGCTGCGACCGCCGGGTTACGAGGTGACGCTGGACTGCGACGGGGCGGCCCTGCGGTGCCACATCACCGGGACGTCGTTGGAGGCGATGGGCATCGCGACCGGGCTGCCGGTGTGGGCCATCTTCAAGGCTTCCTCGTGCTTCCTGCTGAGCGATTAGGGGCAAGTCCCGCGTTGGGGCTACTTGATATAATGCCGGCATGGAACGATGGCGACGGTGGTTTGCGCCAGATCGATTGCTACGGTGGCACTTTTTGGCGTCACCGTTCGGGATCGCCTTCACGACCTGGTTGGTAACACGCTGGCGAACCGGAAGCGCAGATTTTGATGAACTAGCGAACTTCGTCAGCATCAGCGCCGTAATTTACGGAGGATCAGCCGTAGCGGTGGATCTGCTGATAATGGGAGGAGCCAAAGCCGTGTTTTACGGGATAGCAACCATAATCAAGCTCCTGGACGAGAGGAAAGCCGACAAGAGGGCAGAGGCCGTCCGCCTCGTGAGCAACGACAATGCGCTCTTTGAGCAAGTCTTGGAGCAACGCAACGCCAAGGAGCGCGACCCTGATGCCCAAAATAACGGGCGCTAACGCCTCCGCAGAGCACTGACGCCAGTGCGGTCTACGGCGTTTCGGGGCTCGTGCCAAGCATGGGATTACGCCGTCAGGTGAAACGAACGCCGGCACGCGTGAGCGAATACAACGATAGGAGGGCCAACCGGAGATGCCTGGTTACAAGGGGATTTTGTTCGACATGGACGGGGTGCTGGTGGACAGCGAGCCGCTGTTCCACAAGGCGGTGAACGTGATGGTAGTGCGCTGCGGCGCCGCGCCGATCACGGAAGAGGAGAACAACCGCTACCTGCTGGGCACAACGGTGGAGGAGACCTGGGTCCGGGTCAAGGAACTGCGAGGTATCCCGCAGACGCCGGCGGAGTTGCTGGCCGGCTACAACGAGGTGGTGAAGGAGGTGCTGCGCTCCGACCTGGTGGCGCGGCCCGGCGTGCGAGAACTGATCGCCGAAGCGCAGCGGCGGGGCCTGCCCATCGCGGTGGCGTCGTCATCCCTGCGGGAGTGGGTGGACCTGAAACTGTCGGTGATCGGGCTCACCGATGCCTTCCCGGTGAAGCTGGGCGGAGACGACATCGAAAACGGCAAGCCGGCCCCTGACATCTACATCAAGGCCGCGCGGCTGCTGGGGTTGGAGGCGACGGAGTGCGTGGCCATCGAGGACTCGCCCATCGGCCTGGCGGCGGCCAGCGGGTCGGGGGCCTACACGGTCTGCACGCTGACCGATTCCACGCGCCACCTGGACCTCTCGGCGGCGGACGTGATCATCGAGAACCTGGAGCACTTCGACTACGGGCTGCTGGCGGAGGGCAACTAGCCCCGGCGTCGCCGCCGGCGATACCCCGGCAGGCCGGGGTAAGTCCCTTCCTGCAAAACCCACTGCAACCGCTGCATCAATGCCCGGGCCTCAGCGGCGTCCATCATGGACACCAGTTCGGCCACGTCGCCCGTTGGCGCCAAAAGTTGTCCGCAGAGGCGGCGCAGGGGTTCCAGCAGGCGATCCGGTATTGGTTCGTCGGCGAAATCCCAGATGGCGGTGCGGATCTTGGTGTCCGCGTGGAAGGTCAGGCCGTGGTCGATGCCCCACAGTTTGCCGTCGGGGGCGCGGAGGACGTGCTCCGGCTTGCGGTCGGTGTTGTTGGCGACCAGGTCGAAGCAGCAGATGGTGCGCAGCTGATCGGCGTCGCAGTCGCTCAGTTCCTCCCGCGTGATGGTGTAGTAGTTTTCCCGGGGGTTGTGGTCCACGTAGAGCTGAACGGAGCCGATTCCGCCCGGCCCCTCGCGGATGATGGTGAGGGGGATGAAGTCCCAGCCCAGGATGTGGCTGAGCAGATAGGCGGCATATTCGCGCTTGTACAGCGTCCCGGACGGGAAATCCCACAGGGGCCATTCGCCTTGCCGGGGCTTGTAGATGGCCAGGGCGTACCGCTCACGCAGCGAAATCTCGGCCAGGTACGTGTAGTTGGAGCCCTGCCGCGTCAGGTCGCAGCTCAGGATCTCCCCGTGCCGGAGCAGGTCAAGGTCGGATGGCCCGTCGGTGACCACGGGAAAAGGCGGCCTGCCGGCCGGCTAGCCGGTTTCAAATACGGCGTGGCCGTTGGCGCGGGCGCAGCGGTGGCCGTCGGGATCGATGGGCGCGCCGCACAGGAAGCAGGGAGGGCGACCGGCAGCGCAGATGCGCAGCGCCTGGTCGGCCAGCTCTGACGACTGGGCCATGGTCATCCAGAAACTGACGGACGTCTGAGCGCCGGCATCCGGGTCGTCCTCATCGCCCTCGAAAGCCTGGATGACAAAGCAGTTCGCTTCCCTATCGTATTCCAACTGCATCTGTCGGGCGCGAAAGTCCTGCTCCAGGGGATCGCCCATCCAGGGCGTTTCGCCGGGGGCGCTTTCCTTATCGCCGACCGATTCAGCCAGCTGCTTGACGGCCTGCTGGAGATACAGCGCCAGTTGCAACAGCTGCTCTTTCTCCAGCCAGATGAAGGACTGGGCTCGCCCGGCCTCCGCGACCAGTCGGAAGGTGCGCTGACCGGGACGCCCAAAGGTTTCGGCGGACACGGACTGGGCGGCACCCATCTTATAGCGGACTTCACGCTCTGCCATGCGGCTATGATAGTCGCCGACTCTTAAGCTGGCAAGGGGCGCGCGGCCCGGAACGCATGCCCGGTTTGCGGCGGGGGAACGTCAGTCCTTCAGCGCCGGTATCACTTCCTTCCCGAACAGCTCTATTGACCGCATCGTGTCCTGATGCGATAGCTGCCCGCCCTGGGCCTCCAGCAGGATGGAGCCGATGCCCAGTTCGTCGCGGATGTGGCGCAGTTTCTTGATGACGGTGTCGGGGCTGCCCACCACCAGGTGGTAGCGGTCCTGCAACTCCTGGTACGACATCTCATGCAGCGGCGTGGGACGCCGGGCCGCCACCGCCGCCGCGCCGGCGCGGGAGGTGTAACCCGGCGGCGACCAGTATTCGCGGGGGCCGCGCAGGGGGTAGTTCATCCGCCACAGGAACGCCTTGCCCGACTCCTGGGCCTTTTCGTCGGTGTCGTTGACGTGGGCGCAGATCATGAAGGCGAACTTCTCGGGGCCGGGTTCCCAGCCGTCAGCCGCGGCGTACTCGCGGTAGCGGGCGAACAGGTTCTTGGCGACCTCCAGCGGTGTCAGGAAGGCGGCGTAGGTGTAGCGATGCCGCGCCGTCCACTCGACGGTCTCGGGGCTGCCGGTTCCGGGGACCCACACCGGCGGATGCGGCTTCTGGACGGGCAGCATCCAGGGGTTCACCGCGCGGTAGTGGTAATGGTTGCCCTCCCAGCGGAAGGGGCCGGGGGTGGTCCAGGTCTTCACCACCAGGTCGTGGCACTCCTCGAACCGCTCCCGGTTGTGGATGGGATTGGTGTTGTTGGCCCACGACTCGATGCCGATGCCGCGCACGAAGCCGGAGATGATGCGTCCGCCGGAGATCACGTCCAGCAGGGCGATCTCCTCGGCCAGGCGCACCGGGTTGTCCGAGGTGGGCAGCATGTTGCCCAGCATCAGGATCTTGGCCCGCTTGGTGATGCGCGCCAGGATGCCGCCGGTGATGTTGACCTCAACGTCCATGCACGACGGCGTGTTGTGGTGCTCGTTGATCATCAGGCCGTCGAAGCCCATCTCCTCGGCGTGCTGGTACTCGTCCAGGTAGCGGTTCATCAGGCCGCTGGCGGTCTGCGGGTCGAAGTAGGTGTTGGGGAAGGTGAGCCGCATGGAGGGGAACTTCTCCGCCTCCGACTCCGGGAACTCGGCGTAGGGCATCTCGGTGAAGTAGAAAACGTCCATCAGCTTGCCTCCTGCTTGGGGTCAGTCGTCGGCGCCGCCGTTTCGCACTGCGGCCAGAAATCCGGCGAAACTGGGGCTGCGCTGGGCGATGGTCGGCGCGTCCAAAACTCTGGCGATTTCTTCGGAGACCGGAGCGGTATAACGCCGGCCGGCCAGTAAGTGCTTCAGATGCTCTTTCGGGTTTTCAATGTCGTCTGGGCGGGACGGGTCAACGCTGCCTAACGACCGTCCAAGAAAATAGTCACGCAATCCCTGGGCGTCGGCAAAGTACCACGCTTCTAAATGCCACCTTGCGTAGGCGTACAAAATCGCTGTTTCAAAGTGTTCTCCCAGACGCTGGGACAAGCCGGAACGTATCGGCTGTAGAACCGCCTCTGGCGGCTTGCCATCGGTGTCGGACAACACAACGTACTTGTCCGGAGTTGGAGGGATGTAACGTTCGCTTTGGATTATGTTATACACCTCGTTGGCCGTGACCGGACGGTCTTTGGGCGGGATGCGGACATCGATCGCGATGCCGTGACTTTGCAGGTGCGCCGTCAAATGCGGCAGCGCCAATCGCTCCGTATTGCCGGAGGCTATAACCAATACGCGCTTGGGCACCGGCTTCAGCCTCCGAACCCTCTGGTTTCGTGATACTCGCCCAAGCCAAACCCGGACGCCTCCAGGGCTTTCCGCACGCCGTCCGGGTTGCCTTCTTTATGAACGATGGTGCCCAGATTTTTGTCGCGTTTGACTACGTTCACCGCCGCCGGTTCATCCAAGTAACTGAGCAGCAAGGGCGAGTGAGTGGTCACTAGAAACTGGGATCTTTCTCCGGCAGCGTGAATATGCTCAACGAGCGCCTCCAGCGCCGAAGGGTGTATGTAGTTTTCCGGTTCCTCAATGCCAATCAGGGCGGTGCCGGATTGTCCGTAGAGAGCGGTCATCAACGCCAGCACGCGCAGCGTTCCGCTGGAAACGCCCATCTGGTTCACCGTGAACTGCAAGCCCGGTTCGCGCTGCACAAAATAGAAACGGTCTTCGGACTCTCTCGGTTCGATCCCGTCCGGCAGACCAACTATGGAACGGGTTGCATCCACCACCCGGTTGAAAATCTCCGGTGATAACCGTTCCAGAGCGTATAGCGTCTCGCCGAGATTTCTCCCATAAGGGTCAAACCCTCCGGAATCGGGCAAGTTCCAGTCTCGCCGCAGCAGGAAGGGGCTGGGGTCGAAGAAACCCCATCTCCCTACGAAATCAGCGATTTGACGTCCTGGAAACGATGAGTCAGCGGCAGTGGCGGCAGACAAAGCGCAAACTGTCTCCCCTTGCAGAAAATTAACCTGTTCTCCTTTCCCACTTGACCATAGCGAACCCCAACCGTTCTCCACGTTGAGCAGTTCAGCCCGCGGTTGTTCGGTGAAAATTTCGTAAACGCGCTCGGCCGCATAAAAGTCAGACTGTTGCCTGGCCAGCCGCACGTTCCACTCATAGCGCCTATCGCCATCTTCGAATGTCACGGTCAATTCAATCTGGCCGGCCTCCTGCCCTTTCCAGGCCAGATTGAGCATACCGCCGCGCGAGAACATCGGCCCGCGAAAATCGCGCGCCCGGACGGCCTCGCTGAGGAAGCGCAGCGCGTCCAGGATGGCGCTTTTCCCGGTGGCGTTGGCGCCGATGAACACCGCGAGGTCGCCCAACTCAACCGTGGCGTCACGAATGCTGCGGTAGTTTTTTATGGTGAGCGTCGAGAGTTTCATCGGCCGGCCCCTTCATCAGGACACTAATATTGAAACGAGAACTTGTTCGCAGTATAGCAGGCGCAGGAATAATCCTTTGCCGCCCGCAGTTGGCGGGCATCCTGGTCTGGAAGGCGGCATTGGCGGCCCCGCAGACGTGCGGAAGAACATTCGCATCAGACGGACACCCAAATCCGCACCGTTACCAGGCGGCTGAACTCATGCGCACCCAGTTTCCTGCACCGGTCATTGCGAGCGCAGAGCGGCAATCTCGTTGGCGTAGGGGAGTCGGTTGGGGCAGACGTTGCTGCTATGGCGTCGAGATTGCCACGGCGCAAGCGCCTCGCAATGACAACCTCCTGGATTCTGAACACTTACGAACACTAGCACCAATGGCTTATAGGTTCGATTGTAGCATCGGGGTCGGGATTGCCACGCTGCGCTCGCAATGACACAACGGGGGTAGGGCGAGGCCGCCTGTGCTAAACTGGCCCAAACTCAGCCAAACTGGCCAGGACATTGCCTTGCAAAATACAGCAGTTTCCCCTGCCGCCGGGGTTGCTCCGGCCATCCTGGACGCCGCCGCCGTGGCGCGGCGGATCGCCGACAACGTGGCCACGGTCATCGTCGGCAAGAGCGACGTGATCGAGATGGCGCTGGCCGCCCTGATCGCCGAGGGGCATATCCTGGTGGAGGACGTGCCGGGCGTCGGCAAGACGATGCTCGCCCGCTCCATTGCGACCTCCATCGGCGGGACGTTCTCGCGCATCCAGTTCACCCCCGACCTGCTGCCCAGCGACGTGACCGGAGTGTCGGTGTACAACCAGTCCACCGGCGAGTTCTCGTTCCGCTCCGGCCCCATCGCGGCCCAACTGGTGCTGGCCGACGAGATCAACCGGGCCACGCCCAAGACCCAGTCCGCGCTGCTGGAGGCCATGGAAGAACGCCAGGTGACGGTGGACGGGGTGACGCACCCGCTGTCGCTACCGTTCCTGGTCATCGCCACCCAGAACTCCATCGAGTACGAGGGCACATTCCCGCTGCCCGAGGCGCAGCTGGACCGGTTCCTGATGCGCATCAACGTGGGCTACCCGCGCTTCGAGGAGGAGATCACGATCATCGCGCAGCAGGAGCACTCGCATCCCATACTGGACCTGGAGGCCGTAGCCACGCCGGAGCAGGTGATCGGGATGCAGCAGGCGGCGCAGGACGTATATGTTGACGGCCTGGTCCGCGAGTACCTGGTCACGCTGGCGGAGGCCACGCGGGAACACTCCGACGCGGCGCTGGGAGCATCGCCGCGGGCATCGCTGGGGTTGTTCCGCGTCGGCCGGGCGCTGGCGCTGGTACGCGGCCGGGACTACGTGCTGCCCGACGACATCAAGGAACTGGCGGTGGCCGTGCTGTCCCATCGCATCGTGCTGACGCCCGCCGCCCGGATGCGCGGGGTTCGAGCCGAACAGATGGTGAGCGAGCTTCTGAACACCGTGCCGGTGCCCGGGGCGCGGTAGACTGTTACCATCAGTACGAGGGGGATCAGAATATGTACACCTTTGATGTTTTGGTTTCGAAAGGCGAGTTGTCCGACGGTTCGACCTGCTACGCAGCGTGGTGCTCGTACGTGTATGGCGTATGGGGGCAGGGCGACACGGAGGAGGAAGCCCTGACGGAAGTCAGGTTGATGATGACCGACGTCGTGAACGATCCGGCAGACCTGGCCGAAAGCCTGGTTGACCCCGAGGCAGCGGTGGCGGAAATGGCGGACATGATCCGCGAATATGAGACCGAAGGCACCCCATGGTGGACACGGACGGTCTCGGTAGAAGACGCCGAGTTGGCCAACATCTGATGCCTCGTTACGCTAACGTGCGGCCAGCGGAGCTCCACCGTTTGCTGCTGCGGATGGGGTTCATCGAAGTCGCAAGGAACCATCATCGCCACTATCTCCATGTCGGACTTGGTCTCCGCACCCGGATGTCTTTCGGAAACAAAGAGATCAGATCGGACTTTATGGGCAACATCATAACCAAGCAGCTACGTATGACCGTTGACGAGTTTCGCGAAGCTATGAACGGGAATATTCCCGAGCGGTTCACCAGCCCTGAGTTCTGGAACAACTGAGCAACATTTGGAAAGCCGTCGCGTTGGCACCCATTCGCCAGCTGCGTGCTGCGACATCAAAGAGAGATAAGAGCATGCACACCTTTGAAGTACTGGTTTGGGAAGATCCATCGGAGGATGGATCCATGGGATATGGAGCGTGGTGCTCCTACGTCGTAGGAGTATGGGGGCAGGGGGATACGGAAGAAGAGGCTTTGGCGGATATCACCTCGGTGATGACGGATGTAATCCTGCACCCGTGGGATGATGGCGTTTCTTTGGCAAATGCCGAGGAAGCCGCGACCGAAATGGCCGGGATCATCGAGGAGCTTTTATCTGAGGGTATCCCTTACAAGATGCACCAGGTATCGATCTCGACTGAACTACCCGCCAGCGTCTGATGCCGCGATACGCCAATGTCCGGCCGCGTGAGCTACGACGTTTACTAGCCAGGATGGGGTTCGTCGAAACCGCCCACAACGATCATTGGCGTTATCGTCACCCGGGCCTCGGCTTACGTACTAAAGTATCCTTTGGCAACCAAGAGATCCGAGCAGCCTTGATGGGCGAAATTATAACTACACAGATAGGCATGACCGTTAACGAGTTTCGCGAAGCTATGAACGGGAATATCCCGGAACGGTTTACCAATCCCGCATTCTGGAACAACTAGAAGGTTGTTCGCCATGATCAAGTCTTTAATCAGCCAGCACCGGCGCAAGATACTGTTCAGCCTGCTGATCCTGGCGGTGCTGTTCTACTCGCTGGGAACCGGGTTTTCCTTCTTCTACCGGCTGCTGTTCACCCTCGTGCTGCTGGTGATAATCGGATACGGCTGGGCCTGGCTCAACCTGCGCGGCATCGAGGTGCGGCTGACGAGGCTGGGAACCCGTGGCCGCGTCGGCGATTACCTGGAGGGGCAGATCCAGATGATCAACCGCGCGCGACTGCCCAAGTCGTGGCTGGAGGTGGTGGAGGACACCGACCTGGCGGAGCCGGGCGGGCGCACGGTGGCCCTGGTCAAGGGGCAGGTGCGTTCCTTCCGCATCGCCACCTACCTGTCGCGGCGGGGCATCTATCGCACCGGGCGAGTGCGGGTAACGGCCCGCGACCCCTTCGGGCTCTTTCGCCTGAGCCGGACGTTCCTCAACGACCAGTCCTACACGGTGCTGCCCAAAACCGTGCCGCTGCCCGATCTGGACCGCCGCTTTGCCAACCTCCCCAGCGACTCGGTCTTCTCCCGGCGCACGCCGGCGATCACCCCCGAATCGTCCACGGTGCGGGACTACGCCCACGGCGACAGCCTGCGGCGCATCCACTGGCCATACACCGCCCGGATGAACCGCCTGATGGTGAAGGAGTTCGACATCGGCGTGTCGGCGCAGGCGTGGGTGCTGCTGGACATGGACCGACGCTCTCACCTGGGCGAGCCGCCGGACAACACCGAAGAGCTGGCGGTGACCGTTGCGGCATCGCTGGTGCAGCACTGGGACGAAACGGCCGTGCCCGTCGGCCTGGCCGCCAATTCCGCCGACCTCTGGATGCTGAACCCGGACCGCCGGCCGGCCCAGCTGGGCATCCTGATGGAGACCCTGGCCGGCATTCGCGCCGACGGGACGTTGTCGCTGGAGCGGTTCATCTACGACCTGCGCCCCCACCTGTCGGGCTTCAATACGCTGATGGTCATCACCGCCTCGCGCCGGCCGGAGTGGACCTCGGCGCTGGTCAGCTTGCGCCGGCAGGGGATCAACGTCACGGTCTGCTACGTGGACCACACGTCGTTCACCGATCCCGACGGCGAAGCGAGCACCGGCGCCACCGGCCAGGCCGTCGCCGAGTACCTGGCCCAGCACGACATACCCATCTACATAGTGCGGCGCGACGAGGACATCAACCAGGCATTGTCGCGTCCGCTGGCCGTCGGCGGAGCCAGGACGCCCGAGGGCGTCGCCGCTTCTTCGGATCCAGCGGATACCGCCGGCGCCGAGCCGGTAGCCGGCCGCGTTGCGTAGCGGTACAATTAATCTTCCGCGGAGTATCGACGTAAAGTAACCGGGTCATGGCCACGATAACCGCCCCGTCCCCTCCTCTGACGCAGCCCCCGCCCGGGGCAAACCCGGCATGGAGTGGAGCCGGCGCGGCCCGCTGGCTGCTGGCGGTTCTCGCCGCGTTGCGGCCGCCGGACGGATGGGTTGCCGCCGGGCTGCTCCTCCTCAACATGATCATCGTCGTATGGTCGGTGGAGGTGGCCGACTGGGCGCCAACGCCGTCGCTGGTGCTGGTCATGATACTGGCGGTGCTGACCGCCATCCCGCTGACGCGCATCCGCCTGTGGACCCCCGTGGTGCTGCCCATCGGGCTGCTCGTCGGCATCGGCGTGATCATCTGGCAGATGGTCATAGCGGCTCCCGACGAGTTGCAGGTGGCCACCGCCGGAGAACTGTTCGAGCGACTGGGTCTGTGGGTGCTGGCCGCCCGCAACGAAGGGATCAGCGTGGACCCCGTGCCCTTCGCGGTGGGGCTGATGATGGCCGCGTGGCTGTCGGGCTACCTGGCAGGATGGGTGTTCTTCCGCTACCGAAACTTCTGGGGCGTGTTCGCCCTGGGAGCGGTGGGCCTGATGTCCAACCTCACCTTCCTGCCGGACACTGCCAGCATCTACCTGGCGATCTACGTTTTCACCGGCCTGCTGCTGGTGGGCTGGGTCCAGTCGATGCGCTCCCGTCAGCGCTGGGACGCGGAGGGCCGCATTTACGACGGGCATCTGGGCATCCTGACCGTCAGCGACACCTCGGTGGTGGCCATCGTGGCCCTGGTGATCGCGTTCCTGCTGCCCGTGGGCGGCCAGTGGGGTCCGGCCAACGCCTTTTACTCTCTGACCCGGACCCCCCTGGTGCAGTGGGAAGAGGACTTCAATCGCCTGTTCGCCGGACTGCCGGCCCGGCGTCCGCTGCCCTACCGCATCTGGGGCGACACCATGGCCTTCCAGGGCACCATCAACCCCACGGACACGCCGGTGCTCCAGGTGAACTCGCCGGTGCCGTTGTACTGGAAAGCGCGTTCCTACGCGACCTACACGCACGAGGGTTGGCTATCTGACGGCACCGTGCTCCGAGAGCCCGGGTGGAAACCCGAATACAGCGCGCCCGACCCCTACCAGGAACGGTTCAACGTGACCTTTGAGGTCATACCGAACTACGACAGCCGGAGCCTCTTCGCCGGCGGGCAGGTGATCGGCGCCAACCGCGACGTGCGGGTCGAAACCTTCGATTCCCCCCGGTACGTGATCAACCCCAACCTGAATAGCGAGACCAACCTGCTGCCATCTACCCTCCAGCTGGCGGTGGAGGGTCTGCGCGACGCCGTGTCCGCAGACGCATTCGCTGCCGCGGAAACCGTGGCGGGCGTGCTGCCCACGTCCTTCGTGCTGGAATCAATCGAGCGCGATGCCTCCGGCGGCGTGGTCAACGCCGTGATCGGTGAAATCGTGCCCTCTGAGCCGGACGTGCTGGCGGTGCGCACGGCCGGCGGCGCCGCGGAGGCCGGTGAGCCCTACCAGTTGACCGCTTCGGTGTCCTCCGCCGAGCCGGAGGAGCTGCGCACCGCCGGCGAGGAATACGCCCCCTGGCTGTGGTCACGGTACACCCAGTTGCCTCCCGACATGCCGCCGCGGGTGGCGGAGCTGGCGCGCTCAATCACGGGCGCAGCGGAGACCCCTTACGACAAAGCCGTGGCGGTGGAGCAGTATCTCAAGAGCAGCTACACCTACAACCTGGCCATCGATCCGCCTCCTTTCGGCGCGGACGGCGTGGACTACTTCCTGTTTGAAAGCGGCCAGGGCTACAGCGAATACTTCGGCTCCGCCATGACCGTCCTGATGCGGAGCCTGGGAGTTCCGGCCCGCATGACCACCGGCTACACCACCGGGAATCTCGCGGACGGTTCGCACATCTACGTGGTCACGGACCGCCACAGCCACGGCTGGACCGAGGTGTTTTTCCCCGGCTACGGCTGGATCCCGTTTGAACCCACACCCGGCAGGGACATCCCGGTGGCCATCCCGCCCGAGGAGCAGGCGCGGAGGGCATCGCCGGCCACCGACACCAGCGATGTCGACGATCTGCTCTGCGAGATCGAAGAAGAATGCGAAGACTTTGAAGACGGTTTGGAGGATTCCGACCTCGTGGCCGGTGAGGCCATCGGCACCGGTTGGACCTCCACCGCCCGCAGCTTCCTGCCCTGGATCGGGGGCGTCGCCGCGGGCGTGGCGGCGCTGGCAGTCAGCGCGTGGGCAGTGTGGCGGTGGCTGTTCGCGCCGCCCCGCGACGTGCCGGGCGCGTACCGCCGCCTGCGTCGCCTGGGCCGGCTGGCGTCGATCCCGCTGCGGGAGCACCAGACGCCGCACCAGTGGGCGAGTATGCTGGCGGCGGCCCTCCCGGAGCAGGCGCCGGACATCGGGCGGATCGTCAACGCCTACGCCCGCCATACCTATGCGGGGCGCGATGACGCCGGCGCGGATGCCGACGCCGGCGTGGTCGAGGCCTGGAAGACGGTTCGCGGGCCGCTGGCGTGGTACGCTCTGCGCCGCCGGGAAGTCTGAAAACCGCACGGAAGGCCCATCTGATGAACACAACTGCGCTACCAGCGGACAACCTATATTGCTGCCTGCATGAGACGCCCTTCGGGTGGCTGGCCCTGCTGGGTTCAACGCAGGGATTGCTTCGAGTCAGCCTGCAACCGGAGCCGCAGGACGCGCTGGCCGGGCTGGGCGATGCAAGCAACGCCGCGGCGGATAACGCCACCGTGTTCGCGGATGCACTGGCAGCGTTTGACAAGTACTTCGCCGGAGATACCGGAGCCCTGGACGCCATACCGCTGGACCTCTCTGGCGCCTCTCCGTTCTTCGGCGCGGCGTGGGCGGCCTGCCGGAGCATACCGCCGGGGGAGACCCGCTCCTACCAGTGGCTGGCCGAGGCCGCCGGGAACCCCAGGGCATCCCGCGCCGCCGGCCAGGCCATGGCCAGAAATCCCTTCCCGCTGATCATCCCATGCCACCGGGTGGTGGGCAGCAACGGGGGTCTGCACGGGTATGGAGCCGGGGGCGTCGGCGTGAAGGCGCGCCTGCTGGAGATGGAGCGCAACCGGGGCACGCTGCTGTAGCCGGAGCAACTTTACATCGATATAGAGGATGGACAGGATCAACTGACTGTCGTGAAGGTCCAACCGTTCCAAACGGCGGTGTGGATTGAATGGTTCTTCGGAATCATCAACATCCTGTAAATCCTGTCCATTCGATGTAAAGGCCAATGCCGGCAGGCTTTGGCGGCGGTACTCCTTGCGGATGAACTGCCCGACGGGTATTCTGTAGCGCGATTCAATCCCCTCTGATCAACAACAACGATTCCAAGCAGCAACGAAGATCGCGCTACCCAACCGCGCCGCCGGCAGGAGGTTACGACGATGGCAGGACAGAAATTCACATCCTGGGTACACGGCTCCGCGATGACCGGAGAGTACCTGAACCGGGTCACCTCGGTGCGCCACTGTGGGCCTTTCGCCCGCATCGAGGGCAACGAGGGCCAGAACGCCTGGATGCACTTCGCCATACCCACGCCCACGGTGCAGAACGGGAACCGGACCAAGGCCGAGTCGGTGTCGGTTTCCTTCCGCGCACGATCCCACGCCAACGTGGCCGAGGTGCTGGTGTACGACGGCGAGAAGATCATCGCCGAGCACCTGGGCATGGCCATCAAGGGCGACAACCTGGACGCCAGCTTCGAGATTCCGGGCGCGCCGGAGGTCGACCGGGGCATCAACGTGGTGGTAGGCGTCACCTTCGACGCGGGCGCGCCGGACATCCGCTCGATGCAGGTAGAAATCGTGGGCGTGGGCGTGGACTTCGAGGGATAGCCGCGGCCGGCAATAAAACGGTTTCAAGGGCGGGTTTGGGACCCGCCCTAATTTTATGGCTGCCAAAGCCGGCTCTCGGACCGCGCCGCCCGGCGCAGCCTGTTGTCCAGCGTGGCCATCATCACGTCACGCCGCAGGGCAAGTTCCAAATACACCGCGTCGTAGATCGACAGGACATGCGCTTTGGCTAACTCGTAGGCCGCATTCAGATCGGTCTGGTCGTCGGTGTCGATTGGCAGCGCGGTCAACGTCTCCAAGTGCTGAGCGGCTCGAGCCGCAGACATCCGATTTCGCCTCTCGCCGGTGAGCAGGACATTGCGCATCTCAATGTGCCAGAAGCGGGGAACCAACCAGCCGGAAATCAGCGGTGATACGAAGGCGGCGTCGGCGTAAGGTTCGTTTTCATCATCAAGAACCCACGCCGCCGCCACGGAGGTGTCCAGGGCGATGGCAGGCATCAGCGGCGCCCGTAACGTCGCCAATCTATGATGTCCCGCAAGCTGTCAGAGACCGTCTCCCACGGCTCCGGCGACCTGCCATCGCTTTCGTCGCTTGCCTTTTCGTTCTCGTCCAAAAGGTTACGCGGCGATTCCGAAGTCGGATCAGGAAGGGGAGCGGGGCAGAGATGCGCAACCGGCTGACCGTGGTGGGTTATCACCACCGTTTCACCCTGTCTTGCCGCCTCCAACAGCTCGAAAAGGATGAATTTGGCATCGTAGTCCTCAACTTCGCGCATCATTGGACCTCCGCGCTAGACTTGATCGGGCGACAGGCCGTGCTGCCGGAGGCGCTCTTCCAGAGCCTGGGCGCGGGCTTCGGCTTCCTGTCGGGCGTCCTCAGCTTCCTGGCGGGCGTCCTCAGCTTCCTGGCGGGCGTCTTCAGCGGCGTTGCGGGCGGTCTCGGCGGCATCTCGCTCCGCCTCGGCGGCCTGGCGGGCGGCCACTTCCTCGGCCAGGTAGCTGAGCCAGGTTTGCGCCTCCGGGTCATACAGGCGGAGTTCGCCGTCGGGACGCTGGCAGACTTCCAGCTCCAGCACTTCACTGTACCCGCGGAGCATCCCGTCGTCGCCCCGCCCGATTTCGATGGGTTCGTATTCGCCCTCGCCTGAGACCGGGTCCGGGACCAACTGCTCGCCGACCAGGGCCGGGGAGAAAAGCTGGCCGGTGGGGTCGAAGCGCCAGTACTCGGTCACGCCCAGGGCGGCGTACAGGGCGCGCTTCTCCGTCATGTCGCGCACGAAGGTGCTGGGCGAGGCGATTTCGAGAACGAAATCGGGCGTCTTGCCCCCCTCGCGCCAGATGATGTAGGAGCTGCGGAGGTGGTCCTCCACGCCGAACACCACGAAAACGTCGGGGGCCAGGCGCACCGTGTTGTCGTTCATGCGGTAATAGATCAGCAGGTCGCCGGAGACGTAGACGTCATCGCGGTCGGCGTAGCGCTGGCGCAGGGCGAGCACGGTTTCGGTCAGCGGGTAAAACTGGGCGTCGGTTTCTGCCATTGGGTTCCCGTCCGATTCAGGGTAGTAGATGTCCGGGTCGTCCTCGGACAGCGGGCGATCCAGACCTTCCCGGACGAACCGGTTGACCAGTTCCTGGACCCTGATGCGCGGGCGGGTTTTTGCCTCGGTTGCGGTGGTCATGCTGGCTTTGCTCCCCATCCCAAGCGGCTGCGGGGGTGATTTTCTGCATGGATGGACACGGATGGACGGGATTGAATTGATTTTGATGAGCGGGCCGGACATCCCGTAAGGGCGGGGGATATAGGCTTTCACCCTCACCCTGTCCAATCACGTGGAACGCAAGAGGATCCGATGGATACGATCCGTTCCGGTCAGACGCCTTCCACGATCATCACGTTGGAGATGGTGGAGGCGATGCGCAGTTCCTTGGGGCCGGCGTAGTCGTCGGAGTAGTACCAGCCGTTGGCCTTTTCGAGGCTGTCGAACTCCAGGATGACGGTGCGGCGGGTCGGTTGGTCGCCCTCCACCACGGTCACGTCGCCGCCGCGGGCCAGGTAGCGGCCGCCGTGCTTCTCGATGGTGGCGGGAACCTGCCCACGATAGACCTCAAACTTCTCGGGATCGGTAACTTCAATCGTCGCGATGATATAGGCAGCCATGGGTCGTCTCCTTGGTGAAATGCTGGCCGCCGGCGAGCAGGACGCTGCGGCCCATGTCATTCTAACCTGCGGGCGCCGCCGGCTACCATTCCGCTTGCCGTGGGTTGCGCCCGGTAGTATTCTGCAATGCACTTTCATGCCGCAACAGGCCCACGGAAACAGGAGCGCCTGCCAAGATGCCCACCACCGAAGTTCGCACGCACAACAACTTTATCAATGGCCAGTGGACGCCCTCCGACTCCGGCCGCACCTACTCCGTGTACAACCCCGCCCACAAGGACGTGCTCCTGGGGCACTTCCAGCTTTCCAACCCGGAGGACACCCTGCGCGCCGTGGCCGCCGCGTCGGAAGCCGCCGAAGGGTGGGCGGACACGCCGGCGCCGGTGCGCGCGCAGGTGCTCTTCCGCGCCCTGGAAATCATGGACCGCCGCGCCGAGGAAATCGCCCGCACCATCACCGAGGAGGAGGGCAAGCCGCTGCCCGACGCCCGGGGCGAGGTCAAGCGAGCCATGAACATCATGGAGTACGCAGCCGGCGAAGGCCGGCGGATGTTCGGCTACACCACCCCGTCGGAACTGCCCAACACGGTGGCCTACACGGTGCGCCGGCCCCTGGGGGTTGTTGGCATCATCACTCCGTGGAACTTCCCCATCGCCATTCCCGCGTGGAAGATGGCGCCGGCGCTGATCTGCGGCAACGCGCTCATCTTCAAGCCCGCTTCCAGCACCCCGCTGTGCGCGGTGAAGCTGACCGAGGTGTTCGAGGAGGCCGGCGTCCCCCCCGGCGTGCTGAACCTGATCACCGGCCCCGGCGGCAGCGTGGGCAACGCGCTGGTGGAATCGCCCGACGTGGCCGGCATCTCCTTCACGGGCAGCACTGAGATCGGCACGGACCTGTACACCCGGGGCGCATCGCTGCTGAAGAAGGTGCAGGCCGAGATGGGCGGCAAGAACGCCGTCATCCTGCTGGCCGACGCCGACCTGGACAAGGCGCTGGGCGGCATCGTGCAGGGCGCCTTCGGCTCCACAGGCCAACGTTGCACCGCCACCAGTCGGGTTATCGTCGAGGACGGGGTGTACGACCAGTTCATGGAGGAGTTGATCCAGCGCACGTCCAGGCTGACCATCGGCGACGGCTTGGAGGACGGCATCGACGTGAGCCCGCTGTCCAGCGAGTCGCAGCAGCGCACGGTGTCGGACTACATCTCCGTAGGCCGGGACGAAGGCGCGACCGTGGCCTTCGGCGGGCGCACACTCTCCGGCGGCATCTATGACGAGGGCTGGTACGTGGAGCCGACGATTTTCACCGACGTGACGCCGGACATGCGCATCGCCAAGGAGGAGATCTTCGGGCCGGTGCTGACGGTGTTCCGCGCCCGCGACCTGGAGCACGCGGTGGAGATCTCCAACAGCGTGAAGTTCGGCCTGTCGTCGTCAGTGTACACCCGCGACATCCCCCGGGCCTTCAAGTACATCAACACCGTGGACGCGGGTATGGTCCACGTGAACGCGCCCACTCTGGGCGGCGAGGTGCACCTGCCCTTCGGCGGCCTGAAGGCGTCCGGCGTGGGCCAGCGCGAGCAGGGCGTGGAGGCGGTGGACTTCTTCAGCGAGGTCATCACCGTGTACATCGACTACGCCGACGAGGCCCGGGCGCAGGCGCGGTTCATCTGACCCTAGCCCCGTCATTGCGAGCGCAGCGCGGCAATCCCGCCGGTCTGACGGCGGTCTGGGTTGCCGCGCTGCTTTTGCTGTCGGCAGCAGCGTGCGGACCCAACGACGCTGAGCGGGAGGCGCGATTCCAGCGAGCGTTGGCGGATGCCGTCGCGGAGGCCACGACGCCGCATCTGGCTGCCGTTTACCAGCAGGCATGGCCCTCGGTGTTCTACATCGAGCCCGAGGATGGGCAGCATGGCACCGGCTGGCTGCTGGAGCCCGGGGTGATCGTCACCGCCGCCCACGTGGTCTCGGACAGCGAGGTGGTCACCGTGCGGCAGGCGGCCGCGCCGTCCTTCGTCGCCACAGTGGCCGGCAGGGACGTGCGCAAGGATGTCGCGCTGCTGCGGTACGACGTCACGGGAACACAAATGGGGATGGGCGCTGCCCCGCTGACGCTGGGCGACGCTGACATCAACGACATCGCGAAGGATCTGCTGGCTCTGGGCTACTCGGGCAGCGGCGTCAAGAGCGACGGCCAGGTGGGCTCGCCCAAAGCCAACGCCGGCATCCTGTCCCAGATCACCAACTTCGGGGCGCAGAGCTACGGCCGCAACCTGGAGATGGACGCTCCCATTGACCCGGGCGACAGCGGCGGCCCCGTGCTGAACACGGCCGGCGAGGTGGTGGGCATGGTCCGCGCCGCCGCGCGCCGGACGCCGGGCGGCGTGCAGGTGGTGGGCACCTTCTACGCCGTGCACGCCGACGAGATACGGGCGGCGGTGGAGGGGATCAGAAGTCGCTGAAGCTTGGCTCGGACTGAATAACGTCAAGGATTCCCTCGGCCAGATACATCCGTGGGTGAGCACTGCTCCCATGACGGTTCAAGATGCGGGCATCCGTCAGTCTTTGGATATACCCCTGCGCCGTTTGGTTAGAAACATCCAATGTAGATGCGATAAGTGGAGCTGATGTAAATGGAAATTCGAATAAAGTATCTATAACACGGAACATTGCACCGGCAGTTTGCTGATTTTGCACTCTGGCATGGTATTCTTCTTGCAAATCCAGCAACCTTTCTACCCTTTCCAAAGCGTCGGTAGCAACTGTTGCCACGGCAGTCAGGAAGAATTGTATCCACTGGCCCCATTCACCATTGAGGCTGATACCAAGCAATAGGTCCATGTACTCTTGACGATGGATAGCAAGGTAGTTACTGAGATACAGTAAAGGATGTGCCAAATACCCACGCTCGCACAGCAGCAAAGTAATCAGCAACCGCCCCATACGACCATTGCCATCTTCAAAGGGGTGGATTGCCTCGAACTGATAATGGATCAATGCCAACTGGACCAGCAGTGGTATGCCCGAGTCAGAGTGCAGAAATTCTTCAAATTCGTGCAAAGTCACCAGCATTTCGGTTGGCGGCGGCGGGACATAGCGAGCGTGTTCTATCCCGGCAGATTCTCGTCCGATTATGACTTGTCGTGTACGAAACTCGCCCGGTCTGCGGTCACCGCCCCGTGCACCTGACATCAGCACTCGATGCACATCACGGATCAACCGCAAACTTACTGGCAGATCCTGCAACCTTTGTAAGCCAAAGTGCAAAGCCCTTACATGGTTAGCAACTTCACGCGCATCATCCGGGTCCCGGACCGTGCCGCTAACCTGAAATTGGTAGACTTCCGCGATGTTCGAAGTCGTGCCCTCAATACCACTGGACGCTACCGCTTCACGCATTGCCATCGGCTGGCTTAACAGGGATGGGCTGGGCAAGCTGGCTGCCCGTCCAGCCAGGCGGCTCAAGGCCTGATCCGCTTGGGACATCAACCCTACCGTATCGTCATCCCAAACGATGGCAGGCAAAAGCGGGTCAGGGACGAAAGCCGGCCAATACTTGCCATCAAGAGTGGCCGCTGGTACCAGACGGCCAGGACTGGCCTCAGTGAAATCCGCTTCACGCATTGCGCATCCGCATACAGCCTCGGTACCCTGAGGGCCGGCCTTCAACGCCTCTCAGCACTGCTGCATAGGCTTGCAGCACGCCGCAGCTAGTGTAAGGAAACTTACACCCTTGGGGAGCAAATGTAAAGATCGCCCCCAATTCTTACATTTCTCTCAAGGAAATGTAAGGAACCTTGCATTACCACCGGGCCAATGCAACCTTTCGCCGCCAACCTTACATTAGCGGCGGCCCCTCCGCCGCCCCGTTACAGCGGCCGCCGGCCGGCGAAGCCCGTATCCGTGGGGTGCCACCAGTCTATGGAGGGCTCGCCGCGCTGCCAGCAGAGGTACACCACCTCGCCCTCCCGGCGGGACGGGAAGTCCACCAGGCCGCGGCCGATGTCGCGCACCTGGATGCCCCGCTCGGTGATCTCGCGCACCGCGTCCTGAAGGCGCTGGGTGAGCTGGGAGACGATGCGCTCCGACTCGGCGATGTCCCCCTCGCTGCTGGAGTGGCCGTTGCTGCGGCGGCGGCGCAGCAGGGACAGCAACTCCTCCTGCTGGCGCACCAGCTCCGCCCGCAGCGGCGCCATGGCCTCGAATCGCTCCTCGAGCCACGGCACCAGGTCGTTGGCCTCTTCCCGGGTGAACATCCGCTCCTGCATAACGGCGGTATAATACACCAATGACTGCGCTTGACGATGATGCCAGCAACGATAACGATCAGGATTGCAACAGGGGTGCGCCCCCGGCGATGACGGAGGCTGACGCTGGCGACCGCAGCCGGTTCCGCGCCGGCGAGCTGGCCCTGTTCCTGGACCGCAAGGGCCGCACCTATCAGGAGACGCTTAGCCACGGCGGCGAGTTCCACTGCCACCTGGGATGGCTGTCGCACGACGATGTCATCGGGCAGCCCGTGGGCGGCTGGTACACCACCAGCCGCGGCCACGTCATGCTTGGCATCAGGCCCACGCTGGGCGACTACGTGCGCCTGATGCCGCGGGGGCCCCAGGTGATCTACGCCAAGGACCTGGGCAACATCGTGTCCATGGCCGACATTTTTCCCGGCGCCACGGTGGTTGAGGCGGGGCTAGGCTCCGGCGCGCTGACCACCGCCCTGCTGCGCGCCGTAGGCCCGATGGGGCGTGTCCATTCCTACGAGATCAACGAGGCGGTGGTGAACAAGGCGCTGTCCAACGTGCGCTCCGTGATACCCGACACCTCACGCCATGAGGTCACCGTGGGCGACATCTTCGAGGGCATCTCCGACACCGCGGTTGACCGGGTGATCCTGGACCTGCCGGAGCCGTGGCACGCGGTGGACGCCGCCGCCAACGCGCTGATCACCGGCGGCATCCTGCTGTCCTTCCTGCCCACCATCCTCCAGGTGCAGGAGTTGGTGCTGGCGTTGAACGCCGATGGCAGGTTCGCCCGGGTGGAGACCGCCGAGACCATGCTGCGGGGCTGGAACGTGTCGCGGCGCAGCGTGCGGCCGGCCCATCGCATGGTGGCGCACAGCGGATTCATCACCACGGCGGTGCGGTGCGTGCCGCCGGGGCGAGAGGGCTACGCCTCCAGGCCGTGAACCCACTTGAATTTGAACGCTCGCGATAGAGAGGGGAGGAATGTCGTTGCGATTTCTGGTGGTAGCGGGGTCTGCCGTTGCCGCCATCTTGAGAATTATCGGCAGCGTCCTCTATCAACCAGACGACGGCGAACGAGTACCAACCTGGAGCATCCGCAGGCGGGAAGCGAGGCTTTTCTTTCTGCTTCTATACAGCCTATGGATAGCGGCCGCTATCGTGCTGGCTTATGCCCAATACTCCCCGACCTCGCTCCGAGTGATACAATGGGCATCGCCGCCGCACGTCGGAGATGGAACCGCCTATATCGTCTTACAGCGATTTGGCAACATCGTCGTCCCCCTGACGGCTGTCGCCTTGGTGCTTACGCCCGTTCTGAGTACAGTCGGGAGGATCCTGATGTCGTTATCCCAATTCATCAATGAAAAAATCCTGGACCCCATCATCGACGCCAAGATAGTCGCTCCAAACGCCGACAAGATCCGCGCGGCAGTCGCTGCCCGAGTGACTGAGGAAGTCACCGCCCAGGTCACTGAGGAAGTCACCGCCCAGATCACTGAGGAAGTCACCGCCCAGGTCACTGAGGAAGTCACCGCCCAGGTCACTGAGGAAGTCACCGCCCGCACCGGCGAGCAGTGGGTTGCCTGGATCGCCCGCCGGGATGCGGCGTTGGCGCAGGGACTGGAGTTTAACGAACCCCGTCCCGACGAGGTAGATATATCCCGGATCTAATGTCCATCCGGCTCCAGGGCTATGCGGCCAGGCCGTGAACCGGGAACACCGCGTCTTTGATGGCGGCCACGCTCTCGGCGGCCAGGGCGCGGGCGTCGGCGCGGATGTAGTCGGGAATTTCGGGTATCTCGGTATCGCGCAGGGTGGCGCGGCCGAGACGCTCGATGGCTGGCGTGGGGATACGATCCGGCCACTCGGCGCCGCACATGACGCCGTAGGCCAGGGTCCAGCAGCGGGCCACCGCGCCGATGTCGTACCCGCCGCCGCCGGTGGCCAACCACGGGCAGCCAAGCCCGCCCAGCCGCGTCACGGCGGCGATGAACCCCCGGCTGGTGACCTGCAAGTGGGTGAGCGGGTCGGTATGGTAGGAATCGATGCCCAACTGGGTGAGCAGGACGTCGGGCGCGAAAGCTTCGAGCAGTGGCGGCACCACGGACTCGAAGGCCTCCAGGTAAATCTCGTCGTCGGTGTAAGGATACAGCGGCAGGTTGACGGCGTAGCCGATGCCCTCGCCGGAGCCGACCTCACCGGCGAAGCCGGTGCCGGGAAACAGATAACGGCCTGATTCGTGCACCGAGATGGTGAGCACGCGGGGGTCATCGTAGAAGGCGTCCTGCACGCCGTCGCCGTGGTGGGCGTCAATGTCCACGTAGGCGACGCGCAGGCCGCGCTGCAACAGGTACATAATGGCGACCACCGGGTCGTTGAAGACGCAGAAACCGCTGGCGTTGCGGGCCGCCGCGTGGTGCAGGCCGCCGCTGATGTTGAACGCCGCCGGAACCTCGCCGTCGGCCACCATGCGGGCGGCGGTGAGGGTCGCGCCGGTGCTGAGCATGGCCGCCTCATACATGCCGGGGTAGGTCGGGTTGTCGCCGCCCTGGGCGAAGCCGAAGCGCTGGGGCTGGAAGCCGGTGAGACCCAGGCTGAAGGTGCGCACGGCGGCCATGTAGTCGCGGGAGTGGAATGCCCCGACGCTGGTCTCGTCGGCCAGAGTCGGGCTGACCAGCAGGGAATCGACGCCGTCGAAAGCTCCGTAGGCGTCCAGCAGTTCGTAAGTGTGCCGCAGCCGGACGGGACGCATGGGGTGATCCTGGCGCAGCACGTGCTGGCTCATGGCGTCGTCGTAGACGAAGGCGGCGCGGGGCATGGTTGGTGTCCTCAACTTCGTGAATTGTGTGCAGCCGACAGAGTATCACGCGACGAGACAGGGCGGGCCAACGTGATAGACTGGCTGCGCGCGCAACTCTAACCGGAGGTGCCAGAATGGCCGGCGAAACACCGCACGATACCCCGTTTAATGCAGGCTCAACCGACGCTCCGGCCCAAGCCGCTGATTCCGGTGAAAGAGAAACTTTCCTGTCGTTCTTGCGGAAGGACTTGCAATGGGTGGCGATAGCGTGGGGGGGAGGGTGGTTCTTTGGCGTCATGTTTCTGTCAATAGCTTTCACTTTGGAAGACGCCACTAGAATCGCAGGGGTAGCTGCCGGCGGCATCTTCCTGATGATTGCGCCCGGCAGTTATGCTACGTGGGAAACTTGGCGCGGCTATCGCTACAGTACCGATAAAGGCCAACGAAAGTCGCGGGCCGGAGAGTCTCAAAATGCCGGATAGCCAGGAATGGGAACGCCATTGGAATACGATATTCTTGGGCATAGTCACCGTGGCAACGGCAGCAGCAGGCGTTGCGCTGTTTACCGCTGACGTCACGGAAGTTGTTACGTCCTGGGCAACGTATTCGCTTGCGGTAATCGCGATACTTGCATACCTGAGTGTGCTCCACCTGGGCAGTAGGGTTATTTTCTCGACACCCGACGAACTTGGACGACGGAGAACAACCAAAAGGCGCATTGCGCGCAACCTGTACGGATGGTTCGTCCTAGAATTGCTGGCCTTGATCGGATTGCTGATCCCGGAGGCATTTGCCGGTCTTTTGCAATTGCTGGCGCCGGCCCCCTCGCCAGCGTAAACCTCGCCAACGTCTCAACTCCTCCGCAAGCAGTAGCTATTGCGCTACTCCTCCATCAGGCCGGAGCCGTCGCGCTGGAGGATTTCGATGCGCACGTCGTCGGGGCCGCGGACGAAGGCGATGCGGACGCCGGGGCGGATGGTGCGCGGCTCCACGTAGATCTCCGCGCCCTTGCCGCGCAGGTCCTCCACCGCGCCGTCGATGTCGTCCACGCGGAATCCGAAGTGGTCCAGGCCCAGATGCGGGTCGCGCGGGCTCAGATCGATGTGCTCCTCGGGAGGAACTGAGGCGATGAAGATGGCCAAGCCGTTAACGTCCAGATCAACGCGGGGCACGCCGTCGCTCTGGATGAGGCGCAGGACCTTCGCGCCGAACATGGTCTCGAAGAAGGTGGCCATGCCCTCCGGGTCCTTAGTGCGAACGTGGATGTGGTCGTAGGTGTAGGTGTAAACGGGGGCGGTGGACATGACGAAAGCCTCCTTGTTGTCATTACGAACCTGGCCTGGCTAGTTTTCCGACCGCAAACGGCGCAATTGCTCCCGCAACTGTTGGGCCTCGGCTTCCGCAACGTCGGCCCGGACTTCCGCAGCGTTGGCCCGGGCCTCTGCGGCCAGCCGGGAGCGCCAAACTTCCCGCCAGCCTTCCAGGTAAGTTCCGGTGGTCGGATCGTACAGCCGCGGCCAGCCATCATCCCAGGCCAGGCTCAGTTCCAGTATCGGGCTGTATCCCTTCAAGATACCGTCCGGCTCGGTGGTCAACTCTACGGGCTGATACGCGCCGTCGCGCAGCAGGCCCCCGGCCAGGGGCGCGCCGTGGTAACGGCCGCCGGTGGGGTCGAACCGCCAGTATTCCGGGATGCCCACGGTCGCGTAGATGCCCGGCTTGCGCCGCACGTCCGCCCGAGCCGTGCTTTCCGACGCCACTTCCAGCGCCCAGTCCGGCGGCTTGCCCACTTCCCAGGGCAGGTAGATTTTGCGAGGTCGTATGGCCCTGGCGTCCACCCCAAAGGCCAGATAAACATCCGGCGAAACTCGCACGTTCAGGTTGCCGGGGTCATAGCAAATGTAGGTCTCGTTGTCCAAAAACACGTCGGGGCGCCGGTTGAAGTCGGTAAAGCGAGCCCGGAACAGTCCCATGAGCTCTGCCACTTCAAGGTTTTGTTCCATAGCGTCAGGGGTAAGGTGCTTGGTGTCGGGGTCAAATTCCAGGCTGGCGTAGTCAATCTCACCCCGGCGGTTGTAGGGCAGCATTTTGGCTTTATCTGCGGCGGTGGTCATTGCAAACCTCCCGGCAACGCCCGCTGGCGGCGTGGGTGGCGGCAATTGTAGCACTTCAAAACGCCGGAGCGGTTATCATGCCGGCCCCGGCGTTCTCGCCGCTGCTATCCCAAGCGCGGGGAAATACCGTCAGCCCGTTACCGGATGGGGCCGGGCGGTTTGACCTGTTCCATCAGGTCGTTGTTCCATCCCCCTTCTGCTACCAGAATGGCCTTGGCGTCGAAAACGAACGCCTCAATCAGGTTGTGTGACAGGTAAACGTAGATTCCCGGCTGGCGAATAGTGTGGATTGAGGCCCCCGCTGCGCCGGCGGCGATGACCCAGGTCTCCAGGTCAATAGCCGGCGGGTTGCTGAAATTCCCGCGCTCCCACACGTAATCGCCATGCCCGCCGATGAGGTGGGGATACGACTGGCGGTTGGCCTGAGTGTGGACGATGAGGACGTTTTCGCCCACGTTGGCGGTAAGCTGCCCGTTGCCTTGCAGCGCTCCGGTAACGCCGTTGAACACGATATGCGTGGGGATGAGGGCAGCCATCGCCGCCAGGTCGTCCACCAGCGCCGCGCCGGCGCTGTCGTACCGCTTGAACTCGCCGTTGTCATCCCGAGGCAGGTAGTATTCCTGTCCGCCCAGGTAATAGGCGCGGTCATAACGAATGGGGTTGCCGGCCGGGTCTTTGAGGCCGTCACGGGGCAGCACCATGATGGCGCCGTTCATGCCGTGGGTAACGTGCCAGGGCACCATGGTGCCGCCGGGAGCGCAGTGATAAACGAATGCGCCGGATTTCGTCGCTCGAAAACGCAGCACAACTTCCTGTCCCGGCCCTATCTGGGTCAGGGAACCGCCGCCCAGCGCGCCAATGGAAGCGTGGAAGTCGATGTTGTGCAGCAGATCGCTGCTGGCCGGGTTCACCAGCGTCAGCTCCACGTAGTCGCCCTCATGCACCACGATCATGGGACCGGGGACGGAGCCGTTGAAGGTAAAGGCCCAGGTGAAGACGCCGGGGGCGACTTCAATCTCCTTTTCTTCAATCACCATTCGCACTTCCACCACCCGCGGCTCGCCGGTGTAGGTCTGCTCGTGCTCCGGGAAGAAGGGCGGCGCGACCAGTTCCTGGGTGACCCGTTCCAGACTGCTCACGTCCTCCGGTTCCCAGGTCGTCGGGCCGTCCCAATAGGCTGAAGACCGGGCTGCCGTGGCTTCGGCGCCGGCTCCGGCAGCGGGCGCGGCTTCAGGGCTGGGCAGCGCCGTGGGCAGGTTGAAGGCTGGCGTGGCTACGGGCGTATCCGCGTCGCGGCCGCAGGCAACTCCGGCCAGCAGCGCCGCCGCCAGCAGCGCAACCGCGGCTCCAACGAAAGGGCGCAATCCCCGGCGGTCGATGGCGACCTTTTTCATTATTCACCCCCAACTGGCCGGCCGGGTATAGTGCGGCCAGGCCCAGCAGCGCTATCTATTGTACTATTTTCATACAGTATGCCAAGTAGACTCAACTTGATACAATAAATTATTACTCTGCTCAATATATTTTGAATTGTCATCAGGAGGGTACGTTACAATGATCTTGCAGGTTTCATATTCCAGATTACGCGCTGTTATTGCGCCGCCTTATGCCAGGGGAGAGGGCGGCGCATGGGAATATGGCCGTCCCGCGCCGTTCGTCGGGCAGGGACGCTTGGGACAATTCCCATCCTGATGGATGATGGAAAGCGGAGCGTTCCGCAACGCGCGATTTGGAACGGGCCACGCCCAAGCCGGCTGACCCCTACTTTGAATCAAAGGATGGACCGCTTCCATCGCTGATGCGTCGGCGCTGTCGTAGCGCAATGATTCACCGTAGCCCCGCCATTTGGGGCTCGGCCGGAGCAGCGTCAGAACACCGCCCTCGGCGGCACATACCAGGCAGACAGTTCTTCCCGGTTTCAGGATTGCCGGCGGTTGAGCTCCGCGCGCAGCCGCTCCACTTCGGCGCGGAGTTGTTCGTTTTCGGAAAGAGCATCGTCCCGCTGGGTCTCGGCGGCGTCGGCGCGAGTTTCGGCGGCGGTGATACGGGTCTCCGCCTCCTGGCGGGCCTCCCATATTTCGCGCATATTTTCCAGGTACTCCCCTGACACCGGGTCGTAGAAGCGCGGGTTGCCGTCATCCCAGCAGAAGTACAGTTCCAGAACTTCGCTGTACCCTTTCAGGATGCCGTCCGGTTCCGAGGTCAGTTCGATGGGCTCGTAGCTGCCGTTGACCAAGCGGTCACCGGCCAGGGCCGCGCCGTGGTGGCCGCCACCACTGGGGTCGAAACGCCAGTACTCCGGGACGCCAATCTCGGCGTAGATGCGCCGCTTGCGACCGGTGTCCACTTCGCCGGTGCTTTTGGAACCCACTTCCAGAACCCAATCCGGTGGCTTGCCGGCCTCCCAGGGCAGGTACAAGCTGCGCGCGTGGATGTCCAGCCCCTCCGGCACATCAAAGGCCAGGAACACGTCGGGGCGAATTCTTACGTTGAGGTTGCGACGGTCGTAGCAGATATCCGAATTGTGGTCAATGAACACCTCGCCCCGCCATTCAAAGGACGCAAAGCGGGCCACCAGGGTATAGACCATTTCCACTATGATCGGGTTCTGTTCCATCGACTCGGGCAGCGGCTCCAGTTCAAAGGGGTCAAAGTCCAGGCGGTCGTAATCGATTACCCCGTCCTCGGGATAGGGATAGGGCGGCGCCGTCGTGGTAGTCAATTCAGGGGCGGTAGTCATGGCGGGGCCTCAAGCAGGACGCGGTAGTGTCGCTCACGCGTACCCATTTTGTCATCGCGAGGAGCGGAGCGACGTGGCGATCTCGTTCCCCTAGCAGCGTTACTTTCCTCAACGAGATTGCCGCGCTGCGCTCGCAATGACATAGGACTTACGCAGTTGGGACCGTCATTCCCGCGAAAGCGGGAATCTAGTGGCCGAAATCGTTAACAGCATTCCAGATCCGTTCACTATAAAGTCAATGGATTCCTGCTTTCGCTGGAATGACGGGTTTGCAATTTCAAGTGCGTAACTCCTATGACAGTTCAGGTGAAGTGGGTACGCGTGAGGGTAGCGCCCGGATTGCAGCACGCCGCTGCCCGTTTGCTATACTGCCGGCAGACCCCTACCCTGACCAAAGGACGGCCTCACTCCATGTCCACGAATAACGCCATGCCCGCCACCATCGGCGAACTCCGCGATAGCGGCTACCAATCGGTTTCGGTGCGCGAGGAAATCCGCCGCAACCTGATCGCCAAGATACGCGCCGAGGAGCCGGTCTTCCCCGGCATCATCGGTTTCGACCAGACGGTGATCCCGCAGCTGGAAAACGCCATTCTGGCGGGGCAGGACATCATCCTGCTGGGCGAGCGCGGCCAGGCCAAGACCCGGCTGATCCGGGAGATGGTGAACCTGCTGGACGAGCAGATTCCGGTCATCGCCGGCAGTGAGCTGAACGACGACCCCTACCACCCGCTGACCCCGGACGCCAGGCAGATGGTGGCCGACATGGGCGACGATACCCCCGTGGACTGGATCGGCCGGGACCTGCGCTACTCGGAAAAGCTGGCCACGCCGGACATCTCCATCGCCGACCTGATCGGCGAGATCGACCCCATCAAGGTGGCCGAAGGCCGGCACCTGTCGGACGAGTCAGCCATCCACTACGGCCTGGTGCCGCGCACCAACCGGGGGATCTTCTGCATCAACGAGCTGCCCGACCTGGCCGAACGCATCCAGGTGGGCCTGTTCAACCTGATGGAAGAGCGCGACGTGCAGATCAAGGGCTACCGCATCCGGATGCCGCTGGACGTGTTCGTGGTGGCCACAGCGAACCCCGAGGACTACACCAACCGCGGCCGCATCGTCACCCCGCTGAAGGACCGGTACGGCGCGCAGATCCACACCCACTATCCCCGGGCGCTGGACGAAGAGATCGCCATCATGGAGCAGGAGCGCAACCGCTTCCCCGACGAGGACCGCGTGGTTGTCCCCGAGTTCATGACGGACATCATCGCCGAGGTGACGGCGCGGGCGAGGTCCAGCAACGAGATCAACCAGCGCTCCGGCGTGAGCGTGCGCGTGTCCATCGCCAACTACGAAACGCTGATCAGCAACGCGCTGCGCCGCAGCATCCGACAGGGGGAGGCCATCGCCTGCCCGCGCATCAGCGACCTGCCCTATCTCGTCGCCTCCCTGGGCGGCAAGATCGAACTGGAGACCTTTGGCGAGGGCCGAGAGGACCGGCTGGTGGAGGACCTGACCAAGCGGGCGACGCTGGGCATCTTCGGCAGGTACTGCAACGTGGAAGACCTGGAAGACATCGTCACGTCCTTCGACCTGGGCAACGCGGTGGAAACGGGCAGCGACGTTCCGTCGGGGGCCTACGCCTCGGCGCTGGACAACGTGGATGGGCTGCGCTCGGCCGTTACGGCCCTGGTCGGCGATGACCAACGGCCCGAGGTGGTGGCGTCAGCGGTGGAGTTCGTGCTGGAAGGGCTGCACCTGAACCGACGGCTGAACTGCGCCCGCACACCGGCCGGCGGCTACCGCTACGCGCGGTAGTGTCCCGTCGCTTCCTCTGCGAGGAGGTTTTGCCATGACCACGCAACAGCCGACCGCCGCGCCGCCGGTCACGCTGGCGGAGTACGCCGCGCTGCCCAAGCATCCCCGCTGCGAGCTGATCAAAGGAGTCCTGGTCGAACTGATGGTTGCGTCGGAAGAACACGAACACACCGGTTCCCTGGTCAATTGGCGGATGGCGGCGCATGTTTTCCCCAACCGGTTGGGGCGGGTGTACACCGGCAGTCGCGGGTACATCACCGGGCCCGATTCACCTGCCACGTCACGGATGCCCGACGTTTCATTCGTGTCCAACGCACGGCTGGCGCAACCCGACCTGGCGGGAAAGCTCTACAACGGTGCGCCGGACCTGGCCGTCGAAATTCTGTCCGAGAGCAACACACCAACCCAAATCGCTCAGAAGATCAGGGAATACCTGGGCGCCGGCGGCAAAGCCGTCTGGGTAATCGACATCGACGCTCGCACGCTGACGGTGCACACCGCAGACGCGCCGCCGCTGGTTCTGACCGACGCCGACACGGTGGACGGCGAGGACTATCTGCCGGGCTTTGCGTGCGCCGTGGCGGATATACTGCCGGCTCTCTGACTCGGAGGTGCCACATGACCACGCAACAAACCGCCGCGCCGCCGGTTACGCTGGCCGAGTACGCCGCGCTGCCCAAGCATCCCCGCTACGAACTGGTCAAAGGAGTCCTGGTCGAACTGATGGTAGCGTCGGAAGAACACGAACATACCGGATCACTGGTAGTCATAAGGGTCGGCAATCATGTGCTGTTGAATCGGCTGGGCCGCGTGTACCTCAGCAACCGAGGGTACGTTACCGGCCCGAACTCGCCGGCCACTTCCAGAATGCCCGACGTTTCCTTCGTTTCCAACGCACGCCTTTCCCAACCTGATCTCGCAGGAATGCTTTACGATGGCGCGCCGGACCTGGCCGTCGAAATTCTGTCCGAGAGCAACACAACAACCCAGATCGCTCAGAAGATCCGCGAATACCTGGGCGCCGGCGGCAAAGCCGTCTGGGTCATCGACATCGACGCCCGCACGCTGACAGTGCACACTCCCGATGCGCCGCCGCTGGTTCTGACCGACGCCGACACGGTGGACGGTGAGGACTATCTGCCCGGCTTCATCTGCGCCGTGGCCGATATGCTGCCGGCCCGGGCCGCCGGCTAAACGAGGGAGGCGCGCCGGCCCAGCGTGACGCCGTGGGGCAGCACGATGGTGGCCTTCAGGTTCCGGAAGAGCAGGAACCGGCTCATGGACAGGCTGACCTGCTGAGCGTATTCGGCGATGCCGGGGGCCAGGTACAGGGTGATGTCGTCCTGGCTGGCCGGGTCGTAGGACTCCAGGCTGCGGCGACGGCGCACGTTGGTATCGACCGATACCTCCACGGACTCGCCGCTTCAACCCTTCCAGCAGATCAAGTCGACGACGGCCTGGCCACCCTTGTGCCTGATGAACTGGGCGGCTTCGGGGGTTATTTCAAGCTGTGCGGTCATGTTGTTCACTAGTCCAGGGGCTGGCCGTCCCACGGCGCGTCGGGATCGAGATAGCGGCGTGGAATATCGCCCCGGAGGGCGGCACGAAACTCCTCGGCGCTGTTCATTTTGAGTTGCACGATAGCGATCTCTCCCATCAGATCGGCGTCCACTTCTTTGTCTCCATGCGACACCTTTGTCCGCAGGCGCAGCCAAGCATGTATGAAGTAAGCATGGTCCCGGTTGCTTTGTGTAAAGCCCATCCTGCGCAGTAATCGAAGCAACTGCCTGGTCTTGACGTTGGCAATCCTAACCATAACCTAAGCGGGCACTCGATTGCGCGCCGGGGCGACCTGCTTCACCCAGCAGGCGGTTCCATTCTCGTCCAGTTCCTCCGTCAATCTACGGATCGCATCCTGAGCTTCTTGTCCGGTTTTGAATCTTTCCGGCTCATGATCCAGATAGATGGCCATGGTATCCGCAACGTCAGCCAGAGCCTCAGCTTCCGTGTCTCCCTGGCCATGAGCATGATCGATGGCCGGGCAAATCGCCGCGTAGCAGATTGAACCATCGGACAAGGTTCCGCGCCAAAAGACAACGTCGAATTCCATGTTTCACATCCTCAGGCTAGTCCGGGGGCTGGCCGTCCCACGGCGCGTCGGGGTCGATATAGCGGCGTGGAATATCGCCCCGGAGGGCGGCGCGAAACTCCTCGGCGCTGTTCATCTTCAGCTGCTTGATGGCTATGCGTCCCATAAGTGCCGAGCCGATGTCTTTATCTCCGTGCGATATCTTGGTCCACAGGTTCAACCACTCATGGTAGAAGTATATGTGGTCACGGTCATACCGCTCGAATTTCATCCTGAGTAGCAATCTGATCAGGTCTCGCGCCTTGACGTTGGCGATCCTCGGCATCGCTACACTACCACTGAGTTTCGGCGAGGCTCCACTTGACGCACCCAAAAAACTACGCCATCCGCTGTCAACTCCGCAATCTCCTCGGACAATGCATCTTGCGCAGCTTGACCAGCTTTTACTCTGCCAGGCATTTTTTCTGCAAACACGGCCATGGTGTCTGCGGCGTCGACCAAAGCTTCTTCCTCAGTGTCGCCCTGGCCATGGGCATGGGCAATGGCGGGGCAGAGCGCAGCGTAGCAAATCGAGCCGTCTGACAAAGTGTCGCGCCAAACGACAACGTCGAATTCCATGTTTCACATCCTCAGGCTAGTCCAGAGGCTGGCCGTCCCACGGCGCGTCGGGGTCCAGGTAGCGGCGGGGGATGTTGCCACGCAGGGCGGCGCGAAACTCCTCGGCGCTGTTCATCTTCAACTGATTAATGGCTATGTCACCCATTAGCGCAGCACCTACCTCTTTATCGCCGTGTGAGACCATGACCGACAATCTCAACCACTCATGATAGAAGTAGACGTGATCCCGATTGTACTGAACAAATCTCATACGACGAAGCAGGCGGATCAGCTCCCGGGTTTTGACGTTGGCGATTCTGGGCATCGTTATGCGCGAACCGCAATCCGGCGAGGCGTGACCTGACGGAACCAATGCGGAATGTCATCCGCGGCTAGTTCTGCCACCAGTTCCGACATTTCGTGCTGAGCTGCCTGGCCGGTCTTGAGCCTTTCCGGTATATGCTCCAGGAAGCAGGCAATGCTGTCTGCAACTTCAACCAGCGCTTCCGCTTCGGTATCCCCTTGACCGTTGGCGTGGTTCAGTGCAGGGAAAACTGCGGCGTAGCACTTGGAACCGTCGGACAGGTCATCCAGCCAGACAACAACTTCGTATTCCATTATATCCCTCTCTGCTTTCGTAAGAGCAATTATATTCTGAGCTACGATGCCGTCGCCAACAGCAACGTGTTCCGCGCTTCAATCGACGCGGGATGCACCAGCGAACCCTTGTCCAGCATCCGGACGACGTTCCTGGTGAGGAACATGGTCATGGCGGCAGGGAGGTCGTTTTCGGCCAGTTCCTTCAGCTCGCCCTGCCAGGGGTAGCGCTTGACCTTTACCGGGTCCAGCTTGTCCGCTAGGAACACGATGTGGGCGATGGAGTCGCCGCCGGTCGGGTCGCCGGTGGTGTGCCAGTAGATGGCGTTGTAGAGTTGAGGATGGCCCAGGCCGTCCTCGCGCTTGAGCAGCTCCGCGCCCACCATGCCGTGGAGGATGTCCGGGTTGCGCCGCTCGAACTCGGTGACCGGAGGCAGGTCGTACTCCTCCATGCGGAGGAGGTTCTCCAAGCCGGAGAAATGCTTGGTGGCGTCGTGGGCCAGGCCCGTCAGGCCGATAGCCTCCACGTCCTCCCCGTGACGCTCGGCGAGACCGCGGGCGATCTGCTCGACCCGCTGGCAGTGCTCCTGGAGTCCGGGCGGGAGGCGGCGGATCCGGCGGTGGATACGGTCCACCACGCGGTCGGAGATTTCGATGGTGGTCATGGTGTGGTCACCCTCGCTTGGTGCAGATCACGGTCATCCCCGCGTCGGAATATCACCGCCCCAACCTCGCCGGAGCGCCGCAACGGGCGCCAGTTCTTCGTTGACGGGATCAACCGCCAGCGTCAGGATCTGCAGCGTGGTTGCGCCGATACACTGGCCGCTTTCGTCGGGCCAGAATGCCACCGGGCAAATGCTGCTGAAGGTTTCGCCGGACCGAACCGTTATAGAAATCCGGGCGAGCCCGCGGGGACACCGCAGAGTGCTCCCATCGGCCAGGACGTAGTCCATCGGCCGTTCCGTCGCCGGGATGTGCAGCCATTCCAGCAGGTCCGCAGGGAAAGCGGATTCGGTGGCGCCGGTATCCACCAGAGCAGTCACCGGGTGCATATCGCCCCCGGTGATGTTGCCGATGTGGATTTCGGTCGTGAAATCGCCCATTGCGTCAGCCCATGTCTTCCAGCGCGCGGCCGCCCAGCAGGTGCATGTGGGGCCAGGCGATGGTCTGGCCGGCGTCCTCGCCGTTGTTGACCACCAGGCGGTAGCCGCTGATGGTCACTCCCTCGCGGCGAGCCATCTCGGCGGCGACCACGAACAGGTGCCCCATGGTGGCCTCCATGGCGGGGCTGATGTAATCCAGCCCGTTGATGGGCATGTTCGGGATGATCAGCAGATGCACCGGCGCTTTGGGGTTGATGTCGCGCACCACGAAGCAGCGCTCGTCCCGGTAGATCACGTCGGGATGCAGCGG
>DAOULH010000070.1:0-11131 GCA_034420475.1 Dehalococcoidia bacterium
ACGACCTCCCGCTTCCGCGTAATACTGTGCCAATCCACCGCAACGCAATGAACTTACCGAAAGATTAGCGGCCTGATTATGGATCAGCAAGCCATTTTGTTAGGGGTTCTTAGCCAATTCAGCTTTCCGACACCGTGATGACAACCACCCCGGCCCGCGCGGCGGTCTCGCAGCGTTGCTGACAGTGGTATCGTGTAGTTGTGACGATATGACGTCATAACATTGTAACGCCGCGCTACAATGCTGATGAATGGTTGATCGCCCAGCTGCATTGAGGATCATTATGACAACGACACATACTGGAGCGATCCGCCGTTTCACCACCGCCGAAGCGGACGCCATGATCGCCGCCGGCATCGTACCGGCCAACGAGCGCGCGGACGTGGGCGTCGGCCGTCGCTTCACCGTGGACGAGTACCTGGCGCTGGGCGCCGCCGGCATACTGGCGAAAGAGGAACGGATTGAACTGCTGGACGGGGAGATAATCCAGATGGCGCCCATCGGCAACCGGCACCTGAACAGCGTTGACTGGCTGGGCCTCCTCATGCGAGAAGCCATCGGACGCCGGGCAATGGTGCGGGTGCAGGGCTCCATTCAACTGGATGACGCCACCATGCCGGAGCCGGACATCGCGGTCATCCGGCGGCGTTCCATCAACGACATTGGACCGGTGCTGCCGTCCGACGTGTACCTGGTGGTTGAAGTCGCCGACAGTTCCCTGGAGTTCGACCTGGGAGAGAAGCTGGCCCGGTACGCCGCCGCCGGCATACCGGAGGTATGGGTCGCCAACCTGCGCGCCGGGGAGTTGGTGGTCAACACCGACCCGAAAGGGACGGCCTACGCCAACGTCCGCATCATATCTCTGGGCGGTCAGGTCAGCCCGCAAGCGTTCCCGGACATAACGCTGGCGGTGGCCGATTTTATTCCCGCAGTCGGCTAGCGTCGGGGCGGGCGCCCGGCCACCGGCCCCCTGGGAATACACCGGCGCCCCCTTCCAGCTCAGCGAGACATCTACCACGCTGACCCGCGCGCCGCTGCCGGGCGAGCACAACGCGGAAGTGTACTGCGGGCTGCTGGGGTATGCGGGGCGGGAACTGGCGGGTGTGGTTTAACGTTTTAAGTTACGTCAGCCCGAGGAATATGTTTCCACCGTGTTGATAGCTTGGATTCAGGATACTGCGTTCCAAGCCGCAGTCTCCAGTTGCGATATCCAGATGCCCAAAATGGTAGCCCCGCCCGGTAGACGCCGGTTCAGCAACTGGACTGGAGGCAAACCAGAGGAGTTGAGACTTCGTGCAGCTTGGTCGTATCGGGAGGCTGAACTCACGCTTGGATGGACGATGAAGTTTCTGATGGGTTTCAGTCGGTCTTCTATAAAATTGACCGTGCTCAGTCCCAGGTTTATCTGGTTGTAATTGGCCAGCTGCAAGTCTCTGGCTCGCCCTATTGTTATTGACGGAACTTCCCATTGAGCCCCAAGCCCCGTGAATGGCCGTTTGCTAAATCTCTTGGCAATAGTTGGCAGGTCGCTGACGCGTTTCACCTCAGGCGCTGGCGGCACGTATACTCCCGTCCGCGTCACGCAGTCCCCGATGGCCGATCTTACGACCAACTCGCGGCAAAACTCCCCCCACAGGTGCTGTAGCCTCACCACCAGAAACAACATACCGTCCCGATGAACCGGCTCGCACACCGCCATCTCTGCCGGATCTGCCGGCAAACCCGAGACGGACCGGGACATCAAGGAACGGCTCCGGGCAACATATGATCCGTAGAGCGCGTTCAGCGACTTCTTTCGCATACGTTTAAATCGGGTCCGGCAGCAGAGCTTTGTAGGACATTTGAAATCTAACTCGCCGGCTTCTAATCCGCTGTGTAGTGCCGGCCGAGGCAAGACGAAATTCGTGGAACCTCTCCGGGATTTCGTTGGTGTCCATATTCAGTACGTCTGCCAAAGCGCTGAGGTTGGTCGCCGCCGCTGCAACGTCCGTAAGTGCGCGCGCGTCTCGTAGCGGCATATCGTCTCCCACATCCCCCGACGGGATGCCAAACTTTGCGTGAGTGACTGCCGCAAACAGCATCAGGAAGTGTGGAGACCTTGCTAGGCCAGTGTCCAATATCTCGGGGAAATTGGCGATGGTGTAGTCAAGTGTGCGATCTACACGGCTTGGGACATACTCCGGTATCTCCCCGTCGTAGGTTTCGTATAGCCGTCTGATTTTTGGTTGCCCACCGTCGGTGACCCCTTCCAAGATGATGCCGAATAATTGTGCCATCAACTCGTCATCCCCCATCCGCACCCTAGCCTGTTTGCCGATGACGTTACATGTATCCCACAAGAAAGCCCAACGCTTTGACGACGAAATGACGGCGTTCCGGAAAGCTCCATGATATTTTCCATGCCGCAATTCCTGGGGGGACAAGTTGTAGTTGTAGGTATTCAACCGCTGGAATACATCAAAGACGTATGCATCGGTGGCATTCAGCAACTGCTCAACGGGCAGCGGATATTCCAGGAACTTTAGCTTGCTATCCTCGTCCAACTCCGAGTATCGCTTTCCGGCAAATTCTTCAAGGTCGTTGCCGACCTGCCGCAGCGGGAATTCGTCCCGCGCGAACGACCGGATTGCCATGAGGCGCTGTTGGCCGTCAACGACCTCCCGGTAGCTGCGCCTGGTGTGCACGTCGATTCGCGTCCGAATGTAAATCTTTGGTATGGGCATCCCATGCAGTATGGTGTCCATCAGATAAACTTTTGCGGCAGTGGGCCAAACCTTGCTGCTGCGCTGGAATTCTCGGTTGACGACCAGAGTTTTCTCATCTAGCCACGTCAAGATGTCAGCGACCGTATATTGCTCAAGCATATGCCCTCTCGTTAGCCAACGATGGCTCAACAAATTCAACTGGCGCGGGCTGACCCGGTTAGAGTGCACTCCAGCGCCGCACGCTCATCCATACCGTCCCGTCGAAATGCAGTGCCCAACCCGTCGAAAATGTAACCGAACTGTCCCGATGGGTCAATCACCCGCCCGCTCCAGGTTCAGCGCCAGCAGCCGCTCCAGTACCTCCCCGTCTGCCAGGTCCGCCGGCCAGCCGTAGGCGTCGGCCACCGCTGCATCCAGCGCGGCGTGGGCGTTTTCAAGCCAGGTGGGGCGCTGGTTGTAGAGGTTGGTGAGGGTGCGGCTGTCGTTCTCCCGCAGCCGGTTCAACTCTGCCGCGGCCAGAGCAATCGCCTCACGTTGCTCCCCAGTCGGCTCCGGGAACGGGAAGGTTTCAAAGCAGGTGGTGGGCGTGTACGTTCCTCCACTATCTGCTTCCCGCAACTGACTTCCAACTTGACGCGCCCATAGTTCGTGAATAGACGATGACAACACTCCGAACAAATAGTCATCATCGCTGGCGATTGCGATTATCAAGTTGGAAGGCAATACATCGGCGTTGAGCCACACGAAAAAGCGATGTTTGGCGACCTTCGGCGTGGCAATGTATCGGTGCAATGGCGCTAATGCTTGCCGCATGGTGGTAGCGGGATAGCCGTGCAGCCACCAGTTTTCCGCTCGCCATTTCATCTTGTTCTTTATTCGTGCCGGCATCACTTTTTCCTTGACATACTCGAACGGCGCTTCGTATAAAGCCGCATCATTCATTGGCATATCAACTCCAAAGTCAATTATCCACATATTCCGCGAACGTTGAGTAATGTCAGTGCCATTCACCCACCGCTTGATGACTTCCGAGTTGGGCCGTCCGTGGGGATTCGATTGCGCTATCATCCCATTCGCTACCGTATCAGGTATATCAAAATCACCTACTTTGCCAATGCCCTGGAATGCCATGCTTCGGTTGCCAACCAATCGTTGCGCCTGCGTCAAGTCGTGGCCAGAGGTCAAATCAACGTTGATGTTCGCCACCGGTTGACTATTCAAAGTTCTGTCATCGTCGCTACCGTCGTCAAAGCAGATGATGGACGTGTGTACCGTAGCCCCGTCCAACACCCAGTCTTTATCAGATATGGCCGCAAAAATATCCCCCGTTTCCTTGATACGCGCCAGCGCTCGCCGATTCGACTGGAACCGTATCGCTTGTGTCGCCAGCAGGCCAGCCCGTTGAGTTGCGCCGCTCTCAATTTGCGCCCGCGCTTTCTCGAACCAGTAGCAGCACAAATCGCTGGAGTTGGGAATCCGGCTGCCATACAGCCCATACACCGCATTCACGTATTCATCCCCCAGCGACTCCCGGAACGGGAAATGTCCCAAAAACGGCGGGTTGCCGACGATAAACTCCGCCGCCGGCCACTCCGGTTCCGCCGGGTTGTCGGGGTCCGACAGGTCAAGGATGGCGTCCGTCTGCCGGATGGTGTCCAGCGGGGTCAGTATGGGGCTTTGGGTGTAGGGGAAGCCGTTGGCCTGGTGCCACTGGATGTAGCCGATCCACAGGGCGGTGCGGGCCAACTCGGCCGCGTAGGGGTTTATTTCCAGCCCGCGCATCTGGTTGGGCTTGACCGTGGGCGACAAGCCGCGCCAATCCCGGGCGGCAGCAAAGTCAATCACGCGCTTTTCCAGGTCCAGCAGGCCGCGCAAGGCCAGGTACAGGAAGTTGCCGCTGCCGCAGGCCGGGTCCAGCACGGTTACTCCGGCCAACCGTTCCTGGAATTGCAGCAGCCGCGCCAAGGCCCTATCCGTGGGATTGTCAGAAGCAGGATTTTCAAGATTTTCGGATTGCCGGGATTGTGGGCTGTAATCCGGTAAATTCCGTAATCCTGATAATCCTGCTTCTGACGATTCCGGTCCCTCCAGCAGCTCCTCAATCTCTCGGCGGGCCGCGTCCCACTCGCGCTCCAGCGGGTCCATCACCACCGGGTCGATCACCAGCATGATGTCGTCAGCGCTGGTGTAGTGGGCGCCCAGGCGGGCCCGCTGGGAGGCATCCAGGGCGCGCTCAAAGAGGGTGCCGAAGATGGACGGCTCGATGTTGCGCCAGTTCTTGCTGACGGCCTCGCCCAGGCGCTGCACGGCGTTGGGACTGAGTTCAACCGGCTCGTCGGGCCGGAACAGGTCGCCGTTAAAGCGGGCGATTTCGTGGGGGCCGAAAAGACCGCCGCCGGCCATCTGCTCAAAGAGATTGGCGATGGCGCGGTTGGACAGATCGGGCCGCTGGCGGTTGGCGGTGAGGATGTCGGCCAGGACGTTATCGGGCAGCAGGCCGGCGTCCTCGGCGTACAGGCAGAACACGATGCGATTGAGGTAGCGGGCCAGCCGTTCCGGGTCGCCGGTGTGCCGCTCCATGTCGGCGACAATGTCGCGGAAAAGCTCGGCGGTCTCCCGGGTGACGTCTTCCACCGAGCGGTTGGGGCGGAACTCGTCGGGGGCGAAAAAGCAGTTGCGCAGCTTGGTCAGCTGCCGCGGCTGTTCCAGTTCCAGGATTGGGATTTCGTGGAGAACGGTCTCCATCCTGGGGAAGTTGGTGCGTATCTGTATCCGCCGGAAGGACGATACAATCAGCAGCGGCGGGGTTTTCAGATAGACTTGATACCGCAGCAGTTGGTTGAACGCGCCCGGCAGTTGGTCGTCACTGCCCTTGAACTCCCAGCCGAAACGGTCCTCCAGGTAGGCGTCGGCAAATCCGCCGGGAACCCACTTTTCAAAGGTGAAAGCGTCCGGGCTGCCGTAAGCGACAGGAGTGGGATGACCCACCAGGGCGCAGAGGTCCAGGAACATTTCCTGCGACGCCTGCTTCTCGCCAAACTCAACGTCGCGCCACTTGGCGATGAACTGCGGCGGCGTCATTGCGGGGAGTTGGGGCGTCATATGGTGAGTTCTGCCACCGGCGTCAGCTTCTGGTTCACCGGGTCAACCGCAAGGTCGAAGTTTTCCAACGTGGTGGCCCCCAACAGATAGCGCCCTTCCCTGCCGAAAATCACGGGGCAAGGCATGACTTCTTCGCCGACCGAGAACATGGCCGCACCGATGTTATAGGTCTCGGTCCTGCCGTCGGCCATCGTGAAGGTACGCTGACGGGTCGGTGTGACGCCCAGCCGGTCCAGCAATGACGCCGGCATCATGGAATGAGTGGCTCCGGTGTCCACCAGGGCCGTTACTGTCGCCGGATTATCGCCATTCAAGCCGGCTATGCTGATCTCAATACGGAAAGTCCCCACGGTTTCAGTCTCCTCTGCCCCCATCATATCACCCGCTCCACCAGCTCGGATTCCTGATCGCGTGCCCCGCACGGCGGCGGTATAATCGCCCTATCCCAGCGAGCCCGCCACTCCCGGCGGGTTCGCATCCCAACGGAGGCTATTCCTCATGGATTTTGGACTTGAAGGCAAACTGGCATTTGTGGGCGGCGCCAGCCGCGGCATCGGCAAGGCAATCGCGCTGGAACTGGCCCGCGAGGGCGCCGACGTGGTGGTCGGCTCGCGCTCCATGCCCGACCTGGAGGCGACCGCCGCCGAGATCGCCGAGACCACCGGCCGCCGCGCCATCCCCATGTCGTTCGATGCCACCAACCGCGAGCAGGTGGACCGCGTGATCAACGAGGCGGCCGACACGCTGGGCGGGCTGCACATCCTGGTCAACAGCGCGTCCCTGCCCGGCGGTTCGCCGTCGGCCACCGGCCCCATCGAGGACCTCATCGACGAGGAGCTCATCAGTGACTTCGACGTGAAGTTCGTCGGGGCGCTGCGCTGCTCCCGGGCTGCGATACCGCTGCTCAAGGCCCAGGGATTCGGCCGCATCATCAACATCAGCGGCCTCAACGCCCGCAACGCCGGCAACCTCAGCGGCGGCGCGCGCAACACCTCGCTGGTGCACATGACCAAGACCCTGGCCGCGCAGTTGGGCCAGTTCGGCATCACCGTGAACTGCATCCATCCCGGCACGACGCGGACCGAGCGCACGCCGAGCCTGCTGGCCGCCCGCGCCGAGCAGTTGGGCGTCTCGCCGGAGGAGGCCGAAGCGCAGGACTTCTCCCCCGGCTCGGCGCGCGGCAACCACATCTGCCGCATGGTGGACGCCTCGGAGATCGGCTACCTGACCGCCTTCCTGGCCTCCGACAAGGCGTGGGCCATCACCGGCGAGCTGATCGCGGCCGGCGGCGGCACCGGCAACGCCGTATACTACTAGCCGCAGGCAGGATTTCCCGGCGACGTCTTAGTTGGCGTCGCCGGGATTGGAGTAAGATGGATATACCGCCGCGCGATGCGGTAAAGAACATCCCGTTTATTGTCCTCGGCATCTGGCCGGTCAACTTGCTGACGCTGTTGGTACGCGGTCACTCCTGGTCATGGGATACAACGCCGGAAACAGTTATGGGATTGTGGGAGTGGGGCCTGTTCGTCTCACTCTCTCTGATGATTTTAACCGAGCTGGGGGTCAAAATGTTCATCGCACTGGGGCAAGAGCGTCGCCGACGCGAACGCGAGCAAGCGGAAGCCCGCGCCGAAGGTCGGCGAGAAGGCCACGCCGAGGGCTTGGTGACCGGCCGTGCAGAAGCCCTTGCCACCGGCCGGGAGGCAATCCGGGAAGAAACTCTCACCATGCTGGATGTTCTGAGCGACGCCGCGGAAAGGAATCAGGCTTTGCTGCCGTTTCTGCTAACGGAATATCGTATCCGGTTTCAAAACGGTCCGCCCAACGTCTAGCCACGATACAACACGTCAACAGTACCCTCATCCGTCGGTAGTTTCGGCGAAAGTGGAGGGCAAGAATGTTCTTTAACTTTGAAGCTGAGCGTCGCAAACTCCAAGAGGAGCGAGAGGCGGGTCGTGCCGAAGGCCGGAAAGAAGGCCATGCCGAAGGCCGGCGTACCGGCGCCGCCGAAGCCTACTCGGAAGAACGCGACAAGATACTGGGAATGTTGGCCGCCCTCGACGAAGCAACGCGGAGCAACCCGGATCTGGTACTGATGCTGCTCGCAGAATACAAAAAGCGGTATCAGAATGGACCATCCAAACGGTAGCATTCCGGTGGTGACCATGACTAACGCATCCGCTCCCCTTTCCGGCGTGCGCGTCGCCGATTTCTCCGTGCACGCCGCCGGCCCCTTCGCCGGCATGATCCTGGCCTCCCTGGGCGCCGACGTGATCAAGGTCGAATCGGCGGCGCGCCTGGACATCACGCGCCGGCCCCACGCCATGTACGGCAAACCCCCATCGTCCTTTGAGCAGGTGAACGCCAGCAAGCGCTCCGTCACCCTCAACCTCAAGGAGGCGCGGGCGCTGGAACTGGCCTACGACCTGGTGCGCATCTCCGACGTGGTGCTGGAGAATTTCCGGCCCGGGGTCATGGACCGCCTGGGCCTGGGCTACCCGCAGTTGCGCGAGATCAAGCCCGACATCATCATGGTGTCGCTGTCCTCCAACGGGCAGACCGGCCCCGAGGCCCGCTACGCTGGCTACGCGCCGATGTTTGCCGCGCTGGGCGGCCTCGGCTATCTCACGGGCTATCCCGACGGGCCGCCGGTGGAGCTGCGCCACGCCATGGACCACACCGGCGGGATGATGGCCGCTTTCTCGGCGGTCGCCGCCCTGTGCGCTCACCGCAGCCACCAGGTCGGCCAACGGGCCGACGTCGCCGTGCGCGACATCGCCACGGCCTTCATGGGCCACGCTCTCATGGACACCGCCATGAACGACCGGGACGCCGCACGCCTGGGCAACCGGGACGACACCATGACGCCCCACGGCGTGTTTCCCTGTCGCGGCGAAGACCAGTGGGTGACCATTGCAGTGGCGGACGACGAGCAATGGCGCTCGTTCAAGAAGGCCATGGGCAATCCCGCATGGGCGGATGCCGACGAATACGGCGACGCCTTCCTGCGCTGGCGGAACCAGGACACCCTGGAGCAGCGTGTGTCCGAATGGACGGCCACACGCACCGCTGAAGAAGTGACCAGCCTGTTGCAGTCCGCCGGCATCGCAGCCTTCCCGTCGCTATCGGCCGACCAGCTGATGGTCGACGCGCACCTGGCTGAACGCGCGGCCTTCCCCACGACCGTTCATGCCGAGAAGGGCGAGCAGCGAGCCGTGGCACCGCCCTGGCGCTTCTCCACAACGCCCACCGACCCCCTGCGCTGGACGCCCGACCTGGGTGAGCACAACCACGAAGTCTTCTGCGGCCTGCTGGGCATGGATGAAACTGAACTCACCGCGCTACAAGAGGCGCAAATCGTCTGGTAGCATTGGCATCAAAGGATCGTAGCAACGATCTCGGGAGAAACTACTGATGGATACAATCAGCCTCAACAGCATAGTTATCCTGGTATCGGTCGTGCTGGGCCTTTACGGGATGCTGCTGGCCGCCATACTTGGAATATTAAGCGCGCTCTGGCTGCGTATGGGCAACGTGCAGCAGGAATTCGGCGAAGTGAAGGGCGAAGTTGGCGCAGTGCAGAGAGAAGTTGGCGCAGTGCGGGAGGAAGTTGGCGCATTGCGGGGCGAAGTTGGCGCAGTGCGGGAGGAAGTTGGCGCAGTGCGGGAGGAAGTTACCGCAGTGCGGGAGGAAGTTACCACCTTGCAGGAAAGATTCAGTTCGCTGGAAGAGCGCACGGAACGCAAGTTCAACGCCCTGGAAGAGCGCACGGAACGCAGCTTCAGTGCGCTGGAAGAGCGCATGGAACGCGGATTCAGTGCGCTGGAAGAGCGCATGGAACGCAACCACAACCAGCTGATGCGGGCCATCCTGGCTCATAGCCATCGGCCCGACGGCCGGCCCACTTTCGACCTCCCGCCCGATTTTGAACCAACACCCGCCGACAACTGACACCCCTTGCCCGTTCTGTGAGCACAAAATGACCGATTACTCCTCGTACCAGCACCTCCTCATCGAAAAGTCCGACGGGGTCATCACCCTCACGATGAACCGGCCGGAGACCCTGAACTCCACCAACTTCCGCCTGCACAACGAGCTCAGCCGCATCTGGCTGGACATCGGCGCCGACCCCGAGGTGCGGGTCGCCGTGGTCACCGGCGCCGGCGAGGCCTTCTCTGCCGGCGGCGATTTCGAGATGATCGAGCAGGCCATCGACAACCCGGCCATCGTCGCCCAGAACACCAAAGAGGCCGGCGACATCGTCTATAACATCCTCAACCTGGACAAGCCGGTCATCTCCGCCATCAACGGCGTGGCCGTGGGCGCGGGCCTGGCGGTGGCCCTCATGGCCGACATCTCCATCGCCGCCGAGGACGCGCGCATCACCGACGGGCACATCCGCCTGGGCGTTGCCGCCGGCGACCACGCGGCCATCATCTGGCCCCTGCTCTGCGGCATGGCCAAGGCCAAGTACTACCTGCTCACCTGCGACTTCCTGGACGGCAAGGAGGCGGAGCGCATCGGGCTGGTCAGCATGGCCGTGCCCCGGGACGAGCTGATGGAAACCGCCATGCGCGTCGCCCGCCGTCTGGCCGACGGCCCGCAGCCGGCCATCCGCTTCACCAAGCGCGCCCTCAACCAGTGGCTCCGTCAGGCCGGACACACGTCATTCGATTACTCCCTGCTCGCCGAGGCCCTGGGCTTCTTCGGCGACGACGTGAAGGAGGGTCTGGCCGCCCTGCGGGAGCGGCGCCGGCCGGAATATCCTTCGGCGTCGGTATAATGGAGACAGCAGCCACACGTGAGACTTGATGATGGGAACCTTCACCTACCCCATAGAAGTCATTTCGGCGGACGGCAACACCTCCGAGACAGTAGAGGCGACCGTTGACACCGGTTCCACTTACACTTGCCTGCCGGCAACCCTGCTGCAGAGGCTCGGGATAACGCCCGTTGAGCGCATCAAATCGGAACTGGCCGACGGTAGCATTGTCGAAGATGCGGTCGGCGAAGTGCGTGTCAGGGTAGAGGGAGTCGAGCGATCTACCATCGTCATCTTCGCCGAAGAAGGCGCTCCCGCCCTGCTCGGCGCCTACACCCTGGAAGGTGCGCTGCTCGTCGTTGACCCGGTGCGGCAGCGGCTGGCGCCAACCCACGCGCTGCGGTATGGGAACTGGGTAAAACAATGATCTAAACTGTTCCTCTGTAAGAACCCCTAACAAAATGGCTTGCTGATCCATAATCAGGCCGCTAATCTTTCGGTAAGTTCATTGCGTTGCGGTGGATTGGCACAGTATTACGCGGAAGCGGGAGGTCGTGTT
>DAOULH010000071.1:0-13151 GCA_034420475.1 Dehalococcoidia bacterium
CTGCTCCGATTAATGCGGTCGGGGACAGTCTCCTGCGGATGCCGATAGCGACTGGATGCTGATGGATTTTGGCCGTGTTTCCGGGAACCTGGTCGGTAAGGGACAATCACCTGCGGGGGAGATGATAGCACGGACGTTCTGATTTGGGCAAGGGGTGAATTGGCATGGATGCACAGGATGGACGGGGAAACGTCAGAAGGAGGATTTGCAGATTATCAGGATTGGGGCCATTCCGTGATGGAGGGCTTTCCAATCCTGCCAAAGCATAAAATCCCGCAAATGCTGCCGCTGACGATTTACGGAAGTGGATACGCGGGAGGCTGGACTCCGGCCCCGTACCAAGTACGGGGTGACGACCTTGCGCCGGAATAACGGAAGTAAAGGCACCCAACTGCGTAAGTCGCATGACAATTTGGGCGCGAGCCGGTACGGGTCAGGTTGTCGTCCTGTGGCACTCTGCCGGAGCGCCCGTGGGATCACTCACCGCCAAGAGTGAACGATGGTGGCAACAACCATCACCATCAGCAGAACGAAGAGCGCCACCGACATGACGAGCAAAGTCCGCAGGTCGGCGTCCCACCAGTAGAAACCGCCCACGATGGCCACGACGATGAGGAGGAAGAACGCCGCGACGGCGATTGTCCCTATCAGCAATAGTCGGCCCGTGTCCGGCGCAACCAGCCCGGCCGTCGGGGACGTTGCCGCCACGGTCGTTTCCTGGTCCACCGCAGCGGGTATTCCCTGCCCGGCGGTCACGGACGTGTCCCGCATGACTATCTCCGATTTCGGGGCTGCGCCGGCGTTGACCAAGCTGGCTATCAGGACGAGCATCAAGTTCAACAGGACGGCCAGGGGCGCCGATAGGTACAGAAACACCACGTCGCTCCCGATCCCGGTTTCCCAAAAGAGCATGATGCCCACCATAGAAAGGAGGACGAAAAGCACAAAGCCCACCGGAACGCCGGCCGACATGGCAAGCGCCAGAACTATCAGCTTTTGTCTGCCGTCCAGATGGGGGCGTTTCAGCACGTAGAGCAACGACGCACCGGTCGCGACGGCGATGATCAGCGCGGATGCCAGATTGACTATGATCGACACTCCTTTGCCGGCGAGATTGCCGTCCCCGCATCAAGCGCGGGGACGCAATGACATGAAAGACGGAAGCCCATGGCGGGGCATTGCTTCGTTGGCGAGATTGCCGCGCTGCGCTCGCAATGACGTGAGAGGGAGTTGGCGAGGCGGGCGGTCACTCGTCGCGGATGCGGTTATACATGGCGAGGGGGGTGGCGGCGAGGAGGCCGGCATCGACGGGGAGGACGACCCCGGAGACCCAGCGAGCTTCGTCGCTGGCGAGGAAGAGGGCGGCGTAGGCGATGTCCCAAGCATTGCCCTCGACCCCGAGAGGGCCGGCCTTGCGGCGGTTTTCGCGGGTCTCATCGGCCATGGCACCGGCGACCATGGGAGTGTAGATGTGGCCGGGGGCGATGACGTTGACGCGGATGTTGTCGCGGCCGAGGTGGACGGCCATGGTCTCGGACATGCCGATGACGCCGGACTTGGAGGCGGAATAAGGGATGCTGGCCAGGCCGCTGCCGGCGCGGACGCCGGCGATGGAAGACATGTTGATGATGCTGCCGCCGCCGGCGTCGATCATCTTCGGGGCGGCGTACTTGGTGGTGAGCATCATGCTCTTGAGGTTCACGTCAAGGACGTTGTCCCACACGGATTCCTCGACATCGGTGGGCGTGCCGGGGCCGGTGATGCCGACGTTGTTGAAGAGGACGTGCAGGGCACCGTAGCGTCCCACGGCGGCGTCAACGATGGCCTCGCAGTCGGCGGCGGAGGTTACGTCGGCAGTCATAATCGAGGCCCGGCCGCCCTGTTCTTCGATGGCGGCCAGAGTTTCCTCTGCGGCCCGTTGGTTGCGGTCAACGAGGAGAACGCGGGCGCCCTCGCGGGCGAAGAGGATCGACGCGGCTTTGCCGGTGCCGACGCCGGGGCCGCTGGAGCCGGCGCCGGTGACGATGGCGACCTTGTCCTGGAGACGGGGACGACCGGATGGCAGAAGTGTCATGGGGGATCTCCGAACAGTTGGGTTGGCTGGAATTGTCTGTGGTAGATCAGCTGGCGAGATTGACACGGCGCGTTGCGCCTCGCAATGACAGCCGATGCAGTACCCGCGGATCAGGAGACGGCAACGGCGTCCGGGGTGAGAAGCCAGTCCTGGGCCTGCTGGGCGGCGTCGGAGAGCCACTGGCCCATGATGGCCTCGCGGCCCTCGGGGATTTTGACGCCGAGGCCATCGGCCAAACGGTTCATGAAGTTGAAGACGCAGGTGATAGCGACGGTGGACAGGACTTGCTCGTCGGTGAGGCCGACGGCGCGGAGGGCATTGATGTCGGCTTCGGTCATCGCTGCCGGGGTCAGGGTGAGCTTGACGGCGTAGTCAAGGATGGCGCGGGTCTGGGGGTCAAGATCAGCCCGGGTGTAGTCGTGGATGATGTGGCTGGAGTATTCGGGGTCGCCGGAGTGTTGACGGAGGAACCCTCCGTGGGCGACGGCTCAATAGCGACAGCGGTTGACGAGGGAGACGACCGTGGCAATGGCCTCCTCCTGGGTGCGGGTGAGGGCGGAGGAGCCGAAGGTGGCCTTGGCGTTGAGGTTCTGCACCGCCGCCATGAGGTCGGGGTTGATAGACATGCAGCTGATGACCGAGGGAACGGCGACGTCGGTTTCGCGGATCCAGGACATGGGGCCTCCTGATGCGGACTGCTCTATATGCGCCGGGTTTTACATGGATGCACAGGATGAATGGGATGATTGAGCTTCAATCTGGTCACATAGTGGACACGATAGCCATCTTGTGCTCGGCGGTGCCGAGGAGCAGGTCGCCGTGGCGGGCTTCGACCTCGAAGCGGAGCTTGTTGCCGGAAACGTCGGTGAGGATGGAACGGGCGGTGACGATTGAACCCTCGTCAGCAGGTGCGAGGTGCTTGACGTTGACCTCGTAGCCGACGACCGTTTGGCTCGGGTGGAGCAGGGACAGGACCGCGTGGTACGAAGCCTGCTCCATGAGCATGACCATGGCCGGGGTGCTGAACTTGGGGGTGTGGGGGGCGAGGTGTTCGGCGGCGACGGTCAAATGAGTTTCGCCTGCCAGACCGGGCCGGATGGCCGGGTCGATGGGCAGGCGAGACGGTTGAGGTGTACCGGGAGACGCCACGGGCGGCTCCGATGCGCGTAACTTTTCAGAGTTGCGGGGAAAGTGTCATTACGAGCTCAGCGTGGCGATCCCGTTGACGCAAGGGCGCCTTCGAGACAGACGTTACTGCTACGGCGTCAAGATTGCCACGGCGCAAGCGCCTCGCAATGACAACCTCCTGAATTCTGAACAGTTACCGATGCGCGGGTCGCTAGGCGGCGACGGGCTGGCCGGTCAGGATGGACTCCACTTCGTCGGCCAAATCGGCGGCGCGCTGCTTGACCTCATCATCGGTGAGGCTGGACAGGGGATGCTGGGCGACCACGTAGCGGTAGTCGGGCACGCCCATCATGCGGGTCATGGCCTGGGCCGTGTTGAGGAAGACGTGAGTGATGATGGCAGCGGTGGGGACGCCGCGCTTTTCCATGTCGATTCCGTCGTGCACACTGCACGAGCTGCAGGACCCTCAATCTCCGACCCCGGTGATGAGGTAGTCGACCTCACTCAGGATCTCGTCGATCATCTCCGGCTTAGCGGGCAAGCTAGCGTGGCCCTTGTCGTAGAACTTGATCTCGGAGAAACCGTGGCGCTCGTTGAGGATGTTGCCGAGCTCGATCAGGAGCTTGTCGGCGTTAGCCTTGGAGTTCTCCATGAGGCCGAGCCGCTTGCCGGCCAAGCCGCCGGAGCGGTCGTTCATGCGGAACTCAGTCTGGGGCAGTTCGGTGCCCTTGGGGTTGACGAGCCGGAGGCGGCTCGATTCGGCGGTGGTCATGCGATACCTCCGTGGGTGCGGGCGTGTCGGTGGGATAAGGTATGTGGGCGGATTGTACCGTCAAAGGGCGGGTTTGCGTAACCCCTGACTGCGAAGGAGTTGGTCGATCCAGGCACGGTCGGGGTCGGAGAGGGGCGGTTCCGGGTCGTGGTCGTAGTCGATGTCACGGTCGTAGGAACCGAGGATATACACTTCGTCGATGATGGGTTTCAGGTCTATTGCGATGCCTTCGGAGCCTTCGGCCAGGGGCATGACGAAGATGGGTATCGGCGACTGGATGCTGCAAGGGTACAAATCGGCGATGGCGTCATCGCTGCGGGCGTTGGTGACCAGGATACGGTAGTGGCTGGGCGGCACATCGCCGATCACCGGCAGGGGATTGCCGGACCGGAGCAAGTCAATCTCGACCAGATGAGACATGCTGTGGAACACTTGGTTGCGCTTGGCAATGTATGCCTCACGACCGGGCGTGCTCTTGTTGCTGGGAGAAAGCAGTTCAATCACCGCCACGACTTCGCGGTTGCTTACGCGAATCACCTCGAGGTACCTTTGCCGCTGTTCCTCCCTATACGGTATTCGTACCGGGATGGCGTCCTTGCTCCGGGGCGCTTCCACGATTGCTACCGAGGTTGACGCGGGGGCACCATCATCCAGAATCATAACGTCGGGCAAGCGGGCTTGACGGTGTCCTGGGCCATCCATCTCCTCCGAAACGTACATCCTCTCCTCAATACGCACCATGTATTCAGGACGCAGCCGTGGAGCAAGCCATCGCTGCATTCCGGCGATGACAGAAGTATGTACTCCGTGCCAGAGCTCAGGGTCTTCCAGGTACGGGTTCATGCCGGGGAAGGGGTTTTCAGGCAGTTGGGTGGTCATGCTAACTGGCGGCGATTTTGCGGGTGCGGATGCGGTAGCCGGTGGTGTCGATGATGGCGCTGTAGCGGCCGCCGGTGCCGCCGCCGTGCATGATGAGGATGTCGTTCGGGTCGATGGCGCAGCGCATGATGAGTTCCTCGTCGCCGGGTTGCTCCGGGCCCTGCTTGGAACCGAGGCGGACGAGTTCGGCGCGGGAGCGGCCGCTGTTCTCGATGAGGAAGTCCTGGATGTCGCGGCGGGTCCAGCCGTCGCCCTGGAGGGTCAGGGCGTGCTCGGGTCCGATGACGATGACCCACTGGGCGGGGTAGCGATGGGCCAGGGCGGCGGAGCGGAGGGCGTCGCAGATGGAGAGGAGGATAGCCTGGCCGGTGTGGGCGTAGCTGTTGGGGACGCTGACTGGGTTGTAGGCGACGGCGACGGTGACGACGCTGTCGGAGGCGTCGAAGCCGCGGCTGACGTGGAGCGGCTCCCAGGGAGAGGTTTCCTCGTTTTCGGCGACGCAGAAGGTGTACTTGGCCGGAGTGCCGAGGGTTCCGCGGTCGAGTTGGCCGGGCCAGGCGTCGAAGCCGTTCATGAAGCAGAGGCGGACGGCGCGGCCGATGCTGGCGTTGGCGCGGAAGCCGGGGCCGAAGAGGCCGTCGCGGCTGTTGATGCCGAGCTGCTCGCGGATGGGGCCGTTGAGCACCATCAGGATACTGGGGGAACTGGTGGACGAGGCCGCCATGTTGACGAAGTTGCGCTCCTCCTCGAGGGTGCGCAGGGCGGTGACGAGGACAGGGAAGTACTCGGCTTCGCAGCCGGCCATGACGGCGTTGGCGGCGGCGTTCTCGGAGGTGATGACGCGGCTGCGCATGTCGAGGTTGAGGAGTTCTTCTTCGCCGGTGAGGCCGGCGGTGGAGAGCATCTCGCGGACCTTGTAGTCGGCGGGAGGGATGACGGGGAGGCCGTCGGTCCAGCCGAGGCGGAAACATTCCTCGATGGCCTCGATGGTGTCGGCGGTTTCGACGTGGCGTTCTGCGCTGCTGGTCATGGGGATCTCCTAGGTTGTGCTGGTTTCGGTGAGGGGTTCGAGGATGTCGAGGAGGGTCGAGATGTGGTCCAAGTCTACAGCAATGGCGTCGGCGTTCAGCAATAGCCGGCGTTTGTAAAAGTTTGTGTGCAGGTCGTTGGCGATGCCACGCAGCCCGGGCAGTCGTCCATCTCCAGTCAAAAGACGGGCATTGTTCAGCACTACATTGAATTGATCGTGCTTCTTGTACTGCCAACCTTGTGCCTCGGCAGCCGCCTTGGCCATCCAGGCGGCGGCGCCCCAGCCTTTTTCGGATGCCTGGTGCAGGTCATCCTCGGCGAGGTACTGGCGGCTTTTGAGCAGAAATTCGCGGGCCTGGCGGCGGTAGTCGGCGATGGCTGCGGCCGGCTCGTCGAAGGGTTCGATGGGAGAGGATTGGGTCATGGGTCGCCTTCAGCGTGTCGGTCGGTTTCGGTGAGGGGTTCGAGGATGTCCAACAGGACGCCCATCTGGTCCAGCCCGCGACTGATCACGTCGGAGCGCAGAAGAAGCTTGCGGGTGTAAAAGTAGCCGTGCAGTTCACTGGCCAAAGCGCGCAGGCCGTCTAATCTGGCATCGCCGGCCAAGTCCTGGGCGCTATACATTACGACGTTGAACTGGGCGTGCCTTTTATATTCCCAGCCCTGTGCATCGGCGACGGCTTTGGCCATCCAGTCGGCGGCGCCCCACCCTTTTTCGGATGCCTGGTGGAGGTCGTCGTCGGCCAGGTACTGTCGGCTTTTGGCCAGGAACTCGCGGGCCTGCTGACGGTAGTCGGCGATGGCTGCGGCCGGCTCGTCGAAGGGTTCGATGGGAGAGGATTGGGTCATGGGTTGGGTTCCAAGGACTTGAGGCGGCCGGTAACGACCAGGCCGTCGGTGACGCTGTAACCGTGGCCGGGGTGGATGTCGGTGGTCTCAGCATGAGTATAGGCGGTGCGGCCACTGATGACGGGGGTGATGGAGATGACGTCGTAGCCGGCGGCGTCAAGGTCGTTGCAGCAGCGTTCGAGGTACTCGGCCATCTGCTGGAGGCGAGTGTGCTCCTCGCTGGTTACGCTGACCTTGCCCGCGGTTCCGCCGTGGGTGGACAAGGTGGTGTCGGCGTACACGTAGCGGGTGATGTACGCGGGACGGTCTTGGGCGGGGTAGGCCGAACGGAACAACGTGTGGCCTCGGTGGACATGAGGTTTCTGGAATGATGGAGCGAAGTGGGACATTCCATTGAGACTGGACTGCCACGCACTCGTGGCCATCGGTTTAGCAGGCAGTTAGTGACGTTTTTTGTTGGGAGGGCGGCACACTTCCATATTGGCGTGGCGCTTGCTTGAGCAACGGTGTTACTAAGGCAGTGCATGGAGACGCCGACGTTTTACGTCGTCGTATCCGGACACACCGGGGGGCGTTGGCGAGTCCATTATTCACTCGTCAATAGAAGCATCGCACAATTTCAGGAGTTCGTCGATCAGGTTTTGCGTATCTTGCACGTGCCCCGCCAAATTCGCAGGTTCAAGGTGACTGGGGTAAAAATGGCCGTGCAAAGCACTGGCTGACAGCCAATTGTCCTGTAACTCCGCGTCGTTGCGATGATGAGTGACAAGATGGCTGATGACCCGGCCACCCCGCGGGTAGCTATTCCCATAGGCCAGCTCGTGCTGAAGGGCTAAAGCGTTGGTGATGCGGTTCACGGTTCCCCACAGCATTTCCGCCATGGCGATGACATCGCCATCTGCCCGCAGTCTTGCAGCCAATTGATTAAGGCGATCCGCCACCGCCAAATGGTCGATCTTATCCATCCGCAAGGTTCTCAGGTTGGTACTCCATCAACGCTTGGGCAAACTCTCTAACGGATGGCCAACTGAGCACGATATCGTCCGAAGGCGCGAAATGGTGTGCGGCGTTGTCACGGAAAACGGTTGCCAACCGTAATTTACGCGCGTGCCAACCATCACTGCCGTACTGGCGATCCAGCCGGTCGGCGAAATCCCGGAACTCCGACCTTGATTCAACGCGCATTCCTGACGCTTCAGCCAGTCGCTGCAACGCACACTCTACGGACTGGTACAGGAGAAGCGATCCGGTATCGTAATCGCCGTTTGCAAGCGCCAGGTCAGCAGCTTTCAGATGGTCTTCAGGTTTGCGGCACTTCACGCCGTGGGTAATCACCAGTACCCTCCCGTCGGTGCTCCAATCTCAGCGGCCGATGTACTGCCCCGGCCAGCTTTGCAACTCATCATCGGTCCGTCTCGCCACCGAAGCGGAGTTGGACGCCGGATTTTTCTTCCTGGAGTTTGGCTACGGCGTCGGAGTCCTCGGGGCCCCAGCCGCGGAAGAGGGCTTCGACGTGGCGCTGGTCGACGAGGTTGGAGAGTTCCATGGGGATGCCGTACTCGCGGCCGAGGTCGGTGGCCAGTCGCACGTCCTTGGCGGCCAGGGCAGTGGCAAAGCCGGGCTCGAAGTTGTCGGCAAAGAGGTAGCGCGGGAACTTTTCAACGAGGCGACGGTTGCCGCCGCTGCTGTTGGCGATGACGTCGGCCAGGGTCTCCAGGGATACGCCAGCCTTGACGCCGAGGGTGAGGGCCTCGGACATGAGGACGCCGATGCCCATGGAAAGGAGATTGTTGCAGATCTTGGTGACCATGCCGTTGCCGATCTCGCCGCAGTAAACGACGTGGGCGCCGATGGCGTCGAGCATGGGCTTGACGGAGTTGTAGGTATCCTCGTCGCCGCCGACCATGACGGCGAGGGTGCCGGCGGCCGCCCCATAGACGCCACCGCTGACGGGAGCATCCAGCACGGTCACGCCACGGGCGGCGCACTCGTCGTGGATGCGGCGGATGACGGTGGGGGAGTTGGTGGACAGATCGACGTACACATCGCCGGAGCCGGCGGCGGACATGATGCCGTTCTCGCCCATCACTACGGCCTCAACGTCCCGCGGCACCGGCAGCGAGGTGAAAACGGCATCGTTGCCGGAGACGCAACCGGCGGGGCTGTCGGACCACTCGGCGCCCATTTCCAGCAGGTTGATGGCGGACTCGCGGCGGAGGTCGTGGACGGTGAGCTGATGCCCAGCCTTGATCATGTTGGCGGCCATGGGGTTGCCCATGTTGCCAACCCCGATAAACCCAGCTTTCATAGTTGTTCGCTCCTGAAACGCGCCGATGCGCTACCGGCGGCAAGTGGGCGAATTATAACACCGGGCACTTCTGCCGACGGTTGGGGAGCTACGGTTTGGCAGGGATGGACAGGATGGACGGAATTGGATTCCCGGTTCGCGGCGGGGGAGCGTCGGAATCAGGATTTTCGAGATTGAGGGATTATCAGGATTGGGGTCGTGCTGTGATGGAACTCTCCCAATCCTAAAATCCCGCAAGTCCAGATTCTGACGATTTGTAAAAGCGGGCACGCGTGAGACTGCGGACCCCCTTGTACGAGAGTGTTCAGAGTACGAGAGTGTTCAGAATCCTGGAGGTTGTCATTGTGAGGCGCTTGCGCCGTGGCAATCTCGCCCCCATCGCAGCAACGCCGGCCTCGAAGGACTCCCGGCACCAACGGGATTGCCGCGCTGCGCTCGCAATGACACCTCGTGACTTCGCCCTCGGCCACCGCGTGCCGAGCCTGCCGCGCTGCGCTCGCAATGACACCTCCCTCACAAGTCTGAACAGTTACCCTTGTTCTCCCGGTTTGACACACGGCTATAATGGGGCCGTCCAGCCGGACCGAGGAGCGTAGGCATGGCTACTCAACAGGACCTGGAGACATTCGTTACCGACGTGACCTGTCCCGACGATTTTGATGCATTTTGGGATGAGGTCAAAGCGGAACTGCACGGGATACCGCTAGACGCACGAGCGGAACAGGACCCAATGCGCAGCACGGAGGGGGTGAAGGTTTACCAAGTAACGTACCGGAGCCTCGGAGGGCTGGAGATATTCGCCTGGTACGCGGCGCCGGCTGCGGGGGACGGGCCGTTTCCCGCGATCCTGCACCTGCCGGGATACAAGTCGGAGCCGGCGTTGCGGCGGGATTGGGGCGCGAAAGGCGTTGCGGTGCTGTCGGTGGCGGTTCGAGGGAAATTGCCGAGCAGCGGAGGGTTCAACCCCGGGTATCCCGGCCTTTTGACCAGCGGGGTGGAGGATCGGGATACGTACAGCTACAAGGGGGTGATCGCGGACTGCGTGCGCGGGGTCGATTTTCTGCTGTCGCGGCCGGAGATCGACGCGGAGCGGATCTACTGCTGCGGCAGCAGCCAAGGCGGGGGACTGACGCTGATAACGTCGGCGCTGCGGCCGGAGATCAAGGCAGGTGTTGCAGGCTACCCGTTCCTGTGCTGTTTTCCGGAGTCGATGCGGATGCTGCGCAGTTACCCGTATGACGAGCTTTCATGCTATCAGCGCGCGTATCCGGACCGGATGGACCGGATGCTGGACACGCTGCGATACTTCGACGCGGTAAACTTCGCGCCGCGGATCAAGTGTCCCATGGTGGTGGGCATCGCCATGGAGGACGAGGTGTGCCCGCCGGAAACGAGCTACGCGGCGTACCGGCTGCTGGGCGGCGAGCGGGAGTTGTGGCTGTTCCCGGAGTCTGGGCACGGCAACGCCCATGAGTACCCGGCGCGGGAGCGGGCGTGGCTGGAGGAGCGCATTGGCGTGACCGGCGCACAGGCGGCGACATCATGACGACAGCGCAACAAGGGACGGATGCGTTCTGGGAAAGAGTCGAGGCGCAGTTGGCCGAAACCGACCCCGGCATCGAGATTGAGCGGGATGGGTTCTACTCGCAACCGGAGTGGGACGTGTACAGGATGCGCTACACGAGCACGGGCGGACACCGATTGTCCGCTTGGTTGTCGGTCCCGCATGGCGACGGGCCGTTTCCAGCGCTGATACGAATGCCGGACTACGCCAGCGTGCACGACATCATCTACACGCCGCTGCGAGAACGTGCCGTAGTGATGAACGCGACGCACCGGGGGCAACGGAACAGCGACGGACAGGTTCGGGCCGGCTATCCGGGTCTGCTCACGGATGGCATCGAAAGCGCCGCTGCGTACACGCTCTTCGGGGCGTACGCTGACGCGCTGCGGGCGGTGGACGTGCTGGGCAGGCAGGGCATCGCGGAGTTGTCCGGCGCCGTAGTTCTGACCGGAGCGGGACTGGGGGCGAGCCTGGCGCTGGCCGCGGCGGCCCGCAGGCCGGCAGTATCGGCCGTGGCGGCAGACACGCCGATGGCGCTGGGGCATCGGTTGGCGCTGGAACCCGGACCAGGCTACCCGCTGGCGGAATTGGGCGATTACCTGCGGGCGAATCCTGGGAGCGAAAGCGCCGTGGAGTCGCTGCTGTCAGTAGTCAACCCGGTGGTCACCGCGCCGGCGGTGCGATGCCCGGTCCTGATGAGCGCAGGACGGTTCGACCGGAGCGTCTGCCCGCTGGCATTCGCCGAGGAGTTGGCGGGGGCGCTGCCGGAGTGCGATTTCAGGGTTTACGACGGGGCGGCGGAAGGGGGCGGACACATCCACGGGCAGGTACGCGGGGCATGGCTGGCGGAGCGTTTAGGGCTGGAAGTTTCGTAACTGTTCAGACCTACGGGAAAAGTGTCATTGCGAGCGCAACGCGGCAATCCCGTCGGCCCTTAGGAGGGCCTTCGGACAGGCGTTGCTGTTACGACGTCGAGATTGCCACGGTGCAAGCGCCTTGCAATGACAACCTCCTGAATTCTGAACAGTTACGAAGTTTCTTGACCCTTGCGGGCGGCGCTGCCTATAATTTTGATCGCCCCTTTGTATTTGTCGAGTGCCGGTGTCCCCCTCATGTCAGACGCGCTTTCCGTAGAATCCATCGACCAACTGACCCGCGACGCCCTCGACGAGCTGAACAGTATCGGCGAGGCGGATGGGGCGGAGCAGTGGCGGGTGGCATACCTGGGACGACGGGGGATGCTGACGGGACTGCTGCGGTCGCTGTCGGAGTTGGCGCCGGACCAGAGGCGTGAAGTGGGTTCGCGGGCCAACCGGGCCAAGAACGCGCTGGAGGAGGCGCTGGCCCGTCGCACCCGTGAAATTGCCCAAGCTGCCCTGGCGTCGCAGGATGCGCTGGACGTCACGCTGCCGGGGCGACCGGTGGTCACCGGGCGGCTGCACCCGACGACGCAGATCGTGCGCGAGATCTGCGCGGCGTTCATGGCCATGGGGTTCAGCGTGGTGGAGGGCCCCGAGGTCGAGCTGGACCACTATAACTTCGAGATGCTCAACATTCCGGCGGGACACCCGGCGCGAGACATGTGGAATTCGCTGTGGATCGATTATGTCAATGAAGAGGGTCAGCAGCCGATGCTGCTGCGCACGCACACATCGCCGATGCAGGCGCGGGTGATGGAGGCGCAGGAGCCGCCGGTGCGGGTCATAGTGCCGGGCAAGTGCTACCGCTACGAGGCTACGGACGCCACCCACGAATGGCACTTCTACCAGATCGAGGGCCTGGCCGTGGCCGAGGGGATCACATTCGCCGACCTGAAGGGCACGCTGTACGAGTTTGCGCGGCGGGTGTTCGGCGAGGACCGGCAGATCCGGTTCCGGTGCGACTACTTCCCGTTTGTCGAGCCGGGAGTGGACATGTCCATCTCCAACTTTGTGGATCCGGAGACGGGCCGGCGGCCGATCAACCGGGACGAGGACTGGATCGAGATCATGGGGGCGGGGATGGTGCACCCGAGGGTGCTGGAGGGGGTTGGGTACGACCCGCAGCGTTACACCGGGTTCGCGTTCGGCATGGGGCCGGAACGCATCGGGATGCTGAAATACGGGATTGACGACATCCGGCATTTCTACCGGAACGATGTGAGGTTTTTGCGGCAGTTCTGATGCGCCGGCTTTGATATGATTGAGTACAGCCGGCATGCGGGAGAGATGATGGCGGAGCGTGAGCTTGAAGAAGAGTGGATCCTGCTTTGCCTGTGCGACCCTGAGATTGAAATTCCCGAGCCAGATACCGGCTGCACCGTGTACCTGCGATGTCTGCCCGGCCGTAGTCAGATGCTACGGGTAGTGGTTCCGGAAGACCGGCCCAATTTCATCGTGAGCGCGTATTTCGACCACAGATTTCCCTGTCCCGGAGGATAAAGCGCGTGTCTCCATACATTGACCGCAATGACGTAGCGGTGTACCTGCGCTTCGCCGACCGGCCTATCAAAGAAACCGGAACTATAGCGTGGCCATTTGTAGGTGATTACGGCGACGATGGGGACATC
>DAOULH010000072.1:0-49749 GCA_034420475.1 Dehalococcoidia bacterium
TTCAGAATTCAGGGGGTTGTCATTGCGAGGCGCTGGCGCCGTGGCAATCTCGACGCCGTAGCCGCAACGTCTGCCCCAAAGGACTCCCCGGCGCCAACGAGATTGCCGCGCTGTGCTCGCAATGACACTTTCCCCGCAACTCTGAATAGTTACCTCGCTTCGCTCGCAATGACAAGTGCGGGTACGCTTGAACTGAGCAGCATCTTGCCAGCGTTGCGTTAGATGCCGGGGCGCGCTGAAAACGCAATAGGGGGAGGGCAAATGCCCTCCCCCTGGTTGGACCGTTCCGAAGAACCGACCGATTTGGCTGGCTACATCGATTTAGATGTAGTCTTCCTCCTCGTACATCATGTCGACGTTGTCGGTGCTCTGGTTGAGGCCGCGGACCACCTGGGCGCGGAACTCGTTGAGCATGTCGTCGGTGATCTCGTTGCCATTGGCGCGGGCGGCGTCCTTCAGGGAGTCGAAGGCCCATTCGCCGGTGTCGCCGTGAGGCATGTCGAAGAAGCCGGGCTCGAAGACCGGGAGCTCGCCGGGTCCGAAGTAGCCCTTGCCCTCGATGTTGTAACCTTCGAGGTCGTGGGTGCCCTTGCCGAGGACCTGACCGGTGGCAGCGTAGTGCTCCATGGTGGCCTTCATGCCGTACTTCTGGATCGGGCAGACCTTCATGCAGACGCCACAGCCGAGGTAGCGGGCCATGACCGGGCGGCAGCGCTTGAAGTAGAGCTTGTTCTTCTCGATTCCGCGCCACCAGATCTTGTCGCGCATCAGGGCGCGGCCGGGGCAGCGGTTCACGCAGACCTGGCACACCTGGCAGAAGGCGTGGATGCCGTAGTCGACGGGCTCGTCATAGGTGACGTTGGCGTCGGTGGTGATCATCATGATGCGGCAGCGGGAGCCGACGTGGGGGGTCAGCAGGTAGCCGCAAGCGCCCAGCTGGCCGAGGCCGGCGGCGACGAACATCGGGATGTAGGGGCCGGTGTTGTCGTTGGGGCTGTGAACCTGGGCGCGATAGCCGAGGCTGCGGACGAAGTTGCCCAGTTCGAGACCGGCAGCGCCTTCCGTCCGATAGGTGCTGGAGTGCACGATCTCGGCGTCGATGCTGGGGATGGTCTGGGTGGGCTCGAAGTCCTGCTCGTAGGCCAGGCAGATGACGTGCGGGAACTGGACCCAGGCCTTCTTGCTCTGGTACACGTAGCGGATGTCAAAGGCGGTGATGCCGACTTCGACGAAACCGAGCTCGCGGGCCTTCTGCTTGATGGCTTCGCTGACGTCTTCGCCGCTGGCGTCGGACGTGGGCTCGAGGTCGCCGGTGAGGCGGGCGGCCATGACGAGGTTGCGATTGAGCTTGTCGTGTTCCTTGCGGATCTCACGCATCTCGGCGTGCTGGTCGCGCAGGGTGTTGGCCCAGTCGCGGGAGGCGCGCTCGGTGATGTTCATGGTCTCGATGGGATATTCCCGGGAGTACCAGTCAACCTCGCGCTGTTCCATGGGGATGCCGGGAGTGGTCTCCAGCTCCTCGGGCACCGGGATTGTGACAGGAGCGTCGCCCAGGTACTTACCGGGTCGGCGAACCTCATGACCGATCGTTAGCATATCCTCCTCCTTGGTTGGACTGCGTAGATACGCCTAATTTGCGGGAAAGGGTACTTGCCCGGTTCAATAATGTCAATACTCCGCCCCTCAAATAATCATATTCCATTACTTGATTATGATTATTCTGCGCATTCCTTATAACGCCGGAAAGCTGATTCAGGCGACAGATTAAACCCGACAAATAAAGATTGCAGGGACGTGCGTCCTCCGCCAGCGCGGGCCGGTGGAAGGCAACAGTTCAGAATTCAGGAGCTTGTCACTGCGAGGCGCTGGCGTCGTGGCAATCTCGACGCCGTAGCCGCAACTCTGCCCCAAAGGACTCCCCGGCAGCAACGAGATTGCCGCGCTGCGCTCGCAATGACACTTTCCCCGCAACTCTGAACAGTTACGCTGGAAAGCGTCGCCACAGCCCAATCGACCGGGGGACGACGGGCGGCAAGGCAGGCGCTAATCGGCTACGCCGACCTGCGCCTCTACGCCCAGGGCATCCCGCAGGTAGCGGCCGGTGTGGCTCTGCTCAACCTCGGCCAGCATCTCGGGCGTGCCGCAGGCCAGCAGGTTGCCGCCCAGGTGGCCGGCGCCGGGTCCCAGGTCGATGATCCAGTCGGCGTTCTTGATGAGGTCCAGGTTGTGCTCGATGAGGAGCACCGAGTTGCCCTGGTCCACCAGCCGGTGCAGCACGCGCAGCAGGGCGGCACAGTCCTCAAAGGAGAGGCCGGTGGTGGGTTCGTCCAGGAGGTACAGCGTGCGGCCGGTGGCGCGGCGGGACAGCTCAGTCGCCAGCTTGACCCGTTGCGCTTCGCCTCCGGACAGGGTCGTGGCCGGCTGGCCGAGGCGAATGTAACCCAGCCCGACGTCGCGCAGGGTTTCCAGCTTGCTGCGGATGCGCGAGTAGTTCCAGAAAAAGTCCAGGGCCGTTTCCACGGTCATCGCCAGCACGTCGGCGATGGACTGGTCGCGGAGCGTCACTTCCAGCGCCTCCCGGTTGTAACGACGGCCCTGGCAGACCTCGCAGGGCACGGTGACGTCGGGCAGGAACTGCATCTCGATCTGGATGTAGCCCTCGCCCTGGCACGACTCGCAGCGGCCGCCCTTGACGTTGAAGGAGAACCGGCCCGGCTTGTAGCCCCGGATGCGGGCCTCGGGCAGCGTGGCGAACAGTTCGCGGATGGGAGTGAACGCGCCGGTGTAGGTCGCCGGGTTGCTGCGCGGGGTGCGTCCGATGGGGGACTGGTCGATGTTCACGACCTTGTCGATGTGCTCGATGCCGGTGACCTCGTCGTGGTCGCCGGGCCGGTCGCGGCCCTGGGCGACAGCCTGCGCCAGCCGCTTGTAAAGGATGTCGTACACCAGGGTGCTCTTGCCGCTGCCGGACACGCCGGTGACACATCCCAAGAGGCCCAGCGGGAACTCAACGTCGATGCCCTTGAGGTTGTTTTCCCGCGCGCCCACGACCGCGATGGATTTCTCGTTGCCCGGCCGCCGTTCCTCCGGCACCGGAATACGCTTGCGCCCGCTGAGGTAAGCGCCGGTGAGCGACGCCTCGTTGGCCATCACTTCGGCCACGTCGCCGGTAGCCACGATATTGCCGCCGTGCTCGCCCGCGCCGGGCCCCAGGTCAACAATGTGGTCGGCGGCGCGCATCATGGCGTCGTCGTGCTCGACTACGATCACCGTGTTGCCCATGTCGCGCAGGCGGGTCAGAGTTCCGATGAGCCGGTGGTCGTCATGGGGATGCAAACCGACCGTGGGCTCGTCGCAAACGTACAGTACCCCGGTGAGTCCGCTGCCGATCTGGGTCGCCAGCCGGACGCGCTGGGCCTCTCCGCCGGACAGCGTGCGGGCGGTGCGGCTCATGGTCACGTAGTCCAGGCCGATGCTGTCGAGGAAGTGCAGACGGCCCTCGATTTCCTTGAGGATCTGATCGGCGATGACCATTTCGCGCGGGGTCAGGTTGCCTGGCATGTCCGCGGCGGGGGAACGGCGTCCGTTGCGACGGCTGCGCCGGCCTTTTCCGTTGGCGCCGTTGGCCGAGGGTTGGGCCCCGTTCTCGCCAAGCGTCTCCGGAGCATGATGCCCGTTGCTGCCGTTGGCGGGGATTTGGTCCGGGGAATCCGCCACCGGCTTGATGCTGCGTACCCAGTTCAGCCCTTCTCCGATGGTGAGGCCGGTGACCTCAATGATGTTTCGACCGCAGATCAGGACGCCCAGGGCCTCCGGGCGCAGGCGCGCCCCGGTGCAGGATCGACAGGCCCGCTGGGCCATGTAGCGTTCGATCTCCCCGCGGGTGTGGTCGGACTCAGTGTCCCGGTAGCGGCGCTGCAGATTGGGGATCACGCCTTCGTAGGTGGTATTCCAGGAATAGGTGCGGCCCCGGCCGGTGCGGTGGCGAACCTGCACCTGCTTCTTGCCGGCGCCGTAGAGCACGATGTTGAGCTGCTCCTCGGTCAGTTCGCGAACCGGAGCGTGGGGCGAGAAATCGAACTCGCGGGCCACCGCCTCCATCATGCTGGCGTACCAGGCGTTGGCGGCCCCGGAGCGGGCCCAGGGCACGATGGCGCCTTCCAGCAACGACAGTGAGCGGTTCTGGATCACCAGCGACGGATCGACCTCAAGCTGATAGCCCAAGCCGGTACAGGTTGAGCACGCGCCGTGGGGGCTGTTGAAGCTGAAGGTGCGGGGTTTGATTTCCGGCAGGCTGACCCCGCAGGCGACGCAGGCGAACTGCTCGCTGAAAACCAGGTCCTCCTCGCCTTCGCGGCCCACCGTGAGGACGCCTTCGCCCTCGCGCAGGGCGGTTTCGACTGATTCGGTGACGCGGCTGGGTTCGGTGTCGCTGCGGATGATGAGGCGGTCAACCACGATGTCGATGTAGTGCCACTTCTGCTTGTCCAGGGCCAGCGTGTCGGTGTCCTCCACCAGCATGACGTCGCCGTTGACACGGACGCGGACGAACCCGCCCCGGCGCGCGGCCTCGAACACCTCCCGGTGCTCGCCCTTCTTGCGGCGGATCTTGGGCGCCAGCAATGTAATGCGGGACGACTCGGGCAGCCCGAGGATGGCATCGACGATCTGCTGGACCGTCTGGCGGGCCACCGGATTGCCGCACTTGGGGCAGTGGGGTTTGCCGACGCGGGCGAACAGAAGACGCAGGTAGTCGTAGATCTCGGTAACGGTGCCCACCGTGGAGCGAGGGTTGTGGGAGACGCCCTTCTGGTCAATGGAAATGGCCGGCGACAGGCCCTCGATGTAATCGACGTCGGGCTTGTCCATGCGGCCCAGGAACTGGCGGGCATAGGCGGAGAGCGACTCCACGTAACGGCGCTGGCCCTCGGCGTAGATGGTGTCGAAAGCCAGGCTGCTCTTGCCGGACCCGGACACGCCGGTGATGACGACGAGCCGGTCCCGGGGGATCGTCACGTCCACGTTCTTCAGGTTGTGCTCGCGAGCTCCCTTGATGAAGATGACTTCCTGCGGCATAAAGCGGCCCTACTGCATGAGGATGTTGAAACCGGCCGGGGTGAATTGATGGTCGTTGGTCAGCTGCAAGCCAACACCAGCACGACCGGCGCCCCTGACGTTTACCGGTTCGATAGTCAACGTAATTTCGCTTCCCATCCCCGTGCTCTTCGATAGTTAGTATTCGGTCTTCGTGGGAGGCGGCGTGTCAACCCATCCCGTCATTCTAACATGGGCAACAAAAAGCATGACCATGATGACCCTCGCAATGGCGCGAAAATTCCTGATTTTTGATGACCTCTTGTCGTCATTCGTTATGTCATAGGAGTTAAGCAGTTGAAATTACAAGCCCGTCATTCCTGCTTGCGCAGGAATCCAGACACTTCACGGCGAACGAACCCGGAACAATGTTGACGATTTCGGTCACATGGATTCCCGCTTTCGCGGGAATGACGGATGTAAAAGGGTCCAACTGCGGAACCCCCATGTCGCTTCTAAGCAGGCCCAGCCACTCGTTGGCATACCCGTCGCGGCATTGCGATGATCGCTGGCAAACCCGATTTCGCATGACGATTTCAGCAACGTGAACGATTGGCAAGGGCAGCCTTCCGTTTCAGGTGGTTTGGTTGCCAATCCCTCTCTCCGGCTTTTGCCGGAGTCCATAAAAGCGCTACCGGATCCCGGCTTTCGCCGGAATGAAAGTTAGACTGCCTAAATTGCAACGCTGCCAACGCCGGGGATTGTGTGGCGACTCGCGCCGGTGTGCGCCGCTATGGCGGGGAGTACGGGGTTCAAACCCGTGAAACGGTAGGCTAGCGTCGTCTTGCCCGATCCTCAATCGGGGGCCTATGACCGGCAGGCAGAATCCCCCGCCATTATTTTCCCGGAATGTAATCGCGCGCGGAAGTTGACACGCCGTCAACCCCCTTGCACCGAGACATGGAGCCTGGCACCGAGACATAGAGCACGTTGCCGCCGGCTTCGGCCTCTTTGCCCCAGCGCATCCAGCGGGGCGTATCAATCCCGCCGCGTGTGCTTTCGCGTATCGTCCAGGTCAAGCCAACGCATCCCAATGCGTTATAATGGATCTACTGAGCGGGCGTAGCTTAGTGGTAAAGCCCCAGCCTTCCAAGCTGGCTACGTGGGTTCGATTCCCATCGCCCGCTCCATGTTTTTGCCCGCGCCGCCCTCTGTCTCAGCCCCCGGCCGAGACCACAATCTGCCGGTCGCCAATGGGCTGCGGCGGCCGGTTGTTCGGTCCGTGGGTCAGCGCTTGCAGTATCTCCACCTGGTCCGGTGATACGGTTCCGATGCCCTGCATGACCATCCACCGCACCCCTTCCGAGCACGGCGGCGTGGTCAGCGAACCGCTGTATCCGTAATAGCCGCTATCCGACGGCGCGTATGCCGCCGCGTTCGGCCCGCCTCCCACGTCAGCTTCCACCCCGGTCTCCGGAGCCAGCCCCAGCAGGTCCTCCACCAGCGGGCTGGGGTTGCCCAACCGGAACAGCAACCCCACCACGGCGAGATTGCCGCCGGCGTCCTGGTGCACCAGGTGAAGCTCAGCCGCGAAATTCTCGCCGTCCAGCAGGTGCTCCCCCGGAGAGTGGTAATGAACCCCCAGCAGATCGTAGCGGCGTCCGCCCACCGACACCCCGCTGCCGGGGTCAAAGTCCAGGTACACGGTGTGGCCGTTGTTGCGGGCTTGCACCGCGGCGGTGCTGTAGTCGAAGGTCACCGGCTCGGTTCCGCCCGGGACGTACCCGGCCAGGTTCACCGGCGACTGCTCAACTCCGGACGAGCACAGGCTGTAGTCGGAGGACAGGCAGCCCCAGCGCTCCGGGCCAATATCGCCGGCGTAGCCCCATTGCGGGTGTGCTTCGGTAGCCATCAGGCTGCTCGTGCCGTTTGCAGGGCGCGGACCGCAGCGCCTTGCAAGGTTTCGGCGTCCAGGGTTGCCCGGAGCTCGCCGTCCTCACTTTGGCCGAAGCTCTCTTCCACCCGAAACTCGTCGATCAGGACCGCGATGGCGTCATGTCGCTCACTCTCAGTGGCGTCCGCCAGCGCCGTCAAGCGGCCGTCGGCGATGTGCCGGTCGATCTCGGCGGTCAGCAGCTCGTCCTCCACCACCCGGCGCTGGATCAAGCCGATGTTCTGGAGGTTGCGGCCGAGATAACAGCCGCCGAACTGCATGATCTCGCACTCGCGGCCCTCGAGGCCGTCGATTTCGGCGAACCAGTGGTAGCGGGGTTCCAGCTCGTGCTCGCTGAGGTAATCGCGCACCTGCTGGTCCTCGGCTGCCGGGTCGGATGGGTCAAACACCAGCTTGACCGTATGCATCATCAGGCCGGCGGGTTCTACGGTGATGTACATATCTGGCCTCCTGTTGGCGGATGTCACTGCGAACGCAACAACGTCACCCCGCACTTGATGCGGGGGCGGCAATCCCGATGAGATTGCCGCGTCGCTGCCGCTCCTCGCAATGACAGAGTATTAACCCTCGACCGCTCGGATGATGCGGTCGACGTTTTCGGGGCCGGGGGCAACGGTCTTGTTGTCCACCAGGCGCATGGCCTCAACGATGGCGTCGTGGTAGGGGGTGGCAACGCCGGTCTCGCGGCCCTTTTCGCAGATGAGACCGTTCATGAAATCAACTTCGGATTTGCGGCCCTTGTACACGTCCTGGGCCATGGAGGCCAGCCAGTTGACGCGGCCGCCGGCCTGGGACAACTTGCCGTCCAGTTCCTCGAACACGTCGCCTGTGTCGGCATCCGCCCAGAACTCAGCGGGCGTGCCGTTGATCTCCACAACCTTGAGCCCCTGGGCCAGGCCCACCTGCGCGCCTTCCTTGGCGAGGTTGATGCGGATGCGGCGGATCCTGGCGTCGCCCGCCATTTCCTGGCTGCCCAGCTGACTCATGGCGGAGATGGCGTTGCCCATGCCGTTCTGGCACAGCTTGGCCCAGCGCTCGCCGGGCAGGTTGTCGGTGGCGTAGGCGGCGTCGATGTGGTCCAGCTTGGCGGCCAGGGCCTCCGAGCGCGGAGTGACGGCGCCGGTGAACTCGCCGACGCGGAAAACGGTGTGGCCGTGGTCCCGCCCGGGCGCGCCGCCGCGGTTCACGTGGGCCGGCTCCCAGAGTGCCACCTCGATGTGGGAGGCAATGCAGCCCAACTGCCGGTCCTCGCCGACGATGTTGGCGATGGTGGGATCGTTCCAGCAGTTCTGGATGGATACGAAGGCCCCGTCGTCCTTGACGTACCGCTTGATGAAGTGGGTCGCCCACTCGGTGTCGTAGGACTTGACGGTGATGAAGGCGTAGTCGAAGGGCTCGGTGATGTTCTGGGCGTCAGTCAGGTGCATGGCGTTGACCGGCACCGTGAAATCGCCCTGGCTGCCGCTGGCGCGGAGGCCCTCGGCGCGCATCTTTTCGACGTGATCGGGCCACATGTCGATGAAAGTGACGTCGTCCTCACCGGCCTGAACGAGAAACGCGCCGACATAGCTGCCCACGGCGCCGGGGCCCATGATTACGATACGGTCTGCCATAGTGTCATCTCCGGGATGTTTTGGGTTTTGTGAATGCCTGGGGTCAGCCTTCGGTTGGGGGCGGGAAATACTCTTGCAGCAGGTCGATGGCATCGCTGACCATAGCCGCCGACTGCGTAACCACTGCATCGGTCAAATAGTTTTCATAGAAATGAGTGTGCAGACCGCTGACCAGTCCAGTCGCATTATTCAGCGCGATTTCAGCATCCGGATCCGCTTGTCCGACCAGCGCCGCCAGTTCGCCGGCTACCCGGTAGATCCCGACGTGACTGGACAGCTTTATCTGGTGGTCGGCGCCGATGGCCTTGACGATTTGCGTGAAAGCGCCCCAGGATTTTTCGGCGACTTGCCGATAATCGCTTTCTCCCAGGCTGCGTTGGACGTGCTTGCGGTAATGGTCCAGGCTGTCGCGGTAAATTCCCGCGTGCGTGACCGCCTCTTCAGGCGTCAACGACGTATCCCAGCGCGGGGAAAAGGCGGTGCGGATGGCGGCAACAACCTGGTCATCAGTGAAGGTAGGCTGTGGCGCGTTGCTCATAACGTTGCTCCATCATCACTTGGTTGAGGCGGGAACCAGTCCTGCAACAGGTCAATGGCATCGCTCACTATAACCGCCGACTGCGTAACCATGGCATCGGTCAGATTGTTTTCGTAGAAATGAGTATGGAGGCTACTGACCGACGTTGCCGCACTATTCAGCGCGCTTTCCGCGTTGGGATCCAATTGCCCGACCAAGGCCGCCAGTTCGCCGGCTACCCGATAGATCCCGACGTGACTGGACAGTTTTATCCGGTGATCGGCGCCGATGGCCTTGATGATTTGCGTGAAAGCGCCCCAGGATTTTTCAGCCACTTGCCGATAATCGCTTTCTCCCAGGCTGCGTTGGACGTGCTTGCGGTAATGGTCCAGGCTGTCGCGGTAAATTCCCGCGTGCGTGACCGCCTCCTCCGGCGTCAGCGACGTATCCCAGCGCGGGGAGAAGGCGGCGCGGATGGCAGCAACAACTTGTTCGCTGGTGAAAGATGGCGGCGCGTTGCTCATAACGTTGCTCCATCATCATCACTTGGTTGAGGCGGGAACCAGTCCTGCAACAAGTCAATAGCCTCGCTCACCATAGTAGCGGACTGGATGACTCGATCATCCGGCAGTTCATTTTCGTAGAAATGCAGATGAAGACTGTGGGCCATGACCGACGCATCGCTCACCCTGCCGCCGGCTTCCGGGGCGGTTTGGGCAATCAACTTCGCCAGTTCGCCGGCAACGCGCATAATCCCAACGTGACTGGATAGTTTTATCTGGTGCTCAGCGCCAATGGCCTTGATGATTTGCGTGAAAGCGCCCCAGGATTTTTCAGCCACTTGCCGATAATCGCTTTCTCCCCGGCTGCGTTGGATATGCTTGCGGTAATGGTCCAGGCTGTCGCGGTAAATTCCTGCGTGCTCGACCGCCTCCTCCGGCGTCAGCGACGTGTCCCAGCGCGGGGAAAAGGCGGCGCGGATGGCAGCAACAACCTGCTCATCGGTGAAGGTCGGCGGTGGCGCGTTCACGGCATGATCTCCGGGCGGTGACGGCAAGGCAACGCCCCTGCATTTTTACAGGGGCGGAGCGGATTTGTCCATTCCCGGCCTTTGGCAGCCAGGGCAATCATCTTGCGGCTACGAGTTGACGAAATCGGCGATGACCTGCGGCACGGAGGCGTCAAAGCCCACCACGTCCAGCATCCCGGCGTCCTTGGGGTCCGCGATGCTGAACTCGGTAGCCGTCATGGCAACGACCACCATTTTGGCGGGAATGCCCGTCTGGTCGCGGTACTGGCGCAGCGCTTCAGCGGGATGGATGCGCCCGGCCCAGGTTTCGTTGTCGGTAATGATGACGAAGCAGTCCACCGGGATATTCTTCGCCGTGGCGTCCAGCATGGGCAGGGCGCAGTCGGTGCCGCCCCAGGGCAGGCGGTCCGTCTTGCGCAGCGCGTCGGCGAGGCTGTCGGTGGCGGTGATGTGCAGCGGCATCATCTCGTAGTCGACGTGAAGGCGAGAACCGAAGAAACGATTGGGGACGGCGGCGCCGTTGCCGTCGGCGAAGGCGGCCATATAGTAATTGCTCTCGCGTCGGGCGATTGCCATGGCCATGGCGGCGGCTCCCATGCGCGGCGTCAGTCCCTGGACGCCGGCTACGGAACCGTGCGCCATGGAACCGGACACGTCAATGCCAAGATAGAACCGCCGGCCGGTTTGTGGAGCAAAGGCGAAGGACTTATCGAAGGCTGAATCCAGCGCGTCCACCACCGTCGGCACGGGAGTCCAGGTGTTGCGTCCCCTGACGCCTCGGCCGGACTTGTAGGTAGTCAGGGCGGACAGGATGGCGATGGGGTGTATCCGCGCCGCCCGCAGCCCGTCGGCGGCGTTCAACCTGGCGGCAACTTGACCGGCGGCGGCGGACATCGGGGCAACGATGTCGAGGCGGGTTAGCGTGGCCAGGTTCCTCAGCATGGCCGTCAGGGGCATCTTTTCGAACAGGGCTTCCCAAATTACCTTTTCGCCCATGACCTCGCCGGGAATCATCTCCCAGGTCATGTCAAATTCGCGGATGGCATCGGCAATCAGGACCGGATCACTCACGTGCCCCAGAACGGATTCGTAAGCGCGGATGATGTCATAACGGCGGTCATCGTCCGGTGGCGCGCTGCCTTGCGTTACCCAGGCGTACAGGGCGTCAAAGTCGGGATTGTCCTTGCCCGACGGGTGAGCCTTGCGGAGCAGGTCCCGGTGCGTCCAGCCGTTGCGCTGGCGGTATTTGACCATTTGGTAGGCCGCCGGGGCGACTCCGCCCTGGGCCTCGTACCAGGCGCCGATGGCGCGTCGCAGACCCTTGCCCCAGCCGCGCATGGCGTCGGCATACTCTACGAAGCGGAACAGGTGGCTGCCGGTGCGGGCGACTTGGGGCAGGACGGACAGCGCGTAGCGGCGAACGTCGTCGCCGCCGAAGGACGCTGCCATGGCCAACACAAAGAGGGGCGGGCCATTCCTGGGCGCGATGCCCCGGCTGGCGCGGACAGCCTCGTCAATGACCCGGTGGCCGTCGATTTCGATGCAGCGCTTGACGGCGTTGGCGTTCTCAACCGTCAGCTTGCGCTCTGCGGCATAGTAGCTGCCGCCCTCCGCACCGAGAACCAGAAAACGGCGCAGGCGCGTAAAGTCGTCTACGGGAAAGACCATGCCGCCGGCGGAGTTTTGGACCATCTCGCCCTCGCGTCCGGGCAGAGGCTCCGACTGCGGGGCGGGAGCGCCGTACACTTGGGTCAGATAGACCATGATGTCCTCCTCCGTGAAGTGAAAAATAGAGCCGAGGTCATCGGCTCTGGGTATTGAGGGTAAGGAACGCCGGTAGAAAGTCACCCAGTTGGCAGCTTTCCACCGGCGTTGGCTCACCGGGGTTCGCACGGATAAGGGGCGCCGACAGGAGCTCCGAAGCATAAAGCCCCGGGGTAGGACTTGAACCTACTCAGCAGAAATCTGCCTTATACCGATAACCCGCCAGCTTCGACCCGTGCGGTACGGCGAAACGCCGTATATCCATTGTATCAGAGCGTGCCGGCTACATCGCCACCACCCGCGCGTCGTCCACCTGCGGCAAGGCTCTGATTTCGGCCAGCACGTCCGCGGAGATCGGGTCGTCCAGTCCCACCACCATCATGGCCTGGCCGCGGGGGGCGATGCGTCCAACTTCCATGAAGCTGATGTTGATGTTGTGCCGGCCGGCAGTGGTGCCCACTGCGCCGATGATGCCGGGCTGGTCCTGGTTGTCCACGAACAGCATGTAAGGAGCGGAGGGCGCCACGTCCATCCAGTACTCGTTGACGCGCACCAGGTGCGGCTCGTCGCGCAGGGAGGTCCCGGCCACGGTGATGTCGTCGCCGGTGGTGTGCAGGGTGGCGCTGATCAGGCTGGCGTACTCCCGGCTGTCTCCGGAGGTCTGCTCGGTGACCTGGAGGCCGCGCTGCTGCGCCAGCACCGGAGCGTTGATCATATTCACCGCCTCTCCACTGACCTGCCCCAGCAGACCGACCAGCGCGGCGGCCTTCAGTATGGCCGTGTTGTGCTCGGCGATTTCGCCCTGGTAGCGGATGGTGATCCCGACGAACTGGCCCCTCGCCATGCTGGTCAGCAGGCGGCCCACCATGGACGCCACCGGCACGTAGGGCGCCAGGATCGCGTGGACCTCCGGCGGCACGAAGGGCGCGTTGACGGTGTTGCGGGCCGGCTTGCCATCCAGCACCGCCAGCACCTGCTCCGCCGCCTCGATGGCGACCTCGCGCTGCGCCTCCTGGGTGGACGCGCCCAGGTGAGGGGTGGCGACCAGCCGGGGATGCTTCAGCAGAGGCAGGTCGCCGGGCGGCTCGTTGGTGAACACGTCCAGGGCGGCGCCGGCCAGGCGCTCGCTTTCCAGCGCCTCCAGCAGAGCGTCATCGTCCACCAGTTCGCCGCGGGCAACGTTGATCAGGCGGGCGCAGGGCTTCATCTTGGCCAGTTGCGGCGCGGAGATCAGCTTGGTGGTGCCGGCGGTCAGCGGAGTGTGCAGGGTGATGAAGTCGGCCTGGGCAAGCACTTCGTCCAGGGACATCACGGTCACGCCCATGCGAGCGGCGAAATCAGGCGCGACGAAGGGATCGTAGGCGATCAGGTTCATGCCGAAGCTGGCGGCGCGGCGGGCGACCTCGGAGCCGACGCGGCCCAGGCCGACGATGCCCAGGGTCTTGTTGCGCACCTCGATGCCCATGAACGCTGAGCGCTGCCACTGGCCCTCCTTCATGGAGGCATAGGCTTGGGGCACGTTGCGGGCCAGCGCCAGCATCAGGGCCACGGTGTGCTCGGCGGCGGCCACGGTGTTGCCGATGGGCGCGTTGACCACCGCGACGCCGGCGCGGGTCGCCGCGTCCAGGTCGATATTGTCCACGCCGATGCCGGCCCGGGCGACCACCTTGAGGTCGCAACCGGCGGAGATCACCGGCTCGGTGACCTTGGTCTCGCTGCGGACCACCAGGGCATCGTAGCCGGGGATGGTGGCGATCAATTCTTCGGGAGAGAGGCCGCGCTTGACGTCCACCGGGACGTGCTTTTTGAGAAGGTCGATGCCTTCGGCGGCCACGTTGTCGGTTATCAGTACTTTGGTCATAACTGGGTTGAGCCTCCGGGTCCGCATTGGACTACGGTTTAAAATATCGCAAAACAAATGCCGTAACTATGCTTGTCTACCTGCCTTGAAACATTCCATCGTATCCCATCTGAGCGGGACGGCCTAGCCGTTCCACCAGGAGGGTGCATATCTTCATTCCCGCCGTCAGAGCTACAGTCCACGGTCCCAAGTTGAAAATCTCGAGGGTAATCTTGTTGCGGAAACCGGGGTCTATCTTCGGAGCGGTGATGTGAACGCCGACGCCCAGGCGCGCCAGACGGCTCCGTCCTTCGACCCGGCCGGACAAGTCCCGAGGCAGGCCGATGGTTTCGAGGGTTTGACCGATTACGAAACGGCCGGGAGCGAATTCCCAAGTTTGGCCCTGCGACAAATCAACCACCTCTTCTGCGTAGAGGCTGAGGTGCTCCGCTACGTTCAGAGCGTCCGGATGCAAAGTCATGCCGGTCACTGGGTCACTACGCTGTACCTGAATTGTGGAATCCAAGCGCAAATCTATAGATGAGGGTTGTATGCTGCCGGCGTTGATGTCAAAAGGAGACACCAGAATGTTGCCTCCGTTGATAGCCTCCCGCAGTTCACCGTCGGATAACAGCATCAGGGGATCTCCTCAACGGTCGCTACCTGGGCATACTCCTCGTCCGTTAGCTCCCAAGCCGGCCGGCCTTCGTTGCTCACGGGCAGGTACACCAGTATTTTCCCGTTCACTCTGCCGACACGGGCAGCGACGACGAAAGTCCGGTCTTCATCCACCGCCCACGTTGGCACCAGCGCCTGGAACTCGCGGTCGCCGATTTTGCGTATGATGACGGTATCATGGGCGCCCCAGGGGCTCAGGCGGGCGTCGCCCGGTTCCAGGCTGATGTGGATGTTGGTGTGTTTTTCGTCCCATTCGTAATCGGGGAGGGTAGCCATGCGGGGCCTCCTGGACAGATCTTGAAGGCTAATTACGCCCATCAGGTGAGCTGCGTACAGATGAGCTGCATAGACACCCTGGGCAGCGCTTCCGCGGGGCGCAATGACACCCTCCGGCGGCGGTGGTAGCATATCGATGGTAGCATAAGGGCCGCGGTGCTGTCATTTTGAGGGATGCCTACGGTGCTGACAGCAAGGTTCCGTCTACATTTCCGGATGTGAGAATTACAATGGCTACGCTTGCCAACGCCTCTCTTTTCACGCCGTTGGCTATCGATGAGCGCGGCGCCGATAGCCCCATGCGCCAGCGAGATGAGTTGCTGTCGCGCTTTGGCGACCGAATCGCCGTTAACCAGGCTTTCTCTCGTCAGCTGGTGTCCTGGCAATCTAATCGCGATGCTCTTGGATTTAGATGGTTCAAATATAAGGAAGGGTTCAGTACCGCACTGGTTCGCCATCTGATGGGGTTTCTGCCCAAACAAGGAAGGCTGCTCGACCCCTTCGCCGGCACGGGAGCGGCGCCTATCACGGCATCTGGCCAGGGCTGGCAAGGCATTGGAGTAGAGATCCTGCCTGTTGGAGCCCAAATTGCCAATGGGTTGCTGGCTGCCGGGGCAGCCTGCCCCGAGGTGTTCCAGCGACAGGCCCAGGAACTGCTGCAATGCGCCGCGTCAACCAACACTGGCGACATATCCCCCGACGACTGGTTTCCCCATATCCGCATCACGGAGAAAGCGTTTCCACCCGCCGCGGAAATCGCCATCGCGGCGGTCCGCAGTCAGTTGCGACAATATCCACCGGGTCCGGAAACGGACCTGCTGAATCTGGCCGCAATAGCTGCATTGGAAGATGCCAGTTGGACCAGCAAAGACGGTCAGTACCTGCGCTGGGATCATCGTTCCGGGCGTAATCTGAAGGCGCGCATGGAAAAGCGCCACGTGCAATCTTACGTCGATTCGCTGGGCAGCAAGCTGTCCGTTATCGCCGAGGATTTGACAGACCTGTCGCAAATCTACTGCCAGGATCAAGTCCAGATAATTGAGGGCTCGTGTTACGACGCTTTGCCGAACTTGCCGGACAACTCCATTGATGCCGTAATCACGTCGCCGCCATATGCCAATCGTTACGATTACACTCGCACGTACGCCCTGGAGCTGGCCTGGCTGGGCTACGATAACCGAAAAATCAGCGAACTGCGTCAACGTCTATTGTCAGCTACCGTTGAGAACCGCTCCAAGCGGGAGCAGTTGGCGGCCAAGCATAGCGATGCGCTGACCATGTTCGACCGTCACCCGGCCATTAACGAGATCACTGATGCTTTGGAAAGCGCCCGGGCGCGTAAGGAACTACCCAATCCTCACGTCATTCGCTTGGTTCGCAACTATTTCATGGAGATGACCGTGGTCATCGCCGAGCTGTCGCGGCTGTGCCGGCCCGGCGCCTCGGTTTTCATGGTGAACGACAACGTGCAGTACCACGGGGAAGAGGTGCCCGTTGACCTGATACTGTCCGACCTGGCCGAGCAATGCGGATTCCGCACCGAGGCCATCTGGACGCTCGCCCGTGGCAAGGGCAACGCCAGCCAGCAGATGGGCCGCTTCGGACGCCGCGAACTGCGCAAATGCGTGTACTGGTGGGTCAGAGAATGAGCAGCGATTACCGCAGATTTACCCGGGAGCTGCGTTCGCAGGACTTGACGCGGACCCTGCAACGCCGACTTGACTTGCGGGCGCGGCAAGCGGTGGCCGAACTGGCAGCCGGTTTCGGCTTCACCGAGCCCGTTGAAGGCTATCTGATTTCTCAATCCGCATGGGAATACGTGAGCAGCCTCGGTCTCAATCCGGCCCAGGTATTTTGTCATCCGGATATGCTGGCGGAGGAACCTTTCATATCGTTGTACTACCGGGGCATCAGCGGCCTGTCCCTCAAGGAAGTACAAGAACAGGCGCGGAGCGTCAATTCTTGGGAACATGGACCGGAGACGCGGATGCGCAAGCCGCGAGTCGCCGTAGATGCTGCCCAGCAAGTGGCCGGACTATACAACAGCTTTATTTCGTCCATCATCGAAAACACCGCCGACTGGACGCTGGAAAACGGATATCGAAATATCATTGCGTCAATGGGGATATCGTTCGACGGCTCCATGCGCAACAAGATGGGTGAGTTGCCCGAACGTCGGCTGCGCCGTTTGCTGCTTCAGTTTGTCTTTGAGTCGGAATTGTTGGTTGACCCGAAGTATCCCGACGCCATCGACTTGCCCGACAATCCCGCCAGCGGTCGCTATACCCTGGCCGATGGCATTGTGATGGTGTTCAGATCAGAACCCGATGTCGCTTTTCATCGAGGCGAAGCGCTGGAAGCGACCATCGAAATCAAAGGTGGGATTGACCCGGCCGGCGCGCTGGAGCGACTGGGAGCCGCTGAAAAGTCGGCACAGGCAGCTATAGAAGTTAATCCTCGCTGTAAGAACTTCCTCGTTGCCGGCGTCATCACTGTGGAAATGCGACGGCGGCTTGACCAGAGTCGGATTTTCGAGAAGGATTTTCAGTTGGTTGAACTGCTCTCAGACGAAGCTCGCCAATCAGAGTTTTTTGATGAAATTTTCAACCACACCTTGCAAATGTTTAGCGATGGCCAATAGGTAATCCGGGTCCTTGCTTACTGGGAGGCGATTGCGCTACTCCGATCCCGCGACGAGCCAGGCGGACTCCGACTAACCTACCGACGGTTTTCGTAATCGGCCAAGACGCTCCAAACTTTCGGGTATTTCCGGGCACTCGGGATTCGCTAGCGTCCAGAATCCCGCCCAAGACGGGAAGGCTCCAGTCCGGATGACCAGAGAACAATATCGCTGGAACCCTGATCCCAGCGCCACCGACTGTGAGCAGACGGAAGGTCAGGCCTTCTACCCGCTCGAGGCAACCGTTCTGAGGAAACCATGACAAGCAACCAGCAACATGCCGAAGAAGCAAAAGCAATCGTAGCCCTAGCATTTCGCAGTGGCCCAATCGAAGACGTTCATGCAGGGAAAAACTGTCCCACCTGTTCAGGCAAGCCAGAGTACTCGGGAATCACTGACCTCGAGATGAAGGACATTATGAAAAAGGCAGTAGATAGGGTCTACACATTACTTCGACTGAAGCAAGACGAACCAGAACAGTTCAATACTTTAGTGCAATTCGGCTCACTTTATACATCGCGATGGGACGACCCCGTCTTCAATCCAACAGACCTCTAGCAGAGGCATCGCACACAGCACGAGGTCGCAGAAAAAGGAATTGCAGACCCTGCACAAAAATCAGCAATCAGGCGGTTTTGGTGACAATTGGGTTCAGACCGCAATCTGAACCACGTCGATATGGATGGACGTTGTTCCTGCAAGCAGGAACATTTCGAGATCGAGCCTCGACCGCTGTGGCAACGATGATGTTTGGAGGATTGGCACCATGATCAAAGACTTTTCCGTGCTCTACGCCGGCCACGTGCTGGAAGGCGATGGCATCGGCTTCGACGGCATCCCTGCCAACGACCGCTGGTACGACAACGACCGCCTCTCCATGGCCCTGGACATCGCCCGGGAGGCCGCCGTGTTTCTGGACGACCTGGGCTTCGACATCCTGTGGATGGCTGAACACCACTTCCAGCGGGAGGGCTACGAGTGCATCCCCAACCTGCTCATCATGAGCCAGTACCTGGCCCAGCACACCAACCGGATCAAGTTCGGCTGCGGCTTCAACATCCTGCCCATGTGGCATCCCATCCGCTTGGCCGAGGACTTCGCCATGGTGGACATCCTCACCGGAGGCCGGGTGGTCTTCGGCATCGGCCGCGGCTACCACACCCGCGAGGTGGAGTCCTTCGGCGCGCCCATGATCGACGGCGACGCCAACCGCGAACTGTTCGAGGAGCAGTTCGAGATCATGATGAAGGCCTTCAACAACGAGTCCTTCTCCCACCAGGGCAAGCACTACACCATCCCGCCGGACATCCCTTATCGCGGCTACGACCTGACCGAGGTGACCCTGGTTCCGCGGCCCAAGACGCGACCCGTGGACGTGTGGCAGCCCATCGTCAGCGCGTCGGATCGGGCGCTGGACTTCATGGCCAGGTGGGGCATCAAGGGCGTCATCCTGGGCACGGGCGAGCAGTACGTGGCGGAGTGGGTGACCCGCTACCAGGCCGCCAACCGGCGGGCCGGCCGTGACCTGGCGCTGGGCGAGGGCCTGTGCATCGGCCTGTGGGCCATGGTGGACGACACCACCGCCGGCGCGCGCCGCCAGTTGCAGCCGCTCTTCGAGGAGCACGTCAAGTTCGCCGCGCCCCTGGGGATGCTGCGCTACAGCGACCAGCAGATCTCAGCCACCGGACCCGGCGGGGTCGCCCGCCACATCGCCGCCGGCACCGACTTCCAGGACGTCATCGACAACCGAGCCTGGTTCGCCGGCAGCCCCGAGGACACCATCGCCTACCTGGAGGAGTTGCAGGACAAGTACCCCGGCCTCGAGCAGATCATGATCGCCTTCCCCATGGGCGCCACCACCAACCAGTTCAAGGAGCAGATGGGGCGGTTCGCGGCGGAGGTGATACCGCACTTCAAGAAGGGAGTGAGGGCGTAGGTTCCTTCCAAGGGCTATCCTGCATCCACAAGCCGGAGGGGATATGGCGAACGACGAACTGGTTCAACCTGTGGCGGTGGAACCGCGCGATGGCTATCGCATCTGGATCCGGTACTCAGACGGACCCGAGGGAGAAATCGACCTGTCGCACCTGGCCGGCCGTGGCGTATTTGCTGCCTGGAACGACCGAGACTACTTCGAGAAGGTTCACGTTACCGAGCATCGCTCCATTGCTTGGGACGATCAGATCGAGTTGTGCCCCGACGCCCTCTACATGGAACTCACCGGCCTCACCGTCGAGGAATTGATGCCAGGGGCCAGGTCCGTACCCACCGATGCCAGAAGAGGCGATCCCATATCTCGCATTGCCCCGCTGGACTAGCTTTCGGTTGACCTCGCCGGATAGCTGCCACCATGCTGCCGGGCTTTCCGGTTGGTGTATTATGTGGCGGGGCCGGGGCTCCCCTGCGGCTAACGCCCTGATCCCCTCCCGATTCCTCTGACAATGAGGATATGTACCCGACGCCGGCAGGAGGCCATCCCATGTTCCTGATGCGTTTTACCGAACGGGCTTACGTGAACTACACCGAGGAGGACGTGCGCAACTCGCCCAACGAGGCCGTGCGGCTCACGTTTTCGAACTCCAACTTCGACCCGCAGGAAGGCCACTACCTCTACAACATGTACCTCGACGAGTACGAGTACTCGGAGGAAGTGGGCTTCGACGGGTTGATGCTCAACGAGCACCACAACACGCCCACCTGCCTGGGCGCCACCATGAACCTAGAAGCGGCCATCCTCGCCCGCAACACCAAGAACACCAAGATCGTGCTCCTGGGCAACCCGTTGCCCATCTTTGACAACCCCATCCGTCTGGCCGAGGAGTTGGCCGAGATCGACATGATCTCCGGCGGCCGCCTGGTGTCCGGCTTCGTGCGCGGCACCGGCGTCGAGAGCCTGGCCACCAACACCAACCCGCTGCACAACCGCGCCCGGTTCGAGGAAGCCCACGACCTGGTCATCAAGACCTGGACGACCCCCGGCCCCTTCCGCTGGGAAGGCGACCATTACCACTTCCGCGTGGTCAATCCCTTCCAGGTGCCTATGCAGAAGCCGCACCCGCCCGTCTGGATCCCCGGCACCGGCAGCCCCGAGACCCTGGTGTGGTGCGCCGAGCGCAACTACCCGTACATCTTCCTGGAAACCGACCCCCAGGGCACCCAGGACATGAAGGCCATCTACGCCGAGGCCGCCCGCGAGCACGGCTATGAGCCCGGCCCGGAGAACTTCGGCTACCTGGTGCGCATCCACGTCCAGGACACCGACGAGAAAGCCTACGACGTGGGCAAGGGCTACATGGTGGGCAACATCGGCGTCGGCCGCATCCCGCTGCCCCGCGACTACGCCTCGCCGGTGGGCTACGGCAGCCGCAGCGACGACCCGCGCTTCCTGCGCCTGCGCGAGCAGATCCGCAGCGACCCTTTCCGCGTGGGCGGGCTGGACGGAGCGCAGTACGACTCCATCCTGGACTCCAAGCGGTGGATCATCGGCAGCCCCGACACCGTCATCAGCCAACTGCGCGAGGTCCTGAGCTTCATGCGCCCCGGCATCCTGGCCGTGTGGACCAACGACGGCTCCATCAGCCACGAGGACACCATGCGCTGCCTGGAGCTGATGGGCCAGGAGGTGCTGCCCGCCCTCCGCGAGATCGGCGAAGAACTGGAACTCACCGACCCCTTCCAGAAGGAGGGCGTCCAGCCCGGGCTGACCGCGCTGTGATCAATGCTCAATCAACCGTTCGTAAACCAAGGAGCATAACCCCAATGGCAAACTTCACCGAGGAAACCATCTCCGTCGCCGGCGGCAACCTGCAGGTGTACAAGGGCGGCAGCGGCGATCCGCTGCTGGTGCTGCACGGCGCCGGCGGCAACGCCGGTCCCCGCCGTTACGCTCAGGCCCTGGCCGAGAAGTTCACCGTTTACCTGCCCTCTCATCCCGGCTACGGCAAGAGCGACCGCCCCGGCTGGGTCGAGACCATGCAGGACCTGGCCTGCTTCTACACCTGGTACCAGGAGCAGGAAGGACTGGAGAACGTGCGGGCTATCGGGTTCTCCATGGGCGGCTGGCTGGCCGCGGAAATGTTGTCGATGACCGGCCACGCCTTCAGCAAGGTGATGCTGGTGGGCGCCGCCGGCATCAAGCCCAACGCTGGCGAGATCACCGACATCTTCATCATCAACCCCGGGCAGATCCGCGACCTGGTGTACCACGACCCCGGTCAGGTGCCGGAGTGGGACGAGATGTTCGGCTCGGACCCGACGCCGGAGCAGACCGATCAGGCGGAAAGCGACCGGGAGATGGCCATCCGCCTGACCTGGCGCCCCTATATGCACAACCCCCGCCTGCCCGCCAAGCTGGCCCGTGTCAGCATCCCGACCCATATCGTGTGGGGCGAGAACGACAACCTGGTGCCGGTGGAATGCGCCGACCTCTACCAGCAGGCGCTCGCGGGGTCCCAGGTCACGGTCATCCCCAACTGCGGCCACTCGCCGCAAATCGAGAAGCCCGACGACTTCGTGCAGACCGCGCTGGCCTTTCTTTAGGCCGGCGCCCGTCGCTCCCAGGCACGGGAGGCAATCATGGCCACCACTCCCATCGGCGAGAAGCTGCTGACCGCCGACGAATTTCTGCGGCTGTGCGAACAGCGGGTTGTCAAGGGTGAATTGGTCAAGGGAGTGGTGAGGGAGACTGCACCGGCCGGCGGAGAGAGTAGCGAAGTGGGAGTGTTGTTGGCCTCCGCGCTGTCGCTTCATGTCCGTCCCTTACGCTTGGGGCGTGTCGCAATCGCCCGCCCGGGGATCTTCCTGGAACGACGCCCCGATACGGTTCGGTCGCCTAATGTCGCCTACATCTCAGCAGAGACGCTGCCTTTGGACGTCAAGGTTCGCGGCTTCTACGAAGTCATCCCTGATCTGGTCGTCGAGATAGTCTCGCCCAACGACAGCCCGCAATACGTGGCTGACCGGGTGGCGATGTGGCTCAGCCACGGCGTTCGCCTGGTGTGGGCCGTGTACCCGGCGTCTCGCACCGTGGCGGCTCATCCCGCAGCAGGACCGACGCTCATCTACACCGAAGACGACGAGCTGGACGGTGGCGACGTGCTTCCCGAGTTCCGTTGTCCAGTGCGAGACATCCTGGACTCGTAAATCCGAACCCACTTTACGTACGCGAATCACTCCACCGCGTGCAGCCGCCCGTCGGCCGTGCGCACGTACAACCTGCCGCCGGCGTAGGCCGGCGGCAATTCTATGGGCCCGCCCAGGTCCAGCTTCCACAACATCGTGCCGTCCGCCCGGTTCAGGCAGTACACCAGCCCGTCTCGCGCGCCGAAGTAGATGCGGTCTTCCAATATGATTGGAGAACTGACCACCCCGCCGTCCGCCTGGAACCTCCACAACTCATCGTCCGTAATGCCGCCCCGGGCGTAGAACAACCCGTCACTGTCGCCGACGTAATACACGCCATCGGCAACGGCGGGTGACGACACTATACCCTGGGAGTGCCGCTCCTCCGGCGCGAACCGCCACCGTTCTCCGCGCTGCGCCGGAGGCGGGGGCACGCCCGGGATCTGCCAGATCCACATCTGGAACCAGGCCCGCTTGATCCAGTAGAGCCCCGGCATCCCTTTCACCCCGGTGTTGATGGCGTAAAGCGTCCCACCGGACGGGAAATACACGGTGTCGCCGGTCACCACCGGCGGCCCCTCAGCCGAGCCGGCGGTCAGAAAACGGAACCGCCGCCGCCCGTCGTCCGCGTCGATGAAGTACAGGTTGCCCTCATCGTCAGTAACGTAGAGCCGGTCGCCGCGCAGCGTAGGCGTGGTCTTCACGTTGCCCTTGAGCTTGTGCTTCCAGAGCTGCTCGCCGGTCTGGGCGTCCAGGCCGTAGATGATGTTGCCCGCGGAAGTCACGTAGGCCACCCCGTCATGCACCAGGGCAGATGCCGAGATGGGCAGGTAAGCCTTGAAGTCCCACGCCTGTTCGCCCGTGTCCTGGTCCAGCGCGAGCATCCGGTGATTGGTCAGGCCCACGAAAACCAGGTTGTTGTTGGCGATGGTGGTGGCATGATCCATGGGGCCGGGCGTTTCCACCGACCACAGTCGCTCTCCCGTGCCGGCATCGAGAGCCGACACCTGGAAGTGCCCGCCAACGAACACCTTGCCATCCGCCGCCAGCGGCGCCGAGCGAGTGTAGGGCCCCAGGTCCTGGGCCCAAAGAAGGCGCCCGGCAGGTTGCCGTTCCACCTCGGGAATGTATCCGTTGAGGCTGGTTCCATAACCCAGCATCGACCAGCGTCCGGCGTTGGAGGCGGAAGACGCGGCGGCCGACGGGCTTCCTGCAAACCACCGCGCCGGATTGGGCAGGCTGAACCAGAAAATCCATCCCAGGATGGCGACCAGCAGCAGTACCCCGGCCGTGACGGCCGGCTTGAGCAGGCGCATCCGATAGCGACGCCGGGCGGTGCGCTGGCTGCGTTCAACCCAGTCGGGAAATTCCGCCTGGTGTTCCTGTTCCTGCGTACTCACTTTCCATCAACCTGTCACTGCGAGCGCATAACCTGTCATTGCGAGCGCAGCGCGGCAATCTCGTTCCGAGGAGGCGCCGCTCGGTCCGCGAGATTGCCACGTCGCTTCGCTCCTCGCAATGACATAGGACTTACGCAGTTGGGACCGTCATTCCGGCGAAAGCCGGAATCCAATGACCGAAATCGTTAATCATCGTTCCGATTCTTTCACACTGCGACTTGTGGACTCCGGCTTTCGCCGGAGTGACGGGAGTTGGATTCCAAGTGCATAACTCCTATGACAAACCGGGTACGCGTGAGGGTGTTCCCGTTCCTGCATGTTGGTTAATACACTGGTAGGGGCGAATGATGATTCGCCCCTACATTCTAACCTCAAAATTGGCTGGGGTGGTTACACATTGCGCTGCTTGGGGTCCAGCCGGTCGCGCAGCCAGTCGCCGAGCAGGTTCACGGACAGCACGGTGAACAGGATCGCCAGGCCGGGGAAGAAGGAGACCCACCAGGAGTCGATGATGAGCTCGCGCCCATCGGCCACCATGACGCCCCACGCCGGATTGGGCCGGGGGATGCCCGCGCCCAGGAAGCTGAGGCCGGCTTCCAGCAGGATCACGAAACCAAGCTGGAGGGTCGCCAGCACGATGATCGTGTTGACCAGGTTGGGGAAGATGTGGCGCAGCATGATCCGGATCTCCGACGAGCCGGCCACCCGCGCCCTGGCGACGAAGTCCTGCGTCTTCAGCGCCAGCGTCTCGCCGCGTATCAGCCGGGCATAGCGCGACCAGAGGAACAGGCACACCACGATGAGCACGTTTTCGATGCGCGGCCCCAGGGTCGCCGCCAGCACCAGCGCCACCAGGATCAGCGAGATCGACAGGGACATGTCAACCAGGCGCATCACCACGGTGTCCACCCAGCCGCCGTAATAGCCGGCCAGGATGCCCAGCACGGTGCCGATCAGCCCCGACACGAAGATCGCCATCATCGACACCACCAGCGCCAGTCGCGCCCCATGAACAATTCGGCTGAATATGTCCATGCCGTTCTTGTCGGTGCCCAGCAGGTACTTGCCCTGACCTCCGGGTTTGACCACGATCTGGATCTGGTCGCCCAAAACCGGCGCCTCGCCCTCGGCCTTGCCCACCACGCTGGCGTCGCCGATGCGGACGGTGCGTTCCGCGTCGGTCAGCTTGATTTCGTTCTGACGGTTGTCCCGGTTCACCCGCTCCACGACCGTGCGCACGGACACCACGTCGCCGGACCAGGCCGGCGGGACCAGACGGTCGTCCAGATCCCCGCGCCGCGGATTGTGGGGAGCGATCAGCTCAGCGAAGACTGCCGGTATGAGCAGGAACACCAGCAGCATCGTGACCGGGAACAGGGGCAGCCGGCGTATTTCCGAGATCCAATGACGGATCCTGGCGAGGGCGCCGGGGCGTACTGCTGCTTCCGAGACGGGACTGGCCGGCGCCGGCGCCGTGGTGATAGCCATGTTTTATTCTCCACCGTTGGCCATTGTGTGTTTCGATACCAATGCGGGTTTCTTCCGGATACCCTCGCCTACGTGTAGCGGATCCGGGGGTCCAGGTACGCGTAGAGTATGTCCACGATCAAGTTCGCGAATATGTAGATGGACGAGCCGATGATGACCACCGCCTGCAACACCTGGAAGTCGCGCCCGCGCACGGCGCCCACCGCCAGCTGACCCACGCCCGGCCACGAGAACACCGTCTCCACGATCACGGTGCCGGTGAACAGGCCGCCGATGATGATGGCGAAGTAGGTCAGCGGAGCGATGAAGGCGTTGCGGAGACAGTGTTTCCATATGACCTTCCACTCCGGCACGCCCTTGATGCGCGCCAGCTTGACGAACTCGGTGTCCAGCACGTCCAGCATCGAGGAGCGGATCAACCGCAGCAGGGCAGCCACCTGGAAGAAGCCCAGGGTGAACGCCGGCATGATCATGTGGGCCAGGCCGCCCTTGCCGGATGACGGCAGCCAGCCCAGTTGCACCGCGAAGAGCCACAGCAGCATGATGCCCAGCCAGAAGCTCGGCACCGACTGGCCCAGGAAGGCCACCGCCTTGCCCTGGTAGTCCAGCCAGCCGTCCTTGCGCGCCGCGGTGATGACGCCCAGGGGCACTCCGAGTACCACGGCGATCACCATGGCCAACCCGCCCAGCTGGAGCGTGGCCGGGAAGCGGTCCATCACCATGCCCATGGCGGTCTGCCCGCCGAAGGCGTAGGACTCGCCGAAGTCGCCCTGGATGGCGTTGCCCAGGAAGACCAGGTAACGCATGTGCAGAGGCTTGTCCAGGCCCCACTTTTCCTTGAGTGCGGCGATGTCCTCGGGCGTCGCCTCGCCCATGGGCAGCATCACCGACGTGGGGTCGCCGGTGATGTTGGAGAGCATGAACACGATGATGCTCACCAGGAGCACGGCGATGATCGCCTGCCCAACGCGGAAGATTATGAACCGCTGCATGATAGTCTCCTGATCGGATTACGTTGCCGAGCCGGTGAGTGCAGGTTGCCCGTTACCGGTCATGGCCGATTTTCTCGCCGGATCGCGGTCCAGCTGCGCCGTACTTTGACAGGATTGCGTCCACAAATGGTTTGAGCACTCCCTCGGCTCCGATTATGGTGATCCCGACAACATTGTTTCCGTCTTCCGCGTCGTACAAGACAACGATGCCTGGCGCGATTTCTTCACCGTCCATGACGCGCTTGCCCGTCTGTATGAATATGGTGTCTCCATCGGCGGCATACCCAATGGCGGCCGCCGGCAACGGTTCCAAATCCTTGCGCTTTACTGCTGGATTTCCCACGGTCTTCCCCCATAGATTTGGGCCAGCCTCCGGTCCGGGTACGCTGTTAGCAACTGCCGCGAATCTCCGACGCCGGCGAATACCACCTTAATCCATTGTTGGAATGGCCGCACGCGCCCGATGAGAACTGTCCTTAATTCGCCGGTACGATAATCCGTCTCCTCCCGTCGGTCAAAGGGTTCGTTGATGATGCTCATAACCCATTCCGGTCGGATGCTTGGGTGCCTGTTGATGGTCTCCTGGCCGTGGATGGGAACTTTGGGCAAACGGTCGTATTCCCGGAGGAACCCAGGGTCTTCATTCACGATGCCACTAGGTCAGGAAATTCCGAACGCTTGGTGTCTGCCATGCTAACGCGCCGCCTTGGCGTACTCCAGGTGGCCGAACACGCCGGTGAGGCTGCCGAACTTGTACTCGGCCACCTCTTCGGGGTTCACCACCAGCGTGGCGCGGACGTTGACGATGGGGATGGTGCGATAGTTGTCATAAATGTGATCGCCCATCTCCTGGGCCAGCCGGTGCCGTTCGGTGGGATCCGTTTCCCTCAGCAGGGCCTCGTAGTTGTCGTCGTAGATCTGGTGCTCGACGTACGCCACGCCGCCGCCGGGAAGCCCGGTTTCCGGATTAATCTCGCCCGTGTAGTAGTAGATGCGCGCGTTGGCGTTGATCTGCCGGATGGTCTGGCGCACGGGGAGGATGAAGTGGGCGTCGTGCTGGTCGCGGAAGGCGTCCAGGGCGCGGGCGAATTCCACCTCAACCAGCTTCACGTCGATGCCGATGTCCTGGAAGGACTGGGCGACGGTCTGGGCGACCTCGATGGTCTCCGGCAGGCCGGGCAGGCTGCTCTGCCACACTTCCATGTAGAAACGGTTCTCGCCGTTGTCGCCGGGGAAGCCGGCCTCGTCCAGAAGCTCCTTGGCCCGTTCGGGGTCGTAGCCGTACTTCTCATCGAACTCTTCGGCCCAGCGCGGGTTCCAGCCCTCCAGGGTGTCGTGGAAGATGGTGTTGTACATGGGCTCGCCGCGACCCTTGAACAGCTCGTTGATGATCTGCTCGCGGTCAATAGCGCGGTTCATGGCCTCACGGACCAGGCGCCCGGTCTCGCCCGCCTGGGTCCACGGCTCGGTGTCGGGGTTCCAGTTCACCCCGCTGAGCTCGTATTGTCCAAAGGGCATGATGGTCAGCCCCACGGAGGGCAACGGGCTCTCGAACACTTCCATGCCCTCGTCGATGGCTTGCTGGTGCAGCACCTTGGGGATGTCCACCATGTTGGCCTCGCCGGTGAGCAGCATGGCCAGGCGGGTCAGATCCTCGGGCGTGGTGCTGATCCGCATCCGCTTGAACTCCGGATTGACGCGCCAGTGGTCGTAGGGCACGGCCTCGTACTCGGTGTACTCCTTGAGCTCGCGGTCCACGAACTGGAAGGCTCCGGTGCCGGAGGGGGCGCTCTCGAACATCGCGTCTCCCTCGGCCGCGTGCTGGGCGGAGCTGCGCACCGCCGCGCACGGCACCACCAGGATGTTGAACCACCAGTCGGCGACGTCAACCTGGGGCTGGGCCAGCGTCATCTTCAGGGTGTAGTCGTCGATGACCTCCGCCTTGCCGGCGTCGATCATCTCCGTCATGGAGTCGTACCCCATGAACTTCTTCAGCGGACCCTTGCAGCCGGCCAGCGGGTCGGACATCTGCTGGTCAACGGTGAAGATAAAGTCCTTGACGGTGAACTCGCCCCAGCCGTTGTGCATCTGGACGCCTTCTTGGAGGTAGAAGGTGTACTCAGAGGCATCGGGGCTGACGTCCCACTCCCGCGCCAGTTGGGGCAGAATGGTGGAGACGCCGGTATCGGGCGAGATGGTGGTCGGGTTCTCCCACATGGGGCGGAAGACCAGGTGCCCGCTGCTGGTGGCCAGCCAGGGGAAGAAGGTGTCCTGAGGCAGCGGGGTCACGGCCATGTGGAGGTAGGTGTCCTCGTCGGCCATGGCAGGCATGGCGGTGGGTTCGGGAGCGGCGGTGGCCGCGGCCTGAGCGGGGGCTGCTGGCGCCGCGGTTGCAGCAGGGGCGGCGGCCGGCTCCGGAGCCGAGCCGCCACAGGCGACAATCACGGACAGGAATACCATCAGCAGGGGAACTGCGGCGATGCGCGACGCTTTGCGGATACTGCGAACTGCCATGCGGATACCTCCGTATCAGTCAGCGGATTCCTGTGTGCCGCCAAACATTAGCATTGGCAATAACTGATGTCAAATATTCGTTATAATGATAATGTGCAGGGTGTAAAATATACAAATCAATGCCATTTCAGTTGGTTGTCGTTGTTGAACGCTTCCACATCGAGCGATATCGTCACCGCAGCAACGTTTTGCGGACGCGGAGGAACCTCCGGCTGGATTGCGCGGTTTTACATCAGTTCAAGCCTTTTCGGATTGCCCACGCGTACCCAATTTCCCCCACCGGTCATTGCGAGCGCAGCGCGGCAATCTCGTCAGGGCAACGGATACCGCCCCGGTAGCGAGATCGCCACGTTGCTGCGCTCCTCGCGATGACAAACTGGGTACGCGTGAGTTTCGGATTGACGTTGCGCGGGCGCAATTGCAACCATATACTCCCGCGCGGTTATCCTGTTGTTGAAGCAAAACGCGCGTTAGCGGTTTACCAGGTCATGTCGTCCCCGTCGGCAACGCCTCCATCACACCCGACTCCTCACCGATCACCCACGCCATTGGAAGGGGTGCGGGTCGTTGAGTGGGGGGAGATGGTATCGGCGCCGTTTTGCGCCAAGCTCCTGGCGGAGTTGGGCGCGGATGTCATCAAGGTAGAGCCGCCGAACGGGGACTCAGCGCGGCGTGCCGGGCCATTTCCCGGTGGACGGCACCACGCCGAGCGCAGCGGGCTGTTCCTGTTCGCCAACCTGGGCAAGCGCGGAGTGACCCTGGACACCGGCGAACCCGGCGGCCTCGCCCAACTCCACCGCCTGCTGGCAAGCGCGGACATATTTGTCGAAAACCAGTCCTACCCCACGCTGGCAACCGCCGGCATAACCGCAGAGGAATTGCGGGGACGGCATCCCCATCTGATCACCGTGTCGCTGTCTCCTTACGGACGCACCGGCGACTACCGGGAGTACGCCGGCTACGACCTGCAAGTGAACGCCCTGAGCGGCATGAGCTTCGGCACGGGCCACCCGCACCGGGAGCCGCTCACCACGCCGGACCGCCAAGCCGGGTATCTGGCCGGACTGGGCGGAGCCTATGCCGCCATCGTCGCTTTGCTGGCTCGCGAGTCGAACCTGACCGGCGACGGCCCGGACGCCAGCGACCAGGACGCCGGCGGGCAGTACATCGACATCGCCGATTCGGGCGTGATCAGCACGCTGCTGACCGGATACCATCTGCCCACCTTCATCTACCGCGGCATCGCCGGCTCCCGCTCGGGGAACCGGATGCGCCTGGGCCTCTTCCCCAACTGCGTTCTGCCCTGCCGGGACGGCTACGTGTGCATCGACGCCCCGCAAATGGAACAGTACCAGCGGTTCCTGCACTTGCTGGGAGACCCGGACTGGACCGAGAATCCACGCTACCGGGACCGGCGCGCCATGAGCGACCAATATCCCGAGGAGGCCGAAAACCTGATCGCCCCCTGGTTCATGGAACACGACAAGGCGGAGATCCTGCAGCTGTGCCTGGAAAACCGCATCCCGTGCGCTCCGGTTCTGACCATGGACGAGGCGCTGGAAATGCCCCACCTCCGCCAACGGGACTGGTTCGTTGAGTCCGAACATCCCGAGGCTGGCGGATACCGCTACCCCGGCGCTCCGGTGCGGCTGCACGGTTCGCCGTGCCGCATCGTCCGTCCCGCTCCGCTGCTGGGACAGCACAACGCGGATGTGTTCGGAGAATGACGGTCCCCGGCATAATGACGATCCCAGGCAGTCCGATGCCTCGTCCCCCTCTGCGCAGCGTCCGCGTCGTGGACCTGGGCTCCGCCTGGGCCGGGCCGATGGCCGGGCACCTGCTGGCGGACATGGGCGCGGAGGTAATCAAGATCGAGAGCCGGGCGCGCCTGGACGGTATGCGCTTGGGCCGGCCCATGGTCGGCGAGGATTTGACTGGAGGAGACCGCGGCCTCTGGCCTGAACTGCAGCCGGTGTTCCACGGGCTCAACCGGAACAAGCTCAGCGTCACGCTGAACCTGCGCACCGCAGCCGGCCGCAGCATCCTGCAACGGCTGGCCTCGGTCAGCGACGTGGTGCTGGCGAACTTCTCGCCGGGCGTGCTGGAACGGTTGGGCATGGACCACGGCAGCCTGCGGGCGGTCAAGCCGGACATCATCGTGGCATCCATGCCGGCCTTCGGCGATACCGGCCCGCTGCGCGACATGGTGGCCTATGCGCCCATCATCCAGGCCATGTCGGGCATGATGAGCCTAGTGGGTTACGCGCCGGAAGCAGGTGAGCCGCTGGTGGGCGAACTCCAAGCCGCGTGGAGCGATACGGTGGCCGCCCTGTGCGCGGCGCTGGGAGTGGTGGCGGCGTTGCGTCACCGCAACCGGACCGGCCAGGGCCAGTACGTGGAAGCCGCCCACCTGGAGGGCACGGCCGCGCTGCTGGGGGCGCCGATGCTGGAGTACCAGATGACGGGCGAGATCCCGGTTCCGCCCGGCAACGACGACCCGGACTTCGCGCCGCACAACAATTATCCCTGCGCCGGCGACGACGCCTGGGTCGCCATCGCCGTGCGCACGGAGGACGAGTGGCGGGCATTGGCCGGAGTCATCGCAAGCGATGGCGCCGGATACTCCGGCCTGGCCGACGACGCCAGGTTCGCCGATAAATCGGCCCGCTGGACCAACCGTCGCGATATGGACGAGATCGTCGCGGCGTGGACGCGCCGCCTCAGCCCCGAGCAGGTGACGGAAAGGTTGCAAACGGCGGGAGTGGCGGCCATGCCGGTGATGAACATTGCCGACCAATTCGCCGACCCGCATCTGAACGCCCGGGAGACCTACGTGGAAATCGACCACCCCCACGTCGGCGCCGAGATGGTTTACGGGGTACCCTGGCGGTTCAGCGACACCCCCGGCTCGGTGCGCGCGCCGGCTCCGCTGCTGGGCCAGCACAACGACTACGTGCTGCAGCAACTGCTGGGTATGGGTGAGACGCAGATCGACGAACTGGTTGCGCAGCAGGTGGTGTACTGACCGGCCGCAGCCGTGTCTCACCCGTCGTCATCTCAACATCCCGTACATCCTGTCCATCCTCCAATGCCTGTAACCAGTTGGCTTGAGCGAACGTAACTGTTCGGACTTGCGGGGAAAGTGTCATTGCGAGCGCAGCGCGGCAATCTCGTTGGCGCCGGGGAGTCCTTTGGGGCAGACGTTGCGGCTACGGCGTCGAGATTGCCACGGCGCAAACGCCTCGCAATGACAACCTTCTGAATTCTGAACAGTTCCCAGTCAGTCCATTGCTTGCAGCGGTATGCTGCCTATGATACCGTGACTCAACCTAAAATCGCGGGACCATAGTGCGTCCGGCGAGCAGCCAAGGTATCCACGGTCCATGCCGAAGATACCCCACAGATTGGCCAGTGCATCAAGCACTCACCGAGGAGGAGGTTTGCAGTGGACCCTCTGCTTGAAGTCAAGAATCTGCAAACGTACTTTTTCACCTACGAAGGCGTGGTCAAGGCCGTTGACGACGTCTCCTACGAGGTGATGCCCGGCGAAACGCTGGGTCTGGTCGGCGAAAGCGGTTGCGGAAAGAGCGTCAGCGCGCTTTCCCTCATGCGCCTGATCCCCGACCCGCCCGGCAAAACCGTCGGCGGCGAGGTCCTGTTCGACGGCGAGGACATCCTCCAGATCGACATGGACGACATGCGCCGGATACGCGGGGCAAAGATGGCCATGGTGTTCCAGGAGCCCATGACCTCCCTGAACCCGGTGCTCACCCTGGATCGGCAATTGACCGAGACCATCCAGCTGCACCTGGGCAAGAGCCGCGACGAGGCCCGCCGGGACGCGGTGGACCTGCTGGCCCGGGTGGGTATCCCCGACCCGGAACGCCGCATCCGCCAGTACCCGCACCAGTTCAGCGGGGGTATGCGCCAGCGCGTCATGATCGCCATGGCGCTGAGCTGCAACCCGCAGCTGATCATCGCCGACGAGCCGACCACCGCTCTGGACGTGACCATTCAGGCGCAGATCCTGGAGTTGATGAAGTCTCTCACCCAGGACCTGGGCGTGGCGCTCATCATCATCACGCACAACCTGGGCGTCGTGGCCCGCTACGCCGACCGGGTGAACGTGATGTACGCCGGCAAGATCATCGAACGCGGTTCTGCCTTCGAGATCTACACCAACCCCCGCCATCCCTACACCGTCGGGTTGCTGGACTCGGTGCCGCGCCTAGACCAGCGCCTCATGGACGAGGAAGGCCAGGCGGCCAAACTGGTGCCCATCGAAGGTCAACCGCCGGACCTGGTCAACCTGCCCCAGGGGTGTTCCTTCCGCGCCCGCTGCCGCTTTGCCATTGACAAGTGCGTGACGGAAGCGCCGCCGCTGATGCCGGTGGAGAGCAACAATTCCGAGGAGCCGCACGTGTCCGCCTGCTGGCGCTCGGAAATCCTCGGCGTGCAGGCGTTGAGCTACGCCATGGGAACCGGATAGAACGCCGGTCCCCATCGTCATTGGGTTTCGATTGGGAATGACGGTCCTGAAAAGGGAGTTTCACGATGACCACTGCTGAGATGCCCCAAACTGCCGCCACGACCCCGGCGGCGAACGACCTCCTGCTGGACGTTCGCGACCTCAAGATGCACTTTCCGGTGACGTCGGGCATCCTGTTTCAACGGGCGGTTGCCTACATCAAAGCCATCGACGGCGTGAATTTCACCGTGCGTCGCGGCGAGACCCTGGGCATGGTCGGCGAGTCGGGCTGCGGCAAGACGACCACCGGCCGCTGCATCCTCCGCCTGTACCGGCCCACCGACGGCCAGATCTGGTTCAATGGCGTTGACATCGCGCAGGCCAAAACCGGCCAGATGCGGTCGATGCGCCGCCAGATGCAGATCATCTTCCAGGACCCCTATAGCTCGCTGAACCCGCGGATGACCGCCGGCAACATCATCGGCGAACCCCTGGCGGTGCACGGGTTGGTCAACAACAAGCGGGAGTACCGCGAGCGGGTGGCCGAACTGCTCAACAACGTCGGCTTGAACCCGTACATGGCCGACCGCTTCCCCCACGAGTTCAGCGGCGGACAGCGCCAGCGCATCGGGGTTGCCCGCGCCCTCAGCGTTGACCCCGACTTCATCGTCTGCGACGAGCCGGTTTCGGCGTTGGACGTGTCCATCCAGGCGCAGATCATCAACCTGCTGGAGGACTTGCAGGAAAGGTACGATCTGACGTACCTGTTCATCGCCCACGACCTGTCGGTGGTGCGCCACATCAGCGACCGGGTGGCGGTGATGTACCTGGGCAAGATCGTGGAGATTGCCGACCGCAACGCCATCTACGAGAACCCGCAGCATCCCTACACCCGCGCGCTGCTTTCGGCGGTGCCGATCCCTGACCCGGTGCTGGACGCCCAGCGGGAACGGATCATCCTTTCCGGCGAGGTGCCCAGCCCGCTGAACCCGCCCAGCGGCTGCGTGTTCCACCCGCGTTGTCCCATCGCTACTGACGACTGCTCGCGGGTAAACCCGGAAGCCCGGGAGGTGCTGCCCGACCACATCGCGGCCTGCATCAACGTGCCGGGGTACGGGCCTTACTGACCCATCCACAAAGGGCGCTGATAATACCCCGGGCAGCATCCGCTCCCGGGGCGTTTTTTGACAGCCTCACTACCCGGCCTTATCCTGTTTTGATATAGCGCAGGAGGCCACGCTATGTGGGATAGGATTTTCATCTTGTCGATGGTTGTGTTCTTCATCGGCATGCTGGCGGTACTGGCTGGGGAGTTCGTTGTGCCAAGCGTCCAGCCGGTGACATCAATCGTGGGCGGTTCGATAGCCGGTTTGGCCGGACTTTCCGGCGCAGTGTCGGGCATAGTCCTGGTACTGACCACCGATTTCGGCCGCTGACCAGTGGGCCTCTATTCATTAGCTGCCAAAGCGATATTGCTGACCATTGCTCTGGTAATCGGAGCATTGACAGTGACGCTGCTGGCAGTAATTGCCTTGCGCCTTCTATTTGACCCTACTGATTTTCTCTACGTAATAGCGTCGCTTATCACCATTGGCGGCGCAGGAATATCTCTGATTAGACTGTCGTTGCGGCAGAGGTCACGGAACAAATAGTCAAGATGAGGATATCAATGCGACTGGAAAACAAGACGGCAATGATCACCGGCGCCAGCCGCAACATCGGCGCCGAAATCGCACGCACCTTTGCCCGTGAGGGCGCCAACTTGATCCTGAACACCCGGCAGTCGGCCGAAGAACTGGAGGCGGTGGCAGCCGAGTGTCGTGAGCTGGGAGCACAGACCCACACCGTCATCGGCGACGTGGCGGACCCCGACCGCGTGGCCGACATGGTCGCGGAGGGTATCGACGCCCTGGGCACGGTGGACGTGCTGGTGAGCAACGTGGCGGTGCGCCCTCACAAGCCCATCCTGGAAGTGACGGTGGAGGAGTGGCAGAGCGTCATGGCGACCAACCTGCACTCCGCGTTCTATCTCATCCACTCCGTGCTGCCCGGGATGATCGAACAGCGGTCCGGCAGCATCATCGGGCTGGGTGGACAGTCGGCCATCACGGGCCGCCCCGACACTGCTATTGTGACCACCGCCAAAACCGGCTTGCTGGGACTGATCCGCGCCGTTGCCGCCGAGTGCGCCCAGTACGGGGTGCGCGCCAACCTGGTGAACCCCGGTTCCACAGATACCACGCGAGCCCATCCGGAGTGGTATCCGGAGTTTCAGGACGTGGCCCGCGGTTCCGACCGGCACCTGAAGGAAATACCTCTGGGTCGGCAGGGCACGGTGCAGGACATTGCCAACGCCTGCCTGTTCTACGCCAGCGACGAGTCGTCCTACATCACCGGCGACCGCATGAACGTGGTGGGCGGGCGCTATATCGTGTAGCGGCCTCGGGTATGCTGCCGCCCCTCGAAAACCTGGCCGCGCTGCCGCCCCAAGAAATCACGGAACGGCTCCTGACTGAGCCGGAGGGACAGTGGTTCGACCGTAAAAGCGCCCGGATCTCAGCCCGCGACCTGGCGGAAACACTGGTGGCCATGGCCAATGCCGAGGGCGGGATGATTGCCATCGGCTTATCTGCCGGTGTTTGCGAAGGAGTCAACGCCTTCCCGGAAGCGCACAGTTCCTGGCGGCAGGCCGGTATCGATTACACCACGCCGCCGGTCCGGTTCACCGCAGAGCTTCTACCGTGTATCAACCGCCGGGGCGCCGCGGACCGCGTGTTCATCATCAACGTGCCCCCCGGTCGTCAAGTCCATTCCACTACCCGTGACGCGGCCTACCTGCGGGTCGGCGATGAAAATCGCCGTTTGACCTTTGAGCAGCGCATTGAGCTGCATTACGACCGCGGTGAAGCCGGTTACGAGACTACGCCGGCGCGGAACGCCGCCGAACTTGACCCGGGCGCCGTGGCCGAATACGCGGCGTTGCTGGAACATCCGGCTCCGCAGCGCCTGCTGCAAGCTCGGGAGCTGCTCGACGCCGACGGCAGAGCCTTGATTGCCGCTCAGCTGCTGTTTGGCGTCCATCCCCAGCACGCCAATCCCCAAGCCTACGTTCGCGTCCTGAGATATGCCGGCACGGAGCGGCGATATGGGACGGAGCAGAACCTGACGAGCGACGTCCGCTGCGAAGGCACTTTGCCGCAGCAGATTGACACGGCCCGGATTGCGCTCCGAGCGGCTCTGCCTCGGCGCAAGGCCTTGGGGCCGGACGGCAAGTTCGCCTGGTTCGACCTGGCCCCGGAAGCGGCTTGGCTGGAAGCTCTGGTGAACGCCGTAATTCACCGTTCGTACAGCAACCATGGCGACCACACGCGGGTTGCGGTGTTTGACGACCGGATAGAGGTATCCAGCCCCGGAGGATTCCCGGGTCTCGTAGGCCCGGCTCAAGATTTGACCAACGTGCCCCGTCAGGCCCGTAACCCTCGCATCGCCCGGGTTATGGCTGACCTTGGGTACGGGCAGGAACTGGGCGAAGGGCTCCGTCGCATGGTGGAGGTCATGGCCGCCAGTGGGAAGCCGGCTCCGGTGGTGCGGCAAGCGGGCGGAGCGGCGCTGGTTACGCTACAGGGATGAGGGGCGGCGCGGATCTGCGATCCCTTCTGTTCACCCCGCATACGCCCGCTCCAGCACGGCATCCAGCTCTTCCCTGGTGTAGCGGTATTCCTGGGTGCCGGGCTGCTGGATGGCGAAGTGGGCGCAGGCGGCGCCAATCTGGGCGGCGCGCTCCAGTTGACGCAGCGTGATGGACCCGAAGCTGCCGCCGGCATTGGCATGAGCGGCGACCACCGGGTGGATCAGGCCCAGGATCAACCCGCCGCGGAAGGCGTCGCCGGCTCCGGTGGGGTCAACCAGGTTGTCGGTACGGACGGGCGGAACAATCGCCTGACCCTCCGGAATGGTGACGCGAACTCCCTGCTCGCCCAACGTGGTGACCAGGACGCTGGTAAGTTCCAGCAACCCGGCATCATCGCGCCCGGTCTTCTCCGAAATGAGGGCCATTTCGTAATCGTTGGCGATCAGCAGGTGCGAGTTGGCGATACACGCGGCGAGCCCGTCGGCATCCCACGCGGGAAGCGATTGGCCGGGATCGAAAATCGTGTAGATGCCGGCGCGGTAGGCGTCGGCGGTGAAGTTCGCCATATCGGTCAGGTTGCCGGGCCCGACGATGTTGATGGCGTCGGCCGGATCCACTGCGCCGAAATCGAAACCGGCAGCGTGCTTCATCGCGCCCGGGTTGAACCCGGTAATCTGATTGTCCGCGAGGTCGGTGACGATGAAAGCGGAGGCGGTGGCCTCTTCGTCCACGATGCGGATGTCGTCGGTTGGGATGCCGTTGTCGGCCATCCAGGTGAAGTAATCGCGGTAATCGGAACCGATGGCGGCGACGATTCGGGGTTCCTGTCCCAGCATGGCCAATGAGTAGGCGATATTGCCGGCGGTGCCGCCGAAGTAGGCGTTGAAACCGTCCACCGTGAAGCTGAGGTTGATCTGGTGGATCCGCTCGGGGACGATGTGGTCGCCGAAGCGTCCGTTGAAAGTCATGATGCGGTCTATGGCGAGAGAGCCGGAGACTAATATCTGCATTGTGCCGAGTTCCTTTGGTCGAGACTTAGAGCGAGTGGTTCAGCAGCCCCAGCTGCCGGCAATCCGGCCGGCGAAACGCACGGGAGAGCCCGCGCCGATTCCCCGAGCCTCGGCCTGGCCGGCGTTGATTTCCAGGATGAAGCGCACGGGGCCGGTGGAGGGGTAGCGCGGCAGTTGATCGCGTGGAGTGTCCACAGGCGGATTGGGCACGTCCGCGGTTACGCCATCGACGATACAGTCCGACCGGATCCATACCATGTCCAGCGGGAAGTGCATGTCAGGCATCCAGAAAGTATGCGGCCCATCCGCTTCGTAAACGAACAGCATGGCTCGGTCCGTGTCGAGGGATTGGCGACCGGACAGGCCCTGAACTCGTTCCTCCGCGGAAACCGCCAGGTCCACCACGTAAACGGCGTCGCCGATGAACACGAGAGGAGCATCGGGCAACGGCGTCGCTGTGGGCGCGGGGGTAGCGGTGGGGACGATTGTCTGAGTCAGCGTCGGTGTTGGTGTCCGCGCGGGCGTAGGCATAGGGAGCGGAGTATCTGTAGGTGGCGCCGCAGCCATTGCAGTGGGGGTTGCCGAGGCGGCTGTCCAGGCAGGCGTGGGATCCGGGGCCGGGTCTGCGGCGCAGGCCAAGCCGACGAGGGCGAGGATGATAACGCCCATCCCTTGCGCCAGTTGCGTCAGGGCTCGGTTCCCGCCGTGACAGCGCACGGATGATTGGGTTAGCCCAACTCGGCACGGATGTCGGTGATCCGCTGCCGCAGCGACTGGAGCAGCACCGCCGTGGGCGGGGGCGCGACGTGGGTGTAGCCCACGCCCATGGCCTGGAGTTCGGACGCCGACAGGGGAAACGCGGGATGGTTCATGGGCATGGACAGCTTGGCGCCACCGGCGGCCTTGACCTCGGCGGCCAGTTCCTCCAGGCGGGCGCGGATGACCGGGCTCTGCGGGTCGCGGATGCCCATGTACTCGGAGAAGTCAGTGGGGCCGATGGACACGAGGTCGATGCCGGGAAGCGCGGCGATCTGGCCGATTTCGCTGATGCCGCGCTCGTCCTCGGTCATGACGGACAGGATGATGTTCTCATTGGAGGTGCGGGTGTGCTCGTCCCAGCCCACAGTGCCGAAGCGGGCCGCGCGGGTGCCGCCGGCGCCGCCGCGATGACCCATGGGAGCGTACCGCACGGCGTCCACGGCGCGCTTGGCGCCATCGAGGCCGTCGATGTGCGGGATGATGATGCCCTGCGCCCCGGCGTCCAGCAGGCGCAGGATGAGGTTCTCATCGTTGCCGGGAATGCGGATCATGGAGGTCACACCGGCCAGGTCCGCGGCCATGATCATCTGGTTGATCAAACCGAGGTCGAAGGTGGTGTGCTCCATGTCGATGAACGCCGCGTCGAAGCCGGCCAGGCCGATGATCTCGACCACCTGCGGGTCGGCGAAGGTCACGTAGGTTCCCAGGGCGAGACGGTTCTCGCGCAGCGCGCGTCTTACTCGGTTTTCCTGCATTTGGGGATGCTCCTCAGAGGAGATGGTGTCGCGTCGCGGCGTTTCACCAGTGTCAATCTGATGTCTCGTGGGTGATGGGAGTATGCACTGGGTTCACGCCATACTTTGCCAGGATAGCGTCGACGAAGGGTTTGAGCACGACTTCAGCCCGGTCGATGCGAATGGCCACCGCTGACGCGGGAGCATGGTCGTCATCCTTGTCATAGTGAACAATAACGTCTTCGGCGATTTCCTCACCGACCTGGCTGCTCTGTCCGTTCTCGATCCGTAGAATTTGCGCTTTGGGATCGTACTCCACACGCGCAGGAGGCGCCTGATAGCGCGAGTATCGGTCATGGCACGGCCTATCGTCGTGGGTGTTTACATCTGCCGGACGTTCAAATCTCACTCCATACTTGACCAAGATGGCGTCTATAAAGGGTTTGAGCACCGCCTCTGCAGGCTCGATGCAGAGCGCAACGGCTGACCCTTTATCATCTTTGCCGTAGTACACCAGAACACCCTCCGCCATTTCCTCCGCGTCTTCCCGAATCCGACCATTTTCGAGGTACAGAGTTTGGGTCGCGGAAACGTGAACCACAGTTGCCCTTGACGGCGATCTGAATTCGGCGCGTTTTATCTTGTATGTCATGGCGCCCCTCCATACTGCCAATCCAATCGGCGGTCTCGGTAAGCTGTATGAAATTGGCCGGCTTCAGGTGTGCCCATGAAGATGACCTTGATCCATTGGCTGCACTGTGGCACACGCCCTATGAGGATGGTCATCGATTGGCCGCGCCTGATTTCCGTGTAGCGATCAAAAGGTTCCGCAATGATCCGCATTACCCACTCCGGGCGAACGTCTCCGTGCCGCTCGGCAAGAGTTTCTCCATGGCGTGGGGTTTTCGGCAGTTCTGCAAATGCGCGCCGTAGCGCTGAATCCTCATCTTCATCGTAGTTTCCCTGGACTGGAACCATACACTTTGCCACAGGCCGGCTATGCCGCCGCGCCCGTGAGGTGCGCCACCTGGGGCATCACCTTGTTGGCCAGCAGGCGGGTGGAGTGTTCCCAGGCGGCGTTGTTCTCCGACTGGTCGTACACCAGCATGAGGAGGCCGCCGAACCCGCCCACATCGCCGTACAGACGGTTGATCTTCTCGGCGACCGTGTCCGGTGATCCGATGAGCCACAGGTGTTCGGCCATGTACTCGATATTGACGGCCTCGTCCGGCACCTCGTCGTCGTGCTTGAAGACCTTCATCAGGTCAAACTCACGGAACAGCGGCAGCAGGTAGTCGTGCCAGACGCGGCCCAGCATTCCGTTGAGAGCCAGGTCGCGGGCTTCCTCGTCGGTGTCGGCCACGTACACGTCGCGGACCAGGCGCCAGTCGGCGCGAGACGGAGTGCGGCCGGTGCGCTGGGCGCCCTCCTCGATGGCCTCCCAGTGGCTGCGGCAATAGTCGGCGTTGAGGGCCAGGCTCATGGGAATGAAGCCGCGCTCGCCGGCGATCATCAGCGTGGGAGACTTGTAGCTGACCGATGCCACGCCGATGGGCGGGTGGGGCTGCTGGTAGGGCCGCAGGAAGAACTCCAGGGTGCCGTACATGGGCTCGGGGATGCTGACGTTCCAGTACTTGCCCTTGTACTCGAAGGGGCCGTCGTTCTGCCAGATCTTCAGGATGATGTCCAACGATTCACGGGTCATGTCCCGGTGCTCGCCGTTGTTGCCATCGACATCGAAAAGCGCCCAGTCGCTGGGCAGTCCGCTGGCGCCCACGCCGAACAGGAAGCGGCCCTGGGAAATGTGGTCCAGATAGGCCACGCGGTGGGCCAACTCGGCCGGATGGTGGAAGGGCAGCAGGTGTGCGCCCGAGCCCAGCTTGATCCGCTTGGTCTTCATCAGGGCCTGGGCGATGAGCAGATCCGGGGCGGGAATGGGTTCCCAGGGCGAGGTGAAATGCTCGCCGATCCAGGCCTCGTCAAAGCCCAGTTCGTCACACAGGGCCAGGTATTCCAGATCCCACTGGTGGGCATCGTAGATGTTCCGTTCCGGCGGATGGGACGGCATCATAAACAGTCCGTACTTCATGGCTCTTCTCCGTACAGGATGTGTTCGGCGTCCGGGCCGGCCTCAAGCTCTGGTAGTTGCCGTACCATAGCACAATTCGGACGGGATTGCCGTGCGTGCTATAGTGGCCCATCCAATCATGGCGTGGAGGCCAATTTGACCACAGCACAAACGGGCAACAGAGTCAGGGTTCACTACACGGGCCGCCTGGACGATGGCGAAGTGTTCGACTCATCGGAAGGCGGCACACCCATGGCCTTCACCGTCGGAGGCGGCCAGGTGATACCGGGTTTTGAGAACGGTGTCGTCGGCATGGCCGTCGGAGATACGAAAACGATCCGGATACCCTGCGCCGACGCCTACGGCGAGCATCATGCCGACGGCGTGATGCGGGTGCCGCGCGGCGAGTTCCCCCCCGATATGCCGCTGGAGGTGGGCGCCAGCGTGCAGGGCCAGCAACAGAGCGGGCAGGTGGTGACGTTCGCCATCATCGCCGTCGACGACGAGGCGATCACCCTGGACGCCAACCATCCCCTGGCCGGGAAAGACCTGACCTTTGACCTGACGCTGGTGTCGATAGAAGGATAACCGGTTTGGGAACCGGCTCCATCATGCATGAAGCGCAACCAGAAGTGAGACTGTTCCTCCGATTGCTCCGGTATGCTCACGCCGATGTGGTGCGAGTATTCATCACCGGAGCAATTTGCGAAGTGTTCTTGGTCATCGTCTCGCTCGTGATAAAGAGCACTGCAGGGGATGACCCTGACTTGAAACCGACATCGATTGTCTTGGTTAAAGTAATTCTTTATGCCGAAGTCGGTACGGCAATCTTGACGATTTTGTTTGCTGTGGCGCTTACCGTAGATTACGTTCGGAACCGTATCTCGAATTCCTCCGGCTCAGCCGCGCGCTGACTGCAATGAGGATGGTAGCTCCCAACCCGTATGAACTTGCTGCAATCCAACCCAGAGCCATCGCCAATACGACGCAACTGCCGACTACCGCCAACCAGAAGGAATCGGTAATATAGCCTGCGATCGCTATTGCGAAACCGACGCAACCTACCAAAAGCAGCCCTACGCTGATGCGGTTAACGGTGGCGAAGGGGTTAGCCATTTTCGGAGAGTTCGGGGGTTTTTCGTCTTCCAGATTTGAAAGTGTATTTGGCATGGTCGTTCCCCCCCTCGAATTCACTATACCAGACTACACCCGCACCTGCTGCGCCAGCGTCTGGTAGGTGACGGGGGAAGTCGCCACCAAGCCGGCATCCACCGGAAGCACCACGCCGTTGATCCAGCGGGCCTCGTCGCTGGCCAGGAACAGGGCGGCGTTGCCGATGTCCCAGGCCGTGCCTTCAGTGCGCAGGGGCGCTGAGGAGCTGCGGACCTGGCGCAGGTCGTCGTCCATGCGGGGCGCGACCATGGGGGTGTACACCAGGCCGGGGGCGATGCAGTTGGTGCGGATACCCTCGGGGCCGTGGTCGGCGGCCATGGAAATGGTCAGGCCGATCACCGCCGCTTTGGACGCAGTGTAGGGGGTACTGCTGTGGGCGCGCAGGCCGGCGATGGACGAGATGTTGATGATGGAGCCGCCGCCGGCCTCGATCATGCGCGGGATGGCAAACTTGCTGGCCATGACGATGGTCTTCACGTTCACGGCCATGATGTGGTCCCAATCCTCTTCGGAGACCTCGACCACCGTGCCGCGGCGGGATATGCCCACGTTGTTGTCCAGGATGTCCAGCCGGCCGTAGCGCTCGATGCAGGTATCCACCATGCGCTCGCAGTCGGCGGCCCTGGTGACGTCGGCCTGCACCGTGGACGCCACACCGCCCTCAGCCTGGATCATCTCCATGGTCTCCGCGGCCCGCTCCTCGGTGATATCAACCAACAGGACCTTGGCTCCCTCACGGGCGAACAGCGTTGCCGTGGCGCGGCCGTTGCCGACACCCGGGCCGCTGGAGCCGGCGCCGGTCACGATTGCCACCTTTCCTTCCAGTCGCGGGCTGCGTTCAGGCACTGTCGAATCCTCCGTATGGGGCTGCCCTCATTCGGCGATGGGGCGCGAGATTATCCACAAACTCGCGCAAGTGTAGCACACCATCAGCACCAGCATGGGCGCCTGGCTGAGCAGCGCGCCGCGCCGGGTGGAATAGATCCGCGTCGCCTGCACGTGGGCCAGGTACACGCCGGCAATGTGGCCGACCACGATGGCCAGGATCGAGAAATACCAGATGAAAACCGGCGACAGGATGCCGATGTTGATGATGGCGTCAGCCGTGCCGAAGAGGTCCCAGCCCCAGCCGAAGGGGTCGGATGCCAGCACGATGAACCGCTGGCCGTTGATGAACAGGAACCCGAGGAAATGGGCGAAGTGGTAGGCCAGGGCAATGGGCAAGAGCGAGAACGTGAACCGGCGCAGCAGTTGGCCGGCGTCCGGTTCGGCTTGGCCGGACAACACCGCCATGGCCGCGCAGGTCACGGCGAACAGCAGTCCAAACACCACGGGAATTCCCAGGACGCCGATCAGGTTGGCGACATATCCGCCGTAGCGCGGGGATTGAAGGAGGAACTGGCCAGTGAACACCAGCCACTCCGGCGTCGCCGACAGGCCGTCGAAAGAGACTGTGGACAGCAGCAGGATCACATGGAAGACCACGGTGAGGGTCACCACGCCGAGGCGGTTCAAGCCGACGCAGGGGGGGCGCAGGTTGAACTCCCGCTGCGGCGGGGAAGCCCGGGCAAAGCACTCGTAGCAGTCCACGCAGTCCGTCTCGCCAGCCGAACAGCGGCCGTCGCTGGTACACCTCCGGCAGCGCGATGTCGGAGCCCGGACCTCCGTGATCGAAAAGCGGGCCATGAACCCGTACACCACGGTGAACCCCTCGGCGTTGCGCAGCCAGACCTCGCGCCCATACACGTACATCCCCACGAAGTTGTAAACGGTGTAGAGAACCAATATCCAACCCAGGGCTCGCGGGCCGGCAGCGTCGGCGGCCACGGTTTCCAGGATGGCGAACCCGACGAAAACCAGTACCGCCGGCCAGGGCCCGATTCTTGCGGGGTAGCGGTGGTGCAGGCTCAGCCGGCTTCCCGGCGCGATGGTCTCGAAGACGCGCTCCAGGAACCCCCACGCCGCTTTCCACGGGTTGACCAGCGCCCACAGATTGCCGAAGAGCGCGGTGAAGAAGCTCAATCCCACCCAGAAGGCGACGTAAATCGCCGCCGGCGCCGGGTTCAGCGCGGCGCGTTCGTTGCCGATCAGGGCCCCCACGATCACGTAAACGGTCAGCGCAACCGACAGGGTTTTCAGCGTGGCGGTGACGGGTGGCGAAGTCAGCCAACGCACGGGCGCCAGGCGCAGCAGGTTGTAACGGGGATAGCGGGCGTGGGTGGTACCGGCCCGCAGGAACACCGCCACCACCACAAAGGACAGCGCCACCGCTACTGCGCCAGCGATCACGAACAGGGAAAGGGGCAACGGCAGGTCGTACCGCTCGCCGAACCCGTGGGCATCGACGGTCACCGGAAACGCCGCGACGCACAGCGCGACCAACGCGGCCGCCCCCACCAACAGCAGGATATGAACGCGGCGGCGGTACATCAGGCAGCGGAGTTACGCCGGCGCAGGGTGAGCCACGTCCACGCGCCGACCGCGATGATCACGACCAGCACCGCGGTGATCCAGATCCACTGGATGCTGGCGCCGGGTTCGCCCACGTCGAGCGGCAGCAGGAAGGTCTCCTCGCCGCGTTCCGACGCGACGGTCACGGACACGTCCCACGGGCCGGTGGTCGCGAAGGGCACATCCACCTCGAAATAGCGCAGCGTCTGCTCGTTGAGCACCTGGTGGGGGCCGAATCCCGTTGAACCGGGAGGCCCGGATGTGATCACGGTCATCCGCACCTCCGTGTCGCGCAGCGGTCGCGGGTCGGCAACATCAAACACCTGGATGGCCAGATGAGTTTGCGGGATCACCGGCCGCGCGGGGATGATCCCCACCACCATGCGGTAATGCCCCTGGGTGCGGTCCATGATGATGGTGGATGCGCCGTTGGCTTCGGCGGTATGCGCCAACCACGGACTCGCGGCGAAAAATGCGGCCGCTGCTGCCACGGCGACGGTGGTCAGCGCCCTGAACAACCCTGGCGACATGGTCCGAATCAACGCGTTCCCTGCTTATCCGCGGGCAAAAATATGCCGCAACACAATAGCACGGGGCTGCGAGCAGCATCAACAGAAAGTATCCGTCGCCATCGCTATAATGCCGGAATATGCGCGAGCGTCTAATTCGGCGCATCGCTGACCACAGGAGGATGTTATGCCCTTCGCAGGACTGGACTTGACGGGACGAAAAGCGCTGGTCACCGGCGCGGCGCGTGGAATTGGCGCGACCCTGGCGGTGGGACTGGCGCAGGCCGGCGCCGACGTGGCTGTCACCGATATGGCGTCCGACGAGTCGTGGGAGGGACTGTCAGATGTGGTGATGCGCATCCGCAACGAGGGGCAGGTCGGCCTGGCCGGCGACCTGGACGTGCAGGACGTCGCCGAAATCAGGCCCACCATCCGCCGCATAGCCGACGACCTGGGCGGACTGGACATCCTGGTCAACAACGCCGGCATCCGCCGCCGCGCCCCCGCGCTGGAGGTCACCGAGGAAGACTGGGACGCAGTGATGGACACCAACCTGAAGGGCGCTTTTTTCTGCTCGCAGGCGGCGGCCCGCCTGATGATTCCCAACGGCTTCGGCCGGATCATCAACATCGCCTCGCAGATGGCGGTGGTCGGCGCCGTGAACCGCGCCGCCTACTGCGCCAGCAAGGGCGGACTGGCGAACCTGACCCGCGTGCTGGCGCTGGAATGGGCGCAGCACGGCATCACCGTGAACGCCATCGGACCCGGCCCGACCACCACGCCCGGCCTGCTGGAAGCCGACGACCGGGATGCCGACGAGGTAAGCGCCGAGCTCGCCATCAAGATGCCCCTGGGCCGGCGCATGGACCCCGAGGAGCTGGTGGGCGCGGCGATTTACCTGGCCAGCGATTCCGCCGGAGCGACCACCGGCCACCTGTTGATCGTCGATGGCGGATGGACGGCGTTGTAGAATTGTTTTGCATGGATGCACCGGATATTCAGGATATCTTTGTTTATCATTCATCCTGTCCATCCTGTTCATCGATGTAAAACTATATTGGAGACGTTTGATGACCACCACGGAACAGTTGGGTACGACAACACAGCCGGCCGGCGCACAGCTAACGGGAACGCCCGTCGTGTCAGTGGTGGCCACCACGCCGGAGACGGTACTGACCGACGTGGAGCGGGCAATGAGGCTGGCCGGCGCGGAGTCAATCCTGTCGCCGGAGCAGCAGACGCTGCTGAAGATCAACATCTCCTGGCAGCACTGGTATCCCGGCTGTTCCACCGCGCCGTGGCAGTTGGAGGGTGTAATTCAAGGGCTGCACAACATGGGGCACCGGGACCTCATCGCGGCGCACAACGGCACGGTGGTCGTCGATTCCTTCGAGGGCGAGGTCAACAATAAGCACAAGCCGGTGCAGGACAAGTACAACCTGCGCACCGTTCACCTGGACACGCCGCCGGAACCGTGGGTGCGCTACGAGCCCAAGGCGGAGATGCTGGTGCTGGACGACATCTATCCCGAGGGCATCGAGATACCCGAAATCTTCGCCGGCAAGAACATCGTCCACCTGCCCACCATGAAGACCCACGTCTTCACCACCATGACCGGCGCCATGAAGAACGCCTTCGGCGGCCTGCTGCACCGCAAGCGCCACTGGACCCACTCGGTCATCCACGAGACGTTAGTTGACCTGCTGGCCATCCAGCAAGAGATCCACCCCGGCATCTTCGCCGTCACCGACGGCACCTTCGCCGGCGACGGCCCCGGCCCCCGCGCCATGCGCTGGCATATCAAGAACCGCATCGTCGCCGGCGCCGACCAGGTGGCCGTGGACGCGGTGGTCGCCTCCATGATGGGCTTCGACCCGCTGTCCCTGCGCTTCATCCGCCTGGCCCACGAGCGCGGCCTGGGCGTGGGCGACCTGCGCGAAATCGAGGTAGTCGGCGACGAGCCCGACATCAGCCGCGTCAACTGGAACTTTGCCGACAACGAGAACACCTTCGCCAGCCGCGGCCAGAAAATGATCTACTGGGGTCCGCTCAAGCCCCTGGAAAACGCCCTGCTCCGCTCCCCCATCGCCGCCTGGGCCTACACCGCCAGCAACCTCTACCACAATGGCTACTGGCTCAACACGATTGGGAAGGGCCGGGTGCGCAAGGCGCTGAAAACGGAGTGGGGGCGGTTGTGGGAGGGGTATTAGGCGGGCGATGGAGCGTTGGAGTAGAATGGTCGGACGGAGGATTTTGAGATGCACCTGACTAGGATGAGCATAAGCGGAGAACCGCCGTTTACAGAGCGGGTCGACTTCGACCTGGACGAACGAGTCAATCTGTTCGTGGGACCGAACGCGTCTGGGAAAAGCACGGTGTTACTGATGCTGGCCCATCATTTGATTGGCAAGGAAGAAAAAACGAAGAGGCCAATAGCTCAGGGGAATGATCCTCTTGGATTTTTGATGATCGCCGAAGACGAATGGGACGAAGAAGAGACATGGGATCACGGATTTGCGAATATTCTGGCAGCTAGCGAAGACTGGACCGGAACTAGCGACCAGCCGGTTTATCATCGAGTTAGCCCACCAGCTATTCATATCCCCTCCGTCCGTGAAGGGTTGCCCGGAGTATCCGAGATGGAAAATTTGGATGTCACTGAGGACAATGCAACTGACATTATGAAAGAGCACTTCACTGGCTTACGAACAGTGCGCGCGTACACAGCACTGGGTGCAAAACTGTGGGGTGAAGAGCCAAGCGAGGATGCGCCGTATGCACGGGTATATCTGATGGATGCGGGTAAGTTGGCGGACGATTGCAGCAAGGCGATTTGCGACGAAGTGATTGTCGATGGATCATCACATAATTACATACCGGACCCATATGCTTTAGGATATTTGCATCATCCGCAAGGCAATCCTGGAAATATTAAAGTATTGCGTATGATGGGCATCAATACCAACGATATACGCAACTTCGGAAACCTTCCTCTATTTGAACGACCATCGGAGGCAGCGTACCAAGGATATGAAGACCAACCGCCGATATATCTCGGCCACTTGAGTTCCGGGACGGAAAGCACGTTACTATGGATACGGTGGCTGGCACTGAAAATTTTGTGTCATTATAACTTTGCGAAAGATTGGAACGTGCGGCCAGCCATCCTGCTCATCGACGAAATCGAAAACCACCTTCACCCCACGTGGCAACGGCGCGTCATTCCCGCCCTGCTGGAGCATTTTCCGGGCTTGCAGATTTTTGCTACCACGCACTCGCCCTTCGTGGTGGCTGGTCGGGAAGCGGGCCAAGTGCATCAGCTTGTCCGCGACACGAACGGGTTGATTACTGCCAAGACCAACACGGAACCTATCAAAGGGTTGACGGCGGACGAGATTTCTCGGAAGTATTTAGAGGTGCAAGACCCTACTGATCTGGCGACAGCAGAAGCGGCGCAGGAGTTACGGCAACTGCGGGATGAAGGGCCGCGAGCGGACGAGGGCGCGGAAGCGGAGCGCCAAAAACGCATGCAGCAACTGCGCCGCCTGGTGGACCGGGACCTGCTGGCCGGCGGTCCGATGGCCCGACGACGCGAAGAATTTGCCAATCGGTTCCGGGAGGCGATGGCCCGGTGGCGCGAGGAAGAACTGAACCAGGACAACGGGTAGCCATGCACGGAGTTGAACGTTCGCCTGAACCCGATTACTTCGATGCTATCCGTTGCCGGTATGACGGCTGGGATGAATTGTACGGCACGGCCGGGGATGAGGTCAGGAGTTGCCGGGGGGCGCCAGCCGGCCCCGTGCTGCGCTGCGTATCTGCACGGGCTTGACGGCGATGGCATACGTCAGGAAGTCAGGAACGCTCTGCGGGCCGATTTCTCAGGAATATGCGGCTACTGCGAACAGGATTGCACCAGCATGGTGACGGTTATAGAGCACTTTCGACCACGCTCGATGTTCCCAGACGCATGGATAACGTGGGTCAACCTGGTGTACGCTTGTGAACGTTGCGATTACCAGAAGTCAGATAAGTGGCCTGGTGA
>DAOULH010000073.1:0-23548 GCA_034420475.1 Dehalococcoidia bacterium
GGGCGGGTCGTTGAATTCCATCGGCCCGCGGTTGCGGTGGTTCTCGGTCCACAGGAAGGTGCGGCCGATCTCCTGGGCCTTCTCGTCGGTGTCGGCGACGAGGCAGCGGATCAGGTAGCCGAAGTGCTCGGGGCCAGCCTCGTAGCCTTCCTCCGCGGCGGTCTCGTGGTAGATGCCCTTGAGCTGCTTGGTCAGGTCCAGCAGGGAGCCCAGGTTCATGTAGGGATAGCGGTGCTTGGCGGCCCAGATGACGGACTCGGGGCTGCCGGTGCCGGGGAACCAGACCGGCGGGTGCGGCTTCTGGATGGGCACGACCCAGGGGTTGACCATGCGGTGGGGCCAGTACTCGCCCTCCCAGCGGAAGGGGCCGGGCTGGGTCCAGCACTTGACGATAAGGTCGTGGGCTTCCTCGAAACGCGGGCGATTCTCGGTGGGCGGGTAGCCGGCGTGGAGGGTCTCCACGGCGGTGCCGCGGACGAAGCCGGAGATGACGCGACCGCCGCTGATGCAGTCCAGCATGGCGATCTCTTCGGCCATCTTCACCGGGTCGTTGACGGCGATGACGTTGCCCAGCATGGCGATCTTCGCCTTCTTGGTGCGCTGGGTGATGACGGCGGCGTCCACGTTGACGGAGGGCTTCATGCACCAGTAGGAGCTGTGATGCTCGTTGGACATGATGCCGTCGAAATTGACCTCATCGGCCAGCTGGTACTGGTCGTGGTAGTTGGAGTAGAGGACGTGGGCCTTTTCGGGGTCGAAATAGGTGTTGGGGAAGTGCATCCGCCCCGATTCCCAGCCTTCCAGGTCATCCTCGGTGACGTGACCGTAGGGCTGTTCGGAGAACCAGAATACTTCGAGTTCGTGCGCCATGATGTTTGCTCCTTTGGGGAAATTTACATGGATGTACAGGATTCACAGGATTGAATATCTTTACGGAATCCTTATCCCGTTCATCCTGCTTATCCATGCAAATTGTTCCCGTGTCCAAAAGTGGGTGCGCGCTGGGGGTGGATGGCGGTTAGAGGCTGTTGAGGAATCCGGTTACGGCGGCCACGAATTCGCCGCGCTTTTCCACGGCCGGCGAGTGCCCGCAGTTGTCGATGATGCGCAGCTGGCTGCCCTGGATCGCCTGCTGGAACAGGTGGCCGCACTCGACCGGGATGATGGCGTCCTGGTTGCCCCAGACGATCAGGGTGGGCGTTTCGACGCGGGACAGCGTATGGGGCAGGCTGGGATTGTGCAGGTAGGGCTTCCAGCACAACTGGGATGCCATGATGGCGTTGGAGTGGACCACCAACTGCTCTTCGGGAGTCAGTTCGCGGCTGTAGCTCTCGTAGTTCTCAACCTGGCTGGGATCGTGGAAGCGCTGGCTGAGGCGGGTGTCGGCGGACACCATGAAGATCTCGGCGATCTCGCCCTCCCGGGGCTTGATGCCGGCCGGGTCCACCAGGACCAGAGCATCGATGTTGTGGTCGTCCATGGCGGCCATTTCGGCGGACACCCAACCGCCCATCGAGGAGCCCATGAGGATGATGTCCTGCAAGCCCAGGGCGTCGATGAACATGTGGTTGAAATGGGCCACGTCGTGGATGGTCTTGACCCAATCGGGGGCTTCGGTGCCGTTGAAGCCGGGCTGACTGGGGACGTACACGGTGTACTCGGCGGACAGGTCCTCGTGCCAGGCCTGCCAGCCGTTGGAGCCGCCGGCGCCATGGAAGAAAACCAGCGGCGGACCACTGCCGCCGGAGAACATTTCGACGGCAGTACCGTTGACATTTACGGTAGTGCGGGAACCACTCTGAACTGTTGTCATACTCTCGTTCCTGTGCGGGGTGAGGATGGCGTTATTCTGTTACAGGGGTAGAGGGATGTCAAGGTAAAGGATGGGGGCGGTGGCATCGTCAGAAGCAGGATTTGCCGGATTTAGGGATTATCAGGATTGAGTAGATGCTCACGCGTACCCGCTTTGGGTAGTTCGTCAGAAGCAGGATTTTCAAGATTATGGGATTGTCAGGATTGAGACCATTTGGGGTAGTGCGCTCCTAATCCTGATAATCCTTGAATCCGGCAAATCCTGCTTCTGACAACGTCTCTGACGGCAGTGCCTTGCCACTGCTAGAATCGGGGGCATGACTGCGCACCTGGACGTCAACGACCTACAGTTTGCCCGCGCTGCCGCCGCCATCCTGGAACGGCATGAGCGCAACGAGCCGGAGGCCAATATCACCTCCGCCGTCCGCGATTTCCTGATCCTCACCGGCCTGGCCGAGGCCGAGCAGATGGTAGAGGAGAACCCGCCCTCGGACGGCAGCCGGCGCGCCGTGGACCTGACCGCGCTGGACACCTTCATCGAGTTCAAGCGTCGGATCGACACCGCCGCCAGCGGTGAACCCGACCCCGATAACGTGCGGCAACTGGACGACTACCTGGCGCAGTCGGCGGCGCAGGGACGGGTGCGCATGGGCATCCTCACCGACGGGCGGCGCTGGCTGCTGCGCTGGCCCGGGGCCGGCGACGTGCGTTCGACGCGGCCCTACGCCTTCACGCTGGACGAGCCGCAGGGGTGGCTGCCGTTGTACGAATGGCTGCGGGATTCCGCCCTGGTGTCGCTGGAAGACGTTGTACCCGACCGGGAGGGCATCGCCGAGCATTTCGGCCCCGACAGTCCCGCATACCAGCGCGACATCGCCGCCCTGAAAGCCCTCTACGCAGCGAACGCGCATCTGGAGACCATACGGGTCAAGCGGCGGCTGTGGTACGACCTGCTGCGCACCGCCCTGGGCGAACTGGCCTTCAGCACGGAGGGAATGGAGCGCGGAGAGATACCCCAGACCGGGATGACCCAACCGGGAATGACCCAGCCGGGGCGGGAGTACACAGCGGAGATGGACGACCTGTTCGTCCGGCACACCTACCTGGGGGCGGTGATCGGCATGGTGGTGCAGGCGTCCTTCGGCATCGACATCCGGCGGCTGGCCGAGACCGACCCCGCCGACCTGCTCCAGGGCCGCGAGCTGTACCGGGCCACCGGCTTACAGGGGGTATTGGAATCGGACTTCTTCGCCTGGCCCGTTGAGGTTGGCGGCAACCCGCTGCTGCAAACCCTGGCCCGTCGGGTGGCACGTTTTCAGTGGGCCGACGCTCCGCCGGACACCGCCGCCGTCCTGTACGAGACGGTGATCCCGCCCGACGAGCGCCGGCAGTTGGGGGAATACTACACGCCGGCCTGGCTGGCGCGGGTCATGGTGCGGGAGTTGGTGGACGACCCGCTGCACCAGCGGGTTCTCGATCCGGCCTGCGGCTCCGGCACCTTCGTGGCGGAGGCGGTGCGGCATTTTCTGGAGGCGGCGGGTGGCTTTTACATGGATGGACAGGATGAACGGGATAATGAAGCCAACCCGCCATCCCTGCCCTCTCTGCCGTCATTCCTGCGAAAGCAGGAATCCATAGCCCCACGCACCAACGACGGTCTGGATTCCCGCTTTCGCGGGAATGACGAACATGGCGGGCCGGCGGGCGGGCGGCTGGATCCCAAAGAGTTGCTGGACCGGCTGCGGAGCGCGGTGACGGGGATTGACGTGCATCCGGTGGCGGTGCATTTGGCGCGGGCCGCGTGGACCCTGGCGGCGCGGCCGGCGATCAGCGCGGCGCACGACGCGGGGTTCGACGCCTCGCTGTCCATACCGGTGTATCTGGGCGACGCATTGCAACTGCGCTTTCGCACCGGGGATATGTTCGCCGAGAACGAAATCGCCATCGAGGTGCGGGACGAGGCGAACACGGAACTCTTCTTCCCGGTCAGCCTGGTGGAACGGGCCGAGAACTTTGACGCCCTGATGGGCGACGTGTCGGCGTACATCGAGACGGGCGAGGACGCCCTGCTGGCCCTGGACGACAACCACATCAATGATCCGGCCGAGCGGCGGATGATCGGCGAGACCATCAAGACCATGCAGCGCCTCCACGACGAGGGGCGCGACCACATCTGGGCCTACTACACGCGGAACATGGTGCGGCCGGTGGCGCTGTCCCGGGCCAAGGTGGACGTGGTGATCGGCAACCCGCCGTGGATCAACTACAACCAGACGGCGGACATCCTGCGGGAAGAGTTGCAGAACCTGAGCCGGAACCGCTACGGCATCTGGGCGGGCGGGCGCTACGCCACCCACCAGGACGTGGCGGGCCTGTTCTTCGCCCGCAGCGTGGACCTGTATCTCAAGGACGGCGGCGTCATCGGGTTCGTGCTGCCCCACAGCGCGTTGCAGGCGGGCCAGCACTCCAAGTGGCGGAGCGGCGTCTGGCGGGCCGGCCGGCGGGGGCAGGCCATCAACGTGGACTTCACCCACCAGCCGGCGTGGGACCTGGAGCGGCTGGAACCCAACACCTTCTTCCCGGTGCCGGCCTCGGTGGTGTTCGCCCGCAAGTGCGCCGCCGACGCCGTGGGCAAGCCCCTGGCCGGCGCGGTGGAACAGTGGCGGGGCCGGGCGGGGGCCGACGACGTGGCGCGGGTATCATCGGGCATCACTGATACCGGCGTCGTGGGTGATTCGCCCTACGGTGGTTATGCTCGTCAGGGAGCGTCCATCGTACCGCGTTGCCTATTTTTCGTGAACGAAACGGAGAACACGGCCATCGTGCAAGCTACTCAGTCGGTAACGGCCAATCCTCGCCGAGGCAGCCAGGATAAGGCGCCGTGGAAGGATCTGGATCTGACCGCGATAACCGGGCAGACCGTGGAACGCCGGCACCTGTTCGACGTGCACCTGGGCGAGACCGTCGCCCCCTACGTGACTCTGGAACCACTGAAGGCGCTGCTGCCGCTGAAACAAGGGGATGCTGCCATACCCGCCGATGCTGAAGGGCCTGGGGGTATCCGGCAAGGCGGGCTGGAGCGTCGAATGCGGGAACGCTGGCGGACGGTGAGCCGGCTTTGGGACGAGAATAAAGCGCGGGCCAATAAGCTGAACTTACTGGGCCGAGTTGACTATCACCGGGAATTGTCAGAACAGTTGGTATGGCAAAAGAACCAGGATGATAGGCCAATCCGTGTTGCGTATGCGAGTTCTGGGACTCCGACAGCGGCTGTGATCAACAATGACGAAACGTTGGTCGATTACACACTATTCTGGATCGCCTGCAAAGACATAGACGAGGCCAACTATCTGCTTGCCATCATTAACAGCGATACATTGTATGAGGCCGTAGAGTCGTTAATGCCGAAAGGCCAGTTTGGAGCACGGCACCTGCAAAAGCATCTCTGGAAGCTGCCCATCCCGGAGTTTGACGCCGGGGATGTCCGGCACCAGGCAGTAGCCGAGGCCGGCGCCCGGGCGGCGTCAGCAGCGAACGACCGCCTGGCCCAGTTGCGTCGGGAGTACGGCGAGCGGCTCACGGTGACCATCGCGCGGCGAGAGCTGCGGAAGTGGCTGCGTGCCTCGGCGGAGGGCGCGGCGGTGGAGGAGGTGGTGGGGAGGCTGTTGCGCGGGGATGGAGCAAGTTAGGCCCGGTATCCGTATGTTGGTTATAATCGTTCAAGGGATAAGGCTGCCGGCAGCCTGTACTATTCTCCGGTGAGGGCCAACGATGTTCATTGAACGATTGCAGGTCAAAGGGCTACTGTCATTTGGGCCGGATGGTATTGACCTTCCGCTGGAACCGCTGAACGTTATCATCGGGCCGAACGGCAGCGGGAAGTCAAACTTGCTGCAAGTGCTGGCGCTGTTGCGCACCGAAGCGGGGATAGGTTCATCGTCCATGATTGGTTGGCAAAACCTGTTATGGCAAGGCCCACCATACTTGGAGGGAGGTGCGGATGCCCGAGCGACCATCGTCGCTACCGTAACGATGCCTCCAATAGAAGAAATACCCGAACCGCTGGTGCACTCCATATCGCGTTTTGTCTATGGCGACGATTCATTCGACGAATCGATTGGCTTGGTCGATAAATCCGGGAATATTCTCCTGCTGGATGAGTTTGATGAAGAGAGCGAACCAAACAGGGCAGACTACTTAAGATCGCTCCGCCGGTGGTATAGCTGTATGCGCTTGTACCGCGACTGGACTTTTGGCGCACTGGCGCCGCCACGCTGGGGTCATAGCGGTGACTCCAATATCAACAAACTGAGTGAAAAAGCAGATGACCTGGCGGTTGTGATTTCCCGCTTTGCGTCCGGTCAACGGAAACGGCTGGCCGAATACCTGGATCGGTTCTACGAAGGAATCGTGGATGTCATCACGCCGGTTAACGATGGCAAGGCGTCGGTGGTAATTGAGGAGAAAAGCGGCCGTCTGATTCCGGCCGCACGGCTGTCCGACGGGACTCTGCGCTACCTGTCCCTGCTCACCGTGTTGCTCGACCCGATTCCACCACCTCTGATCGGCATTGAGGAACCGGAGCTAGGGCTGCATCCCGACGTGGTTTTTGGTCTGGCGCCACTGCTGGTGGAAGCCTCGGAGCGCACTCAGTTGATAGTGACCACCCATTCGCCGACGCTGATTGACGCGCTGACCGATTACCCGTCAAGCGTGGTGGTCTGCGACAAGTATGACGGACAAACCCGGTTCAAGAGGGTCAATCCTGATGCGTTGGAGGCATGGATTGGCGAGCAGGGTTTGGGTGAGGTATGGGCCGGCGGTGGCATCGGTGGCAATCGGTGGTAAAAGCCGCTCTCTACATTGAAGGAGGCGGGACCAGCGGGCGTTTGGGCCAACTCTTTCGGAACGCCTGGAGCGACTTTTTCATATCTGCTGGGCTGTCCGGCAACCTGCCGCGCATCGTGCGGGGCGGCGGCCGTCAGCAAACGTTTGAGCAATTCACGACAGCAGTCAGGCGCGCCGGGGCGGACGAACTGCCCATTTTGCTGGTCGATAGTGAAGTCCCGGTGGCGTCTGGACACTCCGCATGGGAGCACCTGCAAGCCTGTGACCGATGGGCGCGTCCGCCGGGCGTCAGCGATGAGCAGGCTTTTCTGATGGTTCAGGTTATGGAAACGTGGCTGCTGGCCGACCGTAATGCGCTGCGCGATTATTTTGGCGCATCGTTCCGAGAAAACAGGTTGCCGTCGCAACGCAATCTGGAAGACGTTCCAAAAGAAACGGTGCTGCAATCCCTGGCACACGCTACCACCGACTGCAACAAACAGTACGCCAAAGGCGCGGTCTCGTTTGAGATTTTGGGGCGGGTCAATCCCGATGCCGTCTCAGCGCGATGCCCTCATGCCAAAGCGATGTTCGATTGCCTGCGGTCGCTTTGATGAGGGATAGTAGCCAAATGGCCGCCCTGCTCGCGGTGTGACACTGTGTTGCTGGCAATTCTGTTGGTGGTTTTTACGATATTATCTACTCGATGTATGCTCACACCAAAAGGACATAGTTGGGCTGATGATCCGGTGTCAAGCGCGTATCGACCCTCGTGCGTGCCCACTTTCGTAAATCGTCGGAAGCAGGATTTGCCGGATTTAGGGATTATCGAGATTGAGTAAATGGCGCCGAGTATGACCACGATCCTGAAAATCCGATAATCCCGTAAACCCTGCTTCTGACGTTCCCTCGTCGCAAACCGGGTACGCGGGAGCGTTCCGTCCGGTTTGACCTGCAAATCGGGGGCGCATACACTTCTGCCCATTCGGCCGGGTCACATCCGGCTGCGACGCTGCACGGAGGACTCACCCGATATGACCACTGCCCACACCCATGACCATCCCCATACGCACCCGCAGGCGGCTGCCGAGATGCGCGCGGCGGCGCTGGCCCTGCTGAACAGCCTGGACGCCGCGCAGAAAGCGGCCATCACCTACAGCTACCACGACGGCGAGCGGATCTTCTGGTATTACCCACCGCTGAACCGGCACGGCTTGATGCTGCGGGACATGACCGCGGAGCAGCGGGGACTGGCCTACGCGCTGATGGCCACCGGCCTCACCGAGGATTCCAACCGGCAGGCCCAGTTGATCATCGAGCACGAGGACGTGCTGGGTCCTCTGGAACAGGAGGCCGGCCACGTGACGTTCCGCCGGGACACGCTGTGGTACGCCTGGACCATCTTCGGCGACCCCGCCAGTGACGTCGAGCCCTGGGGCTGGCGGGTGGAAGGACACCACGTTTCGCTGCACTACAGCATCTGGGGCGACCGCGTGCTGTCGGTGACGCCGTTCTTCTTCGGCGCCAACCCTGCCGAGGTGCGCAAGGGGCCCAAGGAGGGCCTGCGCATCCTGGGCGCCAGCCAGGACATCGCCCTGGAACTGATGGACAGCCTGGACGCCGGCCAGAAGAGCAAGGCGATCATCTACGACGAGGCGCCGGCGGACATCATCACCTTCAACTCCTCCAAGGCATCGCTGCCCAAGGAGGAGGGACTGTCCGCCACCGCCATGTCGGGCACACAGCGCGAGATGCTGATGTCGCTGGCCAGCGAATACGTGACGCGGATCCGCTCCGACCTGGCCGAGGAGAAGCTGAACGCTCTGCGCGAGGGCGGCCTGGAGAAGATATACCTGGCCTGGGGCGGCCCCGTGGATCGCACCCAGCCCCACTACTACCGGCTGCACGGCGGCGACTTCGTGGTGGAGTACGACAACCGGCAGGACGGCGCCAACCACATCCACTCGGTGCTGCGCGACGTGAACAACGACTTCGCCGCCGACGTGCTGCGGGACCACCTGCTGCTGTACCACGTGCTGTAAGCCGGTGGAAATCCGCGTCACGGACACGTATGCCCGGTGGAGACAAGGCCTTTTCAAAGTCATCGTCAGAATCAGGATTCACCGGATTATCGGATTTTCAGGATTGCGGTCGTACTCAGTGCTTCCTTCTCAATCTTGATAATCCCTGAATCCGGCAAATCCTGATTCTGACGATTGATTGCCGTCGGCAAAGACTTTGTAAAGCGCGCAACCTGGCACGCCGGTTGTGAGGCGACGATGACGAAGCTCAAATCATATCCCTGGGATCCGGCAGAACACATTACAGATGGCGAGGACGTCATTTCCTATCTCGAATTTGTTACGCCCGAAGAATACGATCCCGACGTTGCTCCCTTTTTTCTGGACTGCATCGCCCGCTCCAAAGGGGTGGCCGAGATTGCCGGCGTTGAGTTCAGCTATACCGACGACGGCGGCCGCTCCGTTACCATTACCACCACCAGCGGCGTGGAGGAGACCATCGCCATCGCGCCGGCGGTGAGCCTGGAGAGCGTCCGGCAAGCCCTTGCGCCACGAGATCAGGCGGCCCCGGTTTCCGGTTAGCGCGCCCGGCGCCGGCGAGATACGTCCTATAGTCTATGGACACGGGGCATATACTGTGAGCGGGGGCACGTAAGCGCGCAAAACTACCCTGGCCGGGAGGCGAGATGACCGGCAAACAACACTGGCGCATCGCAGCGGCCACCGCTGCGGGAGCTTCCCACCGCAGAGGCAATATCCCCAACCAGGACGCGGTGGCGCACCGGCTGGTGGAAACCGACCGCGGCCAGGTGGTGGTCGTTGCCGCTGCCGATGGAGCCGGCTCGGCCGCGCGCTCCGACGAGGGTTCCCGGATTGCCGCCGATACTGCCGTGGCGACGGTTGTTGACGGCATCGACCGACAGCCGGCGGCGGTTTCCGTTCGGCATTTGGCCGCGTCGCTGGTTCGCCGCGCCGTCAAGCAGGCCAAAGAGGCGGTGGCGCGCTACAGTGAGGAACAGCGCGTCTCTTCCGGAGAATTCGCATCCACGCTCATCGTGGCCTTTGCCGGCGGCCGGCTGCTGACCGCCGCCCAGGTGGGCGACGGGGCCGTCATCGCCTTCAATATCGGCGGCGGCGGCGCCCGGACCCTGTGCGCCGCTCACAGCGGCGAATACGCCAATGAGACCACTTTCATCACGTCGCGCACCAGGCCCGACCGCATCGCCGCCGTAGGCCACGCCTCCGGGCTGGATTACGACGGCCTGGCGCTGATTACCGACGGGTTGCAGAATCTGGCCCTGACCATGCCGGAACGCGAGGCGTTCATGGGGTTCTGGAACCCGATGCTGAACGACCTGGCCCACAGCGAGGAACCGGATGCCGTCGCGGGAAGGCTGCACGCCTTCATCAGCGGTGAGCGGGTGCAGTCCCGCACCAGCGACGACGTGACCATCGCCATCGCTGCCCGCAAGGGCTGAAACCGGGGGAGGATAAGCATGACCATCCGAGATACCGTGGGCGTGTACGACCTGGCCGAATTCGCCGACAATCCGGAAGCGCGGTGTTCCATCGTGCTGATTCTGGACGTCTCCGGCTCCATGGCCGGCCCCAAGATTGATACGGTGAACCAGGCCCTGGTCAAGTTCCGCAACATCATCCGGGAAGATGCGGTGACGGCCCTGCGGGCAGACGTGGCCATCATTGAGTTCGATGATGAAGCCCGGGTGGTGCAGGACTTCACCAACGGCACCGACTTTGAGGCTCCGGTTCTTGAGGTCTCCGGCGGCACGAATTTTTCCCGGCCCATCAACGTGGCCCTGGACCTCATTGAAGCCCGCAAGCAGAGCTACCGCGACGGCGGCATCGCTTATTACCGCAGCCTGGCATACTTCCTCACCGATGGCATTCCGACCGACGACGCCCCCGAGCAGTTGGTCGAGGCGAACCGGCGCCTGGCCGCAGCGGAGGAAAATCGCAGCGTCGCATTCTTCTCCTTTATGATCGGGAGCGACAACGGCATCCCTGATTTTTTTATAGATGGCGATAAAGTTGACGATTTCTTAAGTCTGATCGGCCTCAGCTATGAAGAGCTCACTGCCGGAGGCGCATTTGGAGACGGTACAGAGGGCGCCACGGGTCTCAATTTGGGCCGGGTCTCCGAACTGGCGGACACCAGCGTGTCGGAGATCGTGGAGCGGTGTGTCAGTGCCGGGGTAATGCGAACGGCGGCGGGCGAACTCTCCAAACTGGCGCCCCGGCCGCCGGTGGAATTGACCAACATGGCGCAGCTGGACGGCTCCATCCAGTGGCTGTCCCGCTCCGTGGCCGCCGTGTCCCAATCGCAGCCCGGGGAGAGCATCCGCCTGCCCCAGCCCGATTACCTGAATTTCTAGGCCCTGCATTTCCAGGCAAGGAGGACCAGCAATGACTATCCAAGACAGTGTAGGCGTGTACGACACCGCAGAGTTCGCCGACAATCCGGAGGCGCGATGTTCCATCGTGCTGATCCTGGACGTGTCCGGCTCCATGGGCGGCCTCAAAATACAGACCGTGAACCAGGCCCTGGTCAAGTTCGGTGAGATCATCAAGGAAGATTCGGTCACCGCGTTGCGGGCCGACGTGGCCATCATCGAGTTCGACCACGAGGCCCGGGTGGTGCAGGACTTCACCAACGGCACCGACTTTGAGCCGCCGACACTGTCCGTCAAGGGCGGCACCAACTACTCCAAGGCCGTCAACCTGGCCCTGGACATCACCGAGGCCCGCAAGGAGAGTTACCGCGACGGCGGCATCGCCTACTACCGCAGCCTGGCCTACTTCCTCAGCGACGGCTACCCGGAGCACGACGATGCCGGCGAATTGGCCCAAGCAGCGGACCGACTGAAAGCGGCGGAGGACAGCCGGGGCATCGCCTTCTTCTGTTTCGGCATCGGGTCGCCGGACGTGCCGGTGGATATGTCGGCGCTCAACAATCTGGCGCCCAGGGCGGCGATTGAGCTGACCAACCTGGAACAGCTGGAGGGGTCCATCCAATGGCTGTCCCGCTCCGTGGCCGCCGTGTCCCAGTCCCAGCCCGGCGACAGCATTCGCCTGCCGGAACCCGACTACCTGGACTTCTAGAGCGAGCGGAGGCCCGACGGGAGGGCTGCATGAGCATCCAGGACAGCATCGGCGTGTACGACACTGCCGAATTCGCCGAGAACCCGGAACCGCGGTGCCCCATCGTCCTGGTGCTGGACACTTCCCCCTGCACTCATTGCGGAAGCGGTCCAATTGAGGCCATGAACAGGAGCTTCCCTGTGTTCAGCGAAATCATACGGGGCGACTCCGTAACTGCCCTGCGTGCTGACATCGCAATTGTTGTCTGCGGGCTGCGCGACCAAGTGATACTTGACTTCACTAACGGCACCGACTTCATTCCCCCTGAACTCCCTGAAATCTACGCCAAGAGCTACTCCGCCTCCATCAACCTAGCGCTTGATATGATTGAGGCCCGTAAGCAAAGCTACCGGGACAGTGGCGTTGCGTACTACCGCAGCCTTGTCTATTTCCTTGCTGACGGTGTCCCTGAAATATGGCACCCCCAATCCGGAAACGCCTTGGTACAAATATTTAAAGGAGGCAATGAGAGCAATGGAGATCTAGTTTCAACGGGCGAACGCGTGGCTAAAATGGAGCGGAACAGAAGCATAGCCTTCTTCACTTTCGGCTTCGTCCATGCCGATGGATATGGAAACTTGGGAAGGCTCAGTAAGCTGACTCCTCCTCACCGACCGCCGGTGGAGGTGACCAGTATGGAGCAAGTGGCTAATTCCATTGAGTGGCTGTCCCGCTCCGTGGCCGCCGTGTCCTAGTCCCAGCCCGGCGAGGCCATACGTCTGCCGGAGCAGGATTTCCTGCAAAGGTAGGCGAAGGTAGGCAAGTATGTTGGCGATGTTTTCACCAGGTCCGAAAAGCAGGACCACGGCGGCCATTCTGGCGGTTTGTCTGGGCTGGCTGGGGATCCACAAGTTTTACCTTTGCTACCGTGATACCGGAGTCGTTCACATCGCGCTGACCGCGTGTGGGCTGGCGCCGATTCTGCTCGTGGTCGCCCTGCCGGATGAACTGAGCTTCGTCGGATTCCTGGTCGGGTGGACGCTCCTGATCCTGATCTACTTCTACATCCGCCGGTATCAACTTGGCCACAGCATGGCCCAGATAATCAGTCCTGTCCGAACCGTTGCGCTGCTGTTGCGGCGGTTGGTCGGGCCGGTGCTGGGGTTCGCATTCGCACTGGTAGGGCGTGGCTCGGATATGATGGGTGAAGAAGCGGAAGAGCGGCGGCGGGATCGCCGACTCCGTCGGGGTCGCCGGGGGCGACGGGGCCGATACGATGATGAAGATGACGACGATGACGATGGCGATGGGTGTTTCTCAGCGGGATGCCTGGTGATAATACTGGGCATAGTCCTGGCCGTGGCCGTGGTGGCGGTAGTCATGCTGATTTTCTACGTCATTTTCATCCTGGTCGGCGGTCTTGCCGGCTTCCTTGTCCTGGCCGCCTCAATCGCGATTGGGGTAGCTGAAGGCATCATCTACCTCAGAAAGAGCGATGCCGAGTTTGAGCAAGCCTACGTGGGCGCTCAGCGATTGTGGTTCTGAAAGGCAACCATACCACGGCAAACGCCATAACCGGAGCCTCCCATGACTACGTCAACAAACCCACTGGCTGGCCGCAGTGGTATGATCACGCCACCGGCGCCGCTGCCACGCCGCGCCTGACCACGCCCGCCTCGCCCGTGGAGGTTCACTATGACCACTGCGCGACCCGCCAACCCGCCGACGGCGTCCGCCGCTGCCCCGGCGGGGACCTTCCGTCTCCCCGACATTCCGGAGCGCCATCCCGACGACATGACCAGCTTCAAGCACCTGGCCGCCACCGGCAGCGTCCATCACCTGGCCCAGTACCTGGGCCATCCCGATACCACCCTGCTAACCGGCGAGCGCTACGTGGTTGTCCGCCCCACCCGCAACATGGCCGGCAGCCACTATCCGGACCTGCTGGTGGCCTTTGACGTGAACCCGGACGCCTACGAGGAGCGCAACGGGTACGTCATTGACGAACAGGGCAAGCCGCCGGACTTCATACTGGAGGTGGGTTCCAGACACACGGCGCGGAGGGACCTGAACGAGAAGAAGGACTACTACGAGGGCCTGCGGGTGGGGGAGTACTGGCTGTTTGACAGCGAAGGGGAGTTTTACGGGTTCACCCTGCGGGGGTATCGGCTGGAGGGTGACCGCTACCGGTCCATACCAGTGGAAGAAATCAGCCCTGGGGCGTTTCAGGGGTACAGCGCGGCGCTGGGTTTGAACCTGCGGGCGGAGGCCGGCGGCGACCTGGGCTTGTACGACCCGTCCACCGGGGAGCACATCCCAACGTTCGAATCGCAAACGGCCCGGGCGGAGACCGCCGAAACGCGAGCGGAGACCGCTGAGGCCAGGGTGAGGGAACTTGAAGCCGAGCTCCGCCGGCTGCGCGAGGGCCGCCGGTAGGCTGCTGGCAGCGTAAACCCGCCCAACACATCGTCCCATGACCACCTCATCAAATCCTCTCGCCGGCCGCCGCTTCGAGGACGAAAACGGCAACCCTATCGTGCCGGGCCAGAAGCTGGGCGAGGGCGGCGAGGGCGTAGTGCACCTGGTGGACGGCGATCCCGGTTCGGTGGTGAAAATCTGGCACCCGGGCCGGACGCCCGAGGACGCCGACGCTAAAATCAGCCACTTGGTGAGCAACCCGGTGACGCCCGGGCTGGGCGTCACCTGGCATATCACCTGGCCCCAGCACGAGGTGCGGGAGAACGGCATCATCGTCGGCTATACCATGCCCACACTCAACCCCGGCGAATCCTGGGAACCCATCGTTGAGTATTACAACCGCCGGGCAGCGCAAAGCACCGGAGCTACGCAAGCCCGCGAGATACAGATTGACGACCGGGTGCGCATGGCGCGCAACCTGGCCCTGGGCTTTCACGCGGTTCACGACGCCGGTTATGTCATCGGCGACGTCAACGAGAAGAACGTTGAGGTCAACCGTCAGAACGACATCGCCATGGTGGACTGCGACTCCTACGGTTTCACCGACTCCGCCACCGGCCGGACTTTTTCCAACAACATGGGGCGTCCCGAGTTCCAGGCTCCGGAAGCCCAGGGCGACTACGGGAACCGGACCCAGAATAACGATCGCTTCGGCCTGGCTGTAGTCATCTTCCACCTGCTCACCGGCTACCACCCCTATACGGTCACCAACCGGCATAACGTCACATTGCCCGGCGACCGGATCAGCGCCTGGCTGTTTCCTCCGGCGGACCGGTCGCTCACCGCTCCCGATCCTTACAACGAAGCCTGGGAGGGGCTGACCGACAAGCAGAAGGAGTTGTTCCTGCGCTGCTTTGACCGGGCACACCGACGGGATCCCCGGCCCACGCCGGAAGAATGGGTGGAAGCCCTGCTGGAAATGCCGGCCGTCGCTCCAAGTCGGCAGCCGTCGCCACAACCACAGCCCCAGCCCCAGCCGCCACAACCGCGGCCGCCACAACCGCAGCCTCAGCCGCCACAGCCGCCACAGCCGCGGCCGCCACAACCACAGCCCCAACCTCAACCACAGCCCCAACCGTCCTCCTCGCCGGACCCGTCGGCCGAGGAAGGATTGGACTATGTTATCTATCCGGCAATGACGGTGCTGGGCTTCGGGGCCTTGATACCCCTTGCCGTCTTCAACCAGTTCCGACCCTGGTGGTGGCTGGCGCTGATGCTGGTCGGAGGGTTCCTCCTCTTCTTTCCCGTCCGGCGGTTGTTCCAGCCAACGATCACTCCGACGCGGTGGGTATTGATTGGCCTCATGTCGATAGTCACCGCCATCTTTGCGTTGCTTTTGATCGGAACTGCCCTGGATACCTGGCCATGGTGGTTATGGTTGGCGCTGGGCCTGGCGACGGCCTTCGTCTTCCTGGTTCCGGCCAGGAGCATATTCAACCGGGCGAACGCCGGACGACGCTGGATTTCCATTATCGGGGTGTCGCTGCTCTGCCTCTTTATCCTGGTCGGCATGGGCTCAGCAGTCTTCCGGGAATGGGAGGATGGGCGCTTTGTAAGAGGGTTGCAGGCGGGGGCCAATGCGTCTGGCGCCGGCGGCGCTGCCCCGGTCGCGGCTCCTGGAACCTGTGGCTCGCCGACCAACTTTGTTATTACGCAAGTTCCCGGAGAGCGGGCGATCAATTACTCATGGGCAGCGCCCACCGGCGGCTTGACCGTTACCGAATACCAGGTGGAATGGCGCGAAGCAACCGGAGGCGGAACCTACGGCCCCTGGAACCTGCCAAGAGACCAGAACCTAACGGAAAACAGCGGTTCCGTCCCATACTCGTCCGAAGACGAAGGACAAACCTTACAGTACCGGGTTTATGCGCTGTGCGGTTCAGTGACCTCGGAGCCGTCAAACCTCGTCGAGTTCTTTTTCCCGATTATTTCGGCAGAGGTCCCCGCCACCGCTGCGCCAGCGCCAACCACGGTATCAGCAGCAGCGCCGAATGACGAGCCCGAGCCGGTATGCGGTCAGCCCATCAACTTCAGCCACGGCGCTTTCAATGCTGCCGAGCGGTTGCTGGTCTATAGCTGGGACGCGCCGGAGGACGGCGATCTGACCGTTACCGGATACCAGACGGAGACGCGGGAAGTGTTCGCCGATGGAACTCGCGCCGATTGGTCCCGTCGGGACGCGCTCGACGCAACAACAAACTATGAAACGGTCGGCCCTTATCCGAGCGACATCGCCGGGCGCACCTTCCAGAATCGGGTATATGCAGTGTGCGGTTCGGTGTACTCGGAACCGTCGGAAGTCACTACGTTCACCTACCTCTCCGGCGTGGCAGCGGCTCCCGCCACCGCCACGCTGGAGCCCACGCCGACACCGGAGCCCACATCCGCGCCCACGCCGACGCCAATCCCTACTCCGGCAGGGCCGGCCCCAACTCACACGCCCACACAATGGCTCGTCCAGCACCCGGCACACTTTAAAATCACCAGCGCTCCAGCGGGAACCCACCTGCTGCTGCAAGGCTGCTACCTGGGGACGAAAACGTCGGCCCGCAAGTTTCACCTGGCTTCATGGGACGTTTGGGACCCCAGCCGGTACGGCAATGAATTGAAGCTCGTCAAGATCATCACCAACACCGGCGCGCAGCTCCCGCTGGAGCCGGGAACCTGCTACGAGGCCACGGTGGTCAAGCAAATGGACAGCCCCGAGGAATACGTCTGCCTGGATCAGGGTTCCACTCACCCGGGGCAAACTCCATGCGCCAACCCGCGGGAGCATGAGGTCATACCAACGTTCATCCTGTACCCGGACAGTGCCGACGACCCCAACGACTACAGCAGAAGTTTTTCCATCCTCAGGACGCCCACGCTGCGGCCGCCGGGATAAGATCCGGCCACCGGCGGCAGATTATTGATCCCCGCGGCGGCGCAAGGCCGATTTGTTATGATGTTAATGCGACGTTGAAATTCGCATAACCAATACATAACGGGAGAACCTTGTATATGACCACGCTGCTTGACCGGCTAGACCCCGCCGTCGCCGCCGCCATTGAGAATGAAAACCACCGCCAACGCGATTCCATCGTGCTGATCGCGTCGGAGAACTACGCGAGCAAGGCGGTGCTGGAGGCGCAGGCGCAGTTGATGAACAACAAGTACGCCGAGGGGTACCCCGGCCGGCGATACTACGGCGGCTGCGAATTCGTTGACGTGGTGGAAACCCTGGCCATCGACCGGGCCAAAGAGCTGTTCGGCGCGGAGCACGCCAACGTACAGGCCCACAGCGGCGCCCAGGCCAACATGGCCGCCTACTTCGCCGTCCTGGAGCCGGGGGACACCGTGCTGGGGATGCAGCTGGACATGGGCGGGCATCTGACCCACGGGGCCAACGTCAACTTTTCCGGCAAGCTGTACAACTTCATACCCTACGGCGTGGACCGGGAGACCGAGACCATCGACTACGACCAGGTGGAGCGGCTGGCGCGGGAGCACAGTCCCAAGCTGATCGTCGCCGGGTGCAGCAGCTATTCGCGGGTGCTGGACTTCCCCCGGTTCCGCGCCATTGCCGATTCGGTGGGGGCGCTGCTGATGGTGGACATGGCGCACATCTCCGGCCTCATCGCCGGGGGCGCGCATCCGTCGCCGTTCCCCCACGCCCAGATCGTCACGTCCACCACCCAGAAGACCCTGCGCGGCCCGCGCGGCGGCATGATCCTGGCCGATGAGGACCTGGCCCGCAAGATCGACTTCGCGGTGTTCCCCTTCATGCAGGGCGGCCCCTTCATGCACGTCATCGCCGCCAAGGCGGTCTGCTTCGGCGAGGCGATGCAGCCCGACTTCTCGCGCTACGCCCACCAGGTGGTGGCCAACGCGCAGGTGATGGCGCAGGAACTATCCGAGGCCGGCGTCCGCCTGGTGGCCGGCGGAACCGACAATCACCTGATGCTGGTGGACCTGACGCCCCTGGGCATCACCGGCCGGCAGGCGGAGCGCGCCCTGGAATCGGTGAACATCGTCGCCAACAAGAACGCGATCCCCTACGACCAACTGCCGCCGCGCACCGCGTCCGGTCTGCGCCTGGGCGCTCCCGCCATCACCAGCCGGGGCATGGGCGAGGAGGACACGCGCCAGGTGGCCCGCCTCATCGTGCGGACGCTGGGCAGCATCGGCCCGGACTCTGCGGCAGATCACGCGGCGATGTCGGTCATCGGCGACGAGGTGCGGCACCTGAGCCGCCGGTTCCCCGTGCCCGGCTTGGACGATGCGTAGTGGGCGACCGGCAGCCGCCGCGCCGTCTCACCGCCAGGCCAGGCGGTTGCGGTGGACCAGCACCGCCACGCCGATGATGGCGATCAGCACCCCGACCAGGATCGAGAGGCCGGGCAGCACCGGCACGCCGGAGTAGGACCAGGAGTTGACGTAGCTGCGCGGGGTCCGCGCCGGCGCCAGGCCCAGCTCCCCCGCGTCGGGAACCGTCAGGTCGGTGGTCACCACGCCCCGATGACTGCCTGACGCCGTGACGCCCCGCGACGGCACGGGCAGCTTGTGGAAGCTCAGGTGCAGCTCGCGGGTGCGGCCGTCTCCCGTAAACAGCCATGATTGCACGGCGGACACGCGGTCGTCGTGGCCCACCAGCCAGAAGGTGATGACGTCCGCGTCGGGCAGGGCGCTGCGATCCGCGCCGCCGGGCTCGACCATCAGGCTGCTGTAGCGTCCGTCCTGCCCGATGGCCACCAGCTCGCTGACGTAACCCTCGTCGCAGCCGCCGAGGCAGGCCATCAGCTGCACCCCCTCGGGCACGATCCGGCTGTCGGCGAAGGCGTGTCCCTCGAAGGCCTGCCACCGGCCGCTCGTGTTGGACGCCGTGGCGCCGGCCGCAGCGTCGGGACCCGCACCCAGGGCGGCCAGCATCGACCCCGCCAGCAGCGTCACGGTGATCAACGCGGCGGCCGCCCGGCGGCCCAGCAGGGAAATGCGATTCATGGCCATTGCTCCCATTCAGTCCTGGTCAACATAGTTGGCAGTCCGCGCAGTCAGTAATCCGCAGATTGCTCACTCTGACAAATGCTAACCCCTTCGGGCAGCCGGCGGCATCGGCGCGGGCGCGCGTTTTTGAACAATTTTTGGATAACGCAAAGGCCCCCGCCGCTGCCGGCAGGGGCCGCTCTTCGGATCGTGGCTTGCCGTTACGATTGGGTATCCGCGCTGAAAACGGCCCGGCGCAGAGTGTCGTTCAGGCGGGTCTGCCAGCCGGGGCCGCCGCTCCGAAAATGCTCAACGACATCAGCATCCAGACGGATGTGAACCTGCTGCTTGGTCGGGGATTTCTGCGGCCCGCGGGTCCGCCGGTAGCGCGCCAGGATGTGCGGCACCGCCTCCTCGGACGTCAGCGCCGTGGCGAACCAATCGTCGCCGGCCTCACTGGTATCCGGGTCGGCGGCGATGCCGGCGTTGATGGCCGCGTCCTCTTCCGGTGTTGGGATGATGATTTCAGGCAAGCGCCTCGACATATTCTCTAACCTCCCCGGAGTTGGCCTTGCGCAGGCTGATGATGCGAATGCGGTCGCCGCGTTCCGTCCAGACTACGTGGTGCAGCCGGTTCCCAATCAGCCCGAAACTGGCCCATCGGGTTTCCCCATCACGATCGCTCCGCTGATGTACTGCCGTCTCCCAATCGAAATCATGCATAGACGCAAAATCTATCTTACGCTCACGCCAGGTTTCATATCGCTTGTTCTCATCCCATTCATACCGTAAGGGCATACGTTCATGGGCTGGCATTTCAGCCTCCTGATTATTTTCCACTTTGGATTGTAGCCACAAAAAACGGCGTGTCAAACCAGCGCCACCGCGCTAAGCAAAGGCCCCCACCGCTGCCGGCGGGGGCCTGTTCCCGGTTGGCGAACCGAGGGGGCGCTTGGCCCGGGCTTTGGCCCAGGGCTACGCGGTGGTGCGCCGGCCCATGACGATGGCCGCAATCGCGATTATCACGGCCACGATGGCCACGATCAGCGCGATGATGCCCATGGAACCGGCGGAACCGGACGGCCCGATCTCACCCGGAGGGCCCGAGGGACCCGGCGGGCCCGGAGGCCCGGCGATGCCCTGCTCGCCCTGGGGTCCGGTGTCGCCGGCAGGACCCATCGCGCCGGCGGCTCCGTCGCGCCCGGCGGCGCCGTCGGCGCCGTCAGCCCCGGCCGGGCCGGGAACGCCCGGAGGTCCCGCCGCGCCGGCCGGACCCGCCGGTCCCTGGCCGCCTTCCTGGGCGGCCAAGTCAGCGGTCAGATTCATGATCTTCCGGTCGCCGCTCATCCAGGTGTACTCGTAGTCCACCATGCGCTCACCGATCATGAACGTCACCATGGCGCCGGCGTCCATGGGCTGCATCAGCTGCAGCTCGTAGTGGCCGCGTTCCTCGACCATGGCGGAACCGATCTTCTCGTCGCCAGCCATGGCAACGACCATGGTCCCCTCGGGAACCGGCAGGCCGTCGGCCATGGCGTAGCCGAATATGAAGGCGGGGGGCACGTTGGCCCGGGGCGCATCTCCCTGGGCCGCAACCAGGCCCAGGGGCAATGCGATCAGCAGGGCTATTAACGCCACCGCCGCCATCGCTCCAATTCTCTTCATCTCATTCGCTCCTGCTTGGGGTGGTCTCTGCTGGTTTCTATCTGTCATTGCGAACGCAGCGCGACAATCTCATGGAGGCTGCTCTGCGGCAATCCAATCAGGCTGACAGGATTGCCGCGTCGCTGCGCTCCTCGCAATGACATTCAGTCGGTTGGCGGTTGCTCCCCTGGGGGGACGACGGCCTACCAGACCTCCAGGTTCCAGCAGTCGTCGCCGCGGCAGGTGAGGTTGCGGACCTTGTTGTTCAGGACCACGTCTTCCACGCTCTCGCTGACCAGGATCCAGTAGGCCTCGCCGTTGACCATTTCGGAGAGCGTGTTCAGCTCGGCGAACTCGGGGCGCGGGTCGTAGAACGACCAGGTCTTGCCCACGTCGTCGAAGTAGAAGATGGCGACCAGGTTGTCACCCAGATCTTCCACGGCTCCGGGGAGCTCGGCGGGAGCGCCGGCGGCCGAGGACTCGGCCAGGACGTTGATCTCGCCGATGGCGATGGTGCCGTCAACGTTGATGACAACGCTGTAGGTGCCAGGATCCAAGCCGGGAACCAGCACGTCGTCAACGGAGACGTTGCCGTCACGGTCGGTGTTGACGCCGGGGTCGTTGTAGCGGGTGCCACCGACTTCCACGTAGTCAACCTCGGAGTACACCGGCATGTTGCCGGCGGTCAGGCTGATCGTGTCGCCCGGCTGTCCCTCGCCAGGGGTGACCTCGATGGTGGAGGCCGGAATCGAGAAGGAGCCAACCTTGGCCACGTCACCGTGGGTCGTCTTGACCTGGACGGTTCTGGGGATGGGCACGTTGCGGTGCACCCGGTGCTCCTGGGTGACCCGGCCCACAGCGTCGGCGAACAGGGTGTAGGTGCGGGCACGGGTGGGGGAGTCCGCCACTTCCACCTTGACGTCCACCGAAGCGGGGTTGTCCGGGTTGTCCACGGGCCAGTTCTCACCAACGATGGTGATGTAGTCCCGGGGGCCGGCCACGTCGGGCGCAACCATTACGGTGGGCTCGGCGATGGTGAGGGACACGTCCGCGCCGAAGCCACTGCTGTCCTCAACACTCAGCTCATGAACGCCGGGGATCAGGGTCGGGTTGGAGGTGCCGCTGTCGTTCCAGAGGACGATGGTGGCAACGAACTGGCCGGAGTTGGAAACCTCAACGCCTGACGAGTCTTTGCAGCCGCCAGAGCTGGAGATGGATTCATCGTCCACGATGACCGGCACGTTGTCCAGAGTGATGTTGGCGGTGGGGATGCAGGTCTGCGAACCGAAACCGTTGCCGGTGATGGTGATGGTCTCGTTGGGCAGCACGTCGGTCTTGCTGGCGCTCAGCTCGCCACCGGTGATGGTGATCTTGCTGTTCTCGTTGACACTGCCCCACTTGGCGTCGATGCGCAGCACGCCTTCCAGCCCGCCGGGAACCTCGAAGGAGATTTCGCCGGAACCGTCAGGGCGGATGCCAGCCATGCTCATAAGGCTGACCATGTTGTTGCTGCCGCCGGTCATGTACAAACTCCGGCCGGCAATTTTCAGCTCGGCGAAGCCGCCGGTATTGGCGGGGAAGTCCTGGGCGAACACGTTGACGGTGTCGCCGGAACTGACCGCGCTGGGAACCACCTTGATGGAGGGCTCCAGCTTGAAGTCCTCAACGTCGGTGTTGGACATGCGGCCCTCGCCGTCAACCATGCAGATGTAGTTGACATTGCCGGGCTGGAAGGTGGGGGCCGTGACCTCGAAGGTCACCGCGACCTTGTCGTCGCTGCCCACCAGGCCGTCGCCGACATTGGTACCGTCCTCGATGATGGTCCGGCACAGGTGCCGGGTGAACACCATGTCGGCGTACTTCTTCTTGTCAGCAGCGCTCAACGCCTTGAAGGCAGCGCTGCCGCCCCGCATCCCGGTGGACGTGTTGAGCATATAGCTCTTGTTCGCCGAGTCCAGGTCGAAATGGAAGCAGGCATTGTCACTGTCGGTGCCCAAGGCGGCCTTCATGCCGGCGCAGTCGAGGGTCTCCCACCACTTGGCCACTTCGAAGCGGGCGTGAGCCAGCACGTAAACGCCGGCGGTGGTGCCGTCGTTGAAGCCGGTACCAGTCACGGTCATCTCATAACCGCGGCTGTTGTCCACGTCGGAGATGCTGATCTTGGCCACGGTCTTAACCGTCATCTCCGTCGAGGGATCGGCAGCGCGCCGGGCATCGTTGCGGCCGCGGACGTTGGAGGCGGAGGGGAAGGCGGCGGCGGAGCCCACCAGGTCAAAGGCGACGCTGTGGGTGCCGGCTTCCGACGGGTTCTTGATGCCGGAGTCGGACTCGATGACCAGCGTCAGCTTCTGGCCCATTTTCGGCCCGTCCTCGTTCTGGCAGGCCGTGGTTTCGGCGGTGCACATATCGGGCACCAGCACCCGGATGGCGATGTCCTTCTTGTCCTCGTCAAAGTAGGCGCCGGTCTTGATTTTCACCGGACTGGTGACGTACACCCGAGAACCGTTGCCGGTAGCGGTCCGCTGCGCGGCGGTGTTAGTGGAGCCGTTCTCGGCCACCAAGTACACCGAGCTCATGGGAATGGAGTCGGGCTCCTAGTATTACAACGACGGGTTAAGGAGGAAGTCCGGAAGCATCTCGACGGAGAGTAGCGCGGCGTTTCTCGTGGGAGCGTCGGGCCCGTTCGTTACGTTCCTGGACATCTG
>DAOULH010000074.1:0-23994 GCA_034420475.1 Dehalococcoidia bacterium
GCCCTGGACCGGCTGGTGAACCTCATCGAGGAACTCAGGGCCGACGCGGACCTCCGCGTGGAGATCACCACCGACGAGACCTCTCTGGTGAAACTCGCCTTCTCCGGCACTCCTGACGTGGGCTTCGCCATGCGGCGGGAGGTCAGGGACCTTCCGGCCGAGGTGGTTCGCCGCGTCTGGAACGAGGGCCTGCGCGACTACCAGATCATCCCCCGCCGCCACCGCGCCCGTTGATGCGCGGCGCTCATCCGTTGCCGCCACCCTGGCTGCCGTTGTCGTCTCCGGTTACGGGAAGCGCCGGTGCCGCCGGCACGGGCGTCAGGCCGTCGGGCAACTGCAGCTTGCGCACCGGGTAGTTGATGGTGATGCCCTCGGCCGCGAGACGCGAGTGCAGCTCTTCGATCAGATCGCTGGTCACGTCGAAGCCCGCAACCCGATTGCGCGCCCGCATGATCATGTAGAAATTGACGTTGCTCTCCCCGAAGGCCTCGTACCGGAACACGGGCTCGCTCTCCGGGTCCGCCCCCCGGCACTCCCGGCGCACCGTCTCCATCACCTCCAGGCTCACCGCCCTCACCCGCTTCAGATCGCTCTCGTAGGCCACGCCGCAGGACACCACCACGTCCAGCGGATCCTCCGGCTTGCTGAAGTTCGTGATGATGGTCTCCGCAAAGAGCGAGTTGGGCACCACCACCAGGTTGTTGCTCCAAGTGCGCAGCCGCGTGCTGCGCCAGCTCACGTCCACCACGTAGCCGTCGATGCCGTTGGACATCTCGATGTAGTCGCCCACGCTGATCAGTCCCTCGGTGACCACGTAGGTCCCGGCGAAGAGGTTGGCCAGCGTAGGCTGCAGCGCCAGCGCCACCGCCAGTCCGGCGATGCCCAGGCCCGCCACCAGCGGACTGATGTTGATCCCCAGTATGTCCAGGCACACCATGGCCGCCAAATAGCCAGTCTGGAACACAGGAGGTCGGTAGACCGTAAACAGGCTCGGTGACCATCAATCAGCGCTCTGGTTCGAAGATCAACTCCGGCACGACAACCTCCAATTCCCGCTGTGCAGGCCCGACCGGTACTCGTGCTCCGAACGCTCGGCGTCCCAGCCTACGATTGCCATCACCGTGGCGCGTACCCATCGACTTCAACCCGACCGGTGGGGTGGTTAGCTTTTGGCTACACTGGCTCCGGGCGCTCCACTGTCCCAATTTGCCAATTTGGGACACGCAATGATAACTTTTCCGCAGAGGGGAAGCATTGCCTGGCGGCCTTCGGGTTTATCCTCGGTCGCTATCTGGAATGAATGGGAGTACGGGATGAGCACCTTTGAAGAGGGATTCGCCGCAACCGAGCAAGCCGCGAACTCGGTGTTGCAGGCGTTGAGCGACGTTTCCCGGCTGGCCAGGCAACTCCAGAGGGACGCGAAGGCGGGCAACATAGCGGGCATCCGAAGGGGGACGGCGAGGCTGGAGGAGAGCCTGGGCCTGATTCGGGAACAGGTCGGCAACGCAATCCGAGCCTGGCCCTTCGCCCAGGAGGATGAACCGGCATATTTGCAAAACCGATACGCCGCCGAGTTGCAGGAAATGGCCGGAGAGAATGGGCTGCAACTGTTTGAAAGAGACGGCAGGTTGATTGCTCACCCTTCGGTCCTCCGGGTCCTGCCCGGAGAACGAGCCGTGCGCATTGACCGGCGCCAGAGCTCCGCGATCAGGCCGACGAAAGTCGTGGCGGACCTGGCGAAGCTCCAACGCAGTCCGCCGCGGTTCAGGCATCAACCGTTTCTGGAATCTCTATACAGCGCGTATCTGGCCCTGGCGCAATCCGACACGGCCGACCGGTTGCAGCTGGGCGGTGTCGGTCAGGTGGTCCGGCTGGACCGCATCTACAATCTGTTCACGGGCCTGCCCGGCGCGCGCCGGGAATACAGCCAGCTGGATTTCGCCCGAGACCTGTACAGCCTGGAAAACAGTGGCGTCAACGAAGTTCGTTCGGGAGCTCGAGTAAGCTTCCCGGCATCCACGGGCACCAGAAATCCCAGGGGGACCATCTCTTTCGTGGGACCAGACGGCGAACCCGTTCTCTACTATGGGATCCAATTCACTGGAGACAGTCGATGACCAGCGCTCTCCAAATCCAGGATTGGTTGGGAATTATCAGGGGAGAATACCTTTGCGGATTCGTGAAGGACGGCGGGTCCGCGGTCAAGTTCGTCGTGCCTTCACGGGAAGATCTTGGCAGGTTGCTTGAGCTCCGGCTGACGGAAATGGCCTCCGCTCTTGGCTACGTGGCGGTGAAGGTCGATGCCGGGGAAACCCGAGTTCACATGCCGCAGGAGATTTTCTTCCGCATCTCTGAACAGATTGACTGGCGAGCGCTGGCCCGGCGGGTGGTTTTGAAGTTGTGCAGGGATCTGCCCTATCGGACCGATGGCATAGACCCCGGGGGAGCCGGCTCGATTCTGGAAGCCATCAGCGCCGGCAATGACGTGGAGGAGAGCCAGATAGCCCTGGACCTGCGCCGCGTGTTGCCCGGGGCGGTCACCCGGAACCGGCGCATGTCTCGCGATTTCAGGGTGGCCATGACCCACCTCTGCCTGACGGAGATGGGAGGAGAAGGGCAGAGCCCGGAAGCGATGCCTCTCCTGGAGTGGTTGACCGGGCGAAGCCGGAGGGTTTCCAACGTGCGGACCTACTCCATTTACAACGGCATCGTTCGCACCAACGCCAGGTACTTTCTCGAGTCGCTGTTGTACTGGGTGCGATTCGCCGGGCATTCCGGTACGATGGTTCTGCTTGATGACGCGCGCGTGACGTTACGCCGGAATCCGCGAGACGGGCTTCGTTTTTATTCCCGTTCGGCTGTGATGGATCATTACGAGCTGCTCAGGGAGCTGATTGACGGCACCGACTGCCTGCCGGGGCTTTTCATGGTGATACTGGCCACCGACGACTTTCTGGATCCCGATGAACGGGGCAAGGGCTTCGTGATCTACCGCGCTCTGCTGGGGAGGATCGCCGAGGAGGTCAGGGACCGCAACCGGCCCAATCCCATGTCCGCTCTGGTCCGGCTGGCTGAGTCGACGGGATAGGAGTTGCTGCAATGGCGGACCCGACAAAGGCGTCCCGGCTGATGAGCCGCCGCGCGCTGGAGGCTTTGAGAAACGGGGTGCCGAACAGCGACGCCGTGGCGGTGTTGGGTTCCAACCAACCGGCTGTTGAGCGGGATTTTGAGGCCATGCTCTCGCGGGTTTCGGACCACTCGGTCGTGGCGGATTCCGGTCGCGGAATGTTGGTGGCGGGAGAATTCGGGTCTGGGAAATCCCATCTGCTCGGCTGCCTGGAAAGTCAGGCTCTGGCGCAGAACTTTGTGTGCAGTCGGGTGGTCATCAGCAAAGAGACGCCCCTGTTCGATATGGACAAGGTCTTCAGGGCCGCCGTGGAAAACGCCCGGGCGCCCGGGATCACCGGGCACATGGTGGAGGAAGCAGCCCAGAGGCTGGACTACACTTCCGACGGCTACGCGGATTTTTCCCGTTGGGCCCACCAGGAGAGTAATGGTCTGCACCGCATACTGCCCGCCACCCTGATGATCTATGAAAAATTCGACGACCTCGAATTGTCGAATGAAATCATCTGGTTCTGGTCCGGAGAGCGCATTCCGGTCAAGCGAGTGCGCGACGGACTGAGGCATATCGGCCAAATCCAATCCTACCCATTTCGCGCTCCCCTGGCCAGGGAACTGCCGCCACAGAGAACGAGATTCCTGCTGGAACTGATCAAGGCCGCCGGATACCGCGGTTGGGTCGTTCTCATGGACGAGATTGAGCTGGTCGCCAACTACAGTATCTTGCAACGGGCCCGTTCCTACGCGGAATTGGCTCGCTGGATGGGGCAGGTCACGGACGACAGATATCCGGGCCTGGTGTTCGTGGGAACGGTGACCGCTGATTTCGCCTCGGTGGTGCTTGACGAGAAGGAAGACCGGGACCGGGCCGCTCCTCGCCTCCGAGCCAGGGGGAGAGAGAGCGACAATCTGGCCGCAGACCGTGCGGAAACGGGGATGCGCCTCCTGGAACGCGGGCAGCGCATGCTGGCCGAACCCGATGACGCCATGTTGTCCGACCTGTATCGCCAGCTCAGAGAAATCCATTCTGGAGCATACGATTGGGAAGCTCCCGAGATTGACATGGGGGCCCTGCCGGCGGGACGGAAGAGGATCCGGTCTTTCGTGAGAAGGTGGATCAACGAGTGGGACCTGCGCCGGCTGTACCCCGAGTCGGAACCGGACATTGAGGAAACCGCGTTGGAATTTCATTATCAGGAAGACCCGCTCCTGGAGAGGCCACAGTCGGATCATCCGGAATCGACCGGCGCCGATGGAAACGAAGGAGCGAGCTGAGAGCTCGGACCGGTCTCCATGACCGGACGGGAGTGAGGACTGCCGCATTGCCGATACCGTTTCGAGATCTGGGCGAAGACGAACCTTCCGGAGTGGCCGGTTTCCTGCGCTTCATCGGCGAACCGGATGGCGGGGGCATCCGCAGCGCTCTGTTCATCATGTCCGCTCGGGGCGAACCGATTGAGTTCGCGTTCACCAGGGTGGACGTGCCCTCCGGCGTGCTGTGGCGGCCGGGACACGCCCGAAGGCAGGCCGTATTTGCCCTGACCAAAGCTCTGTTTGAATCAGCCAGCAACCGGGCGGACGTGGTCCTCTCGCTGGCGGAGGAAACGCCGCCGTCGGTATTTTCGGACGACATGCGTCCGGACATTCCCCTGTGCCGCGTGGCATTCCAGGATGCAGCGGCCATGGCGCCATCGGAAAAGGTGCAGCGGTTATCCGAGTCGTTGTTGCTGTACTGGACCAATGGATTGCCCTCTTCCAGTTCAGTGTCGGCCCGTACTGTTGAACTTCTGGGGCAACGCCAGCTACTGATCGAACCGTTTGAGCGTGCGGCGCAGGGGATACGGGAGGCATTCGACTCGTGAGGCTACTGCCGGACTGGTTGACCGGCGCTGAGACTTTGCGCCGGCGGGCTTGGGGTCCGTTACGACGTCAGTTCCGGCCGGAGCCGACCGGTTCCGTTTCTCCGGTTCCGTTGCGGCAGCCGAGGGTGGGAAACACGCCATGCGGCTTCGTTGCACCGGCGTCCGTGGGTTCCATCTTCCCCGACCCGGCGGCCATCGCGGACGCGGTGCACTCGGTTGTGCTTATACCGGACGCCGGCACAGAAACGCCCTTGACGTCCGTTGACCAACGGGAACCGGGAACGTCGTCCGCCAAACCCGGTAATTCCAAAGCCGCAGCCTCGGCCACGCCGCCCTCCCTGGCCGTCCGGTTGCGGCTCGTGCTTTCTCCTCCCCTCGAGGCGCTGCTGCCCGGTCCTCACTCCGCACTATCCTGGGCGGGCGAGCTGATGCCGTTCCAACTGGACGGGGTCCGAACCCTGATTGGCAGCGAAAAGTTGCTTCTGGCCGACGACATGGGACTGGGCAAGACCGTTCAGGTGATCGCGGCGTTGCGGATTCTGATGGTTCAGCGGACCATGGAGAGCGCACTGGTGGTGGCTCCGGCATCGGTTTTGGACCAGTGGCGACAGGAGTTGCTCAAGTGGGCGCCGGAACTGAGGGTGATGGTCATTCGCGGAACTCCCGGCGACCGTGCCTGGCAGTGGACGGCGGCGGTCCACGTCGCAATGGTCAGCTACGACACGCTGAGGTCGGATTTTACCGACAATCGCCAGTCTCCGGTTCGCAGGAAGACCTGGGGCGTTGTGATTGCGGACGAAGCCCAGCGCATCAAGAACCGCAACCCCACCAGTATTGCCGTCAAAGGGCTGCAACGACACCGTTCGTGGGCACTGACGGGAACACCCCTGGAGAACAGCGAGGAGGAGTTGGCGTCAATCATGGAGTTCGTGGACCATGGTTGTCTGGTTTCTCAGGACCGCTACTCCCCGGGCATCAGGCTGCGAGAGCGGCACCGAGAATTGCAAATGAGGCGGAAGAAGGGTGACGTGCTCAGGGATCTGCCGCCCAAGCTGACCACCCGGCTGGCCATCGAACTGCTTCCCGGCCAGCGACGCAGTTATGACCGGGCGGAACGGGAGGGAATAGTACACCTGAGAGCGCTGGGGACGGATGTGCGAGTGCAGCATGTTTTGGAGTTGGTCCAGAGGCTGAAACAGATCTGCAATGCCGAACCGGAAACGGGGCAATCCGGTAAGTTTGAAGATATTCGACAAAGGGTCGAAGCCCTGTCCCAGCAGGGTCACAGGGCCCTGGTCTTTTCCCAGTACGTAGGGAACGAGTTCGGGGTCAACGCGGTGGCGGGTGTATTGAGTGAGTTCAACCCTTTGACGTTCACCGGTGAGATTGCTCAGGAGGAGAGGCGAGAGGTCATACGTCGTTTCAGAAACGATGACCGGCACAAGGTGTTGGTCGTTTCACTGAGATCCGGCGGAGTGGGTCTTAACCTTCAGGAGGCCTCCTACGTTTTCCACGTGGACCGCTGGTGGAATCCGGCAGTAGAACGTCAGGCCGAGGACCGCAGTCACCGTTACGGGCAGTCCAGACCGGTGCATGTGTACAAATATTCCTGCATAGACACGATAGAGGAGCGTATTGACCGGATATTGGAGAGCAAACAGGAGTTGTTCGACGAACTGGTGGACGACGTGAGCATCGACCTCGGGAAGTTTCTTTCCGAATGGGAACTGCTCGGCCTGTTCGGATTGGATGACCTCGCCCGACGTCGCGGCAATTTTTGAAAGTCCCGGCCACTTTCCACCTCACGCCATAAAGAGTACAGCCTCGCCGCAGGGGCCACGAAGAGCCATGCCGCGGACGTGTCCTGGGGCAATCGTTCGTGATAGCGGTGTGGTTGCCGACCGGTGTCGGCTAGGGCGTTCGCCACCGCGTTGAGGCATCATGTCGGCCACGTCGCCGTCCGGCTCTCGGAAAGCCTTCTGCTGGTCGGCGAAGACCTCCAACGCGAGACGTGCGTCCAGCTCAGGATCGTTGAGGCGACCCCGTCTGAGCGACCCGTCCTGGTAGTGCTTCACCAGGTAGTGGTACGGATTTTGGGGAAAGGCCAGGGGTTTGAGGCGCAGTGTAGCCACCGCCGGCAGCTGCAAGAGCCGCAGGTTAGGGTTGGCAACTGTTGCGGATTTAGTAGCTGATAGTGGGTAATCGTTGATGATGGTTGCAGCGGCGGTATCGCGAAGGAAGGACCTTTCCCCGGTCACTCGCCAGCGTGGTTTCGCACGCCGGTTCTGATATGATAGGAGCATGATGCGAGATCAAGAGACCCATCGGGGACGGCGCAATCTGAGATCTTCACGAAGTTCTCCGGTTGCCACCTACCAGACCCGCATCTGCGATTACGGGGGGATGGAACAGGTCGACGGCGACGCCGCGCTGTCGGCCTACGCCGACTTGTATGGACGGGTGGAGCGGAAGCTGTTTGCCGCGGTGTCGGCGGGCAAGACCGCGTCGTCGCTGAAGAGCGAGTATCTGGAGCGGTACGAGATACCGGCGCGGATGTTCAACGCAGTGCGGGCGTCGCTGGAGGGGAAGATCGAGTCGGTCAGGGAGCAGCAGAAGCTGCAACTGGACAGCCTGGGCCGTCAGATTGCTCGGGCGGAGCGGCAGATTGCTGTTGCTGTGGAGCGTGGACAGTGCCAGCAGGTTCATCAGAAACGTCGCCGGCTGGCCAACCTGCAATCCAGGCTGGCGGCGTTGGAAGACGATATTGAGCAGGGGCGAGTACGACTGTGCTTCGGGTCGAAACGCCTGTGGCACAAGCAGCACCACCTTGGGAAGAACGGCTACGCCAGCCATCAGGAATGGAAGGCTGACTGGCGAGACGCCCGCAGCAATGAATTCTTCGTGCTGGGGAGCCGGGATGAGACCAGCGGCTGCCAGTTGTGCATGGCCAGCATTGCCGACGATGGGACCCTGACCCTGCGGTTGCGGATGCCGGATTGCCTGGCTGGCCAGCACGGCAAGTACCTGACCATCGAAGGCGTGCGCTTCGCCTACGGTCACGAGCAGGTGCTGGCGGCCTTGGACAGCAACGCCGAGTACGCCCGGTATCGGCGGGAATATGGTGAGAAGTCGGCCCGAGCTACCAGTCTGGGCCAGGCCATCAGCTACCGGTTCAAGCGGGACGGCAAGGGCTGGCGGGTCTTTGTTACCACCAGCATGATGGACGTGACCGTGGTGACGGACCAGAGCCGTGGCGCCATCGGCGTGGACCTGAACGCCGATCACCTGGCGGTGTGCGAGACGGACGCCAGCGGGAACTACGTCCACGCCTTCAGCGTGTCTATGGTGACCTACGGGAAGTCCCGGCATCAGGCTGAGGCCATCGTCGGTGACGCCGTGGCCCGTGTGGTGGCCTACGCCCGTGAGGTTGGCAAGCCTGTCGTCATTGAGAAGCTGGACTTCCGCCAGAAGAAGGCTGCGCTGGAGGGCGAGTCCCGCAAGTACAGCCGGATGCTGTCCAGCTTCAGCTACGGCAAGATCAAGGAGTACTTCATCTCCCGGGGTTACCGTGAGGGAGTGGAAGTGCATCAGGTGAACCCGGCCTTCAGTTCGTTGATCGGCCGGGCCAAATTCATGGAACGTTACGGGCTCAGCGTTCACCAGGTCGAGTTTCATTACACTCCCACGCACGGCAGCTGGCTGAACATGGCTGAGATCGAGTTGAGCGTCTTCAGCAGGGGATGTCTGAACCGCCGTATCAGCGATGAGGTGGAGCTGCGGCGAGAGGTTGCGGCGCTCGAACGCGAGCGCAACGCAGCAAGATCAGTCATAGACTGGCGGTTTACCACCAAAGATGCTCGCCGTAAGCTCCAACATATCTATCCGACAAGATCAGATTGAAACGGTACTAATGTCGAGTTTCAATGTTGTCGTGAAAATCACGGTTACGACGGTGAACGGTGAGGAATGTGAGCATAGATTCCCCTATGCCACACGCGAACAGGCGGAGGCAGGGAGCAGCAAGCTGCTTGCCGATATTATGGAGAAGGGCGCAGGCGGTGGCGGAATGCTACTGCTGGGCAATCCGCCAACGATCTATGTCGTTGACAACGTGATTTCAATTAAGGAGGATATCGTTGTGAGGGTCTGATGCTTGGCCTGAACCGCTGAAAAATTCGGCAGGGCTTGACCGCGCTCGTCCGTGGGGGGTTACCATGCAATTTTTGCCAGAGTCCCGATTTGCAGTCAGGGGGGTATAATGGCAGTAATAGGAGCATCCATGAAAAAACCCCTCGTCATTTTGCTGCTTGCTGCCGTGGCACTCGCTATCGCTGCTTGTGATCCATCGACAACGGGTATCATCCAAATCGACTGCGATGCCTACTCGGTGTTCGACCCACCACTCAGCAAATTCGTGTGTAGGGTGTTCTCCCTCCTATAAAAAACGAGGTTTCCCATGCTTGCGTTCGCGATCATCCTCACTGTCATCTGCGCGATCTGCCTCATCGTCGGTTTCGGTCTAGCAGGTTACGTGGTCTTGACCAAGATTCGAGAAATTCGGAAAAATAGCCGTCAGACCGACAGTACGGAGCAAGTCGTCGCCCCATGAGATGGTTCGTCCTATTAGCCGGCCTGCTCATTCTCCTTGGGTTGGCCCTCGTTGGCTATATCACAATGGTTTGGATCGCCTTCGCCAACGAGCCAACCTTGACGTCAGCACAAAGCGATGTCTTTGAGGTCGCTAAGTGGATGACCCGCAACGGCATGATCATGTTGGGTTCGTTCTTCTTTGGTTGGCTTGCTGGCCAAGTTCGGTAATGAAGACCCTCCTCAGCGCAATCACTGCTCGCGATCCAAAAAGGAGAATCATTGCCATGATGGATTCCACGCGCCGACAATTCATCGAAGCTCACCGCTCAGAGATCGACTGGATGATACGCGGTTATCGCGGCTTGGCTGATGCTCTCGAAAGAGATATTAGCCATGTTCGGATCACCTCAGACGGTCAACAACTATCCGCGGATATTTGGGAGAACGGCGAATGGCGTACTCTCGGCAAGTTGCTCAATCTCGACGGGCTGGATGAGACCTTGCAAATCCTGCGTAAGCTCGAGAACGATGACGGGTCTGATTTGGCCTGACTGTGGGGGTTTAGGATGTTGAGGATTGACCAATTCGACAAGACTGAATACTAGGCAATTTGATCAATCTGCTCGCTATAGAGTTGGGATGCAATCGGTTGACGGGGTGCGTACCGGTGGCGTTGCAGGATGTCCAGCACAACGACTTTGCGAGGTTAGGGTTGCCTTACTGCGAGTAGGCGGTTGCGATCAAGATTTATCCACTTTGTAATTGCTGATCTTGATAGCAACCGTCGCTTCATGGTCATTGTCCGAATTCACCAAAAACTGATGCTGCCAAGCCTTGAGTGTCGTATGTCAGACAAGCCTTGTTCATCTCCCAATCAGTCCACTCGGTCCGCCGAAGAGACACCCGTGGACAAGGAACCGCAGCAGGACTGTGCATCGCCGGCTCCTAATGGACAGCAGCCGGGAGACAGTACGCCGGCGTGCAGTTCGAGACAGACGGGATGTGGGTCTCCGGCAGCTGTGGAATCGCAGCAGACCAGGCCTTGGAAATGCGCCGCCAACCTTAGTTGGCCCTTAATCAGGGTAAAGTTGTGCATTCGTCGGAAGGAGGCCAACAAGAAGCCCTCAAATCTATCACGTTGTCTTCCGAAATTATTTTGTGCGGTAGTACAGTTAGCGATTTTCGGACTTGCGCTCGGTGCGACACTATTTATGACGGACTATTGGGCGAAATGGCATGACATTTGGAAGGTTATTGGGTTCTGGTTAGCAGTTTATGTTGGTGTCATTTTTGCCCAAGCAAAGGATGTCGCTTCTAGAAATTATACAAAACCCTGGTGGAGTGCTTTGAAAGAAGTGTATTCGCCTAAACATAGTGCAGAGTTTGCCCATCACACAGTTAAATGGCTGGCTTTGGCCATCGCTGCGACATTGTTGGCTAGCTTCATCGCACCGCCAGGAACCGAGCTAACAGCCACAGAAGATACGAAGTTAACCGCTCCTTCAGGAACGGATCTAGACATGGATCCCGGGACCAAGTTAATCGTGCCTGCGGGTACGGAGCTAACTGTACCGCCTGGGACTGAGCTAACTGATCCTTCGGGCACCAAGGTACCTGTACCCCGATAACCAATAGACATTTGTAGGCTGCTCTGGTTCCTATGGTTTCATTGACTACTCTGTCGTCAGCATCTGCACAAAGCCGTTGGGACACGACGCGAACACTATTTGCGACCATTGGTTAACCAGCGTGAGGTCTTGTCCTGTTGCCGAAGAGGGAGAAAAGAATCAGGCGCGGCCCTGCAACGGCATCGCAAAGGGACTGCGGACGGGTATAATGACGCCGGATTTTAACACCGAGTCCAGCCTGTAATCCAAGTCAAAACAATTGAGGCGGAGGCAATTCTGATGCCTGCAACCACGTGGATACCGTCATCGTAGGCGGTCAGGTCGTCATCGAAGGCACCGGCTACCGGGAACGGCTGTCCCCACACCGCGCCCTGCCCAGCAACGAAGGAGGTGATTGACCGGCCAACAACAACCTGATATTAGCCCCAATCCACCGAAAGGATGAGCGTGTCGGCGTGCTGACGGGGTGAGAAAGTGCTCCCGGCTTCGGGGATAATGGTTTTGGAAACACAAAACCGCCCTGAAACGAGGAGCACCCGAAAGATGCTACCACGCGAGCAGCCCGACCGCATCCAAATTGCCTTTGACGATCAGCGACTGGTGGCCAATGCGGGGCTGCTTTTGTCCGTCACCCTGGCCCACCACCTGGGGCTGGGCGAGTTGGTGGACCGCCACGTTCATCTGGGAGACGCCCCAGGTCGGGCCAACGCGGGCGACAAGGTGCTGACCCTGGTGGCGTCGGCGCTGGCCGGCGGCGACTGCATCGACGACGCCGACGTGCTGCGCGCTGGTGAGGCCCAGCGGGTGCTGGGCTGCACGGTGAAGGCACCGTCCACGTTGGGCACGTTTCTGCGGAGTTTCCAGTGGGGCCACGTGCGGCAGTTGGATCGGGTGAGCCGTGAGGCGCTGGCCCGAGCCTGGAGTGCCGGCGCCGGTCCTGGCGATGAGCCGCTGACCATCGATCTGGATTCCACCATCTGCGAGACCTACGGGCTGAGCAAGGAGGGCGCGCGCCAGCACGGCTACACCGGCCAGCGGGGCTATCACCCACTCCTCGCCGTGGCCGAGGGTACCGGAGAGGTGCTGATGGCCCGGCTGCGGAAGGGTCGGGCCAACACCGCCCGGGGCGCCGCCAACTTCCTGCGCGAGACCATCAGCCGAGTGCGCTACGCCGGCGCCACCGGACCACTCACCATGCGGGCCGACAGCGGTTTCTACACCCATGACATGGTGGCCGCCTGTCGCAAGATGAAGGTCCGCTACTCCATCACCGTCCGCCAGAACCCCCAACTGCACAATCTCATCGACGCCATACCTGAAGAGGAATGGACGCCCATCCCCTATTGGATGGAGGGCGGCGCCGACGTGGCGGAGACCATCTATACTCCCTTCGCCAACAAGCCCGACGCGGTACCGGTGCGGCTCATCGTCCGGCGGGTGAAACCCACGCCCGGCTCCTCACTAACCAGAGTGTTCACGCTGCAACTGGTGCCCTGGGAGATGCGTGCGTAGTGTGTTCCAGAGCATCGGACATAGGAACGAGTTGGTAGCCGAGTTGGGCCGCCCGTCGCTTGGCCGCGCGTAATGCTCGCTGTTGATACTGGGTTTCGTAGTATTCGGCGCCAGCGTCCACGTACTCCTGACCGTCGCGCAGCATGGAGTAGATGAGCCTGGCCAGCTTGTGTGCAGTGGCGGTGATGGCCTTGGGCGCGCCCAGATGGGTTTTCTTCCGGCGCAGGAAGGCGCCCAGAGCGCTGTCGGAGCGATGGAGTGCGTTGGCCGCCAGACGCAATGCCGCCGCCGCACGGTTGGCGCTGGCCTTGGTCTTTGAGCTCATGACACGGCCGCCGGTGATGCGGTTGTGGGGGCTCAGGCCCAGCCAGGATGCAAAGTGCTTGGCGCTGGGCCACTTGGTCATGTCGGTGCCGATCTCGCTGATCACCTTCAGGGCGGTGAAGCCGTCAATGCCGTCGATGCGGGTCAGGTCCACCCCAGTCATACGGTACAGATGGCCCTGGACGTCGAAACGCGGCGCGTTCTTCTGATTGCGCTTTTTGCCATTGGGAGCCGGAGGTTCGCCGTCGCTGCGGTCCTCGAACCGCTCCAACTGGGCTTCAATCTCACGGTCGCACTCGGCAATCTTGTCGTGATAGAACCGGTAAAGCTCCAGGGCCTGGGTCAACTCGAAGATGTGCTCGTCGCGCCAATGCCCCCGCAACGACCTGGCGATGGTCTTCTCGTCGGCCTTGATCCTGGGGTCCCGCAGGCGCGCCAACTTCCGCGGGTTCCGCTCGCCACCCGTAATGGCCTCCATGATGTCCATGCCGGTCTTGCCCGTGACGTCGCTGATCACGTGGTGGAGCTTCACGTTCATCTGGGTCAGCGCCTTCTGCATATGCTGGACGTGGTGGGACTCGTACTCCACCAGCATGGCGCGCTGCCGCAGGTAGCTGCGCAGGCGCCGGATGTCCCCGTCGGGACGGAAGGCTCCGGAAAGCAGGCCGTAGGTGTGCAACTGCTGCAGCCACTGGCAATCCCGGACGTCGGTCTTGCGACCGGGCACGTTCTTGATGCGACGTGGGTCCACCAGCATCACCTGAAACCCCCGTTCCTCCAGCACCCCGAACAGCGGTATCCAGTATACCCCGGTGGACTCCATGACCACGGTCTCCACACCACACTCCCCCAGCCAGTCCGCCAGACGGTACAGGTCCGCCGTGAAAGCCTCAAACTCCTGCACCGGCTGCTCCGCCCGCTCGGCGGGAACCGCCACATAGTGGCTGGTGGCCCCCACGTCGATGCCCGCCGCGTTCCGGTTCAGCCGGGACAGCCCTTCCGATTTCGTACCCCTCTTGCCGCTGCTCATCATCGCCTCCACACCTGCAAGGTAGAGGTGTCGCCGGAGGGAGATGCTGGTATCGAACAATCTATGGAACGGGATCGCTCCGCTTGGAGCGTCACCAATGATGCAGTCGCAAGTCTCCCAGACCATGCTCCCAGACGGGCAATAAGCGCCAATGCCGGCTCGGTCTTGATCCGGACGGCACCCCTTACCTTTAGCATACATCCTTGGGGCGAACTAACCAGTTAGTCACCTATGCACGGCCCGGATGCGGGCATAGTGTTGCTCCCAGTTGGCCATGCTTGCCCAATACAGCTATCACGCCTTCATCACCGACCGTGCGGGCGACACCCTATACCTGGAAGCTGACCATCGCCGCCACGCCGAGATCGAGAATGCCATCCGAGACCTCAAGTACGGCATGGGCCTCAACCACCTGCCATCGGGTCGCTTCCCCGCCAACGCCGCCTGGCTGGCGGTGCAAAGCCTGCCCCGTACTTGATACGGGGTCATGGCCCACAACCTGGCACGCTGGACCACGCGCATCGGCCTGGGCGAGCCCCTGACCACCACCAAGACCCTACGGCGGCGCTTTTTCTCCCTGGCCGGGCGCATCACCCGCAAGGCGCGGCGTCTCACCCTGCATCTGCCCCAGGGCTGGCCCTGGCGAAACCAGTTCAGCAGCGCTCTGGCGAGACTGCGCGCCCTGCCACTCCCTTCCTGACCCCGCCCTCGGGGTTTGACCCGTCCACCATGATGCCCAACGCCTGGACGATCAGTACCCAGGCTGGCCCCTGACGGTTTCCGCCGGCGATTTGTGCTGAAAATCGCTGCCAACACCGCTGCCACGGGTCGTCAACATCCCCTTGGCGCAGCATCTACGCCCCACATCGTCCATTTCATCGGCATCAGGTCCCCGCCAGTCCGATCACTGGTCCTTCATCCCTCGTCTGACCACCACCGCAGTATCCTTTCGGTGGATTCGGGATAAGGAAAAGGCGTCAGTGATACGGTCCGCATGGTCGGGTCGTTCAGGTGGTAAAATTCAGCATCCAGCACGCAAAGCGAGGACGATTTTGACTGCGACCACTGCGCGACGAGAGCGCCGACGTTTCACCAACGACGAGTTTCAAAAGATGCTGGCCGAGCGCATCGTTTCACCACACGAGGACGCCATCCTGAATGACGGGATCGTGCTGGTGCCTGAAGGCTTGGCGAACCGGTACCGGGCGAGCACAGATGCAGGGCCTGTCAGCGGGATAGTTCCGCAGGACGTGGTGTTGGCAGAAGCGCCGCCCATCTCGCACGCGCGACAGGAGGTGGCGAGCGCCATGACCTCACCAGTTCGGCTTGCATCGGCAAGGTATGTGCCACGCAAGTTCACCGTCGATGAATACTATAGGCTGGCGAAAGTTGGCATCCTGTCCCCGGATGAACGGATTGAGTTGCTGGATGGAGAGATTACCATAATGGCCGCAATGGGGAGCCGACACGCCGCATGTATCATCGATTTCGACGAGCAAATTCAGGAGCGCATTGGCCGGCGTGCCAGTAAGGCGGTCCAAATTCCTGTGCTGCTGGAAGAGAACTACGCGCCCGAACCGGACATCATGCTATTGCAGCGGCGCGAAGGATATTATGGAAACAACGTCCCCGTAGGCTCCGATGTGCTGTTGGTGATCGAGGTAGGAGATACGACCATAGGAGACGACCGACGGGATAAGTTGCCAGCCTATGCACGGGCCAACGTCCCAGAGACCTGGTTGGTAGACGTGAGATTACAAGTCGTGGAGGTCTACACCGAGCCACTCGACGGGCAGTATCGCCGCTCCCGGCTGGTGGGCTTGGAAGATGCACTCACGCCAACCGCGTTTCCCGACGTTCAGATCTCGGTCAGCGACGTGATGCGCTGGTAGGATTAGTCCGCCTCGACGGGCGAACTGGGCTCTCTATCACTTGCCGAATCTGCCGGCACCCTCCCCAACGCCTCCATCAACGACGTTCCATCTTGTGCTACCAGCCCTGACATCATTGGACACCCCCAAACCTGCGGATGCCCTGACCCTACATTCCATGCTCATTCCCTTCCAAGCTCACTCCCGCACCAGTTTCCACAATAATCGAAAGATCCTGGGTATCTCATTCAAGTCGTTGGAACTGAGGTTCAGGTTTTCCAGATTGGAAAGGTCACCCAGCTCCGGCGGTATCCGGCTCGCCAATCGGTTTCTACCAAGATAGAGCTTGATGACCCGTCCTTCGTCATCGGTGACGACGCCGTCCCACTCATCGAGAGGAACGTCGCTCAGCCAGTTCGTGTTATGTCGCCAGCTCGGCCCGTCCATGGCGTTGTAGAGGGCGACCAGCGCAGCCCGGTCCGACTGTTCACTGCCCCCGGCGGTGGGCGGTGACGTTAGCACGACGGTGGGCGGCGGCGTTGCCGCTGATGCAGTGCAATCGGACTGTGGGTTCGTAACCGTGTGAAATGACCAGCGCGGGTTCTGCGGCCAGGAATACGCGCCGCTGATCGTCTCCACCGTGTTGACCACGTTATCGCTGGTCAGCACGGTGAAGGCGTGACGGTCGCCCTGAACCAGCCGGCGCAGGGTGTACTGCCCCCGTCCGCCACTGACCGGAATGTTCCGCGCGTTCACGTCAACGTAGACGAAAGCCTCAATCCACTCGCCGGTGGCGCTGGCCTGGGCCCGGGGGTAGTCCTTCACCATGTTGACGTAGCCGATGCGGTAGTACGCCGCCCCGGGCACGGTATCCCAGGAGATGATGACCTCTCCGGCGCTGGGGCCGCTGCAAACCGCAATGTTGGTGACCGGCGGCACACTGCCTTGTGCCGCCGCCCCGCTTGTCAGCTCCCCCGAGATTGCCACCACGACGAGGGCTACTGTGGCCAGGAGGAAAGTTGTGCCGAGAAGGATCAATTTCCGCATTGTCACACACCTCTCAGCCGGAGTTTACGCAAAAATCAGGGAAAATATAAAGGCAGGGTAAGCTGGCCCGCCCAAATCTCACTAAAGGCCCAGCCATGCGCACCCTGCCCGATGCCAGTGTGGCCGTTCTCCTTCCCTTCGCAGCGCTGTTCACCAACCCGACCTGGCAGAAGGCTCAACTGTTGCTGGTGGGCGCGATCCTAGCCACAGGCCAGCGCACCGTGGCCGCGGCGCTCAGGATCATGGGGCGCAGCGACCAGCGCGACTACGCACGCCACCACGAGGTGCTCAATGGGATTGTATCGTTCAGAAACAAGCCCCCGTCGTTGCCGACAGGGGCTCGCTTTCGGATCGTCAATCGCCGCGCGGACGAGCAACGACCCAGAAGGTCTGTAGGGCGGCTACGCGGTGCCGCGGCGTCCCATGATGATGGCCGCCACGCCGATGATCACGGCCACGATGGCCACGATCAGCGCGATGATGCCCATGGAACCGGCGGAACCGGCCGGGCCGATCTCACCCGCAGGCCCCCGATCACCCGGCGGGCCCGGAGGCCCGGCGATGCCCTGCTCGCCCTGGGGTCCGGTGTCGCCCGCAGGACCCGCCGCGCCGTCGCGGCCCGCAGGCCCGGCAGCGCCGTCGGCTCCGTCAGCCCCGGCCGGGCCGGGAACGCCCGGAGGTCCCGCCGCGCCGGCCGGACCCGCCGGTCCCTGGCCGCCTTCCTGGGCGGACAGGTCGGCGGACAGGTCCATGATCATCCGGTCGCCGCTCATCCAGGTGTACTCGTAGTCCACCATGCGCTCGCCGACCATGAAGGTGACCATGGCGTCCATGTCCGTGGGCTGCATCAACTGCATCTCATAGTGGCCGCCCATCATGGTGGTGGTGGAACCGATCTTCTCGTCGCCGGCCATGGCAACGACCATGGTCCCCTCGGGAACCGGCAGGCCGTCGGCCATGGCGTAGCCGAACATGAAGGCGGGGGGCACGTTGGCCCGCGGCGCGTCGCCGTCCTGGGCCGCAACCAGGCCCAAGGGCAATGCGACCAGCAGGGCGATCAACGCCACCGCCGCCATTGCTCCAATTCTCTTCATCTCATTCGCTCCTGCTTGGGGTGGTCTCTGCTGGTTTCTATCCGTCATTGCGGGCGCAGCGTGGCAATCCCATCTGGGGGACGAGATTGCCACGGCGCAAGCGCCTCGCAATGACATTCAGCCGGTTGGCGGTCGCTCCCCTGGGGGGACGACGGCCTACCAGACCTCCAGGTTCCAGCAGTCGTCGCCGCGGCAGGTGAGGTTGCGGGCCTTGTTGTTCAGGACCACGTCCTCCACGGTCTCACTGACCAGGATCCAGTAGGCCTCGCCGTTGACCAGTTCGGTCAGGGTGTTGAGCTCGGCGAACTCGGGGCGCGGGTCGTAGAAGGCCCACTCCTTGCCCACGTCGTCGAAGTAGAAGATGGCAACCAGGTTGTCACCCAGGTTCTCCACGGCTCCGGGGAGCTCGGCGGGAGCGCCGCCAGCGGCGGACTCGGCCAGGACCTTCAGCTCGCCGATGGCCACGGTGTTCTTCACCGTGAGCTGGACGCTGTAGGTGCCGGGGTCGAGACCGGGGATCAGCACGTCGTCAACCGTGATGTTGCCGTCGCGGTCGGTGTGGGCGTCCAGGCTGCCAATCACGCTGCCGCCGATCTTGACCTGGTCGGCGCCGGTGTGCACCGGCATATTGGTGGCGGAGATGCTGATGGTATCACCGGGCTGGGCCTCAGCCGGGTCAACGGTGATGGTCGCCACCGGCACGTCGAAGGTGGCAAGCTTCACGACGTCGTCGTACTTGACCTCAACCTGGATGGTGGAGGGGATGGTCACGCCGCGGTGCACTTGGTGCTCCACGGTGAAGCGTCCCGCGGTATCCGCAAAGGCGGAGTACTGGCGGGGGGCGCGGTTGCCCGCGTCATTCACCATGACCTTCACGGCTTCGCTCAGCGGGTTCTCCGGGTTGTCCACGGGCCAGTTCTCACCGGTGATGGCGATGTAGTCCCGGGGGCCGGCCACGTCGGGGGTCACCTTGACGGTGGGTTCGGCGATAGTGAGGGTCACGCTGCCGCTGAATCCCTTGCTGTCCTCGACGTTCAAGGAACGGGGCCCCGGAATGAGCGTGGGGTTGGTGTCGTCGTCAGAAACGGGCGCGAGGTGAACCGTGGCCACGAACTGCCCGGCGTTGGACGTGCGCACGCCCTCTGCGCCATTGGCGCCGCAGCTGTCGTTGGACTCGTCGTCCAGCCTCACAGGCACTTCTTCCAGGGTGATCATGCTGGCCAGGATGCAGGCGTTGCTGGCGAAGCCGTTGCCCGTCAGGGTGATGCTGTCGTTGGGCAGCACGTCGGTCTTGCTGGCCGACACGATTGAAGGCGAGATGGTGATCTTGGTGTTCTTGGTGACGCCGCCCCAAGTGGCGTCAACGCGCACCGTGCCCTCCAGTCCGCCCGGCATCTCAAAGACGGCGGTTTCTCCGCTGATGGAGACGGGGACATAGGGGAGCATGTTCGCACCCGTGGGGACATCGGCCCTGGGGTTGACCACCTGCCCGCGTAGTTTGAGGCCCCCGAAATTTCCGCCGCCGAAGTCCTGAGCAAAGACCCTGACCGTGTCGCCGGAACTGACTTCGGCGGGGGACACCCGGATAGAGGGCTCCAGGAAGAAGTCCTCAACGTCGGTGCTGGACATGCGTCCTTCGCCGTCACCCATGCACAGATAGTTCATCCGGCCGGCCTTGAAAGTAGGAGCCGTGACCTCGAAGGTCACCGCGACCTTGTCGTCGCTGCCGACCAGTGCGCCACCGACTTGCACGCCCCGGGTGATGATGTCTTCGCACGAGGGCCAGGTTGACTTGTCCTCAGGATCGCCGGCGGGGTGGTGCAGGACATAGACGCCGGCGGTGGTCCCGTCGTTGAAGCCGGAGCCGGTGACGGTCATCTCATAGCCGCGCTTGTTGTCCGGGTCCGACAGGCCGATCTTGGCCAGGGTCTCCAGCGGCGCGCCGGCGCCTTCAACGCCGTCCAGCTTGACCCGAGGGCCGCTGTTGGTGTCATCGTTGGGGCCGAGGACGGAGTAGCCCACGCTGTGGGTACCCTCTTCACTGGGGTTCTTGATGCCGGCGGACTTGGTGAAGACCAGGGTGACGGTCTGGCCGGCCATGGGACCCTGGTGGCCGTCGGCGTCGTCGCTGGTGTTCATGTCGGGAATCAGCACCCGAATGGCATAGTCATCCTTGTCCTGGGTGAAATGCCCGTCGGTGTCGATATCAATGGGGTCGGTGGCATAGACCCGCCCGCCGTTGTTGGTGTCGGGAGTGGCGGGGCTGACGGTGAAGTACACCGTGTCCCGGTCGATAGTGTCGGGCACATTGAAGTCGTCTTCCAAGTACAGCTCGACGGAGCTGCCGCCCGCGCCTCTTATACCCAGCCGCTTGATGGTCAGCTTCAGCTCAACGCCGGCGCTGGCGGTGGTGCTGCTGCTGGCGATCATGTCTCCGGCGGCGCCCGCAGTATCACTGGGACCACCGCCAGTGCCGTGACTGTGGGCGGAATCCGTGTGGTCGAGGCCGGCCGTGCGGTGACGCGCGTCACACTGGGCTTTCTTGGTCGGGTCGGTGATACTGGCACAACCGTCAGCCTGCGCGGCCTGGGGCTGCATCGCGGACAGCGCGACCACGAAAGCCAGCACCCCGAACACGGCCAGCGACATCAAGGCCACCGGCCAGATGTGCTTTCTCGCTTTGTAATTCATCTGATGTAATCTCCTTGTCGAGATTGCTTTTCCCGGTCGGTTTGGACTGGACAGATCATCCGGCGCCAGCCCAAATCGGCTGCTCTTTCGCCTGGGCCGCCTAGTTGGCAGTCACGTCGAAAGGCGTGTCGGAGAGCGTGTTTTCGCCGCCGGAACCGGTGGCTGCCACGTACACGTAGTAGCCCTCGCCGGAGGTCAGGCCGCCCAGGTTCAGCGTCGTCGGCAGCGTCCCGTCAGCCCTGGGATTGACGGGGGCGGAAGTGGCGCTATTGTCCGCCTTGCTGATGGCGATGACGATGTAGCCCGCCGCGCCGGACGCCGCGTCCCACGTCACTTGGATCGTGCCGCCGGAGTTGAGGCCGATACGGATGTTGCTGGCCATGCCCAGGGTTTCCGCAGACGTCGTGTCGCTGGCTTCCGCCGAGGCGGCGCTGGTTGCGTCAAAACTGTTGACTGCGTACACCCGGTAGTAGTACTTCGTCTCGTAGGCCAGGTTCGAGTCGGTGTACGAGGTCCCGGTCCCGGTATGGGCGGGGTTCACCGCGGTGAAACCGCTGCCCGACATAGTGCTGCGCTCAACCTTGTAACCGGTAATGGTTGCGTCGCGCTCGCCCACGGAACCGGCGTCGGCCGGCGCGATCCACGTCACCGTTATCACGTTGCGGTCGGCATCAGCCTCCACGTTCCCGGGCGCTCCCGGCTCGGTGACCACCGTGTTCAGGGTCACGGAGTTCCCGTCGGAGGGCAGGCATTTGTCAACGAGGGCGCTGACCACGTAAGTGGCTGCTCCGTTGTACGGATCTGTGTCGGTGTAAGTCTGCTCATGCCGGACCTTCGGGTCGGCGAATGAACGCGGGCCGTAGCGGTGTTTCTGGGTAGGCATACCGAAGCCGGTGTCCATGTTGGCGGTGTCAACCCGCTCGATGCGGTAGGAAAGCCGCTTGCTCTCGTCTCCGTTGTCGACGGTTGTGTCCGCCTTGTCAGCATCGAACCAGTCCTGGTTGCCGCCGACCGGAGCGGTCCACTGCAAAGCGACCTCTCCGCTTTCGTTGAGGGTAGCGCGCAAGTTATGCGGCGCATTTACATCGCCGGGCTGGGCCAGCGTATGTTCAAATTCCTTCCAGGGGCCGTAGAGCTTGGCGCCGTTCATGGCCCGGACCCGGTACTTGTAGGTCTGGCCGTACGTCAGGCCGGAGTCGACGTACTCCATGCCGGTGTGTTCGACCATGGTCCAGGCGCCGTCGCCGACCATGCGCTCGACCTTATAGGTGACCTCGGTGGCTTTTTTGCCGACTTCTTCCTTGCCGGCTCCCTCGCCGCCGGTGTAGTCGGGGCCAACGTACTCGCCGTTATCGTCCGTGGCCGGCACGGTGCCGAAGTCGGCGGGCGCCTGCCAGGACACGGTAATGGTGGCGCAAACGGGGGCCGCCTTCAGCATCCGCACCGCGGAGGGGGCCTCCAGCAGCGGCGCCAGGCGGCCGCCGGAGTCGGCGACTGTCGTCGTCCGCGCGTCGCTCCAGGCGCCGTGGCCCATCTCTTTCTCGCCGGCCGCGTTGGTCACTTCCACTTCGGCGCGCACCCGGTAGGTGTAGGTGGTTCCGTAGGAAAGACCCAGGTCCCGGTAATGCTGCACCATTTCCACGTCAATCATAGCGTCGCCGCCATTGCGCCGCAGCAGGGCGAGAATGGTCGCGTCGGCGTGGTAAACCTTCCGCTCAATCTGGTAGCCCATAACCTGGTAGTCCGTGCTGTCCGGGAGCGTGCTCCAGCTCAGCCGCGCCCCGTTGTCCAAGGCGTCAAACCTGAGAATGTCGGGCGCCGGCACGTTGGCCAGGGGGTCGGTGGGCTCGCGGGTGGGCGCCGCGTCGTCCTCGCACTTGGGGTGGTCGGCGGGCGTCAGAGCGTCGTGGGAATTCTTGAACGCGTCGCTTTCGCCCTCACAGTGGCTGCCCGCTGCGCCGCCGCTGTGGGCGGCGGTCGTCGCCGGGTTGCCGGCAAGCACCACGAAAGCGGCCAGGACGCCGACGATGGCGAGTGACAGCGCCAGCGCCCCCAGCCGGATGTGCTTTCTCGTTTTGTTACTCATTTGACTGAATCTCCTTGTGAGATTGTCGTTGCGCGTTGGCATCGGGGGCTTCAGCGTTCCCGCCCGGTCACGGTTCGGGAGCGTCTGAAGCCTTGACGATGGCTACGGGACCGTAACCGCAGCGGCGTCGAGCGCCATCTCGTAGTCGTCGTCCAATGCCACCACCACGACGGTGTAGGTTCCGGAGTCGACATTCGTGAAGGTCGTCGTGCCGTCGGTCTGGGCGCCCTTGATATCAGTAGCGGGATCGAACTCCCAGTTCGAGTCGAACAGGATGACCGCGTGCTGCGTGGCATTCATGCCGTCCGTCCAGGTGACGACGACGTCCTGAATGCCGGGGTCGCCGTCGCGCTCCACTGCATCCGCATTAACGTTCGTCGGCGCGGTCAGCTCGGTGATGCCCGTCGTTACCGTCACCCCGATTTCCTGATCGGCCGTGCCGCCGTTGCCGTCGCTGGCGGTCACCGTGATGGTGGCCGTGCCTTCGGCTACGCCGCGGATGGTCAGCATATCGCTGCCGGCGGGGATGTCGGCGTCGGCGATGGCGTCGTCGTCGGACACGGCGACGTAGGTCAGCGCGTCGTTGTCGGCGTCGCTGAAGTACGTGGAGACGTCCATGGCGGCGGTCGTGGCGCCGGCCGCTACGGTTACGGCGTCAATGGAGCCTTCCTTCATGGGGGCGTTGTTGCCCGTGGTGACCGGGACCCCGGCGGACCACGCGCCGGCCTTCATGCCGTGGATGGCGCGCACGCGGTAGGTGTACTCGGTGTTCGCCGTCAGGCCCGCGTCGTAGTGCATCATGTCGGTGAACATGGTCATGGTCATGCCCATGTCGTCGGACTTGGTGACGTAGCGCTTCGCGAACAGCGCCTTGACCTCCATGGCGGTGGCTTCGCTGATCGCCTTGTCGGCGTTGGCCGCGGTGTCGGCGATCTTGGTGGGGTAGGTGTCCAGGAAGTGCTTGCAGTACATCGCCTTGGCTTCGCTGGCCACGTCGGGGTGGGCGTCGCTGCCGGCGACCCTCAGCATTCCCTTGCAGTTCAGGGTCTCCCACCATTCCTTGTAGTTCTTGAAGGCGTGGTCGCGGCCCATCACGCCGTCGTTGTAGCCGTCGGCGGGGATGGCGCCCACCCCGT
>DAOULH010000075.1:0-9364 GCA_034420475.1 Dehalococcoidia bacterium
CGGGTGTTGGTCACCAGGACTTGGCGGTAACGCTGCCAGTAGCGGCTGACCTGCTCGCCGTCGGCGGTGAGCCAGGCGTCGTCAGCGGCGGGCTTGACCTCCACCACGCCGCGCTCCGGGAGTTGGCCCCGGCGTTGACGCTGGTCGCGGGAGCGCTGGGTCTGGCGCGTGGTGTAAAGTCCGAAGTCGGGATGGCCGGCGCCCTGGTCGGCGAGTTCGGGCACGCAGAAGACCTTGGGGCGCAGGGTGTCGCCCACCGCGTTGAGCAAGTCGGTCAACGCGCCGTAGGCGGAACGTTCGCCCGTTGCGCCGCCCGATGCCTGAATCCGGCGCAGTTCGGTAAAGTAAGCGGCGACGGCCGTTGTTGCTGTGCTGCCCGCCATGGTCTCCTCGTTATTCGGTAACTGTTCAGAGCCGCCGGATAGTGTCATTGCGAGCGCAGCGCGGCAATCTCGTCGGCGCAAGGAGGTCTCTGGGGTCAGGCGTTGCTGCTATGGCGTCGAGATTGCCACGGCGCAAACGCCTCGCAATGACAACCTCCCGAATTCTGAACAGTTACGTTATTCGGCCCCTTGCGGTTCGGGCAAGATTATATTGCATAGGGCTGTCGGCCTGGCCGCAGCCGCACACGCAAGTGTTCAGAATCCAGGGGATTGTCATTGCGAGCGCAGCGCGGCAATCTCGTCGGCGCCGGGGAGTCCTTCAGGGCAGACGTTGCTGCTATGGCGTCGAGATTGCCACGGCGCAGGCGCCTCGGAATGACACTTCCCCACAAGTCTGAACAGTTACCCTCACACGCAGACGCGGCTGATCATGGGGGCGGGGTGCTAGAATGTCGCATAGGCGCAATTTGGCCTGGGGGTTTGCCGCCATGAGCACATCGTCATCTTCGTCAGCGTCGTCGCCGCGCGGCAAGCGGGTCTATGCCAGGCATGGCGACTCAATGGACATCGAGCCGGCCGACCGGCAACGTTTCAAGGAACTGGCTGACAAATGGGAAGAAGAAACCTTCTTCCTGTCCCGATCGGACCTTAAAAATGCTCACCCCGCATTCCAGGAAATCATCAAATTGGGGCAGCCGGTAGTTCCGCTTATCCTCGAGAGGATGCGCGCCGAAAGGGGACACTGGTTTGAAGCGTTAGAGCAGATAACAGGGGAAGATCCGGTATCGCCAGCCGATTACGGCAACATTGCAGCGATGCAGAATTCCTGGCTGCAATGGGGCGGACGCAATGGTTACGCCTAGGTGGATGACATGGCTCAATGTGTCATTCCCCCATCTGCGCGGCGAAGGATTTGTGGTGGTAGATCCGCCGTCGATCCGGTACAACTGCATCGCGTACGCCGTGGGTGATACCAGCCAGTGGTGGGAATATACGCCCCGCCACTACTGGCCGCCCGATGCGACGAGGTCAGCGAGAATCGAAAGCCTGCAAGAGGTTTTTGCCGGATTGGGGTTCGGGGAATGTGACGACGGCAGCATCGAACTTGGCTACCAAAAGGTTGCGCTCTACGAGGCTGATAGCGAATATCAACACGCTAGTATTCAAATGCCCAACGGAGCGTGGCGCAGCAAAATGGGCGAAGGGCCGGTGATCGAACACCGCAGCCCGGAGTCGCTCTCTGGCGGAATTTACGGCGACGCGACGGTCTTTATGCGAAAAGCCATCAACGCTGCCCAATGACGAGGACACTTTTCACGAAACAGCAAGGAGAAGAATCATGGCCCGACTGCCCGTAGTAACCCGAGACATGGTGCCCGCGGAATTTCACGACGCCTTCGATGAGCTCACCAGACCCACCGGCGGCACCATCACCGGCGGCCCCTATTCCATCGCGATCAACAGCCCCGAGATGGCGCGGCGACGCAGCAGCCTCACCGGCTACCTGCGCTTCGAGAGCACCTTCTCCAAGCGCATCCAGGAGCTGGCGATCCTGGTCACCGCCCGCAATTTCGACTGCCCCTACATCTGGAACGCCCACGCTCCCGCCGCCCGGCGCGAGGGCCTCAGCGACGCCATAGTCGATGCAATCCGCGACCGACAGCCCCTGCCCCGGATGGCCGCGGACGAGCAGGCCATCGTCAACTTCTGCAACGAGTTCTACGCCAACCACCGCGTCTCCGCTTCCACCTTCCAGATCGCCCTGGAGCAGTTCGGCGCGCAGCACTTGGTGGAAATCACCGCGCTGATGGGCAACTACGCCCAGACCGCCTTCTTCCTCAACGCCTTCGAGGTGGAACTCCCCGCCGACCGCACCGAGCCGGTGCTGCCGGTGTCCTGACACGCCTGTCATTGCGAGCGGAGCGTGGCAATCTCGCTGGCGCAAGGGAGCCCTTCGGGGCAAACGCCGCTGCGATGGCGTCGAGATTGCCACGGCGCAAGCGCCTCGCAATGACAACTCCCTGAATTCTGAACAGTTACGCGAGGCCACCTGACTTGCCAACCTCCTCATGCGCGTTCTGATTGTCGGCGCCAGCGGGTTCATCGGCCGGTACGTGTCCCGGCGTCTCATGGCATCGGGACACGCTGTTGTCAGCGCCTATAACTCCCGCCCGCCGGCGGACGACGGCGCGTCCTGGCATCAGGTCGAAATAACCGATCCCGCGGCTGTGGACGCGCTCTTCTCCCTGGCGCGGCCCGAGGCGGTGGTGCATCTCGCCGCCATGGCGGACGTGGGCACGGCGGAGCGCAATCCCCAGATCGCCACGGACGTGAACGCTACGGCGACGGAGAACATCGCCCGCCTGTGCGAGCGGTATGCGGCCCGGCTGGTGTTCATGTCCACCGAGTACGTTTTCGACGGCCGGAACGGGCCGTATCGCGAGACCGACACGCCGGCGCCGACCACGCAGTACGGCCGGACCAAGTTCGCGGCCGAGCGGGCGGTCGCGGATCTCGTCTCGAATTGGAGCATCCTGCGCACCAGCATCGTTTACGGCTGGCCGGCGCCGGGACGCCGCAACTTCGTGCCCATGCTGGTTGAACGCCTGCGCGGGGGCGAACCGTACCACGGGCCAACCAACGTGTACCGGTCGCCGGTGTACGTCGAGCATCTTGTCGACGGCATCGAGCGACTGGTCGAAACAGAGGACACCGGCGTCCACCACGTGGCCGGCTCCGACTGGGTCACCATGTACGAATTTGCGGTCGCCGTCGCCGTGAAATTCGGGTTGGACCCAAGCCTGGTGATGCCGGGAACGGACCCGGTGGATGACCGGATGGGCCTGGATTGCGCGCACACCATGTCCGTCCTGGGCCGGCCGCATCCCGGGCTGGACGATGGTCTCGCCGCCATGCGGTCAGCCGCGCCGGACGGGTGATGCGCAGCGCGATTGCCGCTCATACTCGCGGACGCCGGGCCGCCAGCAGCAGAATGGCCGCGGCAACGGCCACCGCCGCCAACGCCAGGAAGGCGCCCTGGTAACTGCCCGTGCGGTCGTACACCACCGCCGATGCCAGCGGGCCCACGGCGAATCCGACCACCTGCGCCGCCCGGCTCACGCCAAAGATGCTGCCCAGCGACCCTCTCCCGTAGTAGCCGGCCCATAGTATCGGCGCCAGCGTGTTGATGCCCGTGCCGACGATGCCCTGCATCACCGCGAACAAGTAGGTCTCCGCCAGGTTGTCGGCTGTCATCAGCACCCACATGCTCGCCGCTGCCAGCAGGTAGGACAGGACCAGCAGGAGCTTGGGCGAGGCGCGTTCCGCCAGCAGTCCGAATGCCACCGCCGACACCGCGCCGGAAACGGACATCACGCTCACCGCCGCCACCGCCGCGCCGGCGCTGAGCCCCTGCTGCGTCAGATGGGGCACCAGGTGCAGCCCGATTCCGGAAGTTGCGGTTGACACCAAAAACAACGAGAACAGGATCAACCAGAACGATGGAGTCCGGACGATGGCTCCCAACTCGATTGCCGGCTCATCGGCGGACGATTCGGACCGTTCGGCCGGATCAGAAGCCCCGTCCCCATCCACTCGCAGGCCCAGGTCTTCCGGTTGCCGGCGCACGATCAGCAGCGCCGGCAGCGTGCCCACCACCAGCATCGAGCCGGCCAGCATCACCCACGCGGCGCGCCAGTTCCAAAGCGAGATGACCAGTTGCACCAGCGGCGCCATCACGATGACGCCGGCCGCGTTGCCCAGGATCACCAGTCCCGTCGCCCGCCCTCGATAGCGAGCGAACCACTTGCCCGCCGTCACCGACGCGCTCACCTGGATCAAGCCCTGGTCGGCAATGCGCACGGCGGTGAACGCCACATAGAACCCCGCCAGCGCCTGCGCGCCCGCCAGGTAGAGGCAGCCGGCCACCACGATCAGTCCGCCCGCCACCAGCGTCACCCGCGCCCCGAAACGGTCCACGGCCCGTCCGGTGAAAGGGGCCAATCCCGCGCCCAGCACGGCTCCCAGGCTGGTCGCGCCGGCCACCTCGGTGCGGTTCCAGCCGAACTCCAGGCTCATGGGCACCACGAACACCGTGAGGATGCTGATGGCCGTGGCCGCGTTGGCAAAGGACATGCCCGACGCGGCGGCGACCACCCACCAGCCGTAGTAGATCCTATTCGGTATGATGTTCATCCTATCGATTAACAACCTTGCCTTTTGGCATTGTCGAGCGCTTCGTATCGGGTTTTAGCCGCCCCGCCGCGGGCACTCCAAATCCCTATGATATGATTTGCCCGAATGCGAACCGGCGATGTGCGCCGGCTCTCGTGTCATCTCAATTCACGCACACCGGAAAAACGGAGGCTGATTATGCCCTTTGGAGGCAATGACTGGCACTCGCTGCGGCAGGAAGAAACCCTGGAGCCCGAGATCCCCATCTGCGACCCGCACCACCACTTCTGGGACTACCGCACCGAGCGGATACCCTACCACCGCTACCTGCTCCACGAACTCGCTGATGACGTGAACAGCGGACACAACGTGACGTCCACCGTCTTCGTGGAGGCCCGCTCCATGTACCGCACCACCGGCCCCGAGGAGATGCGTCCCGTGGGCGAGGTGGAATTCGTGCAGGGCCTGGCCGCCGCCTCCGCCAGCGGTCTCTACGGTCCCTGCCGCGCCGCCGCGTCCATCGTGGGCCACGCCAACCTGAACCTCGGCGACGGCGTCAAGCCGGTGCTGGAGGCTCTCCAGGCGGCCAGCCCCAACCGCTTCCGCGGCATCCGCCACTCGGTCACCTGGGACCCGCACCCCGAGGTGGAGAACACCGCGGCCCATCGCGGTGCCAACCAGATGTCCAGCGACAACTTCCGGGCCGGCGCCCGCGTCCTGGCCGGCATGGGCCTGACGCTGGAAGGCTGGATGTACTTCCCGCAGATGTTCGAGCTGGCCGATTTCGCCAAGGCGGTGCCCGACCTGACCATCATCCTGAACCACATCGGCGGTCTGCTGCGGGTCGGCCCCTACTCCAACAGCGACGAGACGCTGGCGACGTGGCGCCAGGGCATCGCGGCCGCGGCGGAGTGCCCCAACGTGGTCATCAAGCTGGGCGGCATCGGTATGCCCCGCACCGGCTTCGACTGGCACGAGCGAGACATTCCCGCAAGTTCTGAAGAGCTGGCCAACGACATGGCGCCGCTGGTCAACTACTGCATCGAGCAGTTCGGTCCCGACCGCTGCATGTTCGAGAGCAACTTCCCGGTGGACAAGGTGTCCTACTCGTACAACGTCATGTACAACGCCTTCAAGCGCCTGTCCAAGGACTACTCACCCACGGAGCGCGCGGCTATGTTCCACGACACCGCGGTGCGGGTGTACAGCGTGGACGAAAGCTGAGAAAGACCTTTGATGTCGGGAAGACGCCGGGAGTTTCCGACATCAAATCCCCCGGCCAGCGTCGAACATCAGCCGCAGCATACGCCCTTGAGAGAGCCGGAGCGGGGCGATACCGCCACCGCCAGGTGCGCCATGACCACGCCAGAAGCCATCGCCAAAACGCCCCAGGCCGGGGGCCGCTTCCGGTTGCCCGACATCCCGCAGCGGAATCCCGACGAGATGAGCCAGTTCGACCACCTGTTCAAGACCGCCAACTCCCGCTACCTGGCCATCCACCTGGGCAATCCCGAAACCACCCTGGTAGAGGCCGACCGCTGGATTGTCCCCGCCCCCAGCTTCAACAAGACCCGGGCCCGGTATCCCGACTTGCTGGTGGCTTTTGACGTGGACCCGGCGGCGTACAAAGCCAGCAACGGGTACGTCGTATTGGAGCAGGGGAAGCCGCCGGACTTCGTGCTGGAAGTGGCCTCCGCGAGCACGGCGGACCGTGACCTGAACGAGAAACGGGACTACTATGCCGCCATTGGCGTAGTGGAGTGCTGGCTTTTTGACGAGACCGGGGAGCATTACGGAACCCGGCTGGCCGGTTTTCGCCTGGAAAACGGCGTGTACGTTCCCATTGAGGTTGCGGAGTTGCCGGGCGGCGACTTGCGGGGATACAGCGGGGCGCTGGGGCTGTACCTGCGGGCGGAGCATGAGGGGTTGGTGTTCTACGACCCGGCCACCGGACTGCGCGTCCTCACCTATGAAGACCAGCAGGCCCGCGCGGATAACGCTGAGGCGGAGCGTGACGCCGAGCGCCAGGCCCGCATCGCCGCCGAGGCCGAACTCGCCGCCGAGCGCGCCCGCATCCGCCAACTGGAAGAACAGCTGGGAGCGTCTTAACGCCGGAGCGGCTCGGCACGACTGCCGTTATGGAGATGATTGGCCTGTTCGCCGCCAACGAGCGGCAGAACCCCGACGTCCAGCCAGCGGGCAGCCGCCGAGCGAACCCTTGACCAATCACGAGACCGACCCCGGACTTGCCGCAGAGCACCGCGCCCTGCTGGCGCAGGACGTGGCCGAGCAGCGTGAACCCGGCGCGAGGGGCCCACTTGCCAATCAGGCTATGGCAAAGCTCCGGGCAATGCTGTTGCCGGCAACGCGGTTCTGATCGCGCTGTCTCTTGCTGCCGGCGCCTCTCGTCCAGCGTCCGCGCAGACGGGAGCGCCGGCTACGGTCAACATGGCCGCCCAAACAGAATCGTATGATTAATCATAAATAATCATAAACAAGAGACCCTGAAAATCACGCACATCATACGCATTATGGTATAGAGTCCCTTTGGGGCTTTATATCCATGGCGCCGCTGGTCCACTGTCGCATACTGCAAACTCGTACGGATCCGCGGATTGGCAAACCTCCATGGCAGCCCCTGACGTATTTGGGATTAACGTGCAGATTTCATAGGTTACGGGCGCTTGGCATATTATCTATAGGCGGGCGCCTGACCCTGTGAAGAGCGACAAGCAACCGTCGCAGCGCCGACGTGCTGAACATCGCAGCCGGCCACAGCGAGGAGGATCACAAACCATGCCAAGCGCCATTTCCGTCTTTCGAAAACGCTGGCTTGCCCTGGCTGCCATTGTGGTTCTGATGGCCGCAGCGCTGGCCACCGGCACCCTGTTCGCTGCCAACGAGCGGCAGAACCCCGACATCCAGCCGGCCAGCGGGCAACTGCCGAGCGAGCCCCTGACCAATCACGAGACCGACCCCGGACTTGCCGCAGAGTACCGCGCTTTGATGGCGCAGGACGCGGCCGAGCAGGATGAACCCGACGCCGGCGTGAGCCAGGTCGTGCCGGATGCCGACGGCTCCGACCCCCTGGCGCAATGGCTGTCCGAGCAGCCCGAGCAGATGGGCTTCATCACCCGGGAAGACGCCCTCACCGCCGATGCCGACACCATGGACTGGTTGCTGTACCAGGCGGTGTACAAGGACGTGCTGACCCAGGAAGAAGCGGACGCGGTGCAGGCCTGGTTCGACCGGCGCCCCAGCACGGAAGAATCGCCCGAGCTGCTGCAATACCAGCCGACCTACCTGGACACTCCCGACGGCCGCGACACCCATATCCAACTGCTCCGGGAAACCGAAGCCCGTTGATACTAATACCGGGCCTCGGCCCTGGAGTACAGCATGGTAAAGTCTCTTCAATCGCTGGCCCTCCCGTTCTTTGCCATCGTACTGATTGCCCTGGTGGGCATTGTGGTCGCCACCGCGCCGCCCGTGGCGGCGCAGGGCGGGGTCCCGCCCGTCACCAACATCCAGGTCCGCAACGGAACCCAGCCCAGCCAGGCGGTCGTATCCTGGAACGCCGTGTCCCGGGCGACTCACTACCGCATCGGCTACGTCAACATGGAGGTCGATTACCACCTGGCCAAGGCCAGTTGCACTCAAGAATGGATTGAGGCCTTCGTCTATGTTGACGTGAACGCACGGAACATCCCGGTCAACAACGGGCGCGCCGAGTACACCATTCGGCGGCTGTCTCCCGGCGCGCGCCACGCTTTTACCGTGCTGACCAGCAACGATTTCGTCGATAGCGGCAGCGGCGGAAGCGTGAGCAGCGAATTTTTCTGGCCCAGCCCCCGCTGGAGTTTTTTGCCGGGGCGGAACACTTTGCCGTCTAGCATCACCCTGCCAACCGGGGAGTGCACTGATCTGACGTCGTCGCCCGGCGCTTCTGACACGCCGTTGTCCAACGCGGAACTGGCCCGGCGCGTCCGGCCTGCCCTCGGCCAGATCATCGCCAGACCTTCCGACGGGAAAACCTACGCCGGCACCGGCTTTGTCGTAAGCTCCGACGGGCTGATGGTTACCAACCGCCACGTGGTTGATGACGCCGCCACCGTGACGGTGAACATGCTCACATCCAGCGGGCAGACGGTGAATTTGACCGGCCAGGTGCTGGGTCGGGGCATCTTGGCCGACTTGGCGGTGATACGGCTGCCGGCCGGGCGAACCTATGCCACGCTGCCCTTGGGCGACTCCGCAGCGGTGGCTCAGGGCGACGATATAACCGCATGGGGATACCCATCATCAAGTTTCCTGGGCGACGATCCCACCTTGACCCGGGGTATAATTTCTTCGACCAATCGGGTTTTTGACGACACCAAGTACCTCCAGACCGATGCCACTATTGCCGGCGGCAGCAGCGGCGGGCCGGTAGTGGACCGCTTTGGCAGCGTGGTTGGCGTCAACACTGCCAGCCTGGTGCGTATTAATGATGACGGCACTACGACTCCAATCCCCGGCATCTACCTGGCCATTGCCAGTAATGAGGTGAGCAGCCGGTTGAACACGATGGCGGCCGGCGGGCCTGCCCAAGCTACATACCGCAACCTGCGATTTGACCACGGTTATCGGATGGACGTGCTCAAAGGATGGTATCTGGACTTAGAGCGGGAGTTCTTCACGAACTTTCGGCCTTACCCCCAATCCACCGAAAGGATGAGGGTGTCGGTGCGGTAAAGGGATAAGAAAGTGCTCCCGGCTTCGGGGATAATGGTTTTTGAAACGGAAAACCAACCTGAAACAAGGAGCAC
>DAOULH010000076.1:0-24568 GCA_034420475.1 Dehalococcoidia bacterium
CGAAGGCTGGAGCGCGTCCCAGGTGGCGTCGGCGCTGGACACGTCGCCGCGCACGGTGTTTCGCACCAAGCGACGGTACGCCGAGGAGGGATTGGACGGCGTACTCCACGACCGTCCCCAGGCCAACCGGTATCGCAAGCTGGATGATCGGGGCGAAGCCAGCCTGATTGCCCTGGCGTGCAGCGACGCGCCCGAAGACCATAACCACTGGACCCTGCGGCTCTTGGCCGACAAGGTGGTGGAGTTGGGCGTGGTCGAAACGTTGTCATACGAGACGGTGCGTCTCCGGCTCAAAAAAACGTCCTCAAGCCCTGGCAAAAGCGACAGTGGTGCATGGCCCAGATGAACGGGGAGTTTGTGGCGGCGATGGAGGATGTGCTGGACCTGTACGCCGAGCCCGACGATCCCTGCCATCCGGTGGTGTGCTTCGACGAGACTTCCACCCAACTGCTGGCTGACGTGCGAGAACCCTTGCCCGCCCAGCCGGGACGCCCCCGACGCCAGAGCCTGCCCCGTACTGGATACGGGACTACGAGTACCGCCGAGGTGGCACCCGCAACCTCTTCCTGTTCTGCGAACCACTGGCCGGTTGGCGTCATGTGACCATCACCGAACGCCGCACCATGCCGGACTTCGCCCACCAGATGCGTTGGCTGGTGGACACAGCCTATCCTCACGCCTCCGTGGTCCGCGTGATCCTCGACAATCTTAACACCCACCGCATGGCGTCCTTGTACGAAACCTTCCCGGCGGCCGAGGCCCGACGCATCGTGAAACGCCTGGAGTTTCGCCATACCCCCAAGCACGCCAGCTGGCTCAATCCTGTCCTGAGCTTGCCGAAGGGATGGCCGAGATTGAGTTCAGCGCGCTCAGCCGAGCCTGTCTCAAGGGCAGAAACCCCGATGCCGATGCCCTGGAACGCGCCATTACGGCTTATGAACCCGGCGCAACGCCGCAGGTATCACCAGCTGGCGCTTCAGCACCGACCACGCCAGAACCAAACTCCACCGCTTCTATCCCTGCCTTTCCAACGTTGAATGCGTACTAATCCGTTATCGCCTTCCCCCCACCCAAGTGCCTGACGGTGATGATGATCAGGTCCAGATCGGACTGCTCGTCCCAGCCGCCGACGGCCTGAGAGCCGAAGAGGACCACAGCCTCCAAGTCGGTCTGGGCAACCAGCTTCCGGCAGAGGTTGATTGCGGCGGGGTCGGGATCAAGGTGGATCACGGCCGGCAGCCTCTCGCCGACGCGGTGTCGCCTCGCTGCCGGCATATCCATGTCTCCGGCCGGCCGGGACGCCGGCGGGCGGACTGCGGATGGCTGCCAACCTTGGTCATGGGAGGGTCTCCGGAGGCAGGCTTGCCGGGGCGATTTGGGAGGTTGAAAGATGCGCGATAGAGGTATGGGCGAGTGGTTGTGGGGCTACACCTTCATACGATGGACAAACGCATTATAATATGATACCATCCGGCAAATTGATGACACAGCAGGTTTCCCGCGTTGGCTGAACCGGAGACCCCCCGGGATCGGGTGATAGTACACCGGATCCGTAACGGCGATACCTACGAGGCTATCGGCAGCGATTGCGGCATCACCCGACAGCGGGTGCAGCAGATCGCCGAGCGGTATGGCGTCACCCCGCTGCGCGCGGAGGATAAGCCCCTGAGCGAAAACGAGCTTGCGGTGGCCCGGCTGCTGCAATCCGAGCCGAGGCTATCCTACCGTGAGCTGGCCGAGCAGTCGGGATTGTCGCAGCGCCACGTGCGTCGCATCGCCGATAAAGCAGGCGTAGCCTGGATGCGCCGACCGGTGTACCGGCGGGGCATCCACCGCTGGGACTACGACGAAGACGCCGGCACCGGCTGCTGGGTCTGGCGACATGGCAAGTCGGCCCAGGGGCACGGCCGGCTGAACGTGGGAAACGGGAGGTCAGAATACGCCCACCGATTCGCATACGAGCAGCATCACGGTCCATTTCCGTCGCGAGCATCCATCATCCACGACTGCGGAAACTACTCCTGCGTCAATCCGGAACACCTGAGCATGGAATTTGCCTCGGCTAATGTCGCAATGGCCCAGCGAGCCGCTCCCGAACGGATTGCAGCCGACGGGGCCGAGGATGAATTGCTGCCGACCTCCTTCAGCGCGCCCCACATCTCCGGGGAATCCCGGGACATCTCGGAATTGGCGCCACCTGACGACTATCCGGGATTTGAGGTTGTTCACGCCGGCGAGCCGACGACTACAAGCGGGCCACGTCGACGGGTCACCATGGCCCTGGTGTACGACTTCGACGGCACCCTGGCGCCGGGCAACATGCAGGAGCGGCAGTTCATTCCCGACGTTGGCATGACCCCCAACCAGTTCTGGGCGGAGGTGGATCGCCTTTCCAGCGACAACCAGGCCGACCGCATCCTCATGTACATGTACTACATGCTGCGGAAGGCCGGTGAGCAGGGCGTTCCGGTGCGGCGGGAAGACTTCAAAGAGCGCGGTCAGTGGCTGGAGTATTTCCCAGGCGTGCTGGGATGGTTCAATCGTATCAGCGACTACGGAAAGAGCCGGGGCGTGCGCGTCGAGCACTACATCGTGTCCTCGGGCAACGGGGAGATCATCGAGGGCACGCCGGTGGCGAACCTGGTGGACCGGATCTACGCCTCCCGGTTCCTGTTCGACCAGAACGGAGTGGCAGTGTGGCCGGCGCTGGCGGTAAATTACACCACCAAGACCCAGTTCCTGTTCCGCATCAACAAGGGCGCCCACGACCTGAGCGACGATGTCGTCGTCAACCGGTTCGTCAGGCAGGAAGACCGGCCGGTGCCTTTTGCGAACATGGTGTACATCGGGGACGGGGAAACGGACGTGCCCTGCTTCCGGCTGGTGAAAGATCTGGGTGGGCTCTCGGTGGCGGTGTTCCCGCCGCGCACCAGGAACGCCCGGCAGAACGCCCAGCGGTTCGTGGACGAGGGACGGGTCCATTGCGTGGCCCCGGCGGACTACACCGAGGACAGCCAACTAGACAGGATCGTCAAGGCCAACGTGGACATGCTGGCCAACCGGGAGGCGCTGGGCCGGGTGCTGGGCCGAAACTGAATCCCAAGCCCGCAGATGCAGGTATTCCCAGATTGGTGGAGGCTAACGTGACAGTCCAGGAGCAGGTGATGGATGAGATCAGGCGGATGAGCGTGGCCGACCTGGTGGACCTGGTGCGGGCCATTTCCAACGAGATGAGAACTCCTGGAGGGAATGCCGAAGCCTCTGTCCGGCAACCGGTTCGGGTTGCCGCGCGGTCCGGCGGCGGGGTATCGCTCCGCGACTTCGCAAACGACAGGATCGGGACCATTTCGGCGGTGCGGGAGGCGACCGATCTTGGGTTGCGGGAAGCCCGTGAATTGTTGGAGAGCGCTCCGGCGAGGATTGCTCAGGGATATCCACGGGCCACAGATTCTTCAGTATCCGATGACTATGAGGACGGGACGGAGGCGGCCGGGGTTCCCGCCGTGCCCAAGTCACCGCTGCCTCAGGGCACGGCAGCAGCCGAAGCTCATCTGCCGGAGATTCCGCCTACAGAGGAAACGTAACGGACGCCCTTCAGACTTCAGGCCAACAGCGGTCCGGCTACCATTCGTAATTGCCGTAACGGTCACCGTAGCGCCGTTTCTTGCCGGCGAGGACGGCGCTGTACTCGCCCAGCCGGAGGGAGCGGCGTGTGCGCCGGCGGTAATCCCGGTGCTCGCGGAGGCCGGTCACCCGGTCGTCCCGGGCCAGTTCCACGCCCAAGTCGCGGTAGCCGTCGCGTACCCGTTCGACGTACTGACTGGTTTCAACGGCCCTCCGAGTGGGCTGTTTTCGAAAGGTCCTGCTCATGACAAATCCAACGTACCACGCGGTCATTACCAGAACATTACCCTCGTCTCTCCGCGCAACGGCATTGGCGTCGCATCGCGGGCGCCGCTGCCGGCGTAAAGCGCGCGGAAAAAGTTAAAACTTCTCGAATATCATTTTTTGGGTATTGACATGACAGCGGTAAAGTGGTAAAGTTCCTTTCAACGATCAGTCCGAGCGACGGAGTTGCCGCCATCGAGAGCCGCTAAACCCGTCCCCAGCACTGACGGAATCTAACTCCGAGGTGAGCCACGCATGGCTACCCCACTTTCCGCGTATGACGCGGCACCGCTTCCCCCACCCTCGCCGGCGCCCCTGGCCATTTACCTGGTGGCCGACGGCGTTCCCACCGAAATCGAAGGCATTGACGACTTCGATATCACCGTGGACAACCCCGCCAGCGAGGGCGCTGATGCTCCCGAGATGGACATCACCCTGGATTACGACCCGTCCAATCCCCAGCACCGGGCCCTGATTGCGGCCGGCGAGGGAGGCACCGTGACCGTCCGCGTCGCTACCCGCGACCCTCACGGCGTGGCCATTGCGTGCCGTGAGATGGACTGCACCGTGGTGCGCTACCGCCTGTCCATGGACGAGCGGTTCCGCGACGACACCAAGCGCCTGCGGGTCAACTTCGACCTGGAGGCCGTGGGCGAAATCCGCATCATCGGCTGACGCCTCCTGGTTGGGGAGAGTGGCCCGCGGGGATGCGCCAGTGCGCCCCGTGGCCGGACGGAGCGTCTTCGGCGGTTCACCCTGGAGTGAATTGCAGGCTCTCCGCATCTCCCGCTTCCGGCACGGTCCTCAGTTCAAACCGCGGACCGGCCGGTGGCCGCTCTCCCAAGCCTTCCCCTGGCCGAGGCGGCCGCGCTTTCCGGTTGAAATGCGCCGCCTTTGCCACTGCGAGGAAATTCAATGACAACGCAACCCAATATCGACCCGATGACCGTGTACCTGTTGCTCGAAGACGAGGAGCCGGTGGCGATCCCGGGCGTCGTCGATTTCAACCTCACGGTGGAGAACCCTGAAGTAGCCGAGGAGCGCGAGGACGCTCGCCGGGTGAATCCCCGCCGGGCGCAGCAATTGCGACGGCGCCGCCGCGCCAACCCGGGCGACCTGAGCATCACCCTGGACTATGACCCCTGCGACTGGGTCCACCAGGAATTGCTGGCCGCCGGCGAGGACGCCGGGTGTGTCGTGCTGCGCATCGCCGTGCGTGACGGCATGGGCGCAACCGTTGCCGTCCAGGATGTGGATTGCTCCGTGCTGCGCCACAGCATTTCGTTCCGCAAGCGGAACCGGCGCCGCCAGCAGGACGACGGAAGCCTCTACCAACTGGAGGCCGAGCTGCGCCTGCAGCGCCACGGCGACTTCCGCGATGTGGACGTCACCAGCGCCGGTTGACGCCTCACGCTTTCGCCCTGAATTGACCTCTCCCGGTTGACCCCAGGGTCAACCCCTGTCTAACCGCGCTGGGCCAACGGACTCCGCGCCGGGCTACCCCGCGTTTGCCCAAGCAAGGCGACGTATCGCCCGACTCGCCGATTCCCACGGTCTGCATTGAGCGCGCCACGAGGAACTGAAGATGAAGAACAAGACCACGGCGGCCATCCTGGCATTCCTGCTGGGCGGATTTGCCGCCGACCAGTTCTACCTGAACGAGAAGCCCAAGCGGCTCTGGTGGCTGCTCTTGCCGCCGGTGGCCGGCGTGCTGGCGCTGATCGCCGCCATCCGATACGCCACCATGTCGGAGGTGGAGTTCGACCGCCGCTACAACAGCACGGCCATCGAGTGACGAAACGCGGCCCTGTTCCTGAGCAACGGGAGCAGGGCCGTTTCCATCAGGCCGCCTGCATATCGTGATCCGCGCAGAAGGATAGAGGACATGCGCAAACCGAGGAATTCCAGCTTTGAGAGGCGATACGAGGCCGAACCGGGCGACACCGGCGATTGCCCACGCATCTCGGAGACGCTGGAACGGAGAATCTGGCGTGCGACCAGGAGGTTGCGGAGGTCCGCCAAGAAAGCGAAAAAAGCGATGAAGGCGGTGAAGGCGACTCGAGGATCCACCCCAGGGCGCCCGGCCATCCGGCCTGTCACAACCATCAGGTTCCTGATCTCCAACACCAAGAACCTGGAACTGAAAACCTACTACGACGTGGCACGACTCTATCCCGAGCGCCAGAGCATCCACATCGAGTTCACCAAAGAAGAAATTGGGAATGGCAGTCCTGCCAAGCGGTGGCTGGTGGTAACGATCTGAAACCAGCCATGTGCCCACATCCCGCGGACATCGCGGAACTGGAACAACCGATACGCACCGCCGACCGAACCATCGGGGGGTGCAGCAGCGAGAGAAGACTATGGAGGTTACCAGCATGGAACGAGGCTACATGGACATGCCTGAACACGGGCCCTCATGCAATTTCCCGGAACTACATGAAGGGGACGGCCCAGGTCCTAAATATGCTGTGGTGGTGGACATATACCCGGAGCGGGTCTTCGGATCGAACAGTGTGGTGCTTGAATATTGTACGGGTGATGCAGACCTTTTATTCATTTCCGACGATTGCCTTGGGTTACTGGAAAAACTGAACCACCCAAAGGCGGTCTACAGCGGGTAGGAGGAATTTCGAAGGCCGAGACGAACTGGTTTCACAACCGCAGGAATCCGAGGAAGCAAACGACCTATGCCCGTATTCCATACGGGTCGACAGCCCCAAAGATCGCGGGTTATAGCAATCGGCCCGCCCCGCCCGCCGAACCATCTGGGGCGTGCAGCATGGAGTGAAGATTATGACAGCACGACGTAACTTGGCAGATTTCCTGCCGGATGATTTGACCATCGACGACTTCGTTTGGGAATTCGACAATGAGACGCGCCTTGATAAAAAGGCGGCATTGGCATACCTGCTGCTCAAGGGCGAGGTGCACGCATTCACGGTCCGCCTGCCCGTAAAAGACGCAGACGGGGACGATGAAACGTCAGAGCGGCCGGAACGCCGCGGCACCCGCCTGGCGGTCAATACCAGCGATACCTTCGCATGGGGCTACTCCAACTTCGACGATTTTGCATCGGACGGCGATACCCAGGGTGACCTCTACTTGTTGCTGACGCTCACCTTGGACAACCCCAAATGGGGCGCCACCAAGTGGATTTGCATCAAGGAACAGTCGCACCCGCAGTCGCCCATCGTTCGCGACATGATCGCCGAAGGCGTCTGGGACGAAACCATGCGGGCGCTGCCGCACAACGAGGGCGATGATTCCTGCTGCGACTGGCACCACGAGATGGCCGAGGAAAATCGTCAGTGGACGCCGGAACAGGAGCGGTTGCCTCCCGTCACGTTCGATGATTGGCGTCGAATTTGACGATTGGCGTCATCTCTCCACGCGTGATTCTGCTCGGCTCTTATCCCCCCATATAGCGGCATTGCCACCGATGGTGAACGGAGCGACAACTCATGGCGACTTACATCGACGGAGAGGATTTCTGGCGACAGCGATTTGAACAAGACCGCGTGCTTCGCAGGTGGCAGTTGCAAAAGCTGCTCCAGGAACTGGAGAACCCGGGGAAGCGGCAGTCTGCGTTGCGCACGGCGAAGTGTTGGTTCGACGCCAACAGCGCGGAAGAACTGCAAGCCCTTCTCGACGCCATGCCCAAGCCCAGGACCATCGCCAAGCGCGGCAAGAAAGGCCGGCGTCCTTGGGCGGTTCTCGAGGAAGAAGATGCTGAGTGGACCGAGCGTTCCGCCCAGCGGCAAGAAGCGGCGGATCGGAGATGCCAGGCGAAGTAGCACGTACCGACAAAACGGCTGGGCGCCGGATGAATGCCATCCAAAAGACACGCTGCGCCACGCAAGAGGAGAACTGAACCACATGAGTTGCGGAATGAGAATCCAGATCCAGGACCCCGAGACCACCATGACACCTGGTTGAACATCGGCGATAGACGGAGGACGATTTGGAAACCTCGCCTGGTGAAACAGACCCCACGAGCGGCGCCGACCGGTCTGCGCTGGTCGCGCTCTACAATGCCACGAACGGCGCCGGTTGGCTTGACAACGACAACTGGCTTACCGGTACGCCCCTTGAGGAGTGGCACGGCGTTACGGTGGATGCCGACGACCGCGTGTCTCGGTTGGAGCTCGAAGGAAATTTGCTGCACGGCCAACTCCCGCCGGAGTTGGGCATTCTCACCGAATTGTCCGTGCTGAAGCTGTCCTGCAATGAGTTGAAGGGACCCATCCCGGTCGAGTTGGCCAACCTCTCCAACCTGGTCAACCTGGACCTGTTGTTGAACGACTTGACCGGTCAGATACCACCGGAATTGGGCAACCTGGCCAAACTGTCTGTCTTGGACCTTGAGGCAAACCGTCTGACCGGAGCCATACCTCCGGAATTGGGCAACCTGGCCAAGCTCAGGAGATTGAATCTGGATGACAACCAGCTCAGCGGGAAAATTCCCGCAGCGCTGAGAAGCCTGTCCAACCTTGCTGAACTGGCGATCGGAGGGAACCAGCTGAGCGGTGAGATACCGGCCTGGCTGGGCGAACTGGGCAACCTGGAGAAGCTGATCCTGCACGGCAACCAGTTGGAGGGAACGATTCCGCCCCGGCTGGGCAACCTCGGCAGTCTGAAGCTGCTGCACCTGCACAGAAACCGACTGAGCGGCGAAATACCACCCGAATTGGGCCACCTCACCTGCCTTGATGAGCTGGACCTCAGCGACAATCGCCTCCGCGGCGAGATACCGCCTGAGTTGGGGAACCTCATCAACCTGACCGAGTTGTACCTCAACGACAACCAACTTACCGGGAAGATGCCGGCAGAACTGGGCAACCTGCTGGATCTGGTCAGGTTCGAACTCTGGGACAACGAACTGACCGGTCCGATCCCGCCTGAGCTGGGCAAGCTCACCGGCATTTTCATGTTCCCCTTTGATGAGGAGATGAGCGGAGAGATGCCGCCCGGATGGGAACGTCTGCCCAGATACGCGTCGCGAAAACGGGTTGATGCGTAGGGTATGCCCGATGCCAATTCCCGCAGTTTATTCATCCATGGAGGAAGTTTTGGAAACCCATTGCAATGATGTCCAGCCAACAAACAATGACGACCGGTCCGCGCTGATCGCGCTCTACCACGCCGCCGACGGTGAAAACTGGGTCGTCAACGACAACTGGCTGACGGACGCGCCGCTTTCTGAATGGCACGGGGTGACGGTGAACGACCATGGTCGCGTATCCGAGCTTGACCTCTCAGAAAACCGGCTGGCCGGCCAACTCCCTACCGAACTCGATGGGCTCGACGAGCTGAGCGTATTGAGCCTCGGAGATATAAGGTTGGATCGGTACGAGGTTCCAGTCCCGACGGTTCCGCCGGAGGACCCGTACAAGCGGCGGCCGCAGCGGAACCGGTTGACCGGAGAGATACCAACCTGGCTGGGACGTCTTGCCAACTTGACCCTCCTGAGCCTCGGTGGAAATGATTTGAGCGGAGGAATCCCGCCTGTACTCGGTAATCTCACTAATCTCCACTTCCTGGATTTGGGAGACAACGAACTGACCGGGGAGATACCTTCGGAGCTGGCCAGTCTGACCGGGCTAACCCGGTTGAGCCTTTCTCAAAATCGGCTGAGCGGGCCGATACCCGCATGGCTGTGTGACTTTTCGAGACTGACTTTGTTGGGTTTGTGGGGAAACGAGCTGAGCGGGGAGGTGCCGCCTGGGCTGGGCGGGCTCGTCCATCTGACACTCTTGGGTCTCGGCGATAACGAACTGTCGGGGGAGATACCTCCCGAGTTGGGCAGCCTGACCAACCTGATTTACGTGGACCTCGGCGATAACAATCTGACCGGTTCAATCCCTCCCGAGTTGGGAAACCTGAAAGAGCTCCGGGAATTTTTGCTCGTCAACAACAATCTCAGTGGCGAAATACCACCAGCATTGGGCGACATCGACGGCCTGGTCAGGATGCAGTTTGGCGGCAACGACTTCAGCGGAGAGATTCCACCGGGGTTGGGCAGATTGACTAGGCTGGAATGGCTGGGCCTGTCATACAACCGGCTGACTGGCGACATACCGCCGGAGTTGGGAAACCTTCCTAACTTGACGAGCCTGAGTCTGTCCAACAACGGGTTGAGTGGAGAAATACCGCCGCAGCTGGGGAACCTGGCCAGCCTTGCTGGTTTGCACCTCAACCGGAACAGGTTGACTGGAGAAATACCGCCGGAACTGGGCCGCCTCAACGACTTGACCGAACTGGACATCGGCGACAACCGGCTTACCGGGGCCATACCGGTCGAGTTGGGGGGTCTCACCAACCTGACCAAGCTTGGCCTTCAGAGCAACCAACTGAGCGGGGCAATGCCGGCCGAGTTAGGCCACCTCCCGGATCTTACCAAGTTGCGGCTGGATCAGAATTCGTTATCAGGGGAGATCCCGCGAGAATTGGGGGAACTGTCCAACCTTGCATTCTTGTCGCTGAATGAAAACCAGCTAACTGGTCAGATACCGCCTGAGCTGGGGCGTCTCGTTAATCTGGTTGACTTGGACCTCGGCAAGAACCGATTGACCGGAGAGATCCCGGGTACCCTTGGGAGTCTCACTAGGCTGGATGGGCTGACGCTCAGCGGCAACCGGTTGAGCGGTAAGATCCCAGCGGAGTTGGGCCGACTCTCTGAGCTCTCGTACCTGTTGCTGGATGAGAATACTCTGTCTGGGGAGATACCCCTGAGTTGGGCGTCCTCTCCAATCTCTTAACGCTGAACTTGTCGGTCAACCAACTGAGCGGGAGGACACCAGCCGAGTTGGCTGATATAACATCCCTCGACACCTTGGCTCTCAGCGACAATCAATTGAGCGGCGAAATTCCTCCGGTAATCTGTGGTTTGACCTACCTGTGTTCTCTGAAACTGTCGGGCAATTGGCTGACCGGTGGCATACCACCCCAATTAGGCGCCCTCTCCAGGCTCATGGAGTTGGACCTGTCGCACAACCGCTTGACCGGGGAAATACCAGCTGAGTTGGGGCAACTCACTGAACTTGGCCAGTTGGACTTGTCGGACAATTGGCTGACCGGTGACATACCAGCCGAGTTAGGGCAACTCACTGAACTTGACGAACTGGACCTGTCATACAACCAACTGGATGGTGAAATACTACCCTCTTGGGGACAACTGACCAAACTGAAGAAGCTCGACCTGTCGCACAATCGGCTGACCGGCCGCATACCTCACGACCTGGATTTCCTGACCGACCTGAAGGAGCTGGACATTTCGCACAATCGCTTGAGCGGCCCGATACCGCCCGAGTTAGCCAATCTGACCAAATTGACTACCATCCGCGTGTCTGGCAACCGCCTTACCAGCAATATACCTCCGGCGTTGGTAGATCGCATTGCGCGGTACCAAATGCTTGGGGGGAATCGGCTCATCGATGATGAGTAGCGTTCCGGTTTGGCCAATCGGGTCGCGCACCGTGGAGGCAGCCCAATGATCAGTGTTGTTATCGAGGTCCTCGGTAGAGCCCTGGATGCTCTGGAGGGAGACGGTGCAGCTTCGTCTCCGCACAGTTACGCCTTCCATTGCGGCGAGGCCGGGGGCATCGCCGCCGCCTGTGGCGCCCCGGGCGTCAGCGCGGAAGAACTGTACGACGACATCTCGGACGCCTACGAAGACGCCGACGTGGGCGCAATGCGCGACATCCTGAACGAGCTGGAAAACCGCCGGCAGCAGGGTGAGCCGGATCATGACTGCGTGGAATGGCGGGAGACGCCGGCGGCCGAGTTCGATGCGGCGTTGGGCGAGGCGTTGCGAGCGATGGACGCCGGCGACGCCGTGCGATACGCGTTGATGATCGGGTTCACGGCGGGCCTGATGTACCGGTACCAAGATCGAGAGCATGAGCCCTACGGCCCCGTCCGCGACAAGATAATCAGGGGATACCGGGAGGGCTCCGACGAACTGCTAGCGCAGGCTCGGGGCACCCTCGGCTTTGCCACCCGGTTCACCGACCTGGCATCGTTCCGGAGCAACGCGGAGGCGCGTCGGATCTACGAGACGATGTTTGAGAGAATGCGCCGGGCGCAGAACTTCGGACTGAGGAAAGCCCGCGCCGGCGATGAGACCGTCTATGCCCAACGATACCTGTGGATCAACTACCGGCTTTCCCAACAGGAGGAACCGGAAACTGGTGATTTGTCTGGGTGAACCACGGAGCCATTCGTTGGAATCGTCCGGCACCCATGTTGACGCGGTCCCATCGTTGGTTGTTGTAGGCGAACGGCCGAGAACCCACCATCGATGAGCTCGCTGAGGCCTCCGGACTTTCTGCGGGCCAGATCGCAAAAATCCATGCAATGGCCTCTGGTGCCGTCTCCACATCCTGCTCACCGGCTAATACCGGTGGCCAAAACGCCGTTAGCGTACATTCGGCTCCCTGCCGGAGCCGACCCGAACCTGATGCTTTCGCAGGACGCTACCAGGCTTCGTCGACTCCGTCCAAGTCAACACGTCGCTAATCGGCTGGCGCCGGGGCCAAGCCGTCCCGGTCCGCCATAGCCAGGTCGATTGCCCGTTTCTCCGCGCGCTCGGTTTCCGGCGAGAAGCGCACCACCAGCACCAATGCCGACGCCAGAATCACAGCCACGCCCACTATCAGCAGCGCGTCAGCGTAGCCCAGGCTCTCCGACCGGAAAAGGAACCCGAAGGCCACCGCTCCGGCGTTGCCGCCGGCGCCGACAATGCCGGCCACCGAGCCCAAGGCTCTCCGGTTGATGAAGGGAACCACGGAGAACGTCGCGCCCTCCGACATCTGAACGAACAGGCTGAATACGATCATCGCGCCCACGGCCAGGAACAGCGTCGCCATCTGGGAAAACAGCATCAGGGCCAGCCCTTCCACCAACAGCACGCCGCCCAGGAACATCACCCGGCCTTTCAAACCGAACCTGATGCCCATGCGGTCTCCGAAGAAGCCGCCCAGGGTCCGGGCGAAGACGTTCATCAACCCGAAAGTCCCCGCGATGATGCCGGCGGTGGCCAGGTTCAGGTCGAACCGGTCGTAGTAGTACAGCGCGGCGATATTGTTGATGGTCAGCTCCACGCCGAAACAGGCGCCGTAGATCACGAAAAGCGCCCACACGCGCGGGTCACGGGCGGCCTCCAGGAACGATCCTTTCGTCGCAGCGGCGGTTGGCATCAAACCCCGGGCGCGCAGATCCCGGTAGTTACCCTGTGGGCAGTCCTGCGTGAGCAGGTAGTATGCGACGCCGACCAGGAGCAAAGCCGCGCCCGGTATCACCATGGCGATGCGCCAGCCCACCAGTTCCCCGACGCCAAACATGAGCACGCCGGCCAGAACCAGCGGCATCACCATCTGGGTAACGCCGCCGCCCAGGTTGCCCCAACCGGCGGTGGTAGCGTTGGCCGTCCCAACCACGTTGGGCGCAAACATCACGGAAGTGTGGTACTGGGTGATGACGAAGGACGCGCCGATCACCCCGATTGCCAGGCGGAACAGCAGGAAGGTCTCGTAATTTTGCGCCAGCCCGATGCACATCACCGGGATGGAACCGAACACCAGGAGACCGCTGTAGGCCAGGCGAGGGCCGATGCGATCACACAGCCAGCCGAAGACCAGCCGGGCGACGATGGTGATGGCCACCGATGCGATTATGGTGTTGCCGATCTGGGCCTTGCTCAGCAGCAGGTCTTCACGGACGACCGCCATCAGGGGAGCGATGCCAAACCAGCCGAAAAAGCACAGGAAGAAGGCGAACCAGGTCAGGTGGAAGGTCCGCATGTGCGGGGCCGCCAGGCTGAACAGGCGGATCCGGGCGGCTTTGCCGCCGTCTGCGGCGGCATTCAGCAGGCTCATTTTCTCATCTCCGAGGGGCTGGAGCGGGTCGGCTACGACCCGGATACCGCGACCAGGATCTCTCCGGCTTCATTCAACGAGACCGGGTAGGTGCTCAACGCCGGGCAGTCGTTGCCCAGCGGTTCGCCGGTAGCAACGTTAAATCGGAAGTTGTGCAGCGGGCAGATCAATGCTTCACCGCCCAGCAATCCATCGGCCAGCGGGCCGGCGCGATGTGGGCATTCCGCCTGGGTGGCGTACACCCCTCCCTGGCGGTTGCGGAAGACCGCGATTGCCACGCCGCCGATCTCGAACCGACGCCCCTCGCCAAGGGGCAGCTGCACGGCGCTGCCAAGGTTATGGGTTGCTGAGGAGGACATATCGCTCACCGCAAACACTTCCGGCGTCTTCGTGATCAGAACCATGACGCTACCTCAATGCGGCCGCGGTTTCGGTTAGCGCGGCGGGCGCGGTGACAAACTGGTTGGGGTGCACCGGGTCGGAAGCTTCCAGCCACGGGTCCCGGTAGGCGCCCACGGCGGCCTCCATGTCCTGGTCAAGGCGGGCGCAGATGCCCTCGGCATCCTCCACCAGTATCTGGCGAAGCCGCTCGATGCCGATCCGCTCCACAAAATCGTAGGTGCGTTCCAGGTAACGGGCGTTCTCCCGGTAGTACTGCATAAAGCGGCCCATCATCAGCACGGTTTCGTCGTGGGTCTCGGTTACGCACAGGACATCCCCCTTGCGCACGCGGGACCCGGCCGCGCCGCCGATGTACACCTCCCACTTCCCGCCCTCTATCGCCGTCGCGCCCACATCCTTGGTGGTGGACTCGGCGCAGTTGCGCGGACAGCCGGAAACGGCCAGTTTCATCTTGTGCGGGCTCTCGATACCCTGGAATCGCTTTTCGATCTGGACGCCCAGGGCGGTGCTGTCGCCCACCCCGAACCGGCAAAACTCAGTTCCGACGCAGGTCTTGCAGGTGCGGAAAGCTTTGGTGTAGGCGTGGCCCGACGGCATCCCCACCTCCTGCCAGACCTCAGGCAGGTGCTCCTTGGGTATCCCCAACAGGTCGATGCGCTGGCCGCCGGTGATCTTGACCATCCTGGCCTCGTACTTTTCGGCGGCATCGGCGATGCGGCGGAGCTGGTCGGGAGTGGTGATGCCGCCGTAGATCCGGGGCACCACGGAAAATGTGCCGTCATTCTGGATGTTGGCGTGTACGCGGTCGTTGATGAAGCGGGCGTCCCGCTCGTCCTCGTACTCAGCGCCCCAGACGGTCCGCAGCAAAGAGGCCAGGCCCTGCTTGCTGCCAGCATCCTCCTTCCCGTCCGCCAGGGCCCCGAAGACGCTGGACACACTCCTGAGTTCCATAGCCTTGATGGCGCCCACCAGTTCGGGCTTGGTAAGGGGAATGCCCGGCACGTAGTAATGGGCCGAAGGGTCATCCGCTACCAGGCCGTCTGCCGCCAGTTCCAGCACCGCCTGAACCTGCATCTTGCAGGAGCCGCAGCCGGTTCCAGCCCGTGTCGCGTCGCATACTGCCTTCAGGCTGCGGCATCCACCGTCCACCGCCGCGACGATCTTACCCTTGGTCACGCCGTTGCAGTTGCAGATCTGGGCGTCGTCGGCCATATCCGCAACGTTGAGCGCCGGCCCGGCGTCGGCTGCCAGGGGGAACAGCAGCTCCGATCGGTTCTCCGGCAGGGCTTCGCCCCGGTCGAATGCCTGCAAAATCCGTGGCATGGTCAGGCCGTCGCCAAGCAGAATCGCACCCCTGACCTTACCTTCCCGAACGATGACTTTCTTGTACACGTTGCGGTTGGGCTCGACGTAGGTCACCACCTCGTCGTCCTCGTCCAGGGGGTCCTTGTCGCCCGCCACCGCCAGCTCAACGCCCATCACCTTGAGCTTGGTGGATACCCGGGACCCGGCGTAGGTGGAATCCGCGTTGCGCCCGGTCAACCGCTCCGCCAGCACCCGCGCCTGCTCCCACAGGGGCGCAACCAGGCCGTACACCTGGCTGCGGTGCTCGGCGCATTCGCCTATGGCGTAGATGTCCTGGTCATTGCGGCAGGTGAGCCCGTCGTTGACCAGGATCCCCCGGCGAACGTGCAGGCCGGCCATACGGGCCAGATCGACGTTGGGACGAATGCCGGCCGAGATGACCACCATGTCGCAGTCCAACGTGTCGCCGTCTTTGAACTGGAGGCCCGTCACCTGCCCGCTGCCCAGCACTGACGTGGTCAGCTTCTCCAGGTGAAAACGCACTCCCAGTTCTTCCAGGCTCTGCTGCAATAGTTGGCCGGACAGGGAATCCAGTTGCGTGTCCATCAGCCAACCCATCAGGTGGACCACATCGACCTCGAGGCCCCGGTTCATCAGCCCGCGGGCCGCTTCCAATCCCAGCAGGCCGCCGCCGATCACCGCCGCCCGGCGCGCGCCCTCCGCGTGTTCGATGATGGCCGCGCAGTCGTCCAGGGTGCGGAACACGAAGGCGCCCTTCTTGAAATCGCCGTCGTCGTCATACAGGCCGTCCATGGGCGGGACGAAGGCGCTGCTGCCGGTGGCGATCACCAACTTATCGTAGGGAAGCAGCAACCCGCCGGAGCCGTAGGCCATCTTGCCCTTGCGGTCGATGCCGATGGCCCGCACTCCCGAGTGCAGGGTCACGTCGTTCTCAGCGTACCAATCCAGCGGGTTGATGAAGATATCGTCGGCGTCGTGGGAACCCGACAGCACGCCGGAGAGCAGGATGCGGTTGTAGTTGCCGCAGGACTCCTCGCCGATCACGGTGACGTCGTAGATGTCCTGCCCGCCCAGGCCCACGACTTCCTCCACGAAACGGGCGCCGGCCATGCCATTCCCGATCACCACCAGTTTCTGCTTTTCCGACATGCTCATGATGATTAGCGCTCCGTTGTTGTCGTGGAATGGATCCTTGCTTGTTCGTCGATGGCGTCCAGGGCCTCAAGACCCTCGATGCGCACGGCGCAGACCTTGAACTCCGGCATCCGGCTGGTTGGATCCAGCGCCGGATTGGTGAGACGGTTGGCGGCCTGCCGGCCGCCCCAGTGGAAGGGAACGAACACGGTGTCCTCGCGTATCCCACGGGTCACCTTCAGTTGAAAATCGGCGTGTCCCCGCCGGGTGGTGAGGCGCACGGCGGCGCCGTCGCTCAGTCCGTATCGCCCGGCGGTGGACGGGTGCAACTCGGCCAGGGGCGCCGGGCTGATTTCCACCAACTCGGCGATGCGCCGTGTTTGGCTACCGGACTGGTATTGGGACAGGTTGCGTCCGGTAGTGAGAAACAGGGGATATTCGTCGTCCGGCGTCTCGGCGGGTTCGCCGTGCCGCACCGGAAACATCCGCGCCCGCCCGCTGGTGGTAGGAAAGCCGTCGGCAAACAGGCGGGGGGTGCCGGGATGCTCCTCGCTGGGGCAGGGCCAGAACACTCCGGCGTTATCTTCGATCTTGGCGTAGCTGATACCGGAGTAGTCGGCGGGTCCGCCGGCCGACGCCCGCCGCAGCTCGTCGAAAATCTCCTCGACGTTCCCGTACTCGAAATGGCTGCCTGCACCCAGCCGCCGCGCCAGTTCGCAGATGACGCTGATGTCGTCCCGGACGCCGTCGGGAGGATCGCACGCTTTGCGCCGGCGGATCACCCGACCCTCCAGGTTGGTCATGGTGCCTTCCTCCTCAGCCCATTGGGCTGATGGCAGAACCACATCGGCCAGCGCCGCCGTCTCTGAAAGGAAAAAATCGGACACCGCCAGGAAATCAAGCGAACCCAATCGTTCCGCCACGTTGTTCAGGTGCGGGGCGGATACCGCCACGTTGGAACCCATCACCAGCAGGGCACGCACGCCATCGTTCTGGCCCAGGCAATCCAGCAGCTCGTATGCAGACCTGCCGGGCCCTGGCAGCGAAGCCGCCTCCACGCCCCACACGGCAGCCACGTGCCGGCGCGCGGCCGGGTCGTCGATGCGCCGGTATCCGGGCAATTGGTCTGCTTTCTGGCCATGCTCGCGGCCGCCCTGGCCGTTGCCCTGGCCGGTCAGGCAGCCGTATCCGCTGTTGGCCCGGCCCACCAGTCCCAGCGCCAGGGCCAGGTTAATGCAGGCCGATACGTTGTTGACTCCCTGCGCCTGCTGCTCCGCGCCGCGGCCGGTCAGGATCATCGCGGATTCCGCCGTGCCCAGCAGGTGCGCCGTCCGGGTCAATTCCGCCTCCGGGACGCCGGTGATGCGTTCCGCCCGCTCGGGCCAATAGGCCGTAACCGACGCCTTCACCCGCTCGAAACCCTCGGTGCGCTGAGCCAGGTACTGGGCGTCCACCATCCCGTCCCTGATGAGGATGTGGAGGAGCCCGTTGACCAGGGCCGCATCGGTGCCGGGCATCAGCCGCAGGTGCAGGTCGGCGCGCTGGGCGGTGGAGGTCAGCCTGGGGTCGGCCACCACCAGCCTGCCGCCGTTGGCGCGCTGAGCGTCGAAATACTGCATGATGGGCGGCATGGTCTCCGCCGGGTTGTCTCCCACCACCAACACAATCCCGGCGCCGGAGATGTCTTCAACGGGAAAGGGCAGGCCCCGGTCAATTCCGAATGACCGGATGCCGGCGGCGGCGGCCGATGACATGCAGAAACGGCCGTTGTAATCGATGTTGGCCGTCTTGAGCGCGACCCGGGCGAACTTGCCCAGCAGGTAGCTCTTCTCGTTGGTCAGCGACCCGCCTCCGAACACGCCCACCGCGTCGTTTCCGTACTGTTCCTGGACGCTCCGGAAGGCATGCCCCATCCGATCCAACGCCTCGTCCCAGGAAGCCGCACGAAGTTCGCCACCGTGATCACGCACCAGCGGCGAGGTCAAGCGCTCCGGATGGCGCAGCGTGGCCGCCGCCGTCCATCCTTTGACGCACAGCGCCCCACGATTGACGGGGAACTCTGGATTCCCGCTGATACCCACTGCGCCGGCCTCGTCCCGAGACAGGATCATGCCGCACTGGAAGGCGCAGTAAGGGCAATGGGTCGTCGTCGCCCCAAGCGACAGGAACAACGGAGGTTTGGGTTCGCTGGTCAAAGTGAAGAGTCCATACGAGTTTGTTACGGATAATCCTAAAAGTCCTTTATTGCGCTTTGTTTTCGGAGGTGTAAAAGAAGAGTGTCGCCGGCATTAACTTGCTGTGAACTCCAAGTTGCCAGTCTGTAATCGGCAATCGTGCCGGCGTTCGGCACATGGCGGCGGCCGGCGCAACCAGGGCAGTCCATATACCGGGAACGCTGCTCAGCAAATCATCCTTCTCGCGCGACGGAAGACTCTGCCAACGAGAATGCCGCAACTACTGGTCCAGCTAGGCGATGTGGGCTTCGACGTGGTGACGACCAGCGCTGATAGCGGTGCCCGCCCGGTTCTTCTCGAAGACCAGCATGGTCATGACTTGGTTCCTGCGGGCAGTCAGCGGTTTAGGACCCGAGGCTCGGCGCCCCCAAAGTGGCGCCCTCCGCTCAGCGTTTCCCGCAGGAAGTCGAGGGATCCCGGGTCCGTGTTGGCTCGTCCCTTTCGCAGTCGAGCCATCAGCATCTCGCCAACTCCGGCGGCAATGGCCAACGGCGGATGATAGCCCCGCTGGCCGGCGTAGTTGTGGCGGCGTGCGCCTGCTTCGGGCGGTCCGCAGGCTTGCAGGCGGTGGAGTCCACGTAGATGCAACGGCCCGTTGTATGGTTCCTTACCGGCGACCCAGGCCTGGATCAGGAACTCCCGGTTCGCCCGATCCTGTCACCAGCGTTGGCCCGACCCGGCGCACTTTCGAGGTAAACGTGGCGGTCCACCAACTTGCCCAGCCCAAGCGGTGGACCAGAGGGGATCGGCAAAAGCAATGCGGTATTGGCCTCCAGGCGGTGATCGTCGAAGGCGGTGTAGATGCGACCTATCGGCAAGTTTTCTCTTCGTCTTTCGCACACTTGCTTTCTCCCCTGCCACGCCTGCAACCTCACCATCGCGATGGACTGGATCCGAATGAGGTTCGTACGATCATATTGGGAGCCCAACGGCAGGTTCGGCGCTAAATCGCGTCCACAAGAGCAACTCGATACGGGTCAGTTCATGCGTGGGCGACGCTCCACATTGATCCTCCGTGGTGGTTCGCCCAACCTCCATTACCTTGGGCATCGCGTTCTCAAATCAGCGCCAGCCTCATCCTTTTCCAAATTCTGAACAGGGACATGGTAAGAGAAAGGGGTGATTGACCGACCAACCGCAACCTGCTATTAGTCAAATCGGCACGTTGGCAGTATGGGTCGACGGCCGTGGTCTAACCCGGGTTCATGATGCCGGAAAGTGGCAGAACGGACCCTTTTTATGTCGCCGCTACGCCAGAGGCGAGTTCTGATCAAGTCATGGAAAGACGCCATCACAATGCCTGTCACTGCAACGATTGTGTAACCCGGCGAAACTCCTTGAGGCAGCGCTTCGTGGGATGGGATCCCGGAAGAAGCCATCCGCCAACGACCGGCGCCACGTTGTACGAAGTGCCTGGAGACCACGCCGTTATCTACGAGGGTGACGTACTCCAATTTGGCCCCGAAAAACCGGGAAGCCCGGCTGCGGCACGAAACAATGCCAACGGCGGCACCGGGGAAACGCATCCACGAACAGGAGATGCGGAGACCGATGTAGTTGAACGGCCGGAGCGGACTATACCCAGACCGACGGCGGCAGAAGCCGCGATTCATCAGCGGCAAGACGCTGATTCGGAGGCCGGTGCGGAAGCGAGTGGAGACGTCACGGAAGTCTCACCTCCCGACGTTGACGGGCAACTGGTCCATCCACACGGAGAAGTTGACCTCCGGCATGAGGAAATTCCACGGATCAACCGATATGCAAAAGTGCCGGAGCAGGAAAGCGTTCCGCCACCGGATCGCGGCAATGCTAACACACCGACCGAATATCCAGAGCCGGAGGACGCTGCTTTGGCGCCCGATGTGGAGAGGAGGAATCCGAATCGCAGACGGTTGTTCCTGGTACTAATTCCCATCTCACTGGCGGTCGCTGCCATCTTAGGGGCCGGTGTATTGGCAACGCTGCTTCTTTCACAACGGGACGAATCGACGACAGCAGAAACGGTATCCCCGACCCCAGATGTGGGATCTACCATAGCAGCGGCGGTAGCGATGGCGGTGGCCGCCCAGTTAACACCGACTCCAGCAAACCCTGCCAGGGTACGCGAAAGCGCCGCTCCCCCGGACACCCCGCCTCAATCAGTGAGCCTTCCACAGATCCCGTCGTCGTCACCGACACTCTCCAGGTATGTCAACTGGGAGCAGCCGCCCCAAATATCTGAAGCAGGGGATCTCGCCTTTAAAGCCAGGATCGACGAGGGAGCGAATTTTATGCCCGCCGGGCGGCACTGCGGCTTTGGGAACGTCTCATTGACGGACAACGCCAACGCCTTCTACGGTTTCGTGATCCCGCGCAGCATGGCCATACCCTGTGGGGAAAAACCCAGCGACTGGGTTTCTAACCGTTACTATTATTCGGACAGCCTGTTAACGGTCACCGTGCAACTCTCATCCCAGATCGTTGAGCAACCCGGCTTAATGGTGTGCCTGTGGACCGGCGGCGGCACGGATGAAGAGAACCGCCTGCTGGATTGCGCGCCAGTGGGCCGGCCATGACGGAGACAAGCGCAGAGTGACGTGGTCCTGTCCAGGTCATCAAACATAGTGCGGGCTGTGATGACATTTATGCAGCAGGGACGACGAGATTACCGCTACTGAAGGCAGTTGCCGGCCAACGGTTAAACCGACCGGCTGCGACGCAGCCACAGGTATAAGAAGCAACCCAGCAAGCCCAGAGCGCCAGAGCCTATGCTCAATACTGTCCAGGGAGACCTGCCCAGCACGTTATCGAGTTCAGCCAACGCCAATCCGCCTGCCAAAAGCGCGGCGGCAACGGCCAGGCTGACCCCCACCAGTCCTCCCAGGACCGTGACCTCCCTGGCCAATACGGCGCGCCGGTCTTCGCGGTCGATGCCGCGGTCTAAGAAATTGACGTACGCTCTCCGCAGGTCGGCGATCCGATGCAACGTCACCAGAAGAGCCAGGGACGACAACAGCAGAACTGCGACTGTCGGTGCACTCAACCCCGTCGTCAGCCATGGGATCGACTTGGCGGGGAGCCAGTCGATGCTGTCATGGGAAAAAATCGCCGGAGTTTGGAACCCGATGGTGAGCAGGGTGAGCGACCAGAACGCTGATCGGGCCATCCGAAGCTTCTGGAGCAGCCAATAGGCCGCGATAGGCGCGCCGCAGATAATGACAACCCCGGGGATGATGAACTCGGGTTGCCACCGAAAGAGGCCCTGGCAGCATATTGCACCGCCATCGTGGGCGCTCAGGCCCAACGGCCTCCCGGCGGTCTCCAGGAACGAGTAGCCCGCCAGGACCACCAGACACCCGATCAGGAAGGACTCGACTGCGACGAACCGGATCATGAATATATCCTGGGTGCGTAGAAATCTCGCATCAACACCGCGGCGAAATCTTCGTTCATAGGGTCCCACCGCATAACGGACACGCCCGAACGGCGCAGCCTGTCCACGAGAGGCTCGACCTCCCGCCGCATGAGCCCCAGGGCCTGTTCCTCAAGTCGAGTATCCGCCCCTTGGAATCCTCCCGATTCCAGGTGAACAACCCTGACTTGGTTGGACCGTCGGTGTCCCCGGCGGATGGTCACCAACCGCCTGATACCTCGGAAGAAGCTATCCTGATCGGGCGACCCGGTCTCCCATCTGGAGTAGTGGACATCCAGGCGGGTAATCACGTAAACCTCCGGCTTCAGTCGGAACAGAAAGCCCTTGCACTTTTCCACCGCTTCCGCCAGATTCTGTTGCGACGCGCCGGGTTCGAGCCTCGTGAGGATGCTGGTCAACCTCTGGAACTGCTTTTGACCAAGTTCGGGCGTCAGGATTTCGCTGTTGCTGTTGTACACGTACGCGCCCAAAGTGTAGCCTCGGGTCAGGTAGTATTGGGCTACCGCGCCGGAAGCCTCCGCAGCCTCGTCGATCAATGGCGACAGCGCCGGTCCCACTTCCATGTAGTCCGAGCCGTCCAGAAATAGCCAGACCGCCTTTCTGCCTTCCGGTTCGTATTGATTCACCAACAACGGGTTGAAGCTTCCGGAGTTACGGGCGCTGGCCTTCCAGTTAACGGATCGCATCGGGTCCCCCGGATTGTAAGGACGAAGTTCCATGAAGTCCGTGGTGGATATACCGGCGACGGCCACGTCTTCGCCGGAACGGCGGCTGTGAGCCCGGCCGCGAATCTCGTTGACCCTTCGGATGGCTTGGTTGCGGGGCACAACCGAAATCTCCAGCGGAGGCCCGATGGCGCCCTGTTTTCGCCGGTTCAGACCCAACGCAGCTTCCGTTTCCCACTGGGCCTCGCGCAGGGAGAACACGCCCCGCTTGGGACACTGGATCCGATACGACAGGTCATAAGTCTTCGTCCCGGGCCAGTGCCAGATTACCCGGATGTTGTTGCCGCTGACGATTTGGGTTTCCCCAGGCAGCGGATCGTACACGTAAACGGCTCCCATGCCACCATCGACTTCCAGCTGGCGCTCAACATCGAGTGAATCGCCAGCCCAACAAACGGACCGGGGCAACCTCCGGTGAAGAACCACCCTCTGGGGAGTGGACAGCGAGGCGCCGATGAGCACCAGCACCAATAGGAAAACAGCGCCCGCAAGCAATACCAAGTTGCCCAGGCAGAGTGCAATCAACATTGCCAAGAACGCCGGGGCCAGCCACCGGCCTGGGGAAGCCGTGAACATCAGACGGCCGACCGGCGTCCCAGTTCGGTGGGCACCGGGATCTGGTCAACCACGTCCTGCACCACCTGCTGAGGCTGCGCCCCTTCGAGAATATCTTCGATGTTCAGGATGACGCGATGTCCCAGGACGTCGGTCGTCACCGACTTCACGTCGTCGGGGATAACGAAGTCTCTGCCCTGTATGAGGGCCATGCTCCGGGCGACCTTGAGGAGAGCCAATCCTCCCCGGGGACTGGCGCCTACGGCAACTCTGGGGTCTTCGCGGGTCAACCTGACGAGCTGCGTGATGTAGTCAACGATAACCTGATCCACGTACACGTCCATCTCGACGCTGTTCTGCAACCGCAGGAATCCCGCCAGGTCCACCGCCGGCTCGAGGTCCTGGGACGGATCATCCTTCTGCCAGTCAATGCGTCGTTGCAAAATTTCGTTCTCCTGCTCTCGATTGGTGGGATAGCCCGTGGCCAGACGAAACAAAAAGCGGTCCAACTGTGCTTCGGGCAAGGGATAAGTCCCTTCCTGTTCGATGGGGTTCTGGGTGGCGATCACCAGGAAGGGTGGGCTCAGGAGCAATGTTTCCCCGTCTATGGTGACCTGTCTCTCTTCCATGGCTTCCAAGAGCGCTGCCTGGGTTTTGGGGGGCGCTCGATTGATCTCGTCGGCCAGCAGGACGTTGGTGAATATGGGTCCTTTCACCAACTGAAACTCGCCGGTGTTTTGTCTCCAGACCCTGGTGCCGATAATGTCCGCCGGAAGCACGTCCGGCGTGAACTGAACCCTTCTGGTTTCGCTGCCTATGGCCCGAGTGAACACTTTGGCCAGCATCGTTTTACCCAATCCCGGGTAGTCCTCGAACAGTACATGGCCATTGGCCAGCGCGGCCTGATTAACGACAATAAGGAATGCGCCTCTGCCGTCGACTATTTTTGCCGGTCGAAATGGAGTAAACCCTCCGGCACGGAGGTGCCGGATTTTGATCAAGGACCGACAAGTC
>DAOULH010000077.1:0-12883 GCA_034420475.1 Dehalococcoidia bacterium
CCGGCATCAGCTGGTACGAGGCCAAAACCAGCATCATCCGCGATGCCCTCCGCTCATACCTCGCTTCTCCCTGGTACCAACTCCCACCAACTGCGTAACTCCTATGACACTTCACCGCTTCGGACGCTGTTCACATGACTACCCCTGCTCCACGCGACCAGCATCCGTACTTCATGTACGACGCCATCATCGCTCAGCCCGACGCCATCTGGTCGGTGATCTCGACCCAAAAGTCTCGTTGTGCAGAGGTCGCCGAGGTTCTATCGCAAAAGCGCCGCATATACGTGGTGGGCATCGGCACCTCGTGGCACGCGGCGCTGGTGGGCGCATCCATCATGGACGCCGGGCCCGAGGCATTCGCGTGGAATTCCTTCGAGTTCTGCGTGTCACCACCCCGTGTCACCTCTGACGACGCGGTGATCGTGATCAGCCACCGGGGCACCAAGCGTTCGTCCTACGACGCGCTGGACGTCGCCAACAGCCTCGGAGCCTATACCGTCGCCATCACTTCCACCGACCCGGGCCCGCGCATCCTGACTGCCGAAGCCGGCATCCGCACCGTGGATCAGGAGAAATCGGCAGCCTTCACCATCAGCTACACGACGGCCCTCACCGTCCTTGCCATGCTGAACCTGGGCATGGCCGGCCGCCTGGATGATCCGAGCAACGGCATGGAGGCGTTTCCGCAGCAGATAGCCGGGATCCTGGGCAGCGAACCCGCCATCCAATCGCTGGTGGCGGAGCACCACGCCCGGCGCAGGTTCATCTCCGCCGGCTGGGGCGCCAACCGCGCCAACGCTTACGAGGTCGCGCTGAAGATCAAGGAGACCAGCCGCGCTGATTGCGAGGGTTTCCAGACCGAGCAGTTGCTCCACGGGCCGTTCTGCTCCCTGGATTCCGACTGCTTGCTGACGCTCATAGCCCCCGCCAGCGAAGACCGCGGCCGCTCCATAGACCTGGCCCAAGCGGCGGGAGAACTGGGCACACCCGTGTGGGCGCTGACCAACAGGCGCGACGACGACCTGGAGGACGCTGGAGCGATCACCTTCCCGTTGCCGGATTGTCCCGCGTACCTGATGCCCATCGCCAGTGTCGTCCCACTGCAGCTTTTCACCTACCACCTGGCCCTGGCGCGAGGGACTCATCCCGACCTGTTCCAGCAGGATGACCCGCTCCAGGCCGCCGCCCGCACCCACTACGATCTCTAAACCCAATCCGACCCAGGAGGCCACCATGCCGGACAATGCAGACGCCCAGCGCTTGATCGAGGAAGCCGCCCAGACCCGGGGTTACACCCTGGAGATGCACCGCATCAACGCCCTGGCCGACCCGGAATGGACCCAAAAATACGGCGAGTTCATCGAGGCCACCTACACCGGCCAGCGTCTCCTTGACCGCAAGACTAAGGAACTCCTCCAGATCTGCGTCGAGACCGCCCTGCGCGCTGACCAGGAGCAGATCCAGGCCCACATCCGCGTCGCCCTCAACGAGGGCGCGACACCCCGCGAAATCCTCGAAGCCATGCAGGCCGTCATCGCCCCCATGGGCGCCCTGGCCTTCCGCCGCGGCGTCCAAGCCTGGGCCGCGGAGACGGGTTTCGAATACTGACCCACTGACCCCGCGCCTTCGAAGCGGAGGCCGCTATGCTGATCAAATCACTGCACCTGAAAAATATCCTCTCGTTCAAGGACACCAAGCTGGATCTTCAGCCGCTGAACGTGCTCATCGGCGCCAACGGGTCGGGCAAGTCGAACCTGATTGACGTGATCGCGCTGCTGCAGGCGGTGCCAGGTGATCTGCCTAGTTATTTCCGACGGAGCGGATCAATTGGCGATTGGGTATGGAATGCCACTCGGCATTCAGGATCTACGTTCAGCCTTCCCGAGGTAACGGCGATGTTGGACAATTACGGCTCGCCGGATATACCCCTAGAGTACGAACTGTCTCTCGGAGTACGCAACGACAGAGAGTCGTATCATGTGATCGCAGAAAGGCTCGAAACCCCAATTGAGGCACCAGATGGAAAACGCGCATTTTCTTTCTTCAAAATGCAGAATGGTCAGGGAAGGATTGCCAGCCAATCCTCTCCTTTCTTGCATGACGCGGTATATACCGAACTGTCTCCTGAAAATATCAGACGCGGCAAGTCGGTTTTGAGCGAGATCCGCGACCCCATCAATTATCCGACGCTAACACTGACGGCCCGACGCCTCGCTAGTATCAAGATTTACCGGGACTGGCAGGTTGGCCCGAACAACCCAGCACGCCGCTCGCAGCCCACCGACGGCTCTGTTGACTTTCTCGAGGAGGATTTCAGCAATTTGGCCCTAGTGGTGAACGACTTGCGGGAACGTCAAGGACTTGGGTCATTGATGGACGAATACCTGGGACGGTTTTACGAATCGTACCAAAGCCTGCATACGCCAGTGCATGACAGCAGAATCCGTCTGGCGGTGCGCGAAACGGGCATTGCGACCCCGTTGCCGGCCAGCCGGCTCTCCGATGGGGCCATCCGCTTCATCGCCCTGCTGGCGATCCTATGCCATCCCAACCCGCCGCCGCTCATCTGCATCGAGGAGCCGGAAATTGCCACGCACCCCGATTCTTTGGGACTGGTTGCAGAGTTGTTGCGGAAGGCGTCCGAGCGCACACAGATCGTAGTCGCAACTCACTCGCCGGAGTTTGTCAGCCATTTCTCCGACGAACCCGAATGCATCGTCGTGTGCGAGCGTGACTCCGAAGAAGGGACACAGTTTCACCGCGTAACCCGCCAGGAAGTGACCGACTGGCAAGACATGCACCCGCAAACCGGCAAGGAACTGGTGCTTTACGGATTGAGCGAAATGTGGATGAGCGGCTCACTTGGAGGGGTAAGGTGGTAACTCCGTGATACTGTACCTGGAAGGCGGCAACCACCTGCGCACACCAATGGCACAATTTATCCGGCGAGCCGCCGGCCCCATCGACCTCAAAATCCGGCCTTGTGGATCGGGCAACGACGCCATAGCGCAATGCTCCAAGGATGAAGACGCCTTGCTCCTCATCGACAGTGAAGGCATAGATGTGCCGCAACTGATTCAGAGTGTAGCGTCTCAAATAGGCACCACGAACCGCGCCTTCTTCATGGTGCAGTTAATGGAAGCATGGTTCATCGCCGACCGGAATACGCTGGCCGACTACTTTGGCGCGGGATTTCGTAACAGTGCGCTACCACAGAACCCCAATGTTGAAGATATTCCAAAGCAAGACATCGAAAACGGCCTCCGCAACGCCACCCGTGACTGTGCAAAGCAACAATACGCGAAAGGCCGCGACGATGTGCGGCTGTTGGAACGGCTGAACCCCACCACCGTCTACAACGCCTGTCCCAACTTTGCCCGGCTCATCGACCACCTCCGCGGCCAGCATGCCGGCTGACCGTTACCCGCTCCGACAGTCGTTGACGCTGTTTGCGCCCGTACCCTAAAATCGGTTGCGTCCCCCAATAGCACCTTTTCGTAACGCAACATACGGGAGTCGTAACCTCGCATGAATACCGACGGCGACAGTATCCGCAGGTCTTTCGCGCAATTTTTCGAGGAGCGAGGTCACCAGTACATGCCCTCCGCCTCCCTCATTCCTGCCGGCGACCCCACCCTGCTCTTCACATCGGCCGGCATGGTGCCCTTCAAGCCCTTCTTCATGGGCGAGCAGACTCCACCCCGTCGCCGTCTCACCAGTTGCCAGAAGTCCTTCCGCACCACCGACATCGACGAGGTTGGCGACCACAAGCACCTCACCTTCTTCGAGATGCTGGGCAATTTCAGCATCGGCGACTACTTCAAGAAGGACGCCGTCGCCTTCGCGTGGGACCTGTGCGCCGGGCTCTTCGGCCTGGAACCGGAGCGGATGTACGTCACCGTCCACCTGGACGACGACGAAGCCTACGACCTGTGGCTCAATAACATCGGCGTGCCCCCGGAGCGCATCTACCGCTACGGCAACAGCGATAACTGGTGGGGCCCCGCCGGCCTGGAAGGACCCACCGGCCCCTGCTCCGAACTCCATTACGACGGCGGCGCCGAAAAAGGCCGCGGCCAGCATCCCGTCACCGACGAGATGATGACGCCCGACGAGCTCACCGCCATGCTCCGAGTCGAAGCCGAGGGCGGCCCCACCGCCGAGCCGGGCGGCTGCCACCCCAATTGCGATTGCGAGCGGTTCGTGGAGCTGTGGAACCTGGTCTTCATGCAGTTCTACCAGGACCTAGAGGGCGTGCGCACTCCGTTGCCTGCCCCCAGCGTCGACACCGGCATGGGATTGGAGCGGGCCGCCGCCGTTTTGCAGGGCAAACCCAACGTCTATGAGACCGACCTCTTTCGCCCCATCATCGACTCCGTCTGCAATCTCACTGGTCACGAATACGGTTCAGACCAGGATACCGACTACGCCATCCGCGTGGTGGCCGAGCACGCCCGCGCCGCTTCGTTCCTCATCAGCGACGGCGTCGTCCCTTCCAACAGTGATCGCGGCTACGTCCTCCGCCGCATCATCCGGCGAGCCATCCGCTACGGGCGCCAGCTGGGCCTGGACCATCCTTTCATGACCGAAGTGGCCGATGCCGTGATCGCCCGGTTCGCCGCCGCCTATCCCGCCCTCTCGGAAAACGAAGGCTTCATTCGCCGCGTTGTCGGTCTTGAGGAAACCCAGTTCCTGGAAAACATCCGCCAGGGTATGCCGTTGCTGGAAGATGTCCTGGCATCGTCAAAATCCGACGGTGTCATCGCCGGCGCGGTGGTGTTCGATCTCTATGACACCTACGGGTTCCCGCCGGAACTGGTGGACGAGATCGGCCGCCGCGAGTATGGCCTGGCCGTCGATATGGATGGATTCAACGCCGAGATGGAGGCCAAGCGCGAGCGTGACCGGGCCGGGCACCAGGTCACCGGCAGCATGGAAATCGTCACTGCCTACGAGAACCTGGGGGCCGGACGTACCTCTTTCGATGGTTATCAGCACACGACCATAGACACGCGCGTCCTTGGCATCCTGCGCGATGGAGAGGCAGTGGGACACGCCACCCGGGGCCAGCAGGTCGAGATCGTCCTGGCCGAAACCTGCTTCTACGCTGAGGGCGGCGGACAGGTGGGCGACCAGGGCATGATCACCGGACCCAGCGGCTACGTGCGTATTGAAGACACCCAGAGTCCGGTGGCCGGCCTCATCGTCCACCGGGGCTTGGTTGCTGAGGGCGACATTGCGCTGGGCGAAGCGGTGACCGCCCGGGTGGAAACCGAGCGGCGCCTGGACGCTTCCCGCAACCACAGCGGCACCCACCTGCTCCACGCCGCGCTGCGCTCCGTGCTGGGCCCCCACGTTCGCCAGGCCGGTTCGCTGTGCGCGCCCGGCCGGCTGCGCTTCGACTTCAACCACGTCGGCGCAATGACTCAGGACGAGCAGTTAGATGTCCAAAGCCTGGCCAACCGCAAGATCCGCGAGAACCTGTCGATTACCGCCCGCGAAACCACCTACACCGACGCGGTGCGAGATGGCGCGCTGGCCTTCTTCGGCGACCGCTATGGCGACGTGGTTCGGGTGGTGCGCATGGGCAGCCACGACGACCACGATGAACCCTTCAGCTTCGAGGTCTGCGGCGGCACCCACGTTCACGCCACCGGCGAGGTCGGCACGCTGGTCGTGCTTGGGGAATCCAGCATCGGCGGCGGCATGCGCCGCATCGAGGCCATGACCGGCCGCGCCGCCGAAAAGCTGTTTGTCCAGCAGACGGCCACCCTGGAAGCCATCTCTCGTAAACTCCAGGCGCCCGTACCCGAACTGGAAGCCCGCCTGGACGCCTATATGGCCGACACCGACGTTTTGCGCCGGCGTCTCGCCGATGCCGAACGCGTCGGTCTGAGATCGGAGGCCGAGTCCCTGCTCGAGCGCACCCGTGACATTGATGGTGTGAAATTGGTTGCCGGTGTGACGTCCGCGCACAACGTTGAAGCCATGCGCGAAATGGGCGACTTCCTCAAGCAGAAGCTGGAGAACGTCGTCGTCGCCCTGGGCGCGGTGATCGATGGCTCGCCGATGATCGTCACCATGGTCACGCCGGACCTGGTGAACCGGGGCCTGCACGCCGGCAACATCGCCCGGGACGCCGCCAAGTTGATGGGCGGCGGCGGCGGCGGTCGTCCGGAGACCGCCCAGGCCGGAGGACGCCAACCGGAACGCCTGGGCGCCGCGCTGGACAGCGTGAGCAATCTGGTGCGCGATGCTCTAAACTGATAATCAAACCGGGCATCGGAGGACATGATGCGTATTACCATCTCCGAGGAGGGACAAGTCACCATCCCCAAGCGTCTGCGAGAATATTGCGGCTTCACGCCCGACGTGGAGCTTGAACTAATTCTGACCGACGAAGGGATGCTCATACGAAAACGGTCGTCGGATCCGGATCCCATCGACGCCGTTTATGGCATCTTGGGCAAAGGCGATACCATGAGCACCGACGAATATATGTCGGAAATTCGCGGCTATGACTACGCCGCAGAACTCCGCAGATACAACGATACAGTCAATGACCACGGCGGCTGACACCAACATCCTGATGGACGTATTCATCCCGGATACTGACAACAGCCCGGAATCCGGCGAGTTGCTGCGGGTCGCTCGCCAACGCGGCCCGCTTCTCGTTTGCGACATCGTGTATGCAGAACTGGTCCCGAACTTTGAAAGTCGTGATGCCTTGGACGCAGCGTTGCACACCATCGGTGCAACGGTTTCACCGATAGATACAGACATCGCCTTTGCCGCCGGGCTGCGTTGGGGACAATACCGGCGTGCCGGTGGACCCAGAACGCGTATCCTCTCCGATTTTCTGATTGGAGCCCACGCCATCGCTGCCGCTGACGCATTCCTGACTAGAGACCGGGGATTCTATGTAACCTACTTCCCTGAGTTGCAAATCGGCTGACTTGCCGTTATTGAACGATTGACCGTGTCTCCGCCCAAACCGTCGGACCTTGCCCGCGCCGGCCGCCTGCTGGGCCTGGACGTAGGCGACCGACGCATCGGGCTGGCAGTGAGCATACCCCCGGGAGAGCTGATCCTGCCCGCCGGCTACCTGCAACGCCGCAATCGGCGGTCCGACATCGCCGCGATCCTGAAACAAGCCAGCCAGCGCGACGCAGTAGCCATCGTCGCGGGCATGCCCTACGACGCCCATGGCCGATCCGGGGAGCAGGCCCGTAAAACCGCCACGCTGGTTAGCGCGCTGCAACGGGCCACCGACATACCCGTGCTGACCGTCGACGAATCGTTCAGCTCCAACGCTGCCGCCAACGACCTGCTGCAGTCCGGTCAGAGCCCAAGCCGCGACCCCGGTGCAGTTGACGCCGCCGCCGCCGCCGCGATCCTACGCCGTTTTCTGGACTCGTAAGCGCCAACCCCATCTCGGCGGACGATCTCCTTCGGAAAGGCTCCGAAAGCCCGTTGCCGGCGCGCTTGACGTGTGACGAACGGTAGTTCTATAATGCCAGAGTATTTAGAACGTCCGTTTCGAGGTGGATTATGTTCGCCATGAACGCCGTGGCATCCAAACAGCGTCAAATCGCCGAGCCGAGATTCGACCACTACGAGGATACCGGGTGTGAGGTCGCCCCCACCTGCTTCGACTGTCCACTACCCCGCTGCAAGTTCGACGACATGGAATGGTTCTACAAATACCGTCGCCTGGGGCGCTACCTGCGCATGGCCACGGTGATACAGAACGAGGGCCTCACCGTCCCCGAAGCCGCCGAGCGATTCTCCATCACCGAGCGGACCGTGTTTCGAGTCTTGCGCCGTTGCCAGGATGCCATGCGGGAACTGACACCGGCGGAAGCCGCCGTGTTCGCCAGCCTGGCGGTATGGCCGCCCCGAACGAAGCGAGCCAACTGATGAGCGAAGACAGACCCAACACCGCACTGTGGCGCTTCTTTGACGGCGCGACGTCAGTCAGCGCCAGTATGTTGCTATCGGTCGCCGTCAACGCCTGCGCCTTCTGCAATGGTTTCCCACTGTTGGGCTACCTTGCGGCGCTGACCAATCGGGAAGATGGGATTATAATAACGGCAACGCTATTGCTTTTCCCCACCACCGCAGCACTCTATGGAGTTTCCAGAATGTTCTTTGCAGCCAAAGAAGCCGCCGAACGCAAAGCCCGGGAACGTCAGCGCCAAGCCCGGGAGCACGGCCGCGAAGAAGGTATCCGAGAAGAGCGCAAGCGGATCGGTCGAATCCTGCAAGAGCAGGGCGTGGAACTCACCCCGGAACTCACCAGAAAGCTCGCTGGCGATGACGAATAGCCGGTCTAGCCCCGGGGCAACCCCAAGCCACGGCCGGCCACAATTCCCCGCTGCACTTCCGAGGTGCCTCCCGCAATCTTGTGGGAAAAACTGATCATCCAGTTTTCCGGCAGGCGGCCGTTCAGCGGAGCCCGTTTCTCACCACGTCCCAGCGTGCCTTCCAGACCCGCAACTTCCAGCACGCTGTTGGCGGACCGATGCAGCGTTTCGCTCCCGAAAGCCTTGCTCATGGACGCTTCCTTGTTCGGGACCAGGCCCTCCCCCTGCATCCAGGCCACGTTGTAGGCCATCAGGCGCGCCACCTCACACTCTACGTACCGGTCGGCCAGCAGGTTCCGCACCCAGGGTTGTTGCGTGACCTTGACGCCGTTGCGCGAGAGCTTTCCCGCATACTCCCGGGTGTCGTCCAGCAGCCGCCGCGCGATGGCCGAATAGTCGATGCCGGACCGCTCGAAGTCCAGCAGGGTCACCGCCACGTACCAGCCGCGGTTTTCCTCGCCGACAACGTTGCTGCTGGGCACGCGCACGTTGTCGAAAATCACCTGGTTGAACTCATGGCCGCCGGCCATGTTGACCACCGGCCGCACCCCGACGCCCGGCGTTTTCATGTCCACCAGGATAAAGCTGATGCCTCGATGCCGCGGAGCCTCCGGGTCGGTGCGCGCCAGGCACATGATCCAATCGGAATGGTGCGCCAGCGTCGTCCAGATCTTGGATCCGTTGATGACATACTCATCGCCGTCGCGCACGGCCCTGGTGCTTAACGACGCCAGATCGGAGCCTGACTCGGGTTCACTGTAGCCCTGGCACCACTGGATCTCGCCGCGGGCAATGGGAGGGAGATGGGTCTGCTTCTGCTCCTCGCTCCCGTGGATCATCAGCGTGGGCCCCAGCATCCGGACGCCAAAAATGTCTCTTCCCGGCGCCCTCAGGTAAGCCAGTTCTTCGTTGTAAATCGCCGACTGCACGGGTGATGCGTCCTGCCCGCCGTACTCCTCCGGCCAGTGCATCGTCAACCAGCCGCGCTCGGCCAGCCGGCCGCGCAGGTGCATGGTGAAGTCCCAATCGTATTCCTCAGGCCAGCGCCCGCCGCCTTCCCAATCAGCCGGCAATTCCGACTGAATGAACCGGCGCAACTCGCCTCGGAAATGATCGTCCTCCGGAGTGAAGCGGTACTCCAAACCATGCCTCCCGCGAAATCAGATAACCGTGTTGATCAACCTCGGTTAGTCGTCAAGCATCCACGGCCACGCAGGTCACGGTTCGCACCACGCCTACCACGGTATGAATTTTCTCCGTGACCAATCCTCCGACCACGGACATGTCCTCGCCGGAGATCACTGCGATAATGTCGTAAGGGCCGGTGACCACATCCACCGACTCGATGCCGTCCAGGTCTCGCAAGGTGTTGGCTACGTCTCGGGTCCGCCCAACGGCGGTTTCAACCAGCAAAAAGGCTTTCGTTGCCATGATTTGGCATCTCCTGTTCCTAGGGTGAAGCGGGGCGAGCCGTAGCCCGGCCGCGTGCGCCGGGCAATTCTACGGTGGCCCCATGGGAGTGTCAATTGAACTTGGCCGCGCTACAGCTCGGCCGCCAACCGCCGTACCAGATCTGCCGCTGCTTGCCGAGTGTCGTCGCGCTTCAGCGCATACTCCATCGAGGCCCGCAGCAATCCCAGCGGGTTGCCGCCGTCGTACCGTATTCCGTCAAACTCGCAGGCATAAACGGCAACGTCTTCCATCAACATCGCCAAACCGTCGGTCAGCTGGATTTCGCCTCGGGCTCCAGGCGGCGTCCGCTCGAGGCAATCGAAAACCTGCGGCGGCAACAGGTAGCGGCCCACGATGGACAGGTTGGAAGGCGCGGTCCCGGGTGGCGGCTTTTCCACCATCCCGTGCACCCGGTGCCGACCCTCTCCGGCCGGTTCCGAATCCACCACACCGTAGTTCTGCACCAGTTCCCACGGCACGCGCTCCACGGCCACCGCCGCGGCGCCGTCTTCCCCGGTGACGGCGGCCATCATCTGCGAAAGCACGCCCGGCGAGTGGTCGACTATGTCGTCCGGCAAAATCACGGCGAACGGTTCATTGCCCACCGCATCGCGCGCCGTGAGCACGGCGTGACCCAAGCCCAGCGGTTCGTGCTGGATCACAAATGACACGTCGGCCAGGTTGGCTCCGGATCGCACCTTTTGCAGGAGTTGCGCATCCTCGGCCAGTCGCTCTTCGAGATCTGGTCGAGGCCGGAAATACTCAGCGATTCCTTCCTTGCCGGGGGACGTGACGACGATGACGTCGGTAATCCCCGCTTCGGCCGCCTCCTCCACTACGTACTGCAACATGGGCCGGTCGAGTATCGGCAACAGTTCCTTGGGCACGGATCGAGTCACCGGCAGGAACCTGGTGCCCAATCCGGCGGCGGGTATGACTGCTTTACGGATCGCGGCGTTCATCGCCACCAATCATAGCACGACGCGGTGATGTCGCCGGATGTGCCCGGGACGACGCGAGCTCAAACCGGCGGACTACTCGGTATTGGTCAAACGCTCAGCGCTTTCCATTTTTCGCGGCGAAGCGCGCCGGGTACTGGCGAGGTAAGCAACCACTATCATCGCCGGCATGGCCAGGATGATTATCCCAATGATGATGACCACCGTGAGCTCGGTGAAACCCAGCTTGCCCAGCAGGATGTGGCTGAGAGCGGCCATGATCCACTGCAGGAGGGTCGGGTCCGCCTCCCCGTGGTGACGCCCCAGGGACGCCAGTATGGCGACAAAGGTTGTTCCGCCCATTGCGGTTACCACCGGGCCTCGCCGGTCAATTGGCTACCCTAGTATCGCCCGCCAGCGCCGGCCGTCGCCAACTGTGGGCCGGCTTCCACCGGACGTGAGTTGTACCGGCTGGAGTAGTGATACTCCTTGATGCTGTAGGCCATTATCGCCGCCGGGATGAGGGTCAGACCCGCGATCAGGAACGGCCAGAAGTAACTCCCCAAGTGGTCATACAAATAGCCCGCCAACAGGATGCTGAAGAAAGAGCCGATCTGGTGGGCGAAGAATACCCAGCCGCTGATGGTTCCCAGGGCCCGGAACCCATATACGTCAGCTGTCAGCGTGGACGTGAGCGGCACGCTTGCCACCCATGACATTCCGGACAGCAGCGCGAACGCCACCAGACCCAGCATCCCGTAGCCGAACAGGGGCAGGAAGACCAGGCACATAAACGCCACGCCCCTGGTGGCGTAAACCAACGACAGGACGTTTTTGCGACGCATCCGGTCGCCCATGAACCCCGTGATGATCACCCCCGCGGCATTGAGACCGGTCATGAGCCCAAAGATGGTGCCGGCGAATAACTTTTGATCCCAAGTCATCCAAAGCAGGTTGACCTGCTCCGGAAGCACGTCCTCGGCGTAGGGGATGAAGTGAATGCTCAACAACCCGGTGGTGATGCCGCAGACAACGTATGCGCCCGACAATTGCCACATGGGGGGCGTCTTGAAGCATTGCCGCCAGTTCTGGACCTCGTACAGGCCGGAGAGCTGCTGCCTGGAAGCGCTGCCGGCAGGCGCGTTCTCTGGATCCGGGTCGCCGTCCGGGTTGAGGCCCATCGCTTGGGGGCTGGGCCGCAAGAAGAACACCGCCAGCGGTGCCGAGAGGAATATCACCATGGCTCCCAAAAGGAACCACACCGTGCGCCATCCCACCAGTTCCACACCCGCTATGGTCAAACTGGCGTTGTCAATCACGCCCATCAGGTACGCCGCGAACGGGATCATCAGTAGGCCACCGATGGAAGTACCGGCTGCGGCTAAGCCCGTTGCTTTGCTGCGCTGACGCCGGAACCACCGCACCACCAGGGCCAGCATGTTGGTTATCGACGCCGCGCTCAGACAGACATTGACAACGATCGAGAACACCGCGATGAACCACAGCAGGTCCAGCGGTATACTGACCACGCCCAGGTCCAGCACGTGATTCATGTCCTGCATGAAGGCCAGGCTCATGATGGCGAGGCCCATGATCGCCAGACCGAAGCCGAACACCCGGCGTGGTCCGTACTTGTCGAACAGCGCGCCCATGATGGGCTGCATCGCTCCGTTGATGAGGAAGCCAACGGAACCCACCCAGGAGATGTCGGAGCGGTCCCACCCGAAGGTGGGTTCCATCTCGGTGACGAACAGGCCGAACCCCTGGCGGCCGGGCATGGACAGGAAGGAGACGAAGAAGCAGGTCGCGACGATGTACCAGCCGAAGTACATCGGCGCGGTCACCGGCGCTGCGGATTTGGTTGTCATACGCCCCCTGGGGTCGCAGGTTCCGTGAGGCGATGACCGAACATCGCCAAGTATCGTGCCATCATAGCAGGCATCTCAATCTGGCGCTATCACGGATTCTGGCTCGTAACTGTTCAGAGTTGCGGGGAAAGTGCCATTGCGAGCGCAGCGCGGCAGTCTCGTTGGCGCCGGGGAGTCCTTTGGGGCAGACGTTGCGGCTACGGCGTCGAGATTGCCACGGCGCCAGCGCCTCGCAATGACAACCCCCTGAATTCTGAAC
>DAOULH010000078.1:0-5921 GCA_034420475.1 Dehalococcoidia bacterium
CAGTGCGGGAGAGAGTGGGCGGTTTCTTCACCGATCTGGCCCACCGTCGGGAAGAAGTCAAGCGACGATGTCGTACCATCCTTCAGGCTCGCGCCGCAGAACTGACCGGCAGCACCCGAGCCGATCTTCCCGGCCAAGCAAATGTGGATTTCATCTTGGCTTCGGTTTAGTCGTCGCGCGGAGTCAATCAGGTAGCCAGTCCAACTCAAGGTCAGCAAATCCGAACGGCCGAGAATCCAACGTCCTCGGCCATTCATGTACGCAGCGAAAGGAGAAAACCAAATATGAACGTAGGACGAGCCATCGGGACAACTGCGCTCATCACAGCGCTGACGCTGACAATGGCGTGCGCAGGCACGGATGCGCCGGACCTGTCGTCCACCGACGACCAGGAAATCAGCCCTGCGTTCGAGACGAGCAATCCCGAGATCGACTTCTACCGCGCCGAGGGATTGCCGGAGCTATACGGGAGCGCCTGTGGGAAAAGGGACCGTATCGTAATCGGAATCCAGTACACGCACTCCATCATCACCGGCGAGGCTTGGCGAGGTTCAGGTGACGCCATGGAAGAATTTGTGCGGGGCCGCGGCAAGTACGGAGAGAATCTACGGATCAAGTCCAACGACGATGACATGAGGCTCTACGCCTACGACTACTACGCCCAAGGCCGGTCTGGAGAATTGATCATCATCGGAAGACCGGGTTCCAGCTCCGAAGACCGCTGCATGATTGGCGTTCTAACGGACGAGAAACTCCGGCGGTAACCTTCCGGAGAACCGTCGTACCGCGACGCAGGTTACGCATTCATGGACTTCACTGGCCCCGGCCCCAGAATGGCATCACCGGCGAAAAGCATGGCCATCAGCGTGGCATATTGATCGGGGCGACCGGGGCGAGGATTGAACATCGACCCGCACAAACGGGAGGACGAAAGTTCACATCGTTCTGCGTCAGGTACCAAGCAGCTCATATCAGTGAGCGGGGTTCGGTCATGTGGCAATGGATCAACAAACGGACCAAACGGTGGACCGGCAAACTGGCTACGTTAAAGATTGGCGGGTTCGCCTGGTGGAAGTCACTGGGCTTGGTCATGGTCGGCCTCATCATGGCATGGGCGATGAGCCTTCGTTACGGAGAACCGTCCCGCGAGTGGCTAACAATGCTGGTCGTGTTCGTATTTTCGGTATGCCTCCTCTGGTGGAGCCACGTCAAGCTGCGTGACGACGGTCACAGAGAGCCGACCGATGAAGAGCAGGGGAACCCCCCGTCCTGACGACGACCAAGCCGCCGAAAGTCGCCATCGGGATACTGTCAGCAGCGGTGTCATGAGTATGGCTACCGTTGTCCTGATCGGGATGTTCGGATTGCTGGAAATCGCAGGTTCCTTCGCCGTCAACGACGTGTCTGGCGAGAAAGCCAAATCCCTGGTCAAGACGGCCAATGGGCTCATCCCTGCGTTGAGCACCTTCGTGATCATGCTCTACGTGTGGTGCGTAATTTCGGGCACGGACGCCATCATCAATGCCTGCAATCATGAGTTTGAATTGTCCCGGCGTCGGCAGGTGGTCGCGATGTGGGTGTTTCAAGGAATGGTGGTGTTGGTCGGAACCATCGCTGGCTTGACCATCATGATCAGGGCGGTTGCCAGCTGACGCCTGGGAACCAGCCGGCTGCATCGGGGCATCGTTTCCAGCCCAGCGGTGGCGGGGGTCCGCTGGCGTGCTGTTTCGTTATTGCAATGCCGCCGTGAGGTAAACTAAACTCCGCGTGTCCACCTCACTTTCGGCCGCGTTCCGACCGGAGTTCACACCTTGATAGGCTCATTCCTGCGCGCCTTCCTGATTGGGCTGATCCTGGCTGGGCTTGGGCTGGTCGCCTGCGACCGCCAGCCCGACCCGCCGGCAATGCCCACTACGCCGTCGACGGCCACGGTTGCGATGCCGGCATCGTTGCCCACCGGTGCGCCAAACGCAACTCCGCTCTCAACCACACCCACCGAGACACCGCCGACATCCCAAGGCTTGACCAGCACGCCATTCCCGACAGTCACAATCGCGCCGAGCCCCTCACCGTCGCCTACGCCTGCCAGGACGCCACAGCCGTCGCCCTCGGAATCACCGATGGAAACTCGTTCCGGACGTTGCGGCAAACTGTGCTCCGTCGAATTTTGGGAAGGCGACCTGACCGTTGCATCAGTACAGATTGAGCTGGACCGGGGTGCCGATCTAATGGCCATTGGTTACGAAGGGGGAACTGCCCTGGCGTACGCGCTGTTTGTTCCGCGTGTTCCTGAGCCCGAGATTGTCAGGTTGCTGCTGGAGGCCGGGTCCGACCCCAACTTCAGGATTGATGACGACGGCATGACGCTCCTGCAGGTCGCCGTAACGTTGGCCACTCACGCCCCCGACGAGTTGTCTGCGGAGGGCGGCGATGTCAGGGCGAACCGGGTCGAAATCATTGAGTTGCTGCTGGAGTACGGGGCGGACGCCGCGGCCAGGGATGATGAGGGCCATTCGGCCCTTTACATGTACGTTGCTCTTTCATCGAGCGACGAGACCCACGACGCCGACCCCAGGATTGTCAAGCTGCTGCTGGAACACGGCGCCGGGCTGGTGCAGGAGAATGAAACCGACGCGACGGTCATGTTCTTCGCCATGCTGGGCGGGGCCAACCCCGAAGTCATCGAGCTCCTGCTGGAACACGGAATAGATGGCACGTGGGGCGATCAGGTGGATACGCCGCTGCACCAGGCAGCTTATTTTGGCGCCGGTCTCGAAGTCTTCGAGCTGCTGTTGGAGCAGGGGCTTGATGCGACGGCCGCGGATGCCCGCGGCCGGACCCCCATCATAGCCGCGCTGCTCGGTGAAAGCGGCATTCAGGTCATCGAGCTGCTCCTGGACGCCGGCGCGGACGCAGCAGCCAGAGATGACGAACGCGCCACTCCCCTACATTACGCCGCCGCCCGCTCCGGTCCGGAGATCGTGAGGCTGCTGTTGGAGCGGGGCGCAGACGCAACCGCCCAAGATGACCGGATGCGCACGCCGCTCTACGACATGATGGACGATGAACTGTCGCACACCGACGAGGCCGTCGACCCCGAGGTCTTCAGGCTGCTGCTGGAGCACGGCGCTGACGTGAACGCCAGGGATGCCCATGGGGTGACGCCGCTGTATGCCGCGGCGTGGCGTGATCATCCCGACGGCGTTCGTCTGCTGCTGGAACACGGCGCAGATGCAACGGTACAGACCGACTATGAGGCCACGGCGCTCCACGCCGCCGCGTCGGGGGGCACTCCGGTGAGCGTGAGCCTGCTGCTGGAGCACGGAGCGGACGCTGACGCCGTCGATGAGCGGCTGCAAACACCCCTGCACCGGGCGGCGAACCGCTCGACCTCTCCGGAGACCGTCGCACTGCTGCTGGAGGCCGGAGCCAACGTCAACGCCACGGACCAAGAGGGAAATACGCCGCTGCGCCTGGCGATTGACACGAGCTGGTCTCCTTCCTCCGAGGTCATCACCATGCTGGTGGAAGCCGGCGCGGATGCGGCGGCCGGAGACAAAGAAGGCGCCACGGCGCTGCACCACGCCGCCGACCAGTCCGCGCCGGAGGTCATCAGGCTGTTGCTGGAACAGGGAGCGGACATGAACTCTCGGGACGGCAGGATGAATACTCCGCTGCACAGCGCCGTGATCGACGACCCGCATGGCAGTGAAAAAGCCAACCTTGAGGCCATCAGGCTGTTGCTGGAGGCCGGCGCCGACGTCAACGCCATGAATGACCGGGAGAACACGCCGCTGCACTATGCTGTGGAGCATCAACGTAACGACGCCGTGCACCTCCTACTGCACCACGGTGCGGATGCAACATCGTGGAACGACTTCGCGAGAACGCCGCTGCACAGCGCGATGGATGACGGCAGCTCAATTACCAACGGCCGCTCCTACTTTGCGGTTCTCGATATGCTGCTGGGGCACGGGGCGGATCCCAACGCCGCTGACCTCAATCTGAAAACGCCGTTGCACCTGGCGGCTGACTGGCACTACCGTCCGGCCTCGCCCGAGACCATAGCCCGGTTGCTGGAGCAAGGCGCGGATCCCAACGCCACCGACGACAGAATGCGGACGCCGCTGCACTTGGCGGCACCTTCGGACTCCAAGGCGCTGCCCTCCCCCGAGACCGTGGCCCTGCTGTTGAACGCGGGAGCCGATCCCAACGCCGTCGACGCCAGACTACAGACGCCATTGCACCTAGCGGTGGCCCCACTCCCGTCGTTCCTTCTCGACAGAGTGCCTTCTTCCGAAATCATCACCCTCTTGCTGGACGCCGGGGCTGAGGTCAACACCAGGGACGAAGAGGGCAATACCCCGCTGCACATGGCCGCGGCGCCGGAAGCGGGCTGGAACAACCCGTCGGACGTTGAGTTCATCAAAGTGTTGCTGGACGCGGGCGCGGACGCTGCGGCAGTCAATGACAACGGGGACACGGCCTGCGACATGGCCCGCCGGTTCGACGAAGGTAAAGCGGCGCGGGAACTACTATGCTCCTGACCGCCCCATTGGGCTTGACCGTCAAGATCGGTTGCTGGCGCCAGTATCTGAAAGATTACCGAGCCCCGCACAGTGGCGCTACGTAGTTCGCGAGGGCGGAACCAGGGCCGTCACCGACGGGACCACGGAGACCGTCATCACGCTCAGCCACGCAGTCTGGGCGGCCGACACGCTGGTATCACTGTTCGTCGGCAGCCCGGTGGCGGACCTGGCCCGTCAGCTCGAAGACGAACACCGGAGCGAGGGCGACAACATCGTTCGAGGCCAGCCGGTAATGTCAGCAGCCATACCGGAAACGCTGGCCATCCCGCTGGCGCAGATCCAGGGAAGCATGAACAGCCCGGCGCGCAGCATCCAAACGCTGCGGCAGGGCTCGGTTTTGTGAGCACGGATTCCGGTACTGACGTGGCAAATTTCGCCCGTTCAATTCCAGACGCGCCGATGCGTACCAGGCAGCGGGAAAAGGCGGGTTATCAACCCAACGACGGGGTTGTGCGGATGATGGTGGTGGGAAACCAGCCAAACACTGACAGAGGCTGAATCGGCGGTGCCGAGGTACTGAAAGCACCCATGGCCATCACGGATCTCGTGCCGTCGTTTTGGCCGTGGGGGGCGATTTTGTGCCCTATGGGTGAGGTTGTTAGAATGGTCCCCAAGACCTCCGCTGAGGTTCAGGCCCTGACTGACGTGATCACCACCGGTTCCCATGACTACCTACGACCACATCGACCGTTACCACCGCGAGCTTGCCGAGCTGATCGAGTTCGGCGGGGTGGACAATGAGGAAAACATCCGCGCCGCGTTCCAGAACTGCCTGGCGGCTTTCTGCGCCGACCACTCCGAGCGGCTGGTGCTCGTGCCCGAACTGCGGGCCGACCGCAGCAACAAGCCCGACGGCACGGTCCGGGACTCCCTGCGCATGACCCGCGGCCTCTGGGAAGCCAAGGACACCCACGACGACCTGGACCGCGAGATCCGGAACAAGCTCGCTCAGGGGTACCCCAGCGACAACATCCTCTTCGAGGACTCGCGCACCGCCGTCCTGTTCCAGGACCAACGGGAAGCGATGCGGGTGGACATGGCCGACGCCGCCGCGCTGGACGAGCTGGTCCGGCGGTTCCTCAATTACGAGTTGCCCGAAATCCAGGAGTTCCGGCAGGCGCGGCAGCAGTTCAAGGACGACCTGCCGGCGGTGCTGGCAAACCTGCGGGAAACCATCGTTGACGCCGAAACCGGCAACCCGGGTTATCAGCAAGCGGCGGAGATTTTCCTTGACCTCTGCCACCAGTCCATCAGCGCGGCGGTGACCAACGACAACGTCCGCGAAATGCTGATCCAGCACATCCTCACCAAGGACATCTTCCTGCGGGTTTT
>DAOULH010000079.1:0-5142 GCA_034420475.1 Dehalococcoidia bacterium
GAGTATTGCCCGGTGAATAGCATGGTCCGGGAGGCAAGCGGCGGCATCATTGGTGACGCCCCGGTCGGGGCGATCCCGTTGGGGAGATTGATTACAGTTCGCGACTCCCTCCGGCGATGGGCCTACACGGCAATCGTGGAGGCGGTGATGAGCAGAGGACAGAGCAGTGTAAAACCGTCGGAGCTGCCCCAGTTGAACCTGAACGCCGCTGGCATCGACGTGGGGGCCGGCAGCCATTTCGTCGCGGTTCCTGCCGACCGCGCGGAACAACCGGCGCGGGAGTTCGAAGCCTTCACCACGGACCTGTACCGTCTGGCCGATTGGCTTGCTGAATGCGGCGTGGAGGCCGTGGCCATGGAGTCCACGGGGGTCTACTGGATTCCTCTGTTCGGTGTGCTGGAGGAGCGAGGATTTCAGGTGCTGCTGGTGGACCCCAGGCGCATCAAGAACGTGCCGGGTCGCAAGACCGACGTGCTGGACTGCCAGTGGCTGCAACAGCTGCACACCTACGGCCTGCTGTCGGGAGCTTTCCGGCCGGAGGATGAGATCCGCCGCCTGCGCAGTTACCTGAGGCAGCGGTCCATGCTGGTGGAGCATGCCGCACAGCACGTTCAGCACATGCAGAAGGCCCTGACGCAGATGAACGTGAAGCTCCAGCACGTGATCAGCGACATCACCGGCAAGACCGGCATGGACATCATCGAGGCCATCGTGAAGGGCGAGAGGAATCCCCGCCGGCTGGCTCGGCTGCGCGACCGGCGGACCAAGGCGGACGAGAAGACCATCGCCAAGTCGCTGCGGGGGCATTGGCGTAAGGAGCATATCTTCGAGCTGACCCAGGCCCTGGAATTGTACCGCTTCTACCAGGCCAAGATTGCCGAGTGCGACCGTGAGATCGAAGCCCAGTTGGAACGGTTCGAGGACCGCAGCGACGGCGAACCTCCGGCTCCCAACGGCAAGAAGCGCAATCAGAAGAGTGCTCCGAGCTTCGACGTCCAGGGCCACCTGTACCGGATGACGGGAGTGGACCTGACCCGCATTGACGGGGTGGATGGTCTCACGGCGTTGAAGGTGATCAGTGAAGTCGGCACCGACATGACCCGCTGGCCCAGCGCCAAGCACTTCGCCTCCTGGTTGGCGCTGAGCCCCGACAATCGCATCACCGGCGGCCGAGTGATCAGCTCAAAGACCAAACCCAGCGCCAACCGAGCGGCGGCAGCGCTACGCATGGCGGCCAACGCTCTGCACCGTTCCGACAGCGCTCTGGGCGCCTTCCTGCGCCGGAAGAAAGCCCATCTGGGCGCGCCCAAGGCCATCACGGCCACGGCCCACAAGCTGGCACGCATCATCTACTGCATGCTGCGCTACGGCCAGGAGTACGCGGACGCCGGCGCGCATTACTACGAGAGCCAGTACAGGCACAGGGCCCTGCGCGCCGCAAAGCAGAGGGCAGCGCAACTGGGCTATGAGCTAGTGCCAATACCAGGTCCCTTGGCTTCCAATCTTACCCACCCTTCAGAGCTTGCCTCGGCGTGACCATCTCGGTTAGTGGGGAGATGGTTAAATCCCTCTTTCTCGGACAGCCGCCAGGGAGTCGCGGTCATGCCCAACACCATACCGGGCCACTGCCACATCGCCCTGACGTAACCATCGGCGGCTGCATGGTGCGCCTCGTCAATCACCATCAGGTCGTTGGCATCGTATCCGCCCCATATCTTCCCCTGGGCAGCGCGCAGGCCGGTAGTCTGCACCATCAGAAGAACCGTGTGGCCGCGCCTTGCCTGCGCTTCCTCTCCCTTCCTCCAACCAGGATCAGTTTCTGTACGGACACCGGCCCGGTTCAGCATCTTGCCGGTTTGCTCGATGAGTTCCTTGCGATGGGTCAGCCATACCGCCCGCCGGTTCGCCTTGAGCCAATGAGCGAGCAGCGCACCGGCGATAACGGTTTTGCCCCCGCCGGTGGGCAACTGCATCATAACCCGCTTGCGGTCGTCCGTTTCCAATGCGTGCAGGACCCGTTGCAGCAATTCCAGCTGGTATGGACGCAACTCAACCATTTCCAAACCCTCCAAACGCCGGCCATTGATGTTCGGTCAGCAATCCCCTGGAGCGCGTTTGCTTTTCCAACTCACTGTTCACAATAGCATAGATCAGTATGTTGGCATCGAAGAAATCCCTATTGCCCGTAGTAGTAACGATTGGTGCTAGTAAGTGTCAGAGGGTGAAGTGAGCGATGGATGCGCCTCTGGGAGTCCGGTTCCAACCCATTCCATTGGGTCAGCATATCAAATGCGGCGATGGTGTAAGCCCCAATCCACCGAAAGGATGAGCGTGTCGGTGCGGTAATGGGGTAAGAAAGTGCTCCCGGCTTCGGGGATAATGGTTTGTGAGATACCAAACCGCCCTGAAACGAGGAGCACCCATCGGATGCTACCACCTGAGCGCCCCGACCGCATCGAAATCGCCTTTGATGAACGCCGCCTGGTGGCCAATGCTGGACTGCTGCTGCCGGTCACGCTGGCCCATCGTCTGGGACTGGGCAAGTTGGCGGACCACCACGTTGACCTGGGGGATGCGCCGGGTCGGGCCAATGCTGGGGACAAGTTGCTGACGCTGGTGGCGTCGGTGCTGGCCGGTGGAGACTGCATTGACGATGCCGACGCGTTGCGGGCTGGAGGGACGGGGCAGGTGCTGGGCTGTACCGTGAAGGTTCCATCCACGCTGGGGACCTTTCTGCGGAGTTTCCAGTGGGGCCATGCGCGCCAGTTGGATCGGGTGAGCCGGGAGGCGCTGGCCCGAGCCTGGGGTGCCGGGGCCGGTCCTGGCGACGAGCCGTTGACCATCGACCTGGACTCCACCGTCTGCGAGACCTACGGACTGTGCAAGGAAGGCGCGCAGCGCCACAACTACGCCGGTCAGCGGGGCTATCACCCGCTCCTCGCCGTCGCTGCTGGTACCGGCGACGTATTGATGGCCCGACTGCGCAAAGGTAGAGCCCACACGGCTCGCGGCGCCGCCAACTTCCTGCGCGAGACCATCAGCCGCGTGCGCTACGCCGGAGCGACCGGTCCACTGACCGTACGGGCCGAGAGCGGTTTCTACAACCATCCCATGGTGGCCGCCTGTCGTGACCAGAAGGTACGCTTCTTCATCACCGTCCGCCAGCACCCCCAACTGCACAATCTCATCGACGCCATACCTGAAGAGGAATGGACGGCCATCCCATACTGGATGGAGGGCGGCGCCGACGTGGCGGAAACCACGTACACCCCCTTTGCCGACAAGCGCGACGCGGTACCGGTGCGGCTCATCGTCCGGCGGGTGAAACCCACGCCCTGCACTCAGTTGGCCATGCTTGCTGACTACAGCTATCACGCTTTCATCACCGACCGTGAGGGCGACACCCTGGAACTGGATGCTGACCATCGCCGCCACGTCGAGATCGAGAACGCCATCCGAGACCTCAAGTACGGCGTGGGCCTCAACCACCTGCCCTCGGGACGCTTCCCCGCCAACGCCGCCTGGCTGGCGGTGCGGAGCCTGCCCCGTACCTGATACGGGATGATGGCTCATAACCTCGCCCGCTGGACGACGCGCATCGGCCTGGGTGAGCCGGTGGCGAGCACGAAGACCTTACGGTGACGCTTCTTCTCCCTAGCCGTACGCTTCACCCGCAAAGCGCGTCGTCTCAGCATCTCCCCCAGTGCTGGCCCTGGCAAAACGAGCTCAGCAACGCACTGGCGAGACTGCGCGCCCTGCCACTGCTTTCTTGACCGTGCCCTCGGCGTTTAGCCCCTGCACCAAATTACCCGGCTGTCTGGCCCAGCTGTGCCAGGTAGGGCTCCGGACGGCCTCCGCCTGCGACCTGGCGCCGAAAATCGCTCCCAGCGCTGCTGCTACGGGGTGTCAACATCCCGCTGGCGTGGGTCGCCACTCCCCACATCGCCCCTTGCATCGGCATCAGGTCCTCGCCAGCGCGATCCCTGGTCCCCCATTCATGGTCTGACCGTCGCCGCCATGTCCCTTCGGTGGCTTCGGGTTTAGTCGGGAGAGGCGGAGTCCCGGCTAAACCCACGACCGGACCGGCGGGCCGGCGTTCTGCAAGTCCTCACCCCTGGCAAAAGGGCCTGTTTGGGGTCAATTCCAACAAATTGGCCCGAAAGTGACCGCTGCGTTATGAACCTCTTCGCTGCTTTACCCGCACGTGATTACATAAATCCGTATGATATCCGGGCTGGATTTTCAAGTCCGGGCCGCCGGCCTCCGCCCGCGCAACCGGCGGTGCGCCTGCGTTGCCAGGACGGGCAGCCGCCAGGCGCACCCGTTGTTTGCAAAAACATCTCCAGGATAGAGAAGGAAATTGATAATGAGACACCCGCCAGCCATGTCCAACCGCAACGCCAGCAGGATTCGCCGTTACCTGCCCCTTTCAGCCTCTGAAAACTACGGGAGGCTTGGCATGACGGCTCTACGCGCGTTCTCCTTCGTTGCCGTTCTGCTGGGGCTGGCGGCGCTGCTGCTGCTGTTGTCCGCTCCGCCGCCGGCCGCGGCCCAGGAGCAGAAACTCTCCAACCCCACCGGGCTGAAGTTGACGCCTGGGCACCAGTCATTGACTTTGACCTGGGACGCCCGGCCGTCGCTCAATCACTTCGTAAGGTGGAGCGTGCCGGGTTCCGGCGTGTGGGGACACACCACTGGAGAGGGCGGGGCGCCCGTCGTCGCGGGCCAGTCGTCCTACACTATAACCGGGCTCGAGAGCGGTCAAAGGTATGCCGTTCATCTCAGCGCCTCGCGCGACGGCGGTTCGAACGATCCCGATGACAGCGACTGGGTCAGGGTGTTCGGCGCGCCGTCCGACGACAGGACCTTCTCCATCGCCGACGCTTCCGCCAAGGAGAGCAACAGCGCCGTGCTGACCGTCTCCCTGGGGCATGAGGCGCCGGCGGGCGGGCTGACGTTCACCGTCACCCCGGCCTACGCCGCCGGCGCGGGCAAAGCCGCGGCCGCCGACGTGGGCGAGGTCCCCGCAACCGTCCGCGTCGCCCCCGGCGAGCTGACCGCCACGTTGTCCATCCCCCTCCGCTTCGACGGGGAGGACGAAGGGAACGAGACCTTCACCGTCGCCATCGCCACCAGCGCCGC
>DAOULH010000080.1:0-16944 GCA_034420475.1 Dehalococcoidia bacterium
GGACGTACTGACCGCACCAACCGGGTGGCGAGAGCAGCCATCCGGCTCCGGCCCAGCACAACCATCGCTGGGCTTGGAGCTAAGCGTGTTCAAGCCGAAGGGCAGCGTGACGAGTCGCCACTGGCGACAGGGTCCGTGGCCCCAGGCCGGCGAGCCGTATCGACAGCGGCAAGCCCAGACGCCCAAAGTGTTTTTCAAAGAGTTAGCCCGCGAAACACTTCCCGACACTCTTTTCGCAGTAGCCGGGGAATCGGTTTCCGGGTACCCTGCTCAAATTGTCGACACGCTCTAGCTGATAACGGCCAGGCCATCATCATTAAAAATCCAGTCCGAGTTCAACAAATACTGAACCTGCTGCGCCATGCCGCGGAATATTCACCATCGGAGAAATTGGCATACGCTACGCTGTGGCAGGGAGAGGATCTAAGCCTAGGTTCCGACTTTAATCCCGATGGAATTGAGGACGCTTTGCAATACCTGAGCTGCTTTGATTAGCGGCCTGAGAGATGCGACGGCCGGCCACCTTGTTGCGAGAAGCCTTCGCTGCCTACTCTCACGCCCCATTGCCCCACTATAACCGCCCCGCACAGCCAATACCGAGGAAAGAGGTGCCGCCGCCGCTTACAGGACAATCGCCATGACCGATAACAACTATCAAGGCAAACTGGTCGACGTTACCGAACTCGGTAAAAGGGTAATCGCCATGGACCCTCGGAAAACGCTGATCGACTACACCGGCCTCAACTTCAAAGAGATGTTTATGGCTTGCCCCATCGACGGAATTGATTTGACGCGGGAACCCGAACATCCACGCGAGGTGGAACTGTAATGTTCCCCGGCCGGCGGCGCCGACATCAAGTATCAAAGGCCTCCCCAACTCCCACCGCCCATTGTCCCGGTATAATGGCTTCAGAGATTATCCTTTTCCCTTGTGAGGGGAGGTTATGGACATGGTAACGGGTGCATCCGTCAAGGCCGAGCCTCCGTGGTGGGCGGGGGTATTTGAGAAGGTTCTCTTGGGGTATCCAAGCCGTCCGGTGATGGAACGTTCCTTTGCAGATATCGACCGGGTGTTGTGGGCTGACCCACGGCCAACGCTGGCGTGGTTCCCGACCGTGATGGAGAACCTGGAACGCCTGCCCTGGGGAGTGGATGCGTGGAGCAGTGAAGGCGCCAGACCCCTGGATGATGGAGCAGTGGTCAGGCTGCTGCTGTTGTTGCAGGAGCTTTTTCCTGCCGACGGACCGGCGCCGGTAATCAGTCCAACCTGGGACGGCGGTGTACAGGCGGATTGGGAGTTGGGGGATACCTATCTCGAGATCGAGATCATGCCCGGCGGAATGATCCGATGCTGTTTCGTTGACGAGCGGGGAGACGAGACGATTGAAGAGGAGTTTGAACTTGCCGGTCGGGAAGATGTGTTGCGGAGCCGTATGAAAACGATCGCTGCGGCGTCGTAGTGCAACCGCTGATGGGGGGAGATCTCGACTCAGAACTTGTGGCCGATGACCGCTGGATCATGCGGAGAGTGTCAAGCGCTCAGTTGGAGTTTGACGTGAACATCGATGGCAAGCGTCCGATCAGCGGACAGTTGTCGGTCGGTCCGGCTCCGGGTTTTGCATCTTGTCGGTTGGTTAGGGAGGCGGATCCTAATGAAGTGGCGGCAGAAGGCAATGAGGAGTATTTGTTTGTCCTGCCGGTGAGCCTGCTGCGCGAGTACGGATTGGATGTCCTGCGGGATAGAGAGAACGGCGGACCGGGCCACTGCAACATCGTCGGTGCCAGAGGCTTGTCAAAGTCGAGACTTCGACGATTGCTCCGCCAAGTACATTGGGTTATGGGTTACGAGCCGGAACGAGTATCGACCGACCGGGTTGTTCCAGTAGAAGCTCCAAACGAAGCATAATGTCCCGGCGTGGGTTGCCGCGTATTGCCAGCGGGAGAGGACAGACCCTATTTCCCACGCAGACTATCGTCGCCCACCCCGTACCACGCCACCCGCTATAATGGCCCCAACCATCGCTCCGATGGCGGGGCTGTTGCATTTAACGGGAGGTTCACCATGGAGATTGGCGTTTCGGTTCCCATTGTTGAGATCGGCGACGACTTCGGCGCGTTGCGCGACTACATCCAAGCCGCCGAGGACCTGGGCTATGCCCACGTCCGCATCCTCGACCACGTGCTCGGCGCCGTGCCGGAGAAGCATCCGGAGGTGCCGCACTTTCCCTACTCCCACGAGTCCTACATCCACGAGCCATTCACCCTGATGGCCTACCTGGCCGCCGTGACCGAGAAGATCGGCCTCACTACCGGCATCCTGATCCTGCCCCAGCGGCAGACCGCCCTGGTCGCCAAGCAGGCGGCCGAGGTTGACCTGCTGTCCGGCGGCCGCCTCCGGCTCGGCATCGGCGTGGGCTGGAACTCGGTGGAGTACGAGGCCCTGGGCGTGGACTTCGCCAGCCGGGGCAGCCGCTGCGACGAGCAGATCGAGGTGCTCCGCCAGCTTTGGACCGAGGACGTCATCGACTTCCACGGCAAGTACCACGACATCACCCATGCCGGCATCAACCCGCTGCCCGTGCAGCGACCCATCCCCATCTGGATCGGCGCCGGCCGCAGCACGTCGCCCACGCCGCCCAACGCCGCCATCCGCCGCATCGGGCGCATGGCCGACGGCTACTTCCCCATGTTCGCTCCCGACTCCGGCGGTCAAGCGATCCTGGGTCGCATCCGTGCCCAGGCCGAGGCCGCCGGCCGCGACCCGTCCGAAGTTGGCTTCGAAGGCCGCATCACCATCACCGCCGACAACAACCCCGAGGACTGGCTCACCGAACTCAAGTCCTGGGAGGAGATCGGCGCGTCGCATATCGCCGCCGGCCTCCGCGGCGCCACCTCCCCCGACGCCCACATCGACGCCATCCGCCGGCTGAAGGAAGCCATGGGGTGATGCCGGTGTCATGGCGCAGTTTGATTTCTGCTCACGTGTCATTGCGAGGAGCGCAGCGACGCGGCAATCTCGTTCCCGTGGCGACGACTGTTGCTCTGACGAGATTGCCGCGCTCCGCTCGCAATAACACGTGACTGCGATGCGACCCGTGCGTGAAAATATGCCCCACGGTTTCCGGCGGGCCGCCAGCTCCAATCGCGACCGCCCCAGCCGCAGGGTAGCCCATCTCAACCGGCGGATCGCCCTGGCCTTCCAGCCCTACTGGCCCCGTGTCCTGGCCATCGGCCTGCTCATCCTGGTCACCGCCGGCCTGGGCGTCGTCAACCCGGTCTTGATCCGGGTGGTGTTCGACTCCGCCCTGTTCGTGGACGGCGGGCCTAACCTGTCCCTGCTCTGGACCCTGGCCATCGCCATGTCCGCGGTGGTCGTGGTTACGGGCAGCCTGGGGGTGTTGCAGACGTGGCTCACCCAGCAGGTGGGCCAGCGCGTGATGCGCGACCTGCGCGACCGACTCTATTCCCACCTGCAAACGCTGTCGCTGGGCTTCTTCACCTCACAGCGCACCGGCGAGATCCAGAGCCGCGTTTCCAACGACGTGGCCGGCATCCGCGTGGTGGTGACCGGCACCGTCAGCAACATCCTGTCCAACGTGGTCATTCTGATCAGCACGCTGATTGCCATGGCGGTCCTGTCGTGGGAACTGACCATCGTTGCCGCCGGCATCACGCCGATTTTCGCGGTGTTCAGCTACCTGGTGGGCAAACGTCGCCGCGCCGCCTCGGCCAGGGTCCAGGAGTCCACCGCCGAGATGACCGCCATCACCCAGGAGACTCTGTCGGTGTCCGGCGTCATGCTCACCCGCCTCTTCGGCGCCCAGAACCGTGAGGTCGCCCGCTTCCACGACCAGAACGTGCGCCTGTCCGACCTGGAGATCCGCCGCGAGATGACCGGCCAGGCCGTGTGGGCCGGTATGCAGATCTTCTTCTCGCTGACCCCGGTGGTGGTGTACGTGCTGGCCGGCTACATCCTCCTCGGCGGCATCGGCCAGACCGGCATCACCGCCGGCACCATCGTCGCCTTCACCACCCTGCAGACCCGCCTGTACTTCCCCATCAGCACCCTGCTGCGCACCTCCGTGGAACTGCAATCCTCCCTGGCCCTGTTCGAGCGCATCTTCGGCTACCTGGACATCCGGCCCGACATCGTGGACGCTCCCGACGCCGTGGACTTGCCCATCGAGAGTGTCGCCGGCGCGGTGGCTTTGCGGGACGTGCGCATGAACTACCACCCCGCCACGCTGCTGGCCGACGCCTACGACATCGAGGACGACGGGCAGGTTTTCTGGGCCCTGGACGGCGTGGACCTGGATGTGAAACCCGGCCAGTTGGCCGCCCTGGTGGGCCCCAGCGGCGCCGGCAAGACCACCATCTCGTACCTGATACCCCGACTGTACGACTCCACCTCCGGCGCCGTGAGCATTGATGGGATCGACGTGCGGCAAATCCGGCTGGAGAGCCTCGCCCGCATCGTCGGCTACGTCTCCCAGGACAGCTACCTTTTCCACGCCTCCATCCGCGAGAACCTGCTCTACGGCAACCCCGACGCCACGGAGCGAGAGTTGCACGAGGCTGCCAAAGCGGCCTACATCCATGATCGCGTGATGGAGTTCCCCGACGGCTACGACACCGTTGTCGGCGAACGCGGCTACCGCCTCTCCGGCGGCGAGCGGCAGCGCCTGTCCATCGCCCGTGTCATCCTGCACGACCCGCGCCTGCTCATCCTCGACGAGGCCACCTCGTCGCTGGACACCACCAGCGAGCGTTACGTGCAGGCGGCCCTGGAACCGCTGATGCAGGGTCGCACCACCATCGCCATCGCCCACCGTCTTTCCACTATCATGTCCGCCGACGTCATTTTCGTCGTTGACCGTGGCCGCATCGTGGAGCAGGGCACGCACTATGAACTGCTGGCATTGGGCGGCCTCTACGCCCAGCTTTACGACGAGCAGTTCGAGGGCGGCCGCGTCGAATACACCAGCGAAGACGGCGTGGCCGTGATGGCCGGCGGCAACCTGCGCCTGCCCGTGCCCGCGTGACCCATCAAACTACTCAACCGGCTCGCTCTTATCCAGTCGGACAAAGCTGTCATTGCGAGCGCAGTGCGGCAATCTCGTTGAGACATCAGCCGCGCCCCTCTCAATCGAAACCGGTTACGTGTGACATTCAACAGGAGAACATGATGACTCAGCAAAGCAATGGCGACCGGATCCGGCTGCGCGTAGCGTTCCGCAATATGTTCTACACAACGATATACGTTGCTGTAGAAGGGGGCTTCCTGGAAGAACAAGGTCTCGATGTCGATTTCGCTCACATACCGGTGGGCCAGACCAGCACCGACCTCCTCAAGGCCGGCGATATCGACATCACCCAGAGCGGCATCAGCCGCAGTTTCATGGACCTCGACGCCGGCAGCGCCGACCCACCGCTGCACATCGCCGAGATCAACCAGCGCGACGGCTTCTTCCTGCTGTCCAAGCAACCCACCGACGGCTGGCGCTGGGCGGAGTTGGCCGGTTCCACTCTCATCCCGGTCGGCTTCACCCCAGTTCCCTACACTACCCTCCAGGCCGCCATGCGCTGGCACGGCGTGGACCCGGCCAGCGTGAACCTGATGGGCGGCCTGTCCGCCGAGGAGATGCTCGGCCGCTTCCGCAACGGCGACGCCGATTACCTCCAGGTTCCCAACCCCTTCGCCGTCCAGTTGGTGCGGGAGGGCTCCGGCCACATCGCGGCCACCCTGGGCAACGAGAGCGGCTTCGTCTGCTACAGCAGCTTCGCGGTCACGCCGGCCTGGCTGGCGGAAAACCCCGAGACCGCGCAGCGCTTCGTCAACGGCTACGCCCGCGCCCAACGCTGGGTCGCCGAAAGCCCCGCCGAAGCCGTCGCCGACCGCATCGCTCCGGTGTTCCCCGAGTACGACCGCGACACCCTCGCCGAAGGCGTCCAGCGCTACCAGGACGCCGGCGTGTGGGCCACCGATCCCACCATCACCCGCCACGGCTTCGACCGGATGCGCGATGCCCTCATCTCCGGCGGCCTCGTCCGCGAGCCCCATCCCTACGAGGCCATCGTGCGCCCGGAGTTCGCCGAGCGGGCGGTCACAGAATTGGCGTGAGTTGTCCCGCTGCCGTATGATGTCACCATATCTAGTGATTTGATTCCGACCAGGTGGTGGGAGGTCGATGATGAGCGCGACACGAATCGGCATTCTTTTTATGGGATTGGCAGCAATTCTGGTCTTGGGCACGTGGGGCTGGACCGAACTTGCCAATGCAGTGTACAGATCCGATGCAGGTGACGCCGTGGTCGCGTTGATGATTTACGGGGTGTCTTTCTTGGTCATAGCTGTCGTGGCCGGGTTCACTTTCTTCATACTCTCATTCCGCAACGATGACCCCGGCTGAAACCTCACGGGCGCAACGGTCGTACGACCGTAACTTGGGCTGGTGCCGATTTTGGCTGGGGATCAGTTTGGCAGTCGCCACACTAACCTTCACTTTTGCTGTAGATCAGGTGTTTGGTCTGCCTCCAGAACAGGTTAGCGCGGCCGTAGATGAACTGAACAGTGCTGAAACCAACGATCCGAACGACCCAATCAGATTTTCCAGGATTGCTGTAATGCTGACTCTGGGAGTCATTTCTGGCCTTTGCGTCGGCTTATCGGCACGTTTCCGGATTTTGTACCAGCGAGATGACCGATTGCTGGCTGTGATCGATCATCTCAATCAGGAGGCTACACCATGAGGCTCGAAGGCAAGGTTGCTATCATCACCGGCGGCGCCCGCGGTCAGGGCGCCACCGAGGCCAGGATGTTCGCCCAGGAGGGCGCCCGCGTCGTTATCGGCGACATTCGCGATGAGTTGGGTATGCAGGTGGAGGCGGAAATCCGCGAGCTGGGCGGCGAAGCCATCTACCTCCACCTCGACGTGACCAGCGAGGACGACTGGCAGCGGGCCATCGCAACCGCCGAGCAGCAGTTCGGCAAGGTGGACGTCCTCGTCAACAACGCCGCCATCGTTCTCCGCAAGGACATCGAGGAGACCACGTCCGACGACTGGGACAACATCATGGAGATCAACGCCAAGGGCGTGTTCCTGGGCACGAAGGCCGTCATACCCGCCATGCGTCGCGCCGGCGGCGGCAGCATCATCAACATCTCCTCCATCAGCGGCCTGGTTTCCATTGGCCCGCCGGCCTACATCGCCACCAAGGGCGCCGTCCGCCTGTTCACCAAGTCCACAGCCATCCAGTACGCCTCCGAGAACATCCGCGCCAACTCCATCCACCCGGGCAGCGTGGACACCGACATGCGCCGCGAGGGCATGGGCGACCAGACAGAAGAGGAAATCCAGGCCCGCATCGACAACATCCCCCTCGGCCGCGTCGGTACCACCGAGGACATCTCCTACGGCGCGCTGTTCCTGGCCTCCGACGAATCGTCCTTCATGACCGGCAGCGAACTGGTCATCGACGGCGGCTACACCGCCAAGTGAGGAGTGCCGGTCATGGACGAAAATATCAGGGCAGAACGGATTTGGCTGCTCAAAAATTATATGGAGCGCATCAACGACCCGGACAGCGCTTGCCCACCTCTGATAGATCTGTACATGGCTTTATTTGCTGCGTACCTGCATGACAGCCTGCCCGATGCCGCCTGGGACTTTATCCATCAGGTTGATTCCGAGCCTGCCAGGACGGATGCGGACCTCTCAATGAGATTTCCCGTCGGGCAAGGCCCCCTGGAATGGATTGGAGTTAACGCCGAATCTGCGCCGGAAATGTTCCGGCCGGAGCATCTTCATGCCAACTGGCGCGCCAACACCGGCGAACCGGGATACGTTACCTTCCATGCCGTTACCAAGATGCTGGACCACTTTGCCGATACCGGGCAAGTTCACTGGCAAGCGTCCATGAACGAGGCCAGCGCCCTGGTGCAACTCTGCGAAAGCCACGGCATCGTCTGGCTGGCCTGGCAAGCCGAGCCACAACGCGGCTGGATGCCGCCGGGATCTGAAAGAACCGCAATCGTTCGCTTCGATTCCGATGCTGCTCGGAGCGCCGAAATACATTTGTTGGAGCAACTGGTTTCAGACATCGCCGGCTGCAACGTGTCGCTGATAACACCCGAACAGATCTGGGAAGACCGTCGGCAGCCGGAGTTGGAACGGGCTGAGGTTATCTATGCCCAGGTTGATTGATCCCGAGGATTACGCCCGGACAATGCTGCTCTATGCTCAAGAGGCCGCCGGATTGGCACAGAACCGGAAGCGCGCCGACTTGGACAACGGCCGGATTTTTGAGCTGGCTTTGGCCCATTTAGTTCAAAACGTAGGAACCGCCGCTGAAACAACTCGTCGCAACCGTCAATTCTGGAACGGCCGGCTACAGCATGAGCGAGATGCGCTGTCAGACTTCAGAAACCGGATCGCTCACGACACCGACCCAATGGACCGGAATAGGCTGTGGCATACCGTGACCGTAACTTTGCCGGGTATCGTCCCAACGCTGGAAACGATAGTTGCCAGATTATCCAAAAATGTGTAGAGGGAAAAACGCAGGCTGATTATGGCGCGGTTCAAGGCGTGCGTCGACTGCGGGAGGCGCATCCGGGGTAACTACACCCGCTGTTACAACTGCAACTTGCGCCGTCGCCGGAGTTCCTGGCACGATCCGGAGCGCCTGGCGGGACAGGAAGCCCGCGACGCTGAGCTGGGTCGAACCGAGTTCTACGTGTATGTTCTCGGCACGCGGTACGGGCACTATGTCGGGCACACCGCCAACGTAGGGGCGCGGCTCGGCGCTCACCGGGCCGGCGAGGTTGAGTCCACTGCCGGCGGTGAACCCGAACTCCTCTGGCGCTCGCGCCCTTTCCGTTCCCGGCGCGATGCCGCCCGGTTTGAAGCCGCGATGAAATCGTTGCGCGATCAGCAGGCCGAGCGGTTCCGCGAAATCACCGGATTGGCGCCGGTCCCCTTCAATGATGGGTGGTACGAAGAACCGCAGTATGCACAGCGCCGGCGGGGAGGATGTGGATTGTTTGGTCTTGTTGTGATAACAATAGCCGCCGCAACACTGCTTTTGGCACTCGCACTCTTGTAGGAGTTCCCCATGCCTGCCTACCACGCCGACACCGTCATCCGTCGCGCCAACGTCATCACCATCGACCCCAACCGACCTCGCGCCACCGCGGTTGCCATGCGCGACGGCCGCTTCATCGGCGTGGGCAGCGACTCCGATCTGGAAACGCTCATTGGCCCCAGCACCAAAATCGTCGAACTGCCCGGCAAGACCGTGCTCCCCGGCTTTATCGACGCCCACATCCACGTGCTCAGCAGCGGCACCCGCCACGTCATGGCCGCCGACTGCTCTCTGCCCACCATCGGCGACATCCAGGACGCCTTGCGCGAGCGCGTCGCGGTCACACCGCCCGGCCAGTGGGTCCAGGGCTTCAAGTTCGACGACACCAAGACCGCCGAAAACCGCTTCCTGCGCCGCGAAGACCTGGACGCCGTCAGCGCCGAACACCCCATCCTGGTGTCCCACCGGGCCGGCCACGTGTACTTCGGCAACTCCCTGGCCCTGGAACGGGCGGGGTTCAACGACGAGACTGAAGACCCTCCAGGTGGCCGCCTGGGTCGCTACGCTGACACCGGCCGCCTGGACGGCGTGATCTACGAGCGCGCCGCCGACGACCTGCGCGAAAACCAACTCCCCGTTGAGTCCGAGGACACCCGCCGCGAGGGCCTGCGCGTCATCTGCGAGATGCTCAACCGGGCCGGCTTGACCAGCGTCCACGACGCCCGCGTCACCGACTACGAACTGCGCACCTACCAGGAGGGCCGGGACAACGGCGACCTGACCCTGCGGGTCTACGCTCTGATGTGGCGCCGCTACTTCCCCGCCTTGCGCGAGGCCGGCATCATGGCTGGCATGGGCGACGACCGCCTCCGCATCGGCGGCATCAAGATGGTCGCCGACGGCGCGATAGCCTCTCGCACCGCCTACCTCTCCGAGCCCTACGTCGGCAGCTGCTGCGACCACGGCATCCTCACCATGACCGGCGATGAGATCGCCGCAAACGTCATGGAGATGCACGCCGCCGGCTTCCAGGTCTGCATCCACGCCAACGGCGACTCCACCATCGACCTGGTGCTCCAGGCTTACGAGGCCGCCCAGAAAGCATACCCTCGGCCCGACCCTCGCCACCGCATCGAGCACTGCACGCTGGTCAATCCCGACCTGCTCACTCGCATACACAACCTGGGCGCAGTGGCGACGCCCTTCTGCACCTACGTGTACTACCACGGCGAGAAGATGCAGTTCTACGGCGAAGAGCGCCTCCGGTGGATGTTTGCCCAGCGCTCGTTCATGGACTACGGCGTTATGTCCACCGGCGCCACCGACTACCCGCCCGGTCCCTTTGAGCCGCTGATGGGCATCCAGAGTTGCGTCACCCGCACCGACAGCGAGGGCCGCGAGTGGGGAACCAACCAGCGCATCTCCGTTGAGGACGCCCTGCGCATCTACACGCAGAACGGCGCCTACGCTGGCTTCGAGGAAAACCTCAAGGGCAGCATCCAGGCGGGCAAACTGGCCGACCTGGTAGTCCTCGGCCAGGACCCCACCGCCATCGACCCCTTCGGCATCAAGGACATCCCCGTGGAGCGCACCATCGTCGGCGGCAAGACCGTTTACGGAGGGTAATTACTCTCTGCTTGGTCGAAGGACCGACAGTGCTGCGTGTCGCCTTGCGCCATCAGATAGATCGGGGGCGAGGCTTATGGCGTCATGCCCCTGAACCACTGAAAATCGTGTGCTCTCCCACCAACGAAAAGACGGGGATGTCCCCTGCCCTTCTGCAACGCCCGCGCCTTCAGTTTCACCGTGTAGTTTATGACAGCGCCGCTGCGAACTCGTGAGGCTCGATCCCAGCATTGCGGAGGGCTTGTATGAAATAGACCTTCGGTATGTCGCCATCGTGAAAGGAGAGGAATAAAGGGGATGCTGGGTCGTCGGGATATGTTGGGTTGATGTAAAAAACCCACTGCCCCTCGTCCTTCATAACCCTCCACCCCAATGCTTGCAATCCCCTGGCGGCTGTTTCCGGGGACACGAATTCCGGTATCAAACGGTTACTCCAAAGCGCATGGGTATTTCCACCGTTTCGAGCGCATCATCATCTTCAGTACGGATTTGATACTCGACCCCACGGGCCTCCAGGTATCGTATGACCTCTTCCTGCCAATTCTCACGTTCCCGGAAATGCGAGTTCAGCAACTCAATACCCTCGCTGATGTGTTTTTCCGCCTCGGTTTTCGTCTTGCCGAATGCGATCATGCCAAATTGGTCAGCGCACGCTATGTAGCGGTCGTCTCTCTTCTCGAAAGACACCACGACTGTGAAGTCAATGCTGACAGATTGGGCGCTCATGTTTTGCACCTCCGCTCACTGGGGTTCTTAGGGTATCACACCCCCTGCACTGGCGAACCCTGCCCCGGGCCGATTGACAATTTCCTAACGGCATCGTACCGTCAAACCGGCGTCGGGCGGAGTACCTTGCGGGTGCTACGACTGACGCTCTGGCATTTAACCACAACGGTTTCTCGCGTGGCGAGGCAGGGTTTTCGGAATAGGACGTCACTGCCCGTCTGCCACCCTCTCCACCTGCCGGTATTCCCGGTCCGCCCCCATCACCGTCAGGAACACCTCGTCCGAGCCCTGGTTGTCCCGCGGCCCGAACTTGAGCCTCATGCCGTCGATGTCAATGGGCTCCGGCGTGTGCAGGGCCTTGATGAAGCAGTCCCGGCTCAGATCCCGGCCGCAGGCCTCAAGGCCGGCGATGGCCAAGCGTCCCGCCAGGTAGCCCTCCAAAGACACGAAGCCAGGCTCCGCCCGGGCATCGTAGTCGGACAGCGCGGCGTGATACCTGGCGACCACGGGATTGCCGCCGTCGTCGGGATGGGGCACAACTTGGGTGACATATACCCCCTCGCCCTCGGCGCCCAGGGCGTCTGCCAGCGCGCGGCTGCCCACGAACGAGACCGCCATGAGTACCGGGTCCGCCTCTCGCCGCGCCAGTTCAACCGTCCGCGCCACCGGCGCGTAGGAACCGACCATGATGAGCGCCTCCGGTTCTGCCGCCATGATGCCGGTCACCGCAGACTTCACGGCCCTGGTGTTGCGCTCGTAATGCCCCGACGCTACCGGCTTCAGGCCGCGGCGCTCCAGGGCGAGCGTCGTCCCATCCAGCCCGTTCTGCCCGTAGGAATCGTTCTGGTACAGCACCCCGACCCGTGTCACTCCCAGGTCTTCCGTGAGCCGCTCCACCATCTCCTCCGTTTCCTGGTAGTACGAGGCGCGGAGGTTGAACACGTTGTCCAGTTCCGGATCCCGCAGGAACTCGGCGCCGGTGAACGGAGCGATGAACGGCACGCCGGCCTCGTGAGCCAACGGCGCCGTCACCCGCGAGGTGGGCGTCCCCACCGCGCCGATCAGCGCGAACACCTTGCGGTTTTCGATCAGCAGCTTGGTGTTGGCCGACGCATAGTTCGGCTCGTAAGCGTCATCCAGCGTTTCCAGCGCCAGGTGGCGCCCATGCACGCCGCGCCGGACTGGTTGACCTCGTGAAACGCCGCCTCGATGCCCAGGAGCATTCCCGTGCCCAGGAACCGCGCCGCCCCGGTGAAAGCGGCGGACTGGCCAAATATAACCTCGTCATGGAATACGCCGGGATCGCCGTTGCCCCCGGAGCCTGTCACCGCCGTCGCTCCGACTGTTGGCGCGCCGTCGCCTTCTGCCGGGGCGTCTGCCTGACGTTCAGTTTGACACGCGATGCCCAGGCATGTGACCAGCAGCAGGAATGCCAGTCCCGTGGACGCCAGGCGTCGGACCACAGTCCTGGCCGGACGCGCTATTGTCGCGCCCTCGTCGAAGTGTCTGGACAGCATCACATCCCTGTCTATCCCGTTTGTCCATACAAATTTGCCCGGCCCCGGACCGGGTGGCAACGCGCTCGATGCCCGTCCACAGTGCCGGCTCAGCGCCCGCCCACGAGCCTGTCCACCTGGCGATACTGGCCGTCCTCTCCCAGCACGGTGATGAACACCCCGTCGGACCCCTGGTTATCGTCCGGCCCATATTGCAGAGGAAATCCGTCGATATCTACGCTCTGCTGGTTCCGGATGGCATTGAGGAAGCAATCGCGCGTCAGGTCGGATCCACACGCATCCACCCCCGCAATCGCCAGCCGCCCGGCCAGGTAACCCTCCAGCGACACGAAGCTCGGCGTCGCCTCCGGGTCGTAGTCCGCCAAGGCCGCCTGGTATTTGGCGACCACGGCCATGCTGGCATCGTCCGGGGAAGGGACCACCTGCGTCACGTAAATTCCGGCGCCGTCGGGTCCCAATTCCCCCGCCAAAGCCTTGCTGCCCACAAAGGAGATGGCCATGAACACCGGATCGATTTGTTCGCGGACGGCCTGGATCGTTTTCGCCACCGGCGCGTAGGCGCCGACCATGATGACCGCCTCCGGATCCGCATCCACGATGTGAAACACCGCAGCGGTCGTCGCGCCGGTGTTGCGTTCGTAGTATCCCGACCCCACCGGTTCGAGACCTCTGCGCTGCAGGGCCTGGATCGTGCCCGCGAGCCCCGCCTGCCCGAAGGAGTCGTTCTGGTAGAACACCGCGATCCGCGTGAGCCCCAGATCCTCGGTAAGACGCTCCACCATCTCCTCGGTCTCCTGGTAGTAGGACGCCCGCAGGTTCAGGACGTTGTCCAAACCCGGGTCACGCAGAAATTCCGCGCCGGTGAAAGGCGCGATGAAAGGAGCGCCGGCGGAGTTGGCTGACAGGAAAGCGGCCCGCGAGGTCGGTGTGCCCACCGCTCCGATCAGCGCGAACACCTTACGCTCGTACAGCAGTTGCTGCGTGTTGGAGAATGCGGCGTCCGACTCGTACCCGTCATCCAGCGACTCCAGCTCCAGGCGGCGCCCGTGTACACCTCCGGACTCGTTCGCTTCGTGGAATGCGGCCTGTATCCCAAGGCGCATGTCGCTGCCCAAGTCCTGGGCGGGCCCGCTGAAGGCCGCAGACTGCCCGAAAAGGGCACGGTCGTCAGACACGCCCTGGCCCGTCTGATCCGCCGGCCCCGCTGACCCGGCGCAGGCGGCGCTAGCCAGCAGGGCAGCCAATGCCGCGACGATGGCCAGCGCCGTGACCAAAGATTTATATGCCATCTGATGGTTGCTCATACCGAACACCGTGTATGCTCGGCCGAGCATACACCACCGCATCCATCGGATGCCCGGAACCTCTGATCCGGCATTCCAGGAGTTCCCGGAAGCCGATAAGCGGACGCCTCTACAATTCCGGCGGCCGCCTCTCGTGCCACGGCGTGGCCTGCTCGTAGGCGTAAGCAGCCCGAAATATATTCGCCTCGCCCAGGTGCGGCCCGGCGATCTGCAAGGCCAGCGGCAGCGCCCCCTCGCCGTCGCTGGTGAACCCGCACGGGATGCTCAGCGCCGGACATCCGCTCAGGCTGTACAGTCCCCGGAAGCTGCCATCCCTCAATGCGGCGGCCGCCATCTCCTTGTTGTCGATCATCGCCGGCTCGTCCGCCAGCAGACCCGCCGGTCCGCTGGACGTGGGCTGGATCAGCAGGTCAACGCCGCGGAACGCCTCGATCACCTGGCGGCGCACCAACGCCCGAAGTTTCAGCGCCTTGTAATACACCTGCCCCGGTATCAGGTTGCCCACCGCGAACGCCACCCGCGTGTTGGGATGGTAGTCCTCGAACCGTTCCCGCAGCCACTCGGGATTGAGGCTGACCCGCTCGGTGCTGGTGATGGTCCGCACGATGGGGCCGGTCACGGGAGCCATGGGCAGGCTCACCGGCACCACCTCCGCCCCCAGTTCTCCGAACACCTCGGCGCCGGCCGCGGCGGCCTCCCGACTCTGTTCGTTGAGAGACAGGCCGTGCCCACCCATCAGCTCCTGCACCACGCCGATGCGCAGCCCCCGCACGCCGGAATCCAGCCCGTCCAGGTAGTCGGGCACCGGCTCGGTCCGGCTGTAGCGGTCCTTGGGATCGTGGCCGGCGATGACGCCCAGCGTCAGCGCGCAGTCCGTTACCGTGCGCGAAATGGGCCCGATGGTGTCCGTCGACCAGCTTGCGCCGTCAACCCCCGCGCGGCTCACCCGCCCCCACGTGGGCCGGATGCCCACCAGGCCCGAATTGGCCGCCGGCCCGCGTATCGAGCCGCCCGTGTCCTCGCCCAGCGACGTGGCGCACAGGAACCCCGCCGTTGCGGACCCGCTGCCGGTGCTGGACGTGCCCGGGTTCCGGTTGGTGTCCCACGGGTTCCGCGCCGGCCCGAACCAGCTGCTGATCGGGTCACCCATGGCGAACTCGCTCATGTTGGTCTTGCCGATGATCACCGCGCCGGCGTCCTTGAGCTTGGCCACCACCGTCGCGTCCGTGTCCGGCACGAAGTCGGCGCGTATCTTGGACCCGTCGCTGTTGCGTATTCCGGCCGCGTAGATCTGGTCCTTCACGCCTACCGGGACGCCGTGCAGCGGCCCCCGGAAGTTGCCGGCGGCAGCCTCCTCATCCAGCCGTTTGGCGTCGGCGCGAGCCTCGTCGGCGCACACCGTGATGTAGGCGTTCAGCTTGTCGCCCACGGCGTCGATGCGCGCCAGGTAAGCGTCCGTTGCATCCAGCGCGGACACCTCGCCGGCGCGGATCGCGGCGGCCAGCTCGGATGCGGGCAGGAACGGTATTTCGGATGGCGTCATTCTGCCACCTCCATGTCGGCCGGATGGGTCACGGCCAAATACTCCTCCAGGTTGAACCCCGGCGGGTTGATAGCGGCCATCTCCTCCAGCATCGCGTTCAGGCTGTGCGTGACCTGGCTCAGCTCCGGCTCGCTCAGCGTGAGCCCCACCGCCTTGGCCAAAGCCTGGATCTCATCGTTGTTCAAATCGCTCATAACAGCTCCATGCTACTGTCGCGGATCGACGACTTCGATGAATGGGAAACGTCGGAAGTCACCGTCCAGGGTGCAGATTTGGGTGATGCCGTGTTCCCGCATCAAAACCGCGGTGTGCAAATCATGAACCCGGTTGCCATGAATGTTTGGAAACTCGTCGGCAAGTTGATCGAGAGTGTACAGGTGATTGGGCGTGGGTAAGAGCAGTCCAAACCTGGGTGCCGACAACAACGTTGCCAGAAAGCGATAACCTTCCTGCAAACTCCATGGCTGGGGATATATCCTCCTGTGTGTGATCACCCGCAGAAACTCGTAGCAAACGTTCAGAGTAAGGAAAACATCCATTGAACCTGTTCCGGCTTCTGCAATCCGCCTTTGGCAGGGATTATGAAATTCCGCATCCTCCCTGGCGGTATACACCAGGATATTAGTATCGAAAACCATCGTCCTCGTCCATCACCCTGTAGAGTTCCTCTTTATCGGTGATGTCAATCAGCTCACCGCCGCTGTTCCATGTGGGTAGTCGTGCTATCAGCTCTTCAGCCGTTTGCGGGGGCGGTTGCCCGTCGTAGACATCCATTACGCGGTAGAGTTCCTCACGGTTGGATATATCAACCAGCATCTCGCCGAACCGCCAGGTTGGCAGTTTCGGGAGAGATTCGGCGGAGATTTTTCCCGGAGTTGCCTCTGGAACCCGGTTCAGGATGTGGAGAATGCCGGCCTCCGCCAGCGCGGACGCCGTGGTGCCCCGGCGCTTCGCCTCCGCGTGCAGCCGTTCCACGATGGCTTCGTCAATGTTCAACGTTGTCTGCATAGCGCCAGCCTCATATCCAACTTAGAACCCCTAACAAAATGGCTTGCTGATCCATAATCAGGCCGCTAATCTTTCGGTAAGTTCATTGCGTTGCGGTGGATTGGCACAGTATTACGCGGAAGCGGGAGGTCGTGTT
>DAOULH010000081.1:0-68241 GCA_034420475.1 Dehalococcoidia bacterium
CTACACTCCGCATCGTCCATCTCACCGACATCAGGCCACCGCCAGCACGTTCCCTGACCCCTAATCCCTCATCTGACCACTGCTGCAGTATCCCTTCGGTGGATTCGGGCTAACCCGAATCGGTCAAAGCTAAATCCTGTTTATCCTGTTCATAGATGTAAAACCTAGTTCCGCGAACTGCCTTCCCACCGCTCCCGCAGTGACGCGATGTAGACCTTCTCGTATTCCCCGTGGTGCCCGTTCGCCGGGTCGTCCGCCAGCCGTTCCGCCCACATGTACTCCACGTCCGCCCATACGATGGGAAACTTGGGCTGGTCGAAAAACGCCGCCACCGCGTCGAAGGGCGAAGCTCCTTCCATGTATCCCAGCATCTGGAAATTGTCGTACAGGTTCCCCTGTTCCGACATGAACCGCCCGCGCATCGCCGCCATGATCATGAAGTTGGCCATGATGCATCCAACCTACCGTTCCTACTACACGTCGGGGCATAAGACCCTGTCATTGCGAGCGAAGCGCGGCAATCTCGGTCCCGCCGCTATCGTGTCAGGATGTGCACCGTCGTTACGTCCCCGGCCCCGGAACACTGCGCCACGCCGACCCGAGCGTTTTCCACCTGCCGCGGCCCAGCCTCGCCCCGTAGCTGCGTCACCGTCTCGTGAACCATGCGGATTCCGCTGGCCCCGAAGGGGTGCCCCATTGCCAGCAAGCCACCGTCGGTGTTCACCGGAATGTCGCCTCCCAGCGCCGTCCGGCCTTCCTCCGTGGCCCGCCAGGCCTCTCCGAAGGGCGTCAGATGCAGCGCTTCAATCTGTTGCAGTTCGCCGATGGTGGCTGCGTCATGGACCTGGGCGATGTCGACGTCCTCCGGCCCGATGCCCGCCATCTCGTAGGCCTGGAGCGCGGCCGGCTCCGTGCGGTATGGGCTGAATGCCGAGTGGTCGCTGCCCCGCCCGTTGTAGTTGCCCGAAGTCAGCGCAGCCGCCGCAACTCGTATCGCCCTACTCCGGTCCACTCCGTAGGTGTCCATCGCGTCCGCCGCGCACAGCACCGCCGCCGCGCCGCCCTCGCTGGTGGGGCAGCACTGGTACAGCGTCAGAGGGTCGGCGATCAGACGCGAGTTCAGCACGTCTTCCACTGAATAGGTTTCCTTGCGGTGCGCGTAGGGGTTCATGGACGCGGCCTGCCGCGCCTTCACTGAGACCTGTGCCAGCGCCGACGCCGGCGCCCCGGTCTCCTCCATGTATCGCTTCATCCGCAGAGCGTAGCCCGCCATCATGTGGTCGCCGCCGATGTATCGGGCGGGACTGTTCTCCGCAGTCACCGTCACCGGGCCGCTGGGCACCTTCTCCGCGCCGAACGCCAGCGCCATGTCGAACACGCCCGACGTGATCCCCCAGTACGCCTGCCAGAACGCCGTGGACCCGCTGGAGCACGCATTTTCCACGTTGATGATCGGCACGCCGGTCAGCCCCAACTGCGCCAGCGTGGTCTCGCCAATCGACATCCCGTGGTAGTACACGTGCCCGAAATAGGCCACCGGTATCGCCGACCACGGCACCCCTGAATCCCGCAGCGCGTCAACCACCGCGTCCCGGGCCAGGTCCGACAGGCTCTGCTCGGGAAATCTTCCGAAGGCGTGCAAGCCAACGCCCACCACCATTACGTCGCGCCCCGGCCGAAACTGCGTCATGCTTCCCCCATGCGTCAACTGATGCTCAGGCGGCGCGCCATTTGTACACGGCCCGCTCTGAGCCTTCGATACCTTCCATGCTCACAATCTGGATCGCCAGCGTCACCGCCATGCCGACACGCAACTCGTCGTGCGCGCAATCGATCACTTCGGCCAGCACGTGGGGACCTTCCGGCAACTCCGTCTCTCCAAGCACGTAGGGCACGGGGCCCGGCCAACCCGATGGCGGCACCCGCACTATGGTGTAACTGTACAGCGTGCCTTTGACGGACAGTTCCACCTCTTCCAGGTCGGGAGACGTGCACGATTGGCAGAACGTGGCGGGGCCGAACACGCAGACACCGCAATTCCGGCACCGCATTCCCATCAGGACGCCGCGCTCTCCGCTCTCGTCGGTCAGCCGCAGGCATTTTTCATCGACGGAAACGACCATATCCAACCATTGCTTTTTGGGGCGTCATCCGGATTGACAAACGCCCGCATTGTCCGGGTGCAAGGCAGTCTAAATCCGCCCCATTTGGCTGTCAATTGAACTGGATCGCGCGGCGGGGCGGTTTGGTTTCCGGGATCACGGGCAGCACGTTCGAACCATCCCCTGGGTTCGAATGTCGATTTCGTTCCGACCGGTTGCATCTCTGCACGCAATATTCGCATACCGCCAATATACCGCCAATCGATTACGAAATATTTATCCCGATCCACCGGGGCGGTGATCATAAAGTTGACCGATATTGTTTTGCGGGTGTATCGTGCGCCGGTATCATATCCGCAACACCCCATCTGCGTTAGTGTCGGAGGTATCGAATGTCGCTCAAGGCAGCCCTGCTCGGATCCTTAACCCTGTCCCTCGCGCTCGTCCTGGCCTGCGGAGGAACCGCTGCTCCTGCTGACCCTCAGATTGTCGAGGTCACGCGCGTCGTGACCGAACAGGTTGAGGTTGAAAAGGTCGTAACCGAACAGGTTGAGGTCGAAAAGCAAGTAGAGGTCGAGAGGCAGGTGGAAGTTACCAGGGAAGTCCTGGTGGTAGCCACGCCGGTGCCGCCAGTCGAGGGCGTTGTCCGTACGGGCGATCCCGAGGGCACTCTCACTGTCGCCCTGGAGAACCTTGGCGCCCAAACCACTGATCCGATCTTGCAAACCCGCGCCGGCCACGCCCAGTATCAGGCGCCTATCTATGACGCCCTCCTTGGGTTCAATTACGAATCCCAGTACGGCGGCGTTGGCCCCGGCGTGGCCCAGGAATGGGGAATCGACCCCGATGGGAGCAGTTGGACCTTTAATATCGCGCCGGGCCTGGAGTTCCACAATGGCGAAGTCCTTGACGCCCACGACGTGAAGTTCAGCATCGAACGCACCATGTTCCACGAAGAAAGCGTGGTGGGCGATGGGAACCGCCTGAACCGGCAACTCAGACAGCCGTCCGAGGAAGCGATCGAGGTCGTTGATGATCTCACCGTGCGGATGCACACCGAGGGATCCAAGCCCCACTTCTGGAGCCTGCTCACTAGGGCCGTATTCCAGGGTGGTCAGATCATGCCCAAGGACTACATCGAGTCCGTTGGCGACGAAGCCTTCCGGGCCGATCCTGTGGGGAGTGGTCCGTGGAGCTACGCCGAGCATTCCGTTGGCGACTACTTCCGGTATGAGGCGTTTGACAAATCACACCGGGGCATTCCCCACTACGCTAACCTGAGCCTGCTGCTGGTCCCTGAAGAAAGCACCAAGTTGGCGATGGTTCGCACCGGCCAAGCCGACCTCATTGACCTGGTACCGGAGTCCGCTCCTGAGGTGCAAGCTGCCGGCGCCCAACTGACGGTCATCGAAGGCGTGGGCATGTTCATCTACCAGTTCTGGGGCCTCTACTTCGAGGAAGCTCAGGCGCTGCCGATCAGCGATATCCGCGTCCGCGAGGCCATGTCCCTCGCCATCAATCGTCAGGACATCATCGACTTCACGCTGAATGGCTTCGGCCGGCCTTCCATGCCCTTCGCAACCTTCCCCACCAGTGTGGACGTTGATGTTCCCCGGTGGCAGCGGTGGAGCGAGGAAGCTCTGGCTTACGATCCCGACCGCGCTAAAGCACTCCTGGCCGAGGCCGGATACGCCGACGGTTTCGAGGTCACTTTCTGGAGTACGAACTTCTCGGGCACCCCGTACATGAACGATCTGAGCCAGGCGGTCACCGGTTTCTGGGAAGAGATTGGTATCAAGACCGACCTGAAGATCATCGAGGGCGGTGTGTTCAGTCCTATGACACGAGCGCCTGGTCACGATGAGTGGGGCGAGGGCTTCAACGGCGCGGTCAGCATTTTCCGCAACGCCGGACGGCCCCTTCCCGTGCCTCGATATGCGACCACCTTCCATCCGGATCAGGGCCATTACGCGTTTGGCGATCGCAATCACATGACGCCCTTGGTTGAGGAATATCTCGCGCTCCACGAGGTCGCTATCTCAGAGCGTGACGATGCCAAGCGCGCCGAGGCGACCAACGCTATCATCCAACTGGTTGCCGACCAGTGGATCGGTGTCCCCATTGTCCAGGGCGTCAGCTTGTACGCGTCCAATCCGGAAACCGTGGGACGCTGGCAGGGTATCTACGGTCGCGGGGAACTGGGCGATGTCTTCCATCGCATTCCCCACGCCGAGGGCAACCCCTGGTAGTAATCGCCTGTCACCTCCTGTTTCAGGGGTAGCACGATCTTCCGAGCGTAGCCCGGGAACCTCGGCGCCACTCCTGACCCTTAGTCGCCTTCGCGCCGGGAATTGGCCGAACCGCCCGGCGCGAACCCTTCCTTGAGGTCGGGGATTTGCAAAAATACATCCTCAACCGGCTCCTGCAGGGCATCGTCCTGCTCTTCATCGTTGCGCTGATCGTGTTCGCGCTGGCCCGGGCAACCGGAAATCCAGCGGACCTCATGGTGCCCGAGGACGCGACCGAAGAGGAGCGCCAGTTCATCGAGCGGAACCTGGGGCTTGATCGCCCGTACCACGTGCAGCTCTTCGTGTTCCTGACCGGCATTGTCCGCGGTGACTTCGGCGACTCCCTCGTGTATAAGAAGCCGGCGGCTGAGCTCTTCTTCGAGCGGCTGCCCAACACCCTGAAGTTGTTGCCGTTGTCCATGTTGATTGCGGTGGGTGTTGCCATACCGCTTGGGGTTATCGCGGCCGTCAAACGCGGGACCTGGATCGACCAGGTGGCCGGCGCCATCGCCGTATTCGGCGTGGCTACGCCGAATTTCTGGATCGCCATCGTCTGCATCTACATATTCAGTGTGTGGCTGGATATTCTCCCGCCCGGGAGAATGGGCGGGCCCGCTCACTACATCCTGCCCGCGTTCACTCTGGGCACCTTCTCCATCGCCGGGATCATGCGGCTGATCCGGTCCAGCATGCTCGAGGTGCTGGACACCGAATACGTCAAGCTTGCCCGGATCAAGGGCGTGCAGGAGTGGAAGGTTTTCTGGAAGCATTGCCTGCGCAACGCTCTGATCCCGGTGTTGACGCTCTTCGGCGTCTTTGTTGGCGGATTCGTCACCGGAGCTATCGTTACCGAGACCGTGTTTGCCTGGCCGGGCATCGGCCGCCTCACCATTGATGCTGTGGCCCAACGCGACTTCCCGCTGCTGCAGGCAGTGATCCTGTTGGACGCCGTGATCATTCTGGGAGTAAATTTGCTGGTCGACATTACATACGCTTACGTGAACCCCAGGATCCGGTACGACTAGGAGCGATATGGCCAACGACCGCGCAGATACCAGGGTGCAGGTACTGGATGTATCGGGCGAACGGCAGGAGCGGCTGCGGTATGAACTCAAGCGGCTGCCCTGGGTACCCGTGATCATCATCGCACTGATGATCTTCGCGGCCATATTCGCGCCGCTGATCGCCCCTCATTCGCCGACCAAGCAGTCCCTGCGCGACAAGCTTCGGCCGCCGGCCTGGCAGGCTGAGGGTACTTCGAAGTATCTGTTGGGCACTGACATTCTGGGACGGGACATCCTCAGCCGCTTGATCTACGGCGCAAGGGTCAGCCTGATCGTCGCATTCACGGCCCTTTTGGCCGGTGGTGCTATCGGCGGCGTCCTGGGCCTGCTGTCAGGCTACGCCGGCGGTAAGACGGACACGTTTATCATGAGGGCGGTGGACGCCACTCTTGCCTTCCCGACAATTCTGTTCGCTTTATTGTTAGCAGTTACCATGGGGCAAGGACTGCTGACAGTGGTCCTTGCCGTGACCCTCATCCTATGGGCGAGGTTCGCGAGGGTCACGCGAGGCGAGGTGCTGGGACTCAAAGACAATGACTTTGTTGCGCTGGCTCACGTCCACGGTTGCTCCGGCGCCCGGATCATGTTCGTTCACATAATGCCCAACGTGTTCAACTCCTTCATGGTCATGTTGACGTTGCACGTTGGGCTGGTAATTCTCACCGAAGCGTCCCTCAGCTTCCTCGGCGCCGGTATCCCCCCGCCCACGCCATCGTGGGGTCAGATGGTCGCTGACGGCCGGGCGAAAGTCGCCACCGCGTGGTGGATTTCCATCATCCCCGGCGTCGCGATAACCATGGTTGTGATCGCGTTCAACGTGTTTGGAGACTGGCTGAGGGACCGCTTGGATCCTAAGTTGCGCCAGTTGTAAACCGGAGCGGTCGGATCGGGAGTCGGGTAGTCCCGTGCAACCGGGCAATTCCCGACTTGTCCTTGTGACGCCTCCGGCAGCGGCTATTTCTGCTGGGTAGCCAGTCTGGTCAGCCTGTCAACGACCAGACGTGCCAACTCTCTGGACCAGAGCAGCATTGCGGCGCTGATGAGGATTATCACCAGCCCGCCTCCCAGCATGAAGGCGTTGACGTCGGCGCACAGGCACGGGGTTCCCACGGCCACCACGTAGCCGCCGGCGAGCATTGCCGCTAACGATGCCGCCCAGAATACTGCGGAGGTCAAGGCGATCCAAACGCCTCTGCCGGTTATCTGCATTCGTGCATCCTTAGCATACGATTTGAAAAGACCCGTTCCGGTGAATGCAGAGCAATTTTAGCACGGTCGCTGATCTAACCGCCGGCATCCATGCTTTGACGCATCGGGGATCTACCGCTGCCGAACACAGTGCCGGCAACATCCTGACGTATCCCCGTCCATTGTAGGCTGCCCGCGTCCCTGGCCGTTCTGTCGCTTGACCGCCCCCAACTCGCGTGATAGCGTGAGCCTACGCTATCCGTCGCCGGCCGCCGGTTCGCGGCCGCTAGACTCCCCGAGTTTACTTATGAGCAGCATCCTCGGTCTGGATCCTCTGCCCAATCGCCAATCGTGGGAAAAATCCCTCGGCGAATTCCTGGACGTCGTGGTGAGGTCCAACCCCGACAAGATTTTCGTTGAAATCGCGGGGCAGCAGATCACCTATTCCGATTTCTATCGTCGCTGCCGCTCTGCGGCCACCATGTTCCGCGATTTGGGCATCGGCCACGGTGATCGCGTCTGTCTGTTCCTGCCGAACGTGCCCGAGGTCCTGTACACCTGGTTCGGTCTAGCGCTGATCGGCGGCATCGCCGTCACCATCAACACGGCCTACCGGCGCGATGAGATGGCCTTCATCCTGAACAACGCGGAGGCTTCCGCGCTAGTTGCTCACCAGAGCCTTCTCGATGTGGCAACCCAGGCCGCCGACATTGCCCCCTGCGTCCGGCATCGCCTTTTCGTGGGCGACGATGCCCCGCCGGCCGGATGGGTCGGGTACTCCGACCTGCTGGGCCAGTCCCCGGAGATTGTCGGGCTTCCCCCGGTCGCTCCCACCGACATCTCCATGCTCCAGTACACGTCGGGCACCACCGGAAATCCCAAGGGCGTCCAGGTCACCCACCAGATGTACGTGTCCGCCGGTCAGGGTTTCGCCCTCTGGACCCAGGCCACGCCCGACGACCGCTTTTTCACCTGCCTGCCCTACTTCCACGCCAACGCCCAGTACTACAGCACCATGGGTACCCTCGCGGCGGGCGCTACCCTGATTGTGCAGGACCGTTTCAGCGCCTCGCGTTTCTGGGACCAGGTGCGGGAGGCCCGCGCCACCGTCGTCAACTTCATCGGCATGATGATGCCCGTTCTCGCCAAGAACGATCCGCAGCCTGACGACGCCGACAACACCGTCCGCCTGTTCTACGGCTCGCCGGCTTTCTCCCCGGAATTTCTCGCCGAGTTCGAACAGCGCTTCGGCACCGACATCATCGTCGGTTTCGGCATGACCGAGACCTGCTACGGCACCATCGAGGCCATCCGCGGCGAACGGCGTCCCAATTCGTCCGGCCAGCCCCGCAAGCATCCCGACGCCGCCTTCGAAAACACGGTGCGTATCGTCGACGATGGCGGCAATCCTGTCGCCAATGGTCAGCCCGGCGAGATCACCATTCGCAACCCCGCCACCATGGCCGGCTACTGGCGCAACGATGCCGAAACCGGGGCCTCCCTGCGCGACGGCTGGCTGTTCACCGGCGACCTGGGTTGGCTCGACGACGACAACTACCTCTATTTCGTCGACCGCAAGAAGGACGTCATCCGCCGCCGCGGCGAGAACATCTCCTCGCAGGAAGTGGAGGACGTGATCAAGAGCCACGAGCATGTGCTGGACTGCGCCATCATCGCGGTCCCCTCCGAACTTGGCGAAGACGAGGTCAAGGCCTACATCACGCCGCGACCCGGCGCGTCGCCCCAACCCGAAGACGTCATCTACTGGTGCGCCGACCGCCTCGCCTACTTCAAGGTGCCCCGTTACATCGAAATCCGCGACGAACTGCCACGAACCCCCAGCCTTCGGGTCCGAAAAGACGTCCTGCGCCAGGAGCGCGAGGACCTCATCTCGGGTTGTTTTGATCGCGAAGCTGCCGGAATCCAGATCCGGCGATAGACGGCGCTTTGTCGCGCCCCTTGGCGGGCCAGGCTTGATGGGTCTCAGAGAAGCGCGTCTTTCAGGAATCTGGGCGTAAACTGGTCAACCACATGCGCATAAGGCGACATAACGATTACAATTGAGCCCAGCGAGGTGCAAACCCAATGAATAAAATCGAAGCCATTTTTCGGCCGGAACGTCTCGACGTCGTCAAGGACGCCCTCAGCGAAGCCGGCATCGTGGGCCTCACGGTGAGCCAGGTTTCCGGCCGGGGCAACCAGGGCGGCGTTGAAGTTACCGCAGCCCGCGGTCTCGGAACCTACCGCATCGACATGCTGCCCAAGGTAAAGGTGGAGGTCGTGGTCAACGACGGGGACACCGACAAGGCGGTGGACGTCATCCGCACCAACGCCATCACCGGCGCCCCCGGCGACGGCAAGATTTTCATCTACCCCGTAGGCGACGCCATCCGGATCCGCACCGGCGAGCATGGAACGGACGCCGTATAGACCAAATCCTGAACATCCTGTCCATCGATGTTAAACGGAGCCCGCAATGCCCGAACCCCGCTACTGGCTGTTCAAGTCCGAACCTTCTTCTTTCTCCTACGACGACCTTGTGGCCGAGGACGACCAGACCGCCGAGTGGGACGGTGTCCGCAACTACCAGGCGCGCAACTTCATGCGCGACGACATGCGTGTGGGCGACTATGTCCTCTTCTACCACAGCAACGCCAAACCGCCGGGCGTAATTGGCACCGCGCGCATCGTCGGTGAGGCCTACCCCGACGACACCGCTTGGGACCCCAACTCCCGCTACTACGATCCCAAGTCCGATCCGGCTAACCCAACCTGGCTGATGGTTGACATCAAGGCCGAAACGCGCCTGCCCCGTTTCGTCAGTCTCAACGAGCTCAAGGCCAACCCCGCCCTGGCCGACATGCAGGTTATCAAGCGCGGCCAACGGCTCTCCATCCAGCCCGTAACGGCGGAGGAATGGGCCGAAGTCTTGGCGATGGCGGAGCAACCCGAGCCCTGATCTCTGCTATCGCAGTCGCCTGCAAAAGTTGAAGGGCGGGTCCGCGAACCCGCCCTGATCTTGTCCTGATTTGAACGATGTCGGCTACAGCGCCCCGCTGATGGTGATATCCAGCAGCGCCGGCTTCCCGCTCTCGAAAGCCCGCTTGATTGCCGGCCCGATTTCCGCCGGATCGTCCACCCGTTCGCCGTGGACGCCCATCGCCTGTGCCATCATCGCCAGATCCAGCCGGTTCGCGAAGTCCATACCCACGTAGTCGCTGTCCCGCTCCCGGTCGTCCAGCATGTCCCGCAGGTAGACTTCCATGTTCACCTTGAGGATGCGATACGCCTGGTTGTTGCAGATGGCGTACACCACCGGGATGTTGTACCTGCTGGCGGTCCACAGCGCCTGCACCGTGTACATCGACGCTCCGTCTCCCACCACCGCCAGCACCGGTCGGTCCGGATGCGCCAGCTTCACACCCAGCGCTCCCGGCATCGCCCAGCCCAGCGCGCCGCCTCGGATGCCGTAGATGTCGCCGGGCTTTTCGAAGTCAAACGCTCGGTTCACTGCCGGCCGCGAGGTCACCGCTTCGTCGGCGATGATGGTGTTCGGCGGCACCGCATCCGCCAGCTCGTGCATCATGCGCTCCACTGGCATCGGCGAGTTGTTCCACGTCGCCGCGATCCGCTCCTGGTATCGCTCGGCGTCACGTTTCCGCGCCGCCGCCAGGGTGGCTGCCCGTGTGGCCGCTGCCTCACGCTGTCCGCCGGTCAGGTTCGACTCCAGCGACGCCGCCAGGTCAGCCATGCCCGCGGCCGGGTCGGCCATGATCCCAACTTCTGTTGGGTAGCTCTTTTCGATTTCCCAGTAGTTGCTGTCCAGGTGGATCAGCCTGGTGTCCGGGTTCAGAAACGGCACGTCCACGTACAGGAACGACGCGAACACGTCCGTGCCCACCGCCATCACCACGTCGGCGTTCTGGAACTGCCGTGCCGTGGCGGGACTGTTCAGGTTCAGCATCCCGCCCCACTGCGGGTGCGAGGTCGGGAAATTCACCTCCGAGTACGACGTGGCGACCACGCGCGCTCCGGTCTGCTCGGCGACCCGCACCACCTGCTCCACCGCGTTCGACTGCGCCACCCGGTCGCCGACCACGATCACGGGGTTCTCCGCTGCGGCCAGCAACTCCGTCGCCCGGTCAACCGCCGCCGCGTCAGGCCGGATCCGGAAGTAACCTTCCGACGAAGCCACGGGCTCGAAATCGACCTCTTCGTCCAGGGTGTCCCACGGGAAGGACACGAACACCGGCCCCGTTGGCGGTGTCTTCGCCTCCTTGAACGCCCGCCGGATCGCCACCGGAATATCCGAGGCGTGTCGGATTTCGACGCTCCACTTGGTGTACTGCTCGGTCATCTCCACCAGGTCGCCCGACAGCACCGGCTCGCTGATCAGCATTCGCGTGTCCGAGTTCCCCGCCGTCAGCACCAGCGGCGTGCCGCCCCGGAAGGCGTTGTACAGGCTGCTGATCCCGTTGGCCAAGCCCCCGGCGATGTGAATGTTCGCGAAGGCCGGCTTCCCGGTGGCCCGGGCGTAGCCGTCGGCCATGCCTACTGCCGTCCCCTCTTGCAGCGCCTGTATGTACTGCAACTGCGGGAAGTCCTGCAGACCGTCCAGGAACGGCGTCTCGCTGGTTCCGGGGTTGCCGAATATGTACTCGACCCCCTCTGCCACCAGCATCTGCGCCAGAGCGTGCTTGCCGAGCATTCGCGCCATGATTTCTCTCCTTCCGTCAGACGGCTGCCTGTTGCCGCCCAAATCTGTCTGTCCGTGATCCGCCTGGCCTTGCCATGCGTAGGGGCGAATAATCATTCGCCCCCGGGTTTCGATTCAGTCGGCTGGTTATTGGTAAATCATCCACTCCAGCAGGTTGTTGTCCGGGTCGCGGGCGTACAGGCTCACTGCCGGCAAGGCTCCCCGCACTCGTGCTCCCTTGCGGGGGCCCGGCCCTCGGATTACTTCGACCCCAGCGTCGGCCAGCATCTGCTGGCATTCTTCCACCGTGCCGTCCCACACGAAGCAGATGTCCGTGCAGCCGGGCACGGCGGTCGGCCCCCGGTAGTCCGCCAGATACCCTTCCGGGTGCACGTTGATCTTGGAATCTCCGACCTGAACGGAGAAGATGTTGGCCGTGCCGGCCCGCCATTCCTCTTCATCGTTGATGTCGAATCCCAGCTTCTTGTAGAACGCCATCAGACGCTCCGCGTCGGCGGTGGGCATGGCGATATGGTCAATCCCAACGGTGTGCATACCTTTCCCCCTTTTGTATTGTTTGTACTCCCTGGACAGCCGTTCCCGCCATTCTTTCGGGATGTACGGTGGCTTGTCAATGCCGTCCGGGTAAAGTTCATGGGTCGGCTTGGCCTCAGCCCAGAACTCTTCGTCCAACTCAGGGTTATCCGGATCGGCGGCGATGCCGGCCATAATGGCGGCCTCCTCTTCAGGTGTAGGCCAAATATGGCCCGGCTTAAGCTTGGGCATAATCTCTATCCTCCCGCGGATTGGTCTTGCGCAGGCTGATGATGCGCCTTCTGCTGCCGCGCCAAGTATAGACGACGTGGTGCAGACGGTCGCCGATATATCCGGTAGCTACCCAACGCAGTTCGCCGTGAGTAGTATTCGAGCGCTGCACGGCGGTATCCCATTCAAATCCGTAGATCGCAGTGAAGTCAACCTTGTGCTTTTCGGCGTTCTCCTGCCGCTTCCGCTCGTCCCACTCGTAATCGTTCACCGCGCCTTCACCGTCTGTTCTCGCTCTGCCGCCTTACGCCCCAGGAAGCCCAGGATGATCCGTTGCGTTTCGCCGGCGGCTTCGTTGGTCATCAACCCGTGCTCCGCTCCGGCGATCACGTGCAGCTCCGCCCCGGTGATCCCAGATGCCAGGCTGCGGCCGCATCCCACCGGAATCCGGCTGTCGGCGTCCCCGTGGACCACCAGCGTCGGCATTTTGAGCTCGGACAGCCGCGATTCCAGCGAATCGCCGATGTCCAGGTATGCCTGCTGCGTGGCGGCGATCCCGTCAATCCGCGCCAGGTTCTCCGCGGCTATCCGCGCGAACCGCTCCGGATCATCGTCCATCATCTGCGGGAACCGCTCCGCTATCGCCTGCTCCACGGCCGCAGTACGACCCACCGAAGCGATGCGCTCCTTCAACCGGCGCAATTCCTGCCGACGGATTTCCCGCTGGTCTTCCTCTGAATAACTCATGGTATTGATGAGGATTAGCGTGTCCGTCAGTTCCGGATAGTCCAGCGCAAACTGCGTCGCAATCGGTCCTCCGGCCGACGATCCCAGGATGTGGGCCTTGCCGATGCCGAGATGGCCCAGCAACTCCCGGAGGTCGCGCGCGCAGTTGGCCATGTCGTACCCGTCCGCCGGGGTATCGGACTCGCCGCACGCCCGCCGGTCGTAGAACACGCAGCGGTATCCCTCGGACAGCGCGCCGGCCTGTCGGTTGATGGTGTCCTTGCTCCCATCGCCGCCGCCCAACCCGCCGTGGATCAATGCCAGCGCCGGCGCAGCGTCTTCCCCGAACACCTGGTAGTGCATCCGGTATCCGTTTATCTCTGCAAAAGCCATCGTGCCGTCCTCCTGCGCGCTGATCCGAGTGCCGCTCAATATAATTGACGGCCTCACCGGCGGCAATGCCCGTTGCTGTCAGGCCACTGCGCTTCAAGAGTGGTATGATCTGCTCCAGTACGATACCTTCGCCTGATCGCACCTGACCCCGTCCGTCGAGGTTCAGCATGACCACAGCACGACCCGCCAATCCGCCAGCGGCATCCGCCCCGGCCCAACCCCTCTGCCTGCCCGACATCCCGCAGCGTCATCCCGACGATATGACCTCCGCAAAGCATCTGCACGAACCCGGCCAGACTCACCACCTTTCTCAATACCTGGGCAACCACGACACCACCCTGGTCACCGGCGAACGCTACGTCATCCTCGGACCGGACTACGATCCCAACGACTGCCGCTACCCGGACCTGCTGGTGGCCTTCGACGTTGACCCCGCAGCCTACGAAGCCCGCAACGGCTACGTCGTGTCCGAGCAGGCCAAGCCGCCGGACTTCATCCTGGAGGTGGCCTCTCAACGCACTGCCAACGACGATCTGGGGCCGAAGAAGGATTACTACGAGCGGCTGGGCGTATCTGAATACTGGCTGTTCGACAGCGAAGGGCGGTTCTACGGGTTCACGCTGCGAGGTTACCGGCTGGTGGATGGGAAGTTCGAGGCGATAGAGATGCGCGAGATCCGGCCCGACGTGTTCCAGGGTTACAGCGCGGCGCTGAACCTGATCCTGAGGGTGGATGGCGGCTATCTGGGTTGGCATGATCCCACTACCGGAGAGCACATTCCAACCTTCCAATCACAGACCGCCCGGGCTGAAGCCGCGGAAGCCCGAGTGCGGGAACTGCAAGCCGAGTTGCGCCGTCTGCGCGGGGAACGTTAGCGCACGATCAACAACTCCCACGGCGCGCTTGACCAGGCAAAGCTCGAGTACCTGGCATCCATCGCTGCCGCCCTGACCGGTGTGTATCAGGATCAGCGCCGGCGCCGATCCGTTGCCAAACGCCTCATAGTGCATCCAGTAGCCATTGATTTCTGCAAAAGCCATCACTCCATGCTCCCATAACCTTGCGGCTTTGCTGCCCAATATAGCGCAGACCCCAGCAGACGCAACGTCGATCAAGACTTTGCTCAACTTTTTGAAAACAATAACACCTCCTTTGTCTTCACCGCTGATCCAATCCGGTAGTCAATACCAGCACTATGAGGACGAAACGACATACAAATTCAGGGCTGCGTAATTTTCTGGCGTCAGCTGGCATGTCTTTCGTGGTACGCGGAACGGGCAATCAAGCTGCTGCCAGTTATATGCTGGCTTCTGTAATCGGGTTCTCTGTGGTTCCGCTACTCATCGCTGCTGGGGGCCAAGAAGCTCCCTTCTTATTTAGCGCCGGTTTGAGACTAGGAGCAATTGTCGGCTATCTGGTACTCTTGATGACGGTTTATCCTACATTGTTCTTCAACGTAAGAACATGGTCTCTTGTGGCTCGCAGGATGGTGAAATCGCCGCTACAAATAGGTAATCGTGTAATATTTACGCCTTTACCAATGATATTTGCTACATTGACATATTTTGACTATATGTTCTTTGCGCTGGCAATCCAAAATAGAAACATTGACCCTTCTATTGCAGCGGTTTTTTACGAAACTTGGCCTATAGTGTTAATCATATTAACTAGTTTGCTGTTCCGTAATGACCAGCGATATAGTACCACCAGTCGTTATGTTTATACACTGTCAGGCTTGGGGTTTATTGGCTTCTCTTTCGTTGTTTTCAGTCAAACCGGCAATATACTTTTGAATAATTTTATGACTGTGGATACTATTTTCCTGTTCCTGGCAGTTACGCTTGCTCCACTTGCGGCCTTTGGCCTACGTTGGGGTGTGGATTTGGCAGACGAGTTGAGGAGTGACTATCATGGTCGTGAGGAAATTAATTTTTTTGGAGTTATACTTGCTAACCTTATTGGAAACTTTATCACCATACCGGTGGTGCTGTTAGCGGTTGGTCTTCGAGCTGAAACTATATCCTATGCAGCATTTTTCTATGCCGTTGTTGGCGGTTTCACGTGCTTGTCCATTGCCAACATTCTTTGGCGCAAAGTAAATCTTATTGCAACAGAATTAGGCATTAACGCCCTAAGTTATACTACGCCCCTTTTCAGCTTGTTGTGGCTTTTTTTATTTTCTCAAGTCAACGTTGCTCGCGTAGATTATCTGGTGATGGGCACCACTGCTATTATCATAGCGAATCTGCTCATCAACTTTGAGGCCGAGGTTCGATACGGTTTCAGGTCTCTTATCTTGGCCCTCTGGGCCTGCGGTGCATTCGTCTACCTCCGTGATGATTTCCTGGCGTTCCTTCCATTTGGCGGCTGGCTCTGGCCACGGGAGACCTACCTCGGCGCTCTCGGCTTCTCGGCCACCGTCTTCATCCTGTTGCTCACCTTCCGCGTTGCCCGTCTCGCCCCGCGCACCCAGGACGAGGACAACCGCATCTTCGCCTTGCACCGCAACCTGGAACTGCTGGCCCGCCGCGGCCTGATCGCTCCCGAGGCCAGCGAGCATATCCGCGCCATCGACGGCTCCCGGAATGTCGAAGAACTGCGACGGGCCTACACCCGGGTCAAACTCTGCTTCGTTCAGGCCGCCGCCGTGGACCTGCCCCTAGCCGACCGCCGGCTGTTGGCCAACGCCGAGACCCAGCTCAACATGATGGTCCACTCCCGTCAGCAGGGCGTGGACTTTGGCGAACTGTTTTCCCTCATCATCTTCGGCGGCAGCACTGTGCTGTTATCCCTGCTGTCCCGGCCTGAGGTCTCGGGATGGACGGCCTTCCTGTACGAGGTATTCAGCGCGCTGTTCCCGGCGGTGATAATCTTCCTCATCGTCAATGTGTGGGACTTGCATCGGGACCGTGCCAACCTGGTCTTGGCCACCCAGCAGGGGCCCGAGGGCTACGGCGTAATCTTTCGCGACCCCAGAAGCCGCCGATTTGAGCAGAGCGTGTCGGTTGTGATCGGCTTGCTGATAATAGCTGCCTACGCGGTGCTGCTCTGGTACAAATGGATCAGCTGAAGCGGGAGGGCTGTAGATGAGAAACGCGCCCCGGACGTTGATACAGATACCCAATATTGCCAGGGACCGCCTGATTGGGAACCGCCTCGCCAACGCCTATATGTTGTTGGCCGTTGCCCTCTTTTCGGCCCTGCCGCTGATCATCTCCTGGGGCGGGGGCGGAAAAACGCCCTTCCTGTTCAACGCCGCTATGAGCGCCGGTGTCGTCCTGGGCTGTCTGGTCTTTATCGCCTACCGGTATCCTTCCCTGCTGTTCAACGCCAATATCCTGCGCCTGGTCGTTGGTCGCGCCATCGATCACCGGATTGCCCTCTCCATCGCCGCCAACTTCAACTTCGCCTTTTTGGCCTGGTCGACTCGCTTTGTGGACGTGTCCATCAGCGCCATCATGTTCGGCACCTGGCCGATTTTCATTGTCATCATCCACGACCGATTGTACAAACACGAAGAGCGATACCACCGGCTCTCCCCTGAAATATTGTTATTGATCGCGTTTGGCTTGCTGGGTTTCGCCTTCATCATTGTCGGGCAGGCCGGCGGCTTCCAAAACGTCGAAACCGGTCGTCTCGCCGAGCTCATCATTGGTGTCGTCCTCGCCACGCTGGGCGCAATCGCCACCGCCTGCAACGCCTTCGGATTCCGGTGGGGAACCGACCTGGCGCATGAAATTTCAGATGCGGGCCGGCAGGTCACCCCGGGCGAAGAGGCGGACCAAGAAGAGCCCCCGGCCCAAGGCGACCTGGACTTCTTGGGCCTCTTGGTTGCACTCCTTATCGCCAGCGCCGTCTCCGGCCTTTTGAACACCTTTGTCGGCATCAGCAGCGGCGAGGTGATGGATTCCCGCTCGTTGTTCATCGCGATTGTTGTGGGCGGCGCAGCCAGCGGCATCGCCAACGCGGCCTGGCGTAAAGCCAACCTTATTGCCCACCACGCGGGCGTCAATGCTCTGGCCTTTGCGGCTCCCGTATTCAGCTTGGCATGGCTCTTCTTGCTCACCCAGACTCAGCCGGAGAACTTGGACTATCTCATCATTGGGATCATAGGAATAGTCATCGTCAACCTGCTGATTAACTCTGAGGCGGAGGTCAGGTTCGGCTTCAAGGCTCTGCTGCTGGCCCTGTGGACCTGCGGCGCGTTCGTCTATCTGCGGGACGATGTGCTGCAGTACCTGCCCTTCGGCGAATGGCAATGGCCCGGAGAAACCTACTTCGGCGCCCTGGGCCTGTCCGCCACTGTGTTCACCCTGTTGCGTTCCTTCCGGGTAGCCCGCCTATCTACACAGACCCAGGAAGAGGATAACCGCCTTTACACCCTGTTCCAGAACGTTGACCTGCTGGCCCGCCGCGACGTAATCCACCAAGCCGCCCGAATGCACGTCATCAGCATTGACAAGGCGGTGACGCCGGAACAACTGAAAGCGGCATACCAGGATACGAAGGATTGTTTGGACCGGGCCGAGGCATCCAATCCCGACCCTGACGATCAGGTCCAACTCGCCGAGGCCGAAACCCAGCTCAACGTCATCGCCCATTCCCGGCAACAGGGCATCGAGTTCGGTGAGTTGTTTGCGCTGATCATATTCGGCGGCATTACCGTGTTCCTCGGTATGGCCTCGCGTCCCGGCGTAACGGGCTGGATCGGCTTCCTGGTCGAAATGCTGGTGGTGCTGTTCTCCGCCGTTATCGTATTCCTGATTATCAACGTATGGGATCTGCACCGCGACCGGGCCGGCGACATATTGGAAGAGCAGCAATATCAAGACCACGATGGCGCAGTCTTCTACGAGGGATATGGCGTGGTGTTCCGCGACGCGGTCAGCCGACGCTTGGAGCAGACCACATCAATCGTAATCGGATTGCTGGTGACTATCGCTTACGGCGCTTTGTTGTGGTACAAGTGGCTTCCCTGACGGCGTCTTGATCGCATGATGCCTTGGGTCGCAGGCGGATACCGGCGGCCCCTATGCTAAAATTCGATTCAGTACGACACGCCATGACGACCCAAAACCACATCTACTTCGACCATGCCGGCACCACCCCCATGGACGAGCGCGTCCTGGAGGCGATGCTGCCCTACTTCACGCAGCTTTATGGCAACGCCTCCAGCGTTCATACCGTCGGCCAGGAGGCGCGCTACGCCCTGGACGCCGCCCGCGAGCGCGTCGCCCGTGTGCTCAACTGCCGCAACCGCGAGGTCGTCTTCACCAGCGGCGGCACCGAATCCGATAACGCGGCCATCCGCGGCGCCGCCTACGCGCTGGAAGAAACCGGCCGCCACGTAATCACCGCGGCCGCCGAGCACCACGCTGTCCTCCATGCGTGCCAGATGCTGGAAAACCGCGGCTGGGAGGTTACCTACCTGCCCGTCGACGACTACGGCCGCGTGGACCCGCAGCAGGTGGCCAACGCCATCACCCCGGAAACCGCTCTCGTTTCCATAATGTATGCCAACAACGAGATCGGCACCATCAATCCCATCCCCGAAATATCGGCCGCCGTCAAGGACCGCGCCCAGGCTCTCAGCCGCACCATCGTCATGCACACCGACGCGGTGCAGGCCGCCGGGTTCCTGGACCTGGACGTGCGCCGCCTGGGCGTGGACATGATGAGTCTGTCCGGTCACAAATTCTACGGGCCCAAGGGCGTGGGCGTGCTCTTTCTGCGCCGGGGCGTCCCCTATCTTCCGTTGATCACCGGCGGCGGCCAGGAGCGCGAGCGCCGATCCGGCACCGAAAATGTGGCCGGCATCATCGGGCTGTCCGTGGCCCTCGAAATGGCCGACAGCCAGCGCGACGCGGTTGGCGCCCAGTGCGCCGCCCTGCGCGACCGCATCATCGCCGAGGTTCAGCATCGCATCCCCGATGCCATCCTCAACGGACATCCCACCGCCCGGCTGCCCAACAACGTCAACTTTTCCTTCGATGGCGTTGAGGGCGAATCCATCCTGCTGGGATTGGATCTCCAGGGCATCGCCGCCAGCAGCGGCAGCGCTTGCAGCAGCGGCTCGCTGGAGCCTTCCCACGTGCTTCTGGCCCTAGGGCAGACCGCCGATACTGCCCGCGGCTCTCTCCGCGTCACCCTCGGCAAGCACAACACCGACGCCGAGGTCGACCGCCTGTTGTCCGTGCTCACTGATCTCATCGGCGACCTGCGCCAACTGCCTACCTTGACAGGAACCGGCGATGACTAGGCTCCACGGTCACGTTTTGCTCCGGCGGATGGCGCCGGTTTTCCTGTTGGCGTTGCTGGTACTGGCGGCCAGTCTGGCCTGCTCGTCACAGTCGCCCAACATCGGCCGGTATTACAAGGGCCGGATCCTCCACGTCAGCGTCGCGGATTTGCAGCGCACCGATGAGCTGCGCTGGACGACCTCGACCCGCTTTCCCGCCCAGGGCGCGGTTGGCGAGCCTCTGTACAAGCTGTCGCCGCAGTCCGACGAAAACGAACTCATCCTCCTCCGGGTCAGGGTCGAAAACCACACCGCCACCAGCGCCATCGTCAACATCGACCGTGATTCAGCCCAGTTGCGTGACTTCTTCCAGGGCAAGTACGCCCCAATCAACGTCGGCGCTCTGGCGCAAGATGCAGAAGTGCCCGAAAAACCATCGGACCGCTGCAACGTGCCGGTGAATCCCGAAACTCCCACGGAATGCGTGCGGTTCCTCTGGAATGCTCTTTATGAAGAACGGCAGCCTGACGGCCAGGTCAAGTTGGTCCAGCGTGCCCAGCAATTGCCCCGCGGAACCGGCCTGGACGGGTGGCTGGTGTTCGAAGTCCCCAAGGATACCGAGTTCCGTTCTTTCCGTTGGGGCGCCGGCGACACCGTCATCATCGATTTCTGACCAGAGCCGAGTCAGTGCTATCGGTGCGACGCCGTGTACAGTGAAACCCCTTCATCCTACCGTATAGAGGCGGCCTCAGACCGCCTCTATACGGCTGCCATCGCGCTTATGTACGGGTGGATCGCCCTGGGATTGATGGTTACTGCTGTCGCGGCCTGGCTCACGCGCCAGTTGGCCATCCCGGAAGTCATCGGGCTGAACGGATTTCTTGCAATCGGTGGCGTCGCGCTTCTGCTGGTACTGTCGCTTTCTTTTGTGATACGCCGCCTGCCCGCGCCAATTGTCACGCCTTTATACTGCGCGTGTACCGTGTTAGTTGGCGTCTCGGTGTCCTGCATATTGGGTACCTACACTACTGAGGCGATAGTGTTGCCCTTGGCGGTGGTCGCCAGTCTGTTCACGGTGATGAGTGCCATTGGACTGACGACCAGGTGGGACCTGTCCAAATGGTGGACTGTTCTGCTGTTTGGCCTGCTTGGGCTACTCGTCAACAATTTGGTCAATCGTTACGTCTTCTCCACATTGCTATTTGAACTTATAACGGTTGCCGGTCTGCTATTGTGTCTTGGCCTAGCCTATTGGCAGACGAGAAGAGGCAAACTCGACGCATATGCGACCGCCCACGCCAGGAACCCTAAGACCGAAGGCAATATCGCTATCATCGGAGCCGCGCGGTATTACCTCAACTTGCTCGTGATACCATTTTTCTTGCCTTATGGGGACTGTTCCTCACCATAAATCTTAGGGATGGCTAGATGGCCGATCCCGACCTTTTTCCCCAAACGCAGCCTCCCATCGGCCGACGCGTTTTTCACCTGGTCGCCGCCAGTTGCACCACGCTTTTGGCCCTGGTCATCCCGGAGCCGGCCTATATGACCCTGGTCGGCGGCGGCGCTCTGCTCTCGCTGGCAGTGGACGTCGGCCGCCAGCGCGCCGGTTTCTTCAACCGCGCCTACATAGGAATTTTCAGGTCCGTCCTGAAACCGGCCGAAGCCACCGACATAACCGGGGCCACCTACCTGTTGATCGCGATCTTCTTCGCGTTCTACTTCTTCGGCATGGACGTGGCGCTGCCGGTTTTGATGTTCGTCGCCGTCGGAGATCCGGCGGGCGCGTTGGTCGGGCCACGCTGTCCCGGGCCGCGGCTTTGGGGCAAGTCGCCCCTGGGCAGCCTCGCTTTCATCGCTGCCTCAATGGCCGTCTGGGCAATCCTGGTGGCCGCCGGGTTCGGGGTCTGGTCCTGGGCCGTGGCGATTACCGTCATCGTAGCCGCCGCCGTGGAATTTGCGCCGTTGCCTGTGGATGACAACCTGACCGTGCCGCTGATCGCCGGCGGCTTTATGGTGGCGGCTCGCGCCGCCGGCCTGTGACCGCGCGCCGGACTATACCGCCGCGCCGTCGTACCCAATCACTTCCGCGCGCTGGCGCTGGAAGTTGAGGTACGACCCCTTGGACATCGCCGGACGGAACGAGGTTGTAACCCGCTTCGCCCCTTCGGCGTTGTCCGCCAGCAGGTCAATCACCGACATCGCCATGATCTTCGCCGGATTCACCACTGCCTGCTGGTAATCCGTAATCAGGTACTCCGAGCTGTGCCCCGGACCCTCTGCGCCGGCGGTGTACGGGTGGATCGCCGGGATTATGTGGCTCAGATCGCCCATATCCGTTGACCCGCCCCGGTTGCGCGACGGCGGCATCATCAGAACGCGGTTTTCTTGCAGCAGGTCGTTCGCGTTCACACGGAACAGGTCCAGCAGGTGCTGGTCGTGCCGCATGGGCAGGTAGCCCGGTATGTTGGTGATCGACACCGACGCCCCCACGGCCAGCGCGCCCGACCGGAAACACCGGTCCACGATGTCCGAGTAACGCACCACGGCCTCGGGCGTGCCCGACCTGACCCGCCATTCCAGCCGCACGTCCGACGGCACCGAGTTCACCGCCTGGCCGCCGTGCGTCATGATCCCGTGGATCCGCACCGTGTCCGGCTCCCGGTAGAGTTCCCGGTTGGCGTTGATCGCCTGTAGCGCGAAGTTGGCGGCATTCAGCGCGTTGATGCCCAGGTGCGGCGACGATCCGGCGTGAGCGGCCCGGCCGGTGAACCGCACGTACTTGACCACGTGTCCGTTGCTGGTGCCGCCCATGGCAAAGGAGTGCGATCCCATGTCGCTGGCGGTGTGGCACATCATCGCGATGTCAACGTCGTCGAACTCGCCCAGCCGGATCAGTTCCTGCTTCCCGCCCATGAACTCGATCTTGCCCTGCTCCCGCAGGTCCAGCCGTCTGGCAACCTCGATGAACTCCTCGGCCGGCACTGCGAAGGGCACAATCTCACCGTTCAGTTCGGGCAGCACCTCCGGCGCGGACAACCCGATCACGGCCCCCAGCATCATCCCGATCTGGCAGTGGTGGCCGCAGGCGTGGGCCGCGTTGGTGGCGTCGGCGGCGTGGGGATGGCCGTCCACGATCAGGCTGTCCAGCTCACCGATGATTGCCACGCGCGGGCCGGTTCCGGCGCCGCCCTTCAGGTTCCCCTTGAGCCCGGTCAACGCCAGGTTGGCGCGAAACTGCACGCCGAGCTTGGCGAACTGCTCCGCCACGACCCGAGCCGTCCGGTATTCGCTGTATCCCGGTTCCGGGTGTTCCAGGATGTCCTTGGACACCGCGATCAGGTCGTCGCTGTGCCGGTCAATCGCGGCGCATGCCGCCTGCTTCAGTTCTTCGCGCGTGGCCATGCAATCCATTCCATGTCCGGTAGGGGAAGTTTGGCTACTGTGTCCGAGGTATTCCGGGGTCGCGTCCCACTGACCGGCCCGCGGCCGTTATCCCTCAGTGTAAGTTTCTTCGGCCGCCAGGCTCCGCATGAATTTCAGATATTCCCGCGAGGTCATGTCGGGCCGGTGGTTGGCGACCACCTGGTTGGCCTCTTTGCCCCCGTCGGCCATCAGGTCGATTACCGTCGATGCCATGGCTTTGGCTCCCGTTACCACGGCCATCTGGTAGTCCTGGATCACGTAGTCCGCGCCGTGGCCGATTCCCGTGGCGCCGCCCACGTAAGGATGCAGCACGGGCATGATGGCGCTCACGTCGCCCATGTCGGTGCTGCCGGTGCGGTGCTCCGTGCGGCCGATGTTCTCGGCGCCAACCAGCCTTTCCGCGTTGGCGTGGAATATCGCCTGCATCCGGTTGTCCTGGAGCATCGGAAAATACCCGGGTATGGTCTGGATGTTTACCGTCGCGCCCATTGCCATGGCCCCCGCCCGCAAGGCTCGGTCAACCTTGCGGCTGGCGTCCATGATGGCGTCCAGCGTCTTGCCCCGGACGAACGTTTCCATGCGCACGTCGGCCGGCACCGCGCTCACCGCTTCGCCGCCCTTGGTGATGATGGGGTGCACGCGAACCGTGTCGGTGTCCACGAAGGTCTCGCGGTTGAAGTGGATGGCCGACATCGCCAGCATGGATGCGTTCAGCGCGTTGATCCCCAGGTGCGGGGAGCCGCCGGCGTGGGCTCCCTTGCCCACGAACTGTATCCGCTTGGCGACGGTGCCGTTGTTGGTGCCGGTGAGGCAAAGCTGCTTCTCGCTGGGCGCGCTGGTGGTGTGCATCATCATCGCCAGGTGCACGTCATCGAACTCACCCAGCTTGATGAACTCCGGTTTGCCGCCCAGGAACTCGATCTTGCCATCCCGGCGCAACTGGTCTCGGTACTCGATCTCGATGTATTCCTCGGCCGGCACGGCCATGGGCAATATGCGCCCGCTCAGGTGGGGCAGGACGTCGTCACGCATCAGGGCCCTGGTGACGCCAAGCATCATGGCGATCTGGCAGTGATGGCCGCAGGCGTGGGCCGCGCCGGTATCCGCGTCGGCGTGCGGGTGTTCGTTTACGATCAGGCTGTCCAGCTCACCCATGATCGCCATGCTCGGCCCTTCGCTGCCGCCGATGATTTCTCCACGCAGGCCCGTCATGCCCAGACCGGACCGGAAGGGCACGCCCATCGCTGCGAACTGTTCGCCAACCAGCGCGGCGGTTTTGAACTCCCGGAATCCCGGCTCGGGGTTGGCCAGGATCTGCTTTGACAGGCTGATCAGTTCCTCAGCGCGGGAATCGATCTCAGCGAATGCCCGGTCCTTCAGCTCATCTTTCGTCGGCATCCAACGCCCTCCGGGCAATGTTGGGCCACCCTCAGTGACCGCCCGCGAATGGTAACATAACCTGTTGCCCATGCCTATTCGGGCCCAGGAGAGCAACTGTTTAAAATTACGAAGACAGTGTCATTGCGAGCGAAGCGCGGCAATCTCGTTGCAGCCAGGAACCCGGCTGCGGGAACGAGATCGCCACGCCGCTGCTTTCATCGCGATGACAAATTGCGTACCCGTGAGATAATTCACCCATGCCTCTTCGCATCGTCATCTCCCCCCAGGCATTCAAGCACAGCATCGGCGCTCGGGAAGCCGCCCTGGCCATTCAGCGGGGCGTCCTCCGGGCCGCGCCCGACGCCGAAACCATCCTGATCCCCGTGGCTGACGGCGGCGATGGCACCCTGGCCGCGCTCATCGACACCACCGGCGGCAGCTATCGCGAGGCTACGGTGACCGGACCCCTGGGTGATCCTCTAGTCGCTCGTTGGGGAGTGATGGGCGACGGCGAAACCGCCGTCATCGAGATGGCCCTGGCCTCTGGATTGGCCCTGATTCCCGATGACCGGCGCGACCCGCGCCGCGCCACCACCTACGGCACCGGCGAACTGATGCGCGCGGCCCTGGATGACGGCTACCGGCGTGTTATCGTGGGTCTGGGCGGCAGCGCCACCAACGACGGCGGAACCGGCATGGCGTCTGCTCTGGGCGCGCGGTTCCTGGACGCGAACGGTGATCACTTGCTTCCCGGCGGGGCTGCGTTGGCGAATCTGGTTCACGTGGATGTCGCCGCGTTGCACCCCGCTTTGTCCGAGATCACCATCATCGGAGCCACGGACGTGACGAACCCGTTGTGCGGCGAAACCGGCGCGTCGGCGATTTTCGGCCCGCAGAAGGGGGCCACCCCCGAAATGGTGTCCGAATTGGACGGCTGCTTGGCCAATTATGCCGGCGTGGTCCGGTCTGACCTCGGCATCGACGTGCTGCACACCCCCGGCTCCGGCGCGGCCGGCGGCCTGGGCGCGGGCCTGATCGCCTTCGCCGGCGCCGAATTGCGCTCGGGCATCGACATGGTATGCGACGTGCTCGATTTTGACCGTCACGCGCCGGGAGCCGACTTCGTCATCACCGGAGAGGGGCGGGCTGATCGCTCCACGGCGTTCGACAAGGCCCCCGTGGGCATAGCCCGCCGCGCCCGCCGGTTCGGCGTACCCACCGTGCTCATGGCGGGGAGCCTTGGCCCGGGCTACGAGACCCTGTACGAGCACGGAATCGACGCCATCCTGCCCATAGCGGAGGAACCCGCCGATCTCGAATCCAGCCTCCGCCGCGGCGCGGAACTGCTGGAAAGGGCCGCCGAGCGGGCCATCCGCCTCTACGGGCTGGGACGCGACCGCTGATGTCGGCGTTTACCCTGGTTGCCGAGCATTGGCTGCCCCGGCAGCCCGAGGAAGTTTTCGATTTCTACGCTGACGCCTTCAACTTGGAAAAGCTGACGCCATCCTGGTTGCGGTTTGAAGTTGTCACTCCGGCTCCCATCACCATGCGATCCGGCGCGGAAATCGATTACCACCTGCGTCTGCACGGTCTGCGTTTGAAATGGCGCAGCCGCATCACGGACTGGGATCCGCCGCGCCGTTTCGTCGACGAGCAGATAAGCGGGCCGTATCGAACCTGGATCCACGAGCACACCTTCACGCACCACGAAGGCGGCACCCTCGTCGGCGACCACGTGCAGTACGCCATGTTCGGCGGGTGGCTGGCCGACCGCCTGCTGGTCCGCCGTGATCTCAGGCGCATTTTCGCCTTTCGCCAGCAACGCCTCGCTGAGATCTTCGACGGCTAGGATGCGCGGCCGCCGCACGCGATCTCACGCGCATTCACTTTGTCATCGCAAGGAGCAGAGCGACGCGGCGATCTCGTTCTCGCAGTAGCGTTCCCGGCCCCAACGGGATTGCCACGCTTCGCTCGCAATGACGGTTCCAGTGAAATAGGGTAGGCGCGAGGAGCGCGCAGCCCGGTTGTGCTTGGCCGGGTCAGTTGATGCGCGAGGACACGAATTGCAGCACGATACCCGCCAGTTCCATCGCCCGCTCCGCATCCACGTCATCGAACGCCTCTGACGGTATGCCGCTGGGAAGGTATTCCGGATACCTGGTGATGTCGTAGTACTTGTCCAGCTGGCGCGCGTCCGCCTTGATCGTGTCGAAGAACATCTCGAAGATCTTGGCGTCTTCGCACAGGTCGATCAACGAGTTTCCCCACACGTCCTCCGCGCCTCGCCGGTACAGATAGGCTTTCACCGCCTTCTCCGCGGCCTGCTGGCTCAGGAAGCACGCCACGTTGTAGCGTCCGCCTCCACGGTTGAAACCCGCGTCCTCAAGGTCCTGCTCTGCCTGTCGAAACCAGCGAGCGCCTTCCGCCACGAAATCAGGCATCAAAAATCACCCTTCCTTGCTTGCAGGCCTGGTACAGCGCCGGCAGCGTGTCCTGCAACTCTTCAAATTCGTCCGGCGTATAGACCTGCGCCGTCATGCCGACCTGCGAACCGATGTGGTAGGAGAAGAAATCGGCGCGCCGCCCGAAGGGGCGGTCGGTGTCGTGAACGAACACCAGGTCGATGGTGCTGGCCGGCGAGTAATCGCCGCTCACCATGTCGCCGATCAGGATCGCTTTCTCGATCCCCAGCGTGGGGAGCACGTCCATAATCTCAGACAACTGCTGTTCCATCATCTGCCGCCGGAACTGGATGAACCCTACTCGCATCGGCATTGCCCTACTCCTTGTTCAGCAGCGCCATGTGGACCTCGCGTGGCCCGTGCACGCCTACCACTATCGTCTGTTCGATGTCGGCGGTCCGGCTGGGGCCGGTGATGAAGTTCAGGTAGCTGCCCATGTCGCCGCCGTTCCGCGTGTACTCCAGCCTCCGCAGCGCGAACAGGTCGTCCAGCGTGCCGACCACGTCCGACGGCCTCACGATGGCCACGTGCACCGGCGGCACCACTGACACCAGGCGGCTCAGGCCACGCCTGGGCAGCACGACCACCGATCCGGTTTCAGCGATGGCGTAGTCGGCTCCGGTGATCCCCATGCCCGATTCCGCCAGCCGTTGCCGCACCTCGATTCGACTGGACGGGCCATCGTAAACGGCGGGCCAGCAAAGGCCGCCGGCGCCGGCGATGGCAGCGTCCACCGGAACCGTGTCGAACACCCCCTGCTCCGACCTTGCCACCGCCGTGACCCCCATCCTCCGCACCAACGACGTAACATAATCCAGCGCTTCCTCCGCCCCGTCGCACCGCTGCACGTTCCACCCTCTCAGTCCCGCCGTCTCTGCTAATCGGTCCAGGAGTTCCGGCCTTTCCTGGGCGATGCGTTCCCGTGCGACTCGGGCCTGCTCCTCAATTTCGGACAGCCCTTCTGTCAGCGCGCTGTAAGGTTCGGCAGGCGGGCCGGATTGCCGGCCCAATGCCGTGCGCACGGTCTCCCGGAATTGTTCCGACGGGATACCCAATGAGCCGCTTTGCGACCCGCTGACACGATTGAAAGGGATACCCATGCGTCAGTCCCGTGGACTGGCCGGGCCTTTGCCCGCCAGCTCGTCCCGCCAGATTTCGGAGAACGATCTGGGTGCGGGAACTGGCAAGTCCCGCGAGCGCGCCCAGCGGGATACCAGCGGCAGTCGTGTCGGACCCAACACGCCGCCCTTCGCCATGGGCGACAGCAGCCGCCGGCCGATCTTTCGTCCGATGCTCAACAACCGGGGACTGGACATAACGGCCGCAAACCCCCGGGCCAGCAGGCTCTCCGTATCGGACCCCGTGCCCCGGTATGATTCCGGCCCCTCAGCGATGTTGTGGCGCAGATGGAGCAGCATCCGGGGAATGTTGATCTGCACCGGGCAGGCGTCACGACACGCGCCGCACAGCGTTGATGCGTTCGGCAGGTCCTTGGCTTGTCCCACTCCCACCAGCCCCGGGGTCACTATTGACCCAATCGGCCCGGGATACACCCAGCCGTAGGCGTGGCCGCCCACCCGCTGATACACGGGGCAAACGTTCAGGCAGGCACCACAGCGGATGCAGTACAGCGACTCCCGCAGCGCGGGATCCGCCAACAGCCGGCTGCGCCCGTTGTCCACGATCACCAGGTGAAATTCCTCCGGCCCGTCCTCATCCTCGGCTCGACGCGGCCCGGTGACCATGCTCATGTATGACGTGATGCGCTGCCCCGTGGCCGAGCGCGGCAGCAGCCTCAGGAACACCGCCAGGTCCTGCAACGACGGGATCATCTTCTCCATGCCGGCCAGGCCCACGTGGACCCGCGGCGCGGAGGTGCACAAGCGCCCGTTGCCTTCGTTGGTGATTATCACCAGCGAACCCGTTTCGGCCACCAGGAAATTTGCTCCGCTGATGCCCATGTCGGCGTCCAGGAACTTCTGGCGCAGCACCACCCGGGCGATCCGGGCCATCTCCTCGATGTCCTCCGAGTACGGCACACCCAAGTGCTCGGAGAAAAGGGCCGCCACCTGCCCGCGGGTCTTGTGCAGCGCCGGCGCTACCAGGTGCGAAGGCGTCTCTTCGGCCAACTGGATGATGTACTCGCCCAGGTCGGTCTCGAACACGTCGATCCCCTGGGCCTCCAGCACGTGGTTGAGGCCAAGCTCCTCGGATACCATCGACTTGCTCTTGGTGACTGTCCGCACGTTGTTGGCCCGCGCGATCTCGGACACGATGGCATTGGCCTGCTCGGCGTCAACGGCGAAATGCACCCGTCCGCCGGCCGCGGTCACGTTCCGCTCCAGCATCTCCAGATAGTAGTCCAGATGCCCGATGGTATGTTCCTTGATCCGACGCGCCTGCACTCGCCACTGCTCCCACACTTCAGGAGTAACCTCTTCGATAGCCTCCCGCCGTGTTCCGTCAAAGCCGGTGCCCGCCCGGCGCAGCGCCTGGCGGAGTTGCACGTCCTTCACCGCCGCCCGGGAAGCCGGCACGAACTCTCGCGTAACCACTTCCGCCATGTCTAACCCGCCTCAGTGTCCAGGATTTGGGCGATGTGCCGCACCCGGAAGGGCAATCCCTGCCGGCTCACGGCCCCGCCGATGTGCATCAGGCAGCCCATGTCGCACGCGGTCAAGGCGTCCGCGCCGCTGCTCGTCGCCGCCGCAACCTTGTCGGCCAGCATTTCTTCCGAGATGTGCGGATACTTCACCGCAAAAGTGCCCCCGAACCCGCAGCATTGCTCCGCATCCGGCAACTCGACCCGCTCAACGCCCGGCGTGCCGTCCAGCAAGCGCACCGGGGCCTCCGTCACCTCCATCTCGCGCAACAGGTGGCAGGATGGATGATACGCAACCTTGGTACGGTCTTGCGTGCTTTCGCCTGCTGCGGGCTCATAGCCGACCACGTCCGCCAGAAACTCCGTGAATTCGTAGACGCGCTGACTGAGATCTTTCGCCCTCGCCAGCAGTTCCGGGTCGTCGGCGAACAGGTCCAGGTAGAACACCCGCATCATCGCGCCACAGGAGCCCGAAGGCACGACCACGTAGTCCCGGTCGTCCAGGATGTCCAGCGTGCGCTCCGCCAGTTTGCTGGCCTCTGCCGTGAAACCGGAGTTGTACAACGGCTGACCGCAGCACGTCTGACCTTCCGGGAAGTCAACGTCAACGCCGGCGCGCCTCAGCACCCGGACGACGCTGACCCCAACCTCAGGATAAAGCTGGTCGACGATGCAGGTGACGAAAAGGGACGCCCTGGTGGGTTGCGGCTGGTTCAAATCAAAACCTCGTCGGCGGCGTCGCAAGGTTAGCAGAGTGCTACCCATCGGACAAGGCGAGCATGGGCCGGCAACAGTTCAGAATTCAGGAAGTTGTCATTGCGAGGCGCTTGCGCCGTGGCAATCTCGACGCCGTAGCAGCAACGTCTGTCCCAAGGTCTCTCATGCACCAACGAGATTGCCGCGCTGCGCTCGCAATGACACTTTCCCTGCAAGTCTGAACGGTTACCGCGCCCGGTCTTGGTCTCAGCCCCGTGGCTGGGTATCATATTGCGGCCATTATCCTCTCGAAAAGGAGATCAAACATGGTGGAGGAACTCGGCAGAATCACCCGCCCCGCGACCGCCAACTACCAGGGAAAGCGCAAGCTGCTGCTGGCCCCGTTGGTCCAATTGGCCTTACCCGCGGAGTCCATGCCACCCGAAGGCGCCGAAATCCTTGCCCGCTATTGGGACCAGGTGGATGTTCAGGTCCGGGCCGTTCAGAACGCGTTGGGCAGCGTCACCCACGTTTATCACGAGAACCTGCCGGAGGGTGGCGATGCCGGCCTCGGCTACCTGGAAGCCACCGCCCAGGGCAGCCATGAATTAACCGCCGGTCTCGTGCAAGCCGGGGCTGCCCTGGAGTCCACCGAATCCATGGAGATTCTGGCCGAAAATCTGGACTTGCAGCGCTGCCTGATGCAGCCGCTGCTGAGCCCCGTCGTGGCGGCCCGCCTCCAGGAATGGTTCAACGAAGCCAATCACCGTCGCTACGAATTTGTCGCCGATGCTATCGACACCACGCTGGGCGAAGACGAGACCGGCCTCTTGCTCATCAACGAAAGGCACCAGGTCCAATTCCCCGGCGATATCGAGGTGATCTACATCGCGCCGCCGGCCCTGGACGAGTTCCGTCGTTGGCTGCAAAACTGGAGCGAACAGCTCCAGCGTGAAATGGCCGAACCGCCCGCGCCGCCCGAAGACCACGAACCGTCCGCCTGACGCAGACAATGAAACAGCCCCGAGGCGCGCACCTCGGGGCCGTGTGTTTTGACTTCGTTCGCGGTTAGCGGAAACCAGAGCCGCAGATTCGCGCTGGCGGGAGTGCGAGGGAGTCGAACCCACCTACCCCGCTCGTCACGAGGCATAACGGATTTGAAGTCCGCAAGAGCCACCGGGCCCCATCCACTCCCGCGTATCGGCGCTTAGCTCTCCAGTACCGCGTCGATCTTCCGCTTCAGGGCCGGCTTGGGCTGCGCGCCCACCACCTGGTCCACCGGCTGTCCGTTCTTGAAGAAAATCAACGCCGGGATGCTGCGGATGCCGTACTGCGCGGCGATTTCCGGGGCGTTGTCCACGTCCAGCTTCGCCACGTTCAGCTTCCCTTCGTACTCCAGCGCCAGGTCATGCACGGCCGGAGCGATCATCTTGCAGGGCCCGCACCATTCCGCCCAGAAGTCCACCATCACCGGCAGATCCGAGTCCATCACGTTGCTTTGCCAGTTCTCTCCGTTCACTTCGATAGGTTCGGGCATTCTAATTCCTCCAGGTTGGATCGCTCTGTAGCCGTAACCGCAGGCGGCAATCACCGTCGCGTTGGCCGGCCGGGATGTTGCCAATATTATACCCCGCCTGTGGGGCGGTCAACCGAACCTGCGCGGGCTGACCGGCCCGCGCACCCTCCGCGCTCGTGGCCGACGCACCGGCTCTACTCCCTCCTCTGCACAGGGCGCGGTTCGGTCGTGACGAACGCCGCCACGCTCGGTGAGTCCCATCGACTCCCCGAGTGCTCCAAGTCTGCCGGCGCCGTTAGGTGTTAGTATATTTCCCATGACGCAGACCGCAGTCTCCAATAACGCCGCCTCCATCCAGCGCGGCGATGTCCTTGAGCTGGACCTCCAGGCGTGGGGCCGGCTCGGCGAGGCCATGGCCCGGCACGCCGGGTCGGACGTTTTCGTGTTCGGCGGCATACCCGGAGAGCGGGTCGAGGCCGAGATCGTGGCCGTCCGCCGCAAATACGTCGCTGCCCAGGTTACGCGGGTGATCAGCCCCTCCCCGGCGCGAGTGGAGCCGCCCTGCGAATACTTCGGCCAATGCACCGGATGCCAGTGGCAGCACGTTGACTACCAGGAGCAACTGGCCGTCAAAACCAAGATTGTCCGGGACGCCCTGGAGCGAATTGGCAACTTCCATGCGCCCGTGGTGGAGCCGGCCCTGCCCTCCCCGCGCCGGTTTCATTACCGGAATCATGCGCGCTTCAACGTCTGGCGTGAGAGCGGCAGCCTCGGGTTCACCCATCGGGAACGTCGGCGCTTCGTGCGCATCGACCGTTGCCTGCTGATGCACGACGGTATCAACGATATCCTGGCCCAATTGCAGGGACGCGCCGCGGAGACCTCGCAGCTGTCCATCCGTAGCTCGCCGGACACCGGCGACTACCTCGTCCAGCCCACCCTCAAAAACCCTGAAGTCCCGTTTCCCACCGGACAGAAGACTTACCAGGAGTCCGTCGCCGACCAGGAATTCCGGGTCGCGTCCCCGTCCTTCTTCCAGGTCAACGTGTGGCAGGCGGCCCGGCTGGCAGAGTTGGTCAAGGACGCGCTGGAACTGACCGGCGATGAGACCGTGGTCGATGCCTACGCCGGCGTCGGCACGTTCGCCGTGCTGCTGTCGCCCTACGCTCGCTGGATCGTCGCGGTGGAAGAATCCACCGCGGCTATCGCCGACGCCATGGAGAACGCCGCCGGCCACCCCAACGTTCAGTTGGCAACCGGCAAGGTGGAAGAAATCCTCCCCGGTCTCGACGTGACACCCGACGCCGTGATCCTGGATCCGTCTCGCTCCGGATGCCAGCCCACCGTCCTGGAAACCCTCCTCACCCTGCGACCGAACCGCATCGCCTACGTGTCCTGCAACCCCGAATCCCTGGCGCGGGATTTACGCACACTTAGCCGGGGCTACCGTGTCCAGTCGGTTCAGCCGGTGGATATGTTCCCCCAAACGCACCACGTGGAATGCGTGGCGACGTTGGTCACCAAGCCGGCGACCGCCGGGATAGTGCTGGCGTCCGCCTCTCCCCGCCGCCGGGAATTGCTGTCCGGTTTGGGAATCGACTTCCGCGTAGCTCCGTCCTCCATACCCGAAGACCAGGAACCCGACGAGAGCCCTGAGCAGATGGTCCGCCGGCTGTCGCGGGAGAAAGCCCTGGCCGTCGCGGAGGCGGAGTCGCCCTCATCCGGCTATTATGTCGCCGCCGACAGCACGGTGGTCCTGGATGGCGAGTCCATCGCCAAGCCGGCGGATGCCGCAGAGGCGCGATCCATGCTCCGCCGCCTGCGCGGCACGACCCACCAGGTAGTCACCGGCTACACCGTGTACGACGCTGCCACCGGCCGCTGCATCACGGCCGCCAACGCCGCCGACGTCCGGATGCGCGACTTCACCGACGCCGAGATGGAAGAGTCCATCGCCAGCGGCGCCCCCATGGACAAAGCCGGCGCCTACGCCATCCAGGATCCGGACTTCAGACCCGCCTCGCTGCTTTCAGGCTGCTACTCCAACGTGATGGGCCTGCCCGCCTGTCGGGTCGTGGACACGCTGGCTGAGATGGGATGCCCGCTGCCGGATCCGGCGTCCATGTCGGTTCCGCCGGGATGCACGGTTTCCTGCTCCTTGCGCCCGACCACCCACTGAACTCGTCGGATACTGCACCGTGAACTTTTTCGGCATCGGCACCCTGGAACTGCTGGTAATCCTGGCCGTCGCTTTCATCGCCCTGGGTCCCGGCAAGACGGTTGAAGTCGCCCGCACCATCGGCAAGATGGCCCGCGAAGCGCGGCGCACCTTCACCGACATCATGGACGCCGCCTCGGTCGAAGAGCGCGGTGGACGCGCCCCGGAAAACCCCGCGCCGCCGACCCCGCCGTCGCCGCCCACTGACCCCGTTCCTCAGCCGCCGCACCTGGCATCCCAGAACGACGCCCCTGATAATCGCCCGGCGTCCCAACCTCCAGACCAGCGGTAAGGCCACGCCCCATGAGCCAGTCGATGCCGTTGCGGGAGCATTTCCGCGAACTGCGATCCCGCGCTCTGGTCTGCACCATCGCCCTGCTCGTCGGCACGGCGGTCTGCTTCTACTTCTACGAGGAGATCTACGCGGTTCTCCTGTGGCCGGCCCAGCACGCCGCGACCACAGACACCGTCAACCCCCTGCGCTTTTATCAGGACTTCAACCTCGGCGTATTCCGGCCTGCCGAACCCACCGAGGCGGCACCGGCGTTCAAGCCCGTCCGCACCGAGATCACCGAGTTTTTGAGCATCACCGTTCGGGTCTCGCTCCTGGGCGGGTTTGTTTTAGCCCTGCCCATAATCCTCTACAACGCGATCCGCTTCGTGGCCCCCGGATTGACGCCCCGGGAGCGCAAAATCCTCTTTTCGTTCCTGCCGGCCGCGTTGTTGGCTTTCGTGGCCGGCATGGCCTTCGGCTATTTCGTGATGATCCCCCCGGCCCTCAGCTTCCTCATCGGCTTCGGCAGCGAAGTTGCGGACCCACTCATTCGCATCAGCAACCTCGTCAACATCATGATCCGCCTGCTGTTCTGGCTGGGGTTGTCCTTTGAAACGCCCCTGGTGATGTACGTGCTGGCCGTCCTGGGAGTGGTCAACGCGCGTACTTTCGCCCGCTTCCGGCGGTTTTGGCTCGTCGCCGCCTTTGTGATCGCGGCCGCGATTACGCCCACCATCGACCCGCTGAACCAGGCCATCGTCGCCGGTCCGCTGATTGTCCTCTACGAGGTCGGCGTCCTCCTGGCCCGCCTGGCCGGTCGCCGCAACCGGGCCCACTCGGCTCTGAACGCGGAACCGGCCAGCGAGTAGCGCATAATGAAACGAGCCCGCCATCGGCGAGCCCGCGAATTCAGTTGACTGTCCTGCGGTGCCTACGAGCGCGGCTCTTCCGAGGCGCTTCGATCCGCCGTCGGCTTGTCGTCCTCCCCCGTCACCGAGGTCTTGAACGATCGTATTCCCTTGCCCAGCGCGGAGCCCACGCCCGGCAGCCGGGAGGCGCCGAATATCAGCAGCACCACCAGCAGGATAATCAGTAGTTCGGTCAGGCCAAGTCCCGCAATGCGCATGTCGCTCTGTCTCCACGTAGGTGCGTCCATTCTATCAGAACGCTCAACACCTCACCATTTGCGCAAACTGCCGTTCCGGGCCTTTCCAAAGTCACTGTGAGACGCTTGGGCCGTGGCAATCTCGTCAGATCCGAGCTGTTACTGCGATTGGCGCAAGCGGTGCAACTCCGCCTCAAGTTCCAGCCGGGCGGTCCGCTCGGCTTGCAGAGCCGCGCGTTCGGCTTCCAGCGCGGCCTCCGCCGCTTCCCGAGCCGCTCTCTCTTCCGCGATGCGCCGCAGCGGTTCCCCGGTAGCCGAATCCGCGAACTCTACCTGCTGCTCTCCCCAGTGGATGTCCAGCCCCAATACGGCGCTGCGACCCCAGACCCGCCCCTCCGCTGTCCGGTGAACCTCCAGTCGGCGATACGCTCCGTCCACCAACTCCTCGCCCACCAGCGGCTCGCCGTACAGTTCGCCACCTCTCGGGTCGTACCGCCAGTATTCCTGCACTTCGAGCCGGGCGTACAGGTCACGCTTCCGGCCCAGATCGTTGCGGTAGGTTGAAGGGGAGGCGATCTCCAGCACGAACTCCGGCGGCTTTCCGACTATCCAAAGCAAATACGATTCGATCTCCCGGATGGCCTCCGGATCCACTCCGAAGGACACATACCAATCCGGGGCCACGTGAGCCCGGCGATTGCCTTCATCGTAGTAAATGAAGGTGTTGGAGCTCATAAAGACATCGGAACGACCTCGAAAGTGGTCCCGCGCCAGGTACAGGCTGTCGGTGATATAGGGTTCCTGGGTCATCGCGTCGGGCAGTGGCTCCTCATTGGGCGGGTAGAGGGCGATCAGGTCGGCCGACGATAGCGGACGCGAGGTCGGTTTGGTAGTCATTTCATTGCCTCGCCATTCATTGCGGACCGTAAATTCATCCGGCTCATGATACCATCGCGGGCAAGTCCGGCCGGGGATTGGAACCGGGCGCTGATTTGACCGGCGCGAACGTTGCAGAATCCGTCAGACCCTACTAACATCTGTACGCAAAACCGGGTTGTCGCCAAGCCACTTTTGCGCTTGACAACCTTGCAACCTGAGGAGGAACCAATTGGCCGACCAGCCCAGTGAAAAATCCATAGAAAGGATGCGCGTTTTCGTGGAAAAATTCTGCCAAAAATCTGGCACGTTCACGCATCCGGAAGAGGGTGTCGCCGAAGCCGTAATTTTGGGTCTCGCCCAGAACATTGACGAAATCGGCCGCCCACTGTGTCCCTGTCGCTTCTATCCGGACAAGAATGAGGAGGTCAAGCACCGCACTTGGGTCTGCGCCTGCGACGACATGCAGATCTACAAGTACTGCCATTGACTGCTTTTCGTGAATGAGGCAGGTCTGCCCATCACCGAGCATCTCCCCGAAGACCACGAGGGCCGCGCCATATATGGCGAGGTGAAAGACCCCACTCCGGACAAGGGTCGTCCGTTGCGCCACAAGGCCGAAGAACGTGAGGAGGAGCGCCGCAACCGCCCGTCCTGACCCGCCGGAAGTGCGTCTCCAACGGGCCCTGCCCGTGGCAAGCGGCCGCTCTCTCAATACTGGAGGGTGGCCGCTTTCGGATCGCCGCAACTTGCCGCTGTCCGGCGCCGCCGCTATAATGCCACAGTCCGTGCGCAGCCCCCGCTGTAACGGCGCAAGCCGCATCCAGGGCGCGTTACGCTCGAACAATCCACCCACCCGGACAGATTGATGACGACCGTTTCGGAGTATGACGTAGCAATAATCGGCGGCGGGCCCGGCGGCTATGTGGCCGGCATCCGAGCCGGTCAATTGGGCCTCAAATCCTGCGTCATCGAAAAAGAAGCGCTGGGCGGTGTCTGCCTCAATTGGGGCTGCATCCCCTCCAAAGCCCTCCTTAAAAACGCCGAGATCGTCTCCTACGTCCACCGCGCCGACCAGTTCGGCTTGCAGTTCGACAACTTCCGCGCCGACTACAGCGTCGCCATGAAGCGCAGCCGGCAGGTCGTGGACCGCATGACCCGCGGCGTCGATTTCCTGCTCCGCAAGAACGGGGTGGACAGCATCTCGGGAACCGCCCGCATCGCCGCACCCAACGCGGTCGAGGTCACCGCCCCGGACGGACAGACTTCCCGGATCTCAGCGCGCAACATCATCATCGCCACCGGCGCGCGGCCCCGCAGCATCCCGCCGCTTCCGGTTGATGGCGAGCGCATCATAACCAGCCGCGAGAGCATCGTTGCGGAGGATGTGCCCGATTCCATTGCCATCGTCGGCGGTGGCGCCATCGGCGTCGAGTTTGCCTACATCTACCGCATGTATGGCGCCGAGGTCACCGTAATCGAGCTCCTCCCCCACCTCGTGCCCAATGAGGACGAGGAGATTTGCCAGCAGCTCGAGCGCGCTTTCAACCGCCATGGCATCAAGGCGATCACCGGAGCCGGCGTGACCAATGCCCAGGCCGACGCCGGTGGCGTGACCCTGACCATCGACAAGGATGGCGTAACCGAGACCGCCCGGTTCGACAAGGTGCTGGTAGCCATCGGCGTGCTGCCCAACACCGAGAACCTGGGACTCGAATCTGTCGGCGTGGCAACCGAACGCGGATACGTCGTAATCGACGACAAGATGTCCACCAACGTGCCGGGCATCTACGCTGTCGGCGACGTCACCGGCAAGTTGGCCTTGGCCCACGTCGCCTCCGCCCAGGCCGTGACCGCCGTGGAATCCATCGCCGGCGAGGAAACCCAGCCGCTGGACTACACCTTCATGCCCCGCGCTACGTACTGCCATCCCCAGGTTGCCTCCTTCGGGCTCACCGAGGCCCAGGCCATCGAGCGGGGCTACGAGGTCAAGATCGGCCGCTTCAACGTCCAGGCCAGCGGCAAGGCCGTCGCCATGGGCGAAAATGACGGCATGGTCAAATTGGTCATCGACGCCAACTACGGCGAGGTGCTGGGAGGCCACATGTGCGGCCCGGAGGTCACCGAACTCCTGGCGGAATTGCAGATGACCCACCTGCTGGAAGGCACCACGCTGGAACTGGGCTGGGCGGTCCACGCGCACCCCAGCGTCGCCGAGATGGTGCACGAAGCCGCCCTGGACGCCGAGGGCCGCGCCCTGCACATGTAAACCGGTGCGCAAACGCCGCCCCGATCCGGGCGGCGGCGCAAATCTGCCACTGAGGAAGGGATATGCTGAGAGCGGACGTCCCCGAACTTGACAAATCCGACCTGCTCGGTTTCTACCGGCAGATGAAGCTCATCCGAGAGTTTGAGCGAGAGTCGGAGCGGCAGTACACCCGAGGCAACATCAAGGGGTTCCTCCACGTTTACAACGGCGAGGAAGCCATCGCCGTCGGCGCCATCAACACCCTGCGCCCCGATGACTACATCGTCACCCACTACCGGGACCACGGCCAGGCCCTCGCCCGCGGCATGACCAGCAACGAAGTGATGGCCGAGCTCATGGGCAAGGTCACCGGATGCAGCAAGGGCAAGGGCGGGTCCATGCACCTGTTCAGCTCCGACCTGAACTTCATGGGCGGGTATGCCATCGTCGGCGGTCAACTTTGCATCGCGGCCGGCATCGCCCTCGCCGTTCAATACCGCGGCGATGACCAGGTGGTCCTGTGCTTCTTCGGTGACGGCGCCGTCAACGAAGGCGAGTTCCACGAAGCCATGAACCTCGCCGCCATCTGGAAACTCCCCGTCATCTTCTTCTGCGAACATAACCTGTATGGCATGGGCGCCTCTTCCAAGGAAACCCTCGTCATGTGGGATTCCCTGCACGAGATGGCCGCCGCCTACGGCATGTCCCGCTACGAGGTGGACGGCAACGACGTCCTCGAAGTGCGGGCGTTGATGCAGAAGATCAACGCCGAGGTCCGCGCCGGCAGCGGCCCGGCTTTCGTCGTCGCCAGAACCTACCGCCTGCGCGGCCACTCCGTCGCCGATCCCGCAAACTATCGCCCCGAGGACGAGGTCTCGTACTGGGCCGGCCAGGACCCGATACCGCGCTACCGCGATTGGCTCACCGATGAGGGCATCGCCACCGTGGAGGATTTCGACGAGATCGACGCCAGCGTCGACGAAGAGATCGTCGTGGCGGCAGAGTTCGGGGAGTCATCTCCCTGGCCCCAACCCGCCGATCTCTACGATCACGTCTACACCGACCGACCGACTGAAGGTATCCCTGCGTAACCACCACCCCCAGACGAGAGGAACCATCATGTCGGTCATCACATATCGCGACGCCGTTTCGTCGGTCCTCCGGGAGGCCCTGGACCAGGACGACCGCGTCTTCCTCATGGGCGAGGACATCGGACCCTACGGCGGCGCCTTCGCCGTCACCAAGGGCTTCTGGGAGCAGTACGGCAAGAAACGCATCAAAGACTCTCCGTTGGCGGAATCAGTCATCGTTGGAGCCGGCGTAGGCGCGGCCATGGCCGGCCTGCGGCCCGTGGTCGAGCTGATGACCATCAATTTCAGCCTCCTCGCCATGGACCAGATCGTCAACCACGCCGCCAAGATCAGGTACATGTCCGGCGGCCAGTTCTCGATCCCGTTGATCATCCGCACCGTGACCGGCGCCGGCGCTTCGGTTGGGGCGACCCATTCCCAGTCCTTTGAGGGCTGGTACGCCTCCGTGCCGGGCCTTACCGTCGTCACCCCCTCGACCCCCCGGGACGTCATCGGTCTGTTCCGCTCCTGCCGGGAACTCAACGACCCGGTCATGTTCGTCGAGCACATCCTGCTCTACGGCACGCGCGGAGAGGCCCCTGATAGCGGCGACTTTCGCATCCCCATCGGCCAGGCCGACCTGCGCCGCGCCGGAGGCGACATCACGCTCTGCGGCTACTCTCGCATGGCGCTGGTGGCCGAGCAGGCGGCTGAAATCCTCGCCCGCGAAGGCATTGAGGCTGACGTGATCGACCTGCGCTGCCTGCGCCCGTTGGACATGGATACGGTCGTGTCCTCGGTCAAGAAGACCCACCGGGCCCTCATGGTGGAGGAAACTACCCGCCTGGGTGGTTTCGCCGGTGAGTTGGTATCCCAAGTGCAGGAAGAGGCTTTCGAGTACCTGGATGCTCCGGTGGGCCGCGTCGCTGGCGCGGAGGTGCCCATCCCGTATTCCTTCCCCTTGGAGCAGATGGCCATCCCCAGCCCGGAAACGGTCGCCGCTGCCGCCCGCAAACTGGTCAACGGCGCCTGACGCGGCCGGGCGCTCCGGTCCGTCGATACCTCTCTACACCCGAAAACCACAGGAGAACATCGTGGCTACCAACGTCGTCATGCCCCAGATGGGATACGATATGCGGGAAGGCACCGTCGTCCGCTGGTACAAGCAGGAGGGCGAGACCGTCGACCGCGGCGAGGTGATTGCCGACATCGAGACCGACAAGGCCACGGTCGAATTCGAGGCCTACACCGGCGGCGTCCTGGGGCGCATTGTCGCCGAGGCCGGGGTTGCTGTCCCGGTCGGTGAGTTGATCGCCATCATCACCGAGCCCGGCGAATCGGTTCCTGAAGTCGCCGCGCCGGCTCCCGGTCCGGCTCAAGCGGCTCCGGCCGCCCCTCCGCCGGCTCCGGCGGCGGCGGAACCTGAGCCTCCCGCCGCTCCTGCCCCTGCATCCGATGGAGGGGTCCGCGCGTCTCCCATCGCCCGCCGCCTGGCGCGTGAGCGTGGCATTGACCTGTCGCTGGTCACGGGCACCGGGCCTAACGGCCGCATCACCGAGCGCGACGTGGAAAACTACCAGGCCCCAGCCGCGGCCGCCGAACCCGCCCCTGCTCCCGCGCCCGCAGTTACCGCGGAGCCCGTTGCTGCCCCCGCCGATTCGCGCGTCGAACTCAGCCGCATGCGGCAGACCATCGCCCGGGTTACCTCGGACAGCAAATCCACCGCGCCGCACTTCTACGTCACTGCCGAGATTGACATGGGCCAGGCCATGGCGCTGCGCCGTGATGTGAACGACGCCTCAGATCCCGAAAACCGGGTCAGCGTCAACGACCTGATGGTCAAGGCCTGCGCCCTGGCCCTGGCCAAGCACCCCAAGTTCAATTCCTTTTACCGGGGTGACCACCTGGAAGTCCACGGGGCGATGAACATCGGCATCGCCATTGCCCTGGAATCCGGTTTGATCCTGCCCGGCGTCAGCAACTGCGAGAGCAAGAGCCTGCTCCAGATCGCCGCCGCCACCAAGGACCTCATCGCCCGCGCCAACAGCGGCACCCTGCGCAACGAGGAGTACAGCAGCACGACCTTCAGCATCAGCAACATGGGCATGTTCGACGTTGAGAGCTTCACCGCCATAATCTACCCGCCCCACGCGGCCATTCTGGCCGTGGGCAGTGTCAAGCAGCAGCCCGTCGTCCGCGACGGTGAGCTGACCGTCGGCACCATGATGAAGGCCACCCTGTCCACCGATCACCGCGTGGCCGACGGCGCCGAAGCGGCTCAGTTTCTCATGGAAATCAAGCGGGTCCTCGAAAACCCGGTCAGCCTGCTGCTCTAAGTCCTCAGCCAACCCACGGAGCTTTAACCATGCCCCAGATGACCGGCGGCCAGGCTGTGGTCGCGTCCCTGCACGCCCAGGGTGTCGACACCGTTTTCGGCATCATATCCGTCCACACCCTCGACCTGTTCGATGCGCTGTTTGACCGGCAGGACGACGTGCGTTTCATCGGCGGCCGGCTCGAGTTGGGTTGCGGCTACATGGCCGACGGCTATTCCCGCGCTACCGGCAAACCGGGGGTGATCCTGACCAGCACCGGCCCGGGCGCTGCCGATTCGGTCGGCGCAATGGGAGAGGCCTATTTCTCCGCCTCCTCCATCCTCCAGGTCACCACCAACGTCGAAGCCGAGTTTGTTGGCAGCGGCAAAATGGCTACCCATGAGACCAAGGACCAGTTGGGCATGTTCGCCGCCGTCACCGACTGGAACGCCCGAATCGACCAGATCGAGTCCATCCCGGACCACTTCGTCGAGGCGTTCGTCCGGTTCGGCGAGCGGCGTCCCCGCCCCATCGAGCTTGAGGTGCCCACCGACCTCCTCGGCCAGAATGCCGAGGTCGAGGTGCTCCGGCCTCGCCAGCCCGACGTGCCCCAGGGCGACCCGGTCCAGGTGGAACGGGCCTGGAACTTGATTCGCAACGCCAAACGCCCGGTGATCTTTCTTGGCGAGGAGATCCATACCACCGGCGGCGCGGATGACATAATCCGCCTGGCGGAGCAAATCGGCGCTCCCGTCGTCACCGGCGACGGCGCCAAGGGCACCTTCCCCGAAAGCCATCCGCTGTCCCTGGGCATGGCGCTCGGCAACCGCATCTGGGGCCAGAACCCCGTGCTGGAGTGGATGGGTGACTGCGACGTCGCGCTGGTGCTGGGTAGCAATCTTCCCTATCGCTCGACTTCCGGGGTCGGCGTCAAGCTCCCGGAGAAGATCATCCACGTTCTCCTCGACGGCGATTACATCGGCAAGAACTACGAAACCGAAGTTGGCATCGCCGCCAACAGCGGCGCCGTAGTGCGCCAGTTCCTCAGCGCCGCCGGCGACGCCGACCTCGGGACCGGCGACGATTACCGCAAGGAAATCGCCGACCTCAAGGCCGGCATCTATTCCGGCTTGCAGGATCAGTGGGGTCCTGAGTTGCGCGCTTGGGAATCGATCCGCTCCGTTATCCCCGACGACACAATTTTCTCCCTTGATGCCACGGTCCCGGCCAACCGCGCGGTCCGCTGCCTGCAGATGGACCGGCCCCGCAGCTACATGTACCCCCACGGCTGGGCAGGACTGGGCTTCGCCTTCCCCGCCTCCATGGGCGCCAAGGTCGGCCGGCCCGATAGCCCCGTAATCTGCGTATCCGGAGATGGTGGCTTCCAGTACAACGCCCAGGAACTCGGCACCGCCGTCCAGTACGGCATCAACCCCATCGTAATGGTCTTCAACGACAACGCGTGGGGCGTCCTCAAAGGCTATCAACGTGATCGCGGAAGTCGACAGATGGCGACGGACTTGGTCAACCCCGACTTCATGAAACTCGCGGACGCTTACGGCATCGGCGGCACCCAGGTCCGCAACGTTTCCGAAATGACCCGCGCCGTCCAGGACGCCGTAACCGCCGACCGCATCCATCTCATCGAGGTCGTCATGCCCGACGGCTTCCCCGCCTTCTGCAGGAGTTAGCCAATGTCCACCGACCACAGCCGTCACACCGAAACGGTTCGCGAACAATTTCGCATCCAGTCCTCCCGATTCGAGCAGTCAATCGGCGGTCAAGGCAACCGCGCGATTGGACCGTGGATCATCGATACCCTCGGCCTCATCGGATCTGAGACCGTTTTGGATGTCGCCACCGGCACGGGTCTTCTGGCACGGGATCTGTCCCCTTGCGTTTCTCACGTCACAGGCATCGACGTGACGCCCGAAATGCTCGCACAAGCCCGTCAGATCGCCGCCGACTCCGGTTTTGCCAACCTTACCTTCGATGAGGGCGACGCCACTTCACTGCCTTATCCCGACGATTCCTTCGATCTGGTCATCAGCCGTATCGCCGTACACCACTTTGAAGACCCCGAAGTCGAACTGGGCGAAATGCACCGCGTCTGCAAACCAAACGGCAGGGTCACCATAGTTGACATTACAGTCTCCGACGACCCTGCCATTGCCTACGCTCACAACCGGCTGGAGCGTTTGCGGGATCCGTCGCATACCACCGCTTTCTGCCTGACTGACCTGAGCGCCCTGGCGCAGCGCTCCGGGCTCAGAGTCGTCACCACCAGCGAAAACAAAGCTGTGCGTGACCTCGATGAGTGGATGGACGTGACTGCCACCGGCGACGACGTCCGGGCCACCATTCATCATGCGTTTGAGGAAGAAATCGTCGGGGGTGCGCTCACCGGGATGCTGGCCCACCGCGAAGAGGGTCGCCTTAAGTTCGTCCATCATTGGGCTGTCCTCGTCTGTGAGCTGAGCCCCAACTGATTCCAACGTCCGAAAACTCTTACTGAACGGCCGCCCGCTAAATTGGGCGGCCTTTTCGATAGTAGTTACAATGCGCTCCAGATTAGGAGATTCTTCAATCATATGCAGCAACCACCCGACCAGCAGCCGGCCAATCGCCGGCGCATCTACCCCCTTTCGCCTCGCGATCTTACCGAGGAGCAAATCGCGGTAACCTTCGCGATGACCTCCCGCCGGCCCGAGCCCTTCGACGAAATCGCCACTCAGGTCAGCGCCGAGCGCGCCGCCGACTTCAACGAGCGCTGGGTAGTCGGCTACGGCTATGCGTCCGTGGCCGAGCACGCGATACTTCACCTGGCCGTGGAGAACATTTCCCGCCTGGCCTGCGACACCCTCGAGGACAACCGCCTCGCCTCGTACACCGAGAAGTCTTCCCGCTATCAAATCATCGACCCCGGGAGTTTCCACATCCCGTCGGAGCTGGACAATCTTCCCGCTCTTCGGGCCGAGTACGTTTCCGTTTGCCGTGCGTTGTTTGCCGCCTACTCCCGGCTCATCGACGGCGTCATGTCCCATCTGCGGTCCCGCCAGCCCCGGCGGGATGGCGAGCGCGATTCCGCTTACGACCTGCGGTTGCGCCGCCAGGCCACCGATGCCTGCCGCGCCGTCCTGCCGGCGTCCACTCTAACCAACGTGGGCGTCACCGCCAATGCCCGCACGCTCGAGCACGCCATCAGCAAGTTGATGTCCTCGGACTTGGCCGAGGAGCGCGATGTGGGCTCAGAGTTGCGCGAACAGGGCCGTTCGATCACCCCTACCCTCGTCAAGTACGCCAACCACAACCCCTACCTTGCCGGACACCGGCGGGTACGTGCTGCTGAGGATGAACCGGCGCCCGACACCGCTCCGGTATCCGTCAGGCTGCTCGATTACGACCGCGACGCCACGCGCAAGCTCGCGGCCGCCCTGCTGTTTCGGCGGGGCGGCGACTATGGCCACGCTCTCGCCTTGTCCGAAGCCATGACCGAAACGCAGCGCATCCAGATGATCGACGGCGCAGTCCGGGACATCGGCCCGCACGATGCCCCGCCCCGCGAGTTCGAGCTGGCCGGCTACACCTTCGAGTTCGTCTTCGACTACGGCGCCATGCGGGAATTCCGTCGCCACCGGATGCAGACCTGCCTCGGGCAGCCGCTGACCGTCGCCAACGGCTGCGATACGCCTCCCTTGGTCAAAGAATCCGGCCTGACCGGGGTATTCGAGCCGGCCGTTGCGCAGTCGGAACGGCTGTATGCGGCGCTGGCCGGCGAGCACCGCGCATTGGCCCAGTACGCCGTGACCCACGCCCACCGCCAGCGGGTCCTGTCGCGGATGAACCTCCGCGAGTGCTACCACTTGTTCAAGCTGCGGAGCTCCCGCCAGGCCCACCGGTCCATCCGTGAGCCTATCCTGGAGGCCATGCGCCTTGCCGTTGCGACGCAGCCGGAACTCTTTCGGCGCCTGCCCTTGCGCAACGCCCCGGACTGGTGGCCGTTCCCGGAACAGTGACCCGGCCGTCGCTACGGATCCGAACAGTCCCTGGTAAATCCGCAGTTGCGGCAGATGATCTTGCAACTGCGTTCGTACATGCGGTTGCCGCAGATCTCGCAGTCCAGTCCGTCGTCACGTCGCGGAGGGCGGGGAGTTTGAGGTACGGTGCGCTGGCCGGTCATGTGTTATCACCTCCCTCTCCAGATTGACGGCGGCACCGGCGGCCCGCTGATGATGCGCGCGCTCAGAAACTTCTCCCCCGTGGGCACCGTCGGGCCGTGCCGTTCGTCCGGCAGCAACGCCACCTCGTTGAACCCGAACACCGATTCGTCCAGTTCCAGGTCCTTGACGCCGCTTCCGTCATCCTCATTCACCACGATGCGGTCGATCAACATCCGCTGGTCATTGCGAACCAGCCAGATCTGGTAGGTATCTGCCGGCATCCCGGAAACCATCAGGACACCCCGTTTGCCGGAAGGATGCAGCATCAGCAGCCCGTGGGCCGTCGGTTCCGTTCCCAAAGGTGACGTCATCGGAAGCTTTTCCGTCTCCGGCTGCGCCGAAAGCACGGTGGCCTGGACCATGTCCGCCATTTCCTTCTTCACCAGGTCCACCGACTCTGACCCATCGTCGGCTTGCGCCGAAACCTGCGATGAACCGGCCGCCCGGCTGATGTTCGGGGTCAGGTTCGCCGAAGCCACCGTCCGGCTCATCTTGACCTCATGCTCGGTCGCCGTCGCTGGCTGTAGGGAGCGCACCTCTGTCGGCTCGGGCTGCGTCAACCCGTCCGCCGGCTTCAACGCGGCCACTGCCGCGCTCGCCGACGCCAGCGCAACCGTTTCGTGCCGTGTCGCCATTTCCTCTTGCGCCGCCGTCAGGCTGTCGATTTCCTGCTGCTGCGAGATCATGAAACCCACCGAGGCGGCCAACAGCAGGCTCAACGTTCCCACCGCCGCCGGCGCGATCCAACGGCGCAATCGCTTCATCGACCAGCGCGGATCCGGATCAACGCGCCGTACCGTTTCCGAGCCGTTCCTGCGGCCGATGGAGTTGGCCAGCACGCGCTGCTTCAGGCCGGCTGGCAGCGGGGTCTCCGGGACTGCGGCCGTAAGCCTCGCCGCCGTCTCCTGGAACCCCAGCAAGACCTCTTGGCAGTGCGGGCACCGGATCACGTGGTGGAACACCGCCTGGAACTCGGCGTCGTCCAGCGCGTTGAGCGCAAAGGCGGCCAGCTCCCCTTCGGGATGCTCCGATCCGGCGTATATTTCGCCTGGATTGTCAGACCACATGAGCTTCCAACGCTGCCTTGAGCTTTTGCATGCCGAGACGCATCCGGGTTTTCACCGTCCCCAGTGGTATCCCCAACATGTTGGAGATCTCTGATTGGCTGTAGCCGTGCCAGGCTGAGAGGTACAACGGTCGGCTCTGCTCCTCGGGCAGGGTCAGCAGCGCCTCGCGCACCAGACTGGCGTCAAAACCGCGTTCCACCTGGCGTTCCACGCTGATCTTGGCGTCGGGTATCCGGTGCAGCGCGTCCATCTCCGGATAAACCGTGTGATCCGTGGTGCGCTTACGGGATCGGTACATGTCCACCACCTTGTGGTGGGCTACGGACATGATCCAGGTGCTTGGCGCCGCCATTTCCGGCCGGTAGCTATCGGCTTTCAGCCAGATGTTGGAGAACACTTCCTGAACGGCGTCTTCGGCCAGCGCCTCGTCTTTCAGGACCGATACTGCCAGCGAGAAAATCCGTTGAGCATAGCGGTCATAGATCTCTTCCAGGGCTTTTTCGTCGCTCGCGCCGACTGCGGTGATGCGTTGCGCGTCTTCACGATGTGGGTTATCTGACACCACCCCTCCAAAGTTATCAGGGGTTCAATAATGCCCGGTTATCCGTGTATACGTCCGGCCCGTCCGCCCGGATTGCTCAGATCGCAAATCGGTCGCGAGACCCGCGGAAATTGCATCTCTCGCGTTAAACCACCAGGCTGTCGAATATGTCCTGGATATTCGGCAGGTTCTCCAGCGACCAGATCAGCTCCAGCGCCTGCTCGCATTGCTGCTCGGTGATCGTGGGGCTGGCCAGTCGCCGGAACTTGGCGTCCACGTCAGCGTCGCTCAGGGGATTTTTCCCATGCCCCTTGGGGAAGCTGGTTTCCGCCACCTCGGTCTGCCCGTTGTTCTTGATCACCTCAATGCGGCAGTTGTACTCGGCGGGATACCTCTCGGTGAACTCCGCGTTCTCGTCGATCCGCATCTTGTTGATGATCGCCCGCAGCGCCGGGTCCGCGATGCGGTCCGGCGCAAACGTGGCCGGAGTGACCTCGCCGTCCCGGAGGCCGACGGCCGCCAGGAACGGGATGCTGTGGTCGGCCGTTTCCCGAGTCTTGGGGTCCCACTTTTCGGGCTCGGTGGACGCGCTGCTCACCGCCGACCGATACGACTGGATCTTGATCGACGCAATGTCGCTCACGTCCACCCGGTCGTGGAGCTGGATGGCCAGGTCTATGGGCGCCTGCGTGTGTATCTGTGACGGGTAGAACTTGAAGATCGTGTCCGTGATCCGGAAGGGAGCGTCGTCGCCGCCCATGGCGTCAAGCTCAATGGGATACCCGATAGCCTGCTCCCACAACCCCTTGCGCCCCTCGAAGGGCTCAAAGGGTCCGGTCATGCCCTCGGCCGCCAGCTGCGCCGCGAAGATGCCGGCCCGCGTTGCCGCCGCGGCCGCGCAGCCTTTCCACATCGACAACTCGCCCATCCGGGTCACGCGCAGGGGGACGTTGGGCACCACTGCCAGCGAAATGGCGTGGCCCATCTGCTCTTCGTCAAGCCCCAGGATCTTCCCGGCCGCGCAGGCCGCTCCGATCACGCTGAGGACGCCCTGGTCCCATTGGTTGTCCGGCACGTGGTCGGCGATGCGGCAGAATGCCTCGTAGGCCAGCGCAATCGCCGTTATGATCGTCCGCCCGTCCGCTTCGACGCTGTCCCCCACGGCCAGCGCCGCCGGGATCATGTCGCTGGGATGGCCGCCGCCGGGCGAGAAGTACGAGTCGTTGCAGTCCAGGTACCGCACCATGACCCCGTTGGCGAACCCGGCCATGTCCAGTGATGACCGGTCGTAAGTGCCCAGGATCCGCGCCGAGGTCTTGCTCGTCACGTCTCCGGCCAGCTTGCGGGCCACCTTGGCCGGCTCACTCAGGTAGCCGCCGACGGCGCACCCCAGCGTATCGGCAACGGTGCGCTTGACTTGATGCACCACCTCGGGCGGCAGATCCTCGTAGGTGAGATTGCAAGCGTAGGAGCTCAACAGCTCGGTGGTGCGGTCCATATGCTCCATACCTCTCTTCTTCGCGTGTGCCGGCCGAACCGATGCGAACCATTTTACAGTCCGCCGGCCCGTGATCGCCCCTGACCGCCGTTCAGCGAATCACTGCTTCCGCGATCCGCTCCATCTGCGCCGACATCTCGGCTTCGGTCTCGCAGTGTTCGGGACGCACCACCACGCGGTTCGCTCCCGCGTTGAGGAAGTCCTGCACCAACTGTCCGTCCGGAGCCTGGCCGTACACCGAGATCGTCAGCGATTTGGGGTCACGCCCCCTCGCTTCCGCCAACTCGTCCAATCGTTTGCGGCTCTCTTCCACCTCGGCCGGCGTGATCCGGTTGGGCAGCCAGCCGTCGCCCCAGGTGGCCACTCGCTGCAGCACCCGGCGCGCCAGTCCGCCCAGTATCACCGGCGGGTGAGGCTCCTGAATGGGCTTGGGGTTGGACTTGACCGGCGGGAAATCGTAGTAGGTCCCGTGGAACTCGGCCTCTTCTTTGGTCCACAGCTCTTTCATCACATCGACGGCTTCCCGGGTTTGCGTCCAGCGGTGGTCAAAGTCGCCGCCGAAGATCTCGGTTTCCTCCCGGTTCCAGCCGGCGCCGATGCCGAAGAGGAACCTCCCGCCGCTGACCCGGTCCAGCGTGGCGATCTCTTTGGCCAGCATCAACGGGTTGCGTTCCGGCACCAGGGTGATGCCCGTCCCCAACTTGATGGTGCTGGTGGCCCCGGAAGCCCGCGCCAGCGCGATGTACGGGTCGGCGAAGTGGGCGTAGGTCCACGGTATCTCGCCCCCCGAGGGAAACTGGCTGGCGCTCTGCACCGGCAAAATGGGGTGCTCCGCGTACCAGATCGACTCAAAGCCCAGCGACTCCGCGGTCCGAGCCATGAAAGCGGGGTCCAGCGTGTAGGCCGGCAGCGGTATGGAAGTTCCAACAGACATAATGATTACTCCTTGTGTGGCTGGCCTAACGGCGGGCGTCAAAGCGGTCCAGTTCGCGCGGCCAGTCGAGAATTCGGCGGTCACTGGTGATTAGAAGATGTCCTTCCAGAGCAGTAGCCACGATAATGCGGTCAGCTGGGTCGCCGTGCATATCGGGCAATTCGCCCGCACGCACTGCGATGATACTGTCAACCGGAATCTCGCGGAATCCTTCTGCCAGTAGCCTCTCTCGCCACTGGCTCGCGGTCAAGTTGGGAATCACGTTGAGGCGATTTTTCTGTTGCAGCATTCCGATTTCCCAGAGGGAGATTGCTGAAAACGCGGCTTGGTCGTTCATAACGGCTCGCGCGATTCTATCCCGTGCCTCTGGACCCAATCGGCGACTCGAAACGAGATACCAGACAACCGCTTGGGTATCTCCAAGGATCACCTAACCTCCTCTTCTCCAACGATATGTTGGCGGCCAACGCCGGGTATCTGATCATACCGCCCCAACTCTACAAGACCCTTTTGGTCATCAAATACGGCTACCTTGCCATCTTCACTCTCCGAGACGGCGGTGATGATCTCGTCCAGTTGCGCCACAAATTCGCTGATGTTAACCGTAATGAACTTGTGCCGGTGCAATGTCGACACGTCAACCTTCTCCGGCTTATGGCGCTCCCGCAGCTCTCCTTCATGTGAGTCAATGAACCACGACGCCGGCATCGGCCCGGAGATGTCCCAATCGTCATCCGTCTGAACGGCCGGATCGGTGTACCACTCAACGGGCATCGGTCCCTCGATGTCGCCGAGGATTTTAACCTTGTCCTTGAGGCTGCCGTATCCACTCAGCGGCGGCTGCACGTAGCGCGTCAACTTAGCAACCGCACTGTCACCGTCAGTGATGACGACTGACCCGCCCTGTTGGGAGATTTGGGTAAGTATCTCCCGGCAATGCGTTTTAAATTCGTCGGAGCTCAGGCGCCACGTAGGCCCCAACACGAAAAAAAAGAACATTTTCTCCTCTGATGTCTAAACGGGTTAGGTGTCGTCGAACAGAGCTCGGCGTACTTCCGTGGAGGTCAAACCCAAGTATTCTGCAACGTCGGATATGATGCCGCTCAATGTTCCCACATTCAATTGCCGATGACGGGGAACCGACACGCGATGCTCCGTGCCGCGTACATTGCTTGCCAGTCGCAAGTGGCTTCCCCGCTGCCGAATCACGCGGTATCCGTAGTTGCGGCGCAACAACCTGCCCAAGTCGTCGCCCGAAAGATCACGTGGCAGCGTCATACGACCATGACTTCATCCTTCACCAAGTGTAGCCGAATTGCAGCGGGCAACTCGTCATCATCAAAATGACAAAGCACCGCATCCTTCACCATCGCTTTCAGGTCTGTCCAATCACTCCCCTGCGTGAAGATGCTGTGCCCAACGGCCCGTGCATCATAACCACCCTCGGCGGCTTCGGTGACCTCAAAAACGAGCTCGTTCATTTCTTCATCTCCTGGCGCAGTTCAGACTGGAAACGCTACCACCACCTGTCCTTATCCAGCCATCCGTTCATGGTCTGGGCCAATTTGCGAATGCTGGCTTTACCGGAATCCATGCCCTCACCGCAGATTGTACCTTCACGGATATTCACGGTCACGACGCGCTTGGCCGCAAATTCTCCGCGCTTCCGAAGATTGTACAGTCGCCAAATCACTCCGTCGGTTAACACGCCCATCCCAGACCTCATGTCAAGGGTATATCGCTCCAACTGCGCTTCCCAACTCGCTAGGTCAGTTCCTACCCTCTTGGCCTCTATCACAACGACTGGTCGTTCACTCGGATTGAACAGGACGTAGTCAGCCTTCTCACTCCATCGAACACGCTCCTTATCATCCTTTAGCAACGGCCATTCAACTGCGCACTGCCAAAAGTCTCCCATGTCCCAATCCAATGCCCTCACGACAGGATCAATCAGCAGATAGCGTGTAGCCAGTTCCCGGTACACATAGCCGAACATATCCGGCTCCGGAGGATATTTATCCAGCTGCTTTCTAACCTGCCGAATCGCCTCCTCAACATTCGCGATTGTCATCGTCGTTTCCTCCGGATGTGCAATCGTTCTGTGTCTAGACCGTCAGTCATCCGCCGCCACCGCCTCCCGCACGCCAACGATCGCATCGTACACCTCAGCTCCCTGCGCCACCACGACGTCCATGTCCTCGGCCAGCAGGTAGCCCTGCTGAACCAGCGTTTCGGCGTACTCCCGCACCCGCGCCAGGTATTCGTCCCGCGAGGCGTACCGTTCTTCGATGGACGGCCTCGGGTCGCCGGACGCCATGCGCTCCGCACGGCTCACCGCGAAGGGAATGGCGCCGCCCACGACGGTCCCGCCCGGCGAAAGCACCTGTCCGGGTCCGCCGATGTCGGTATGGCGAACGTTCCATCCCGTGTACGTGGCCAGGGGCACCGCAATGGCCGGCAGCCGGATGCCGCCGACTTCGTTCCCGTCGGCATCCACCGCCGATACGAGCGACGGATAGGCGTCGCCAACTCCCGGCGGGACCACTGTCGGGACTGCCCGGTCCGGTCCGAAGTCCAGGTGGCGCATTACCTTGTGGTGCTCGGGGAACTCCACTGCCGGAAGCGCGCGGAAGAATTCCGCCAACTCCCCGGCCTCAGCGATGGTATCGTCCTCATACCGGGGATACCCATGCGCCGGAGGATGCTCATTATGGGTAACCCAATTGTCCAGGTGCGCCAGCGCGGCGCGCATCAGCGGGCGATAGTCCACGTAGTTCAGCGCCTGCGTGCCCCGGGCCCCCGAATCCGGGTTAGTGTCAGAAATCGGCAGGTTGGCCGGGGCGTGCTGCGTGCCGCAGAACAGCCACGAACGCACGTTGTCGGGCAGTGCGGCGTCTCCTTTGCCCCCGGCCGTAACGTGGGCCAGGGCGCCGTGACCGCCCCAATACTCCGACGAGGTGTTGGTGTAAATCACCTTGGGCGCGACGCCCCGGCGGGTCACCTCCGCAAGTATGCCCTCTTCTCCGCCCGGCTCCAGATCCAGGAACGGCGGCAGGTTGTTGACGCTCCGGTTGGACAGGCTCGACGGCTGCCCGAACCGCACGTTGAACTCACCCATCTTGCCGCCGGCCACGTTGGGCAGCATTCCCTCAAAGACGATCCTGCCGTCCTCGTCGCGGTTCAAGCCCAGGTACAGCATCTGCCGCAGGAAACGGCCGCTCTGGCTGCGTCCGTAGGCGTAGGCCCGACCCAGGGCCCCGGCCAGCGGATTTGCCGTACCCGCGGCGTCCGTCTTCCCATGCCGCAGCCAGGCAACGATATCCCGCGTCGCCAGCAAGCCCAGCCCGATCACCGGCGCGTGGGAAGTCTCGTACACCACCCGATACACCTTGCCGGCCTCGAACCCGCCTTCCAGGGTCACGTGCGCCGGGTCGGGTACTCGCCTCCCATCCACTAACCGGGCGAAAGCCCACCGTTCGCGAGGAATGACCGTCTCGGGAGCGTCCTCGTGTTCCTGCACGGTCAGCACCGAATCCCAACTCTCCAGGTGGTTGGTGGGATAAGGCCGGTGGTCCCGGTCGGACAGGAATTGACTGTCCAAGTTGGCCAAGGTCTGGAACGAGACCACGATCTTGCCCGCAACCGGCGAGCCGTCGGCGTTGTATGCGTTGGGCACGTTGCACCGGAACAGACCCGGCGCGTCCGGCACATCGTGCTGCCACCCGCACCAGACCAGGCTGTAGCCCTGCCTCATCAGGAATCCGTTGCCCGGATGCGGGTCGGCATCCGGCGGCCTGTCCGGTGAGCTGTTCAGGTTTTTCAGCGCCAGTTCCTTGCCCCGGTTCAGCACGTCCAGCAGCAGCCGACCGTTCCCGTGGTCATTGTCCACCGGCTTGATGATCCGAAAATCGGAAGAGAACTCCACCAAGCCGTCACGGTTCCGCGGCGCCAGAGCAATGTCGGCAATTGCAGCATTGTCCGTATGCGACGGATCCACCGCGAAATGCGCCACCCCGTCAATCTGCTCATACCGCCCTGCGTCCCCAAACCCTTGCCCGCCGGCGAAAGGCTGTCGCGTCCTGATGTCCAGCTTGGTAAGCGCCATTTCAGTCCACCTCAAAAGTCCGCAACGTCGTTCGTCTGTTCGCTGAATTACCGGATTTGCCGGATTGAAATTCGTCTCGGCGCAATCGTCCTGATCCCGAAAATCTTTCAAATCCGACAAATCCTGCTTCTGACAATCCCGTCCATCCTGTCCATCCATGCAAAACCCAGGTCACAGGATTTCACTGGCGTCCACGTCAAGGTCACTGGGAGGTTCCGCGCCGGTGTTGTCCCGCCACCACTGGGCGAAGGGTTCGTCGCCCATCTGCTCCTTCAGCCGCGCCAGGTGCGCTTTCACCTGCACCAGCATGGGCAATTGGTGGTCCGCTACCAGTTGATACGTGCGCGCCACCCATTCCAGGGCGTCGGGCAGATTCCCCCGCTGTTCCTCAACCATGCCCAGCTGGCCGTAGGTCCGCGCTGCCCGCAGCACGTCGCGCACGTTCTCAAAGGCGATGCGCGCCTGGTCGTACCAGTGATAGGCCTGGTCCAGATCCCCTTGCTCGTGGTGGACCACTCCCAGCTGCCGCGCTTCCACGCCCACCCCGCGCAGGTCGCCCATCTCTTCCCGGTACTCCATGGCGACCCGCAGCCACTCGTCCGCCTCTTCCGGAATGCCCCGCGCCTGGGCCAGGGTGCCCAGATGATGAAACTCAACGATCATCTGCTCGGTCATGCCCAGGCGGTCGCTCAAGCCCAGCGCCTGCTGGTACCAGGATTGCGCGTCCTCAAACAGGTACTCCGAGTGGTCCACCGTTCCCAGCGAGTGGAAGATGTAAACCGCCGTTTCCTCGTCACGGTTTTCTTCCACCAGTTCCCGCGCCCGGTGGTACCAGCTCCGCGCTTCGTCGTATTCGAACCGCAGGTGGCACGCCGACCCCAGGGCGCGAAAGTCGTTGACCATCTCCTCGTAGTCGGGCAGCCTCTGGTGGATGTCCAACGCCCGCGAGTACCATTCCTTGGCTGCGCTGTACTGGCGTTGATGGTGTCGCACCTGCCCGATGGCGAAACAGGCGTCGGCAATCGACTCCTGGTCCTCGCCCCCGTCGATGATCTCCAGTCCCCGCTCCAGCCACTCGGAGGCGGTGTCGTACTGACCCCGCCGCGTGGCAATCAGCCCGTTCTGATGATAGACGGCCGCAGTGCGCGGATCAGTTTCTCCATCGGGCTGTTCCAGCAGGTAATCCAGCAGTTGCCGGTTGAACAGATCGGCCCTTTCCAGGTCCATCCGTTCCACCGATTCCATGGCGTCCGTTCCCAGCAGATATTGCCAGAACTCGATGGCGCCGTTGCCTTCCGCTTCGCCGGCGTTATGACCGATGGTATCCAGCAATTGGCCGCGCAGCCGCCGCAGTTCCGGGAACCGTTTCTGCATTCGGTAAACCTGTGCCAACGGCTGGAACAGCACCTGCGCGTTGTCCCACTGCCGGTACTCCAGGGCCAGCCCCAGCGCCTGCGTCAGGTTGCCCTCCTCCGCCAGCACCGCCGTCACGCCGGTGTCCTGGTTCTCGTAGAGACTTTCCATAAAGTAGTCCGCGGTATCGGCGTACACCCGGACGAACTCCGTTTCCAACTGCTGGATCTCGTTGCCGGAGACTTGCCGACCCAGTTTCCGACCCAGGAACCACGGCAGCGACGGGTTGATCTGGTAAACGCTGGGCGAAATCGACTCCAGGAAGCCGGCGGCGTGAGCCGACCGCAGCATCGTGCGGCACGCGGCATACGAGCGCCCCGACGACTGCATCCCGCCCTCCGGCGAGAGCAGGCTGCGCGATGCCCCGGCGGTGAGATCGTCACCCACGATCTGACTGTACGCCCGCTCCTCCGTGATGTGCGACAGCACGTCCAGCATGATCCTGCGCTGGAACAGCGACAGGAACGGCAGATGCGTCCGGTTCCGCCGCGACATCCGCGAGTACGCGTACTCCATCGCCGCCGTCAGCGTCGCCCCGCGCCCGGCCTCGCCGCCTTCCGGCTCGCTGTCGATCAGCCTCGCCATCTCGCTGACCGCCGCCGCCGCCGGAACCTCCTTGACGGGTGGAATCGCGATCTGCATCGCCAGCGGGTGCCCGTCCAACATGCCTAGCAGCTCAAAAAAGTCGGCGTCGACGCGCGCAGCGGGCACCTCCGCCTGGTGCATGATCCGGGCGGTCAGGGCCAGCCGGTCCGCCCCGGCCAGGCCCTCCAGCGTCAGGGAAGCGTGCGGAACCGAAACCCATTCCTCGTCAGCCCTTCTGCCCAGCAGCAGCGCGCCGGTGCCCACCGGCCCGGTGGTCACTTCGCCCAAAAATGCCGCCAACTCCGGCAGTTCCCCTTCGCTCAGCAGGCCGGGCGCTCCGTCCGGGAAGCCGGCGACGTTTTCCAGGTTGTCCCAGACCAGCAGCGACGCGTTTTCTTTCAGGTACGCCGTCACCCACCGCCGCTGTTGCTCCGCCGGCATGTCAGCGAAATCCAGACCCGATACGGCGGTCCCGATTTCATGGATGACCCGCTCCAGGCCGGCCGGCTGCGACGTCTCAAAGGCCGTGTAGAACACGCCGCCGGGATACGCGACCCGAGCCGGCTTCAGGAACCACCGGCACAGCGCCAGGGCCAGTTCCGTCTTGCCCACGCCGGTGTCGCCCGACAGCTGCACCACCGAGTGCGCTTTCAAGGCCCGTTCCAGTTGCCTCAGTTCTGCCTGCCGCCCCACCAATCCATACTGCCCGGCTACCGGAATTTGCAGGTCGTCCGTCGGCGCTTCTTCGGGGTGGATCACCGGCGGCGCCAGCGGGTCCGGCTGGACCTGCGCGATCACCGGCGGCCGGTGCGCGCGCGACTGGTACACGCACGGCAGATGCCAGTCCCAGAAGACCCGCCGGCCGTACATCGTGACCCGCTCCGGCGTGTCCATCAGCCCGCGCCGTACCGAGGACACCGCCTCCGCCACCGTGTTTCCCTGCGCGATGCGACGGTAAAACGCCCCCACCGCGCCGTCCGCGGCATCGGGATGCACCGGAGCCGGCAGGACTGCCACCTGGGCGACGCCGGCCTCGGCCACCGCCATCGCCGCTTCGGCCCAGGCGGTCAGCGGCGGAAACTCTTCCTGCACGCCCGCAGTGATCAGCGCCACGTTGACCCCGGCCGACGCCAACGCGCCGCCCAGTTCCGCGGCGGCCACGGCGCCGGGACTGCCGTCATCCTGCTCCAGGACGATTGCCCCGCCGTCGCCCAGGGTGGCTCCGTCAATGTGGACCACGTGATATTGGTTCGGGTTCCGCGCCAGGAGATCCTGCATCGCGGACAGCGTGGCCGGCCTCGGATTGTCCAGAGACACCTGCACGTTCAACCCCTCCAGCGCGGCCACCGTCGCGTCGGCCAGGTTGGCGCCGGCTGCAGCCGGCGCCGGAAGCAGCGACCCTGCCCTTGGGACCTCTAACGCTAAGGGACTGGTGGAAAGCATCAGCACTTTCAGCGTGTCTTCCTCTACCCCTTCCGCATCATCCGCCGGCGCTTGGCTGGCAGATTGCCGCACCACTCCCACCAATCCGTTGATGAAGTACCCCAGCGACGGGTCGTTCATCAGCTCCCACGGCAATGATATGAAGTCCGCCCGCGAGGACACCATCGCCAGCACGCCGCGTTCCTCCCGTGCCATTACCTCATCGAGCAACTCGCGGGCCTCGCTGTCCGCGCCAAACGCCGACTCGAACAGCAGTCGGCCCAGGTTGCGCATGGCGAGTTCCACCGCCTCGATTTGGGCAATTCCGCCAACCGACCCCCGTCGGAACTCCGTGTGATAGCGGTTCAACGCCCCGCGTTCCTCCTCGGAGAGGTCGATGCCGAAGGCTGCCGGCGCTGCTTCCCGCGCATAGCCTGACGCTTCAACCAGTCGCACCTGCACCTGTCCGGTGTCGAGCAGATCGTGAATTTCCAAACTAGCGGCCATTTTGGAGAATTGCTCCTGTAAGTTTTGCAACGGTTAATTGTTTGTTTCGAGTGGGCTGGACGCGCCGGTCAAGGGCCGGGTTGCCCTGTTGGGAGACTTCGAGATACGTGCGATATGACATAATGTTTCAGGTGGTAGTTCGTGTTCAGCAACATCCCCCGTCTCGCAATGACACGGACTGCATTTCGGCAGACTTTTGGCAGCCATTCAATGCTGTCCCCGTCCGCGCCCGGCGAGAATAGTTGCGTCAGGGTACTAATGTTGTTGACCAGATGCAGACACGTCATGGTCCGGTTCGGCCATGTTGCCACACCGTGCGAACTCACTTATAATTCGCCATACTTTCGGGTGAACCTTTCGACCTCTATCGAATCGGCGGCATTATACAACATAATGCTGCCATTTATTCCCCAATTGCGCACGGATAACCACCATGACAGCTCCCTCCCCGGTTCGGCGTTCCTGGTTGCTGACCCCGATTTCGCATCCGGATCGCGTGTCCAACGCTCCCTCAGCCGGCGCCGATGTGATCGTCCTGGACCTGGCGGAATTCGTGGCCGAACCGGATAAGCCGGCGGCCCGGGAGTTCCTGCGCGATTGCCTGGTTCCCGCCAAGTCCACCGGCGCGGAGGTGTTCGTTCAAATCGACCCCGAGCTGATGCTCGCCGACCTTACCGCCGCCGTATGGCCCGGTCTCGACGGCATCGTTGTCACTCGCGCCGAAACTCCGGAGCAGGTCGTCGCCATCGACGCCATTATCTCCCAACTGGAAAGCCGCCGCGGTATGTCGCCGGGCAGCGTCGAAATGGTCCTCTCCTTGGAAACCGCCCTGGGCAACCACAACGGTTTCGAGGTCGCCACTGCCAGCTCGCGTACCTGGGGACTCTCCCTCGGCCGCGCCGACCTGGTGATGGACCTGCGGCCCGAACCCTCGGGCGAAACCCATCTCATGCAGTACCTCACGCAGCGTCTGGTGACCTTGGCATCCGCTGCGGGAACCGTTCCCCTGGGCGCGTGGTGGCGCTTCCCCGACCGCGGCCTGCTGGCCACCCCCGAAAACACCCTCGCCGCCGCCCAGCGCGGTCGCGCCATCGGCTTCCGGGGCTCCTTCTGCATCCGAGACAACCAGGTCCGTCCCTTGAATGCCGGCTTCACCCCGTCCGAGTCCGAGGTAGCGGCAGCCCATGCCCTGTGCGAGGTGTATGCCGCCGCCATTGCGTCGGGCACGTCCACCACGGTATCCGTGGACGAGCGCGTTCTGACGCCGGACATCGTCGCCCAGGCCGCCAACACCATCGCCCTTGCCGACGCTTGCTCGACCCGGGACCGTTTCAAGGCCGCCGCCGTCGAAGGCATTCCCATTCCGGTTCCTTAGGAGTTGCCCATGGCCAGCACAACGCGGCGACTGAAGCGCTCCGGCCTGACGATGCCCATCGTCACCCCGCGCTTCATCAACAATGCCTGGCATCGCGGCTGCGACTACATCAACATGGATCTGGAGGACTCGGTCCCTCCTCATCTCAAGGACGTCGCCCGCAACCTGGTCCGCGAGTCCATTCCCGTCGTCAACAAGGGCGGCGCCGACGCGGTATGCCGCATCAACCACGACCTGATGGAAGCGGACCTCAACGCCGTCGTCTGGCCCGGCCTCATGATGGTCAACTATCCCAAGGCAGAGTACGGCCACGAAATCGAGCGCATGGACGCGATCATCACGCGCCTGGAGGCCGAACGGGGCATCAGGCCCGGCGCCGTCGAAATCGGCGCCAACATCGAGACCGCGGTCGGCGTCGCCAACGCCTATGAGATCGTCACCGCCAGCCCCCGCGTTCGCGACTTCGGCGGCGCGTCCGGATACGACATGTCCCGCGACCTTGGCGTCGAGATGTTCGTCGACTTCGACCAGTTCGTGTACGGCAAGGGCGAGGTTGAACTCGCGGCCCGCGCCGCCGGCCGCGAACCCCGCGCGGCTCCCTTCACCCCTAACATAACCGGCAGCGTCAGCGACCCCGACCGCGCTTTCGCCGAAGCCGACGCCGCCCGCAAGTGCGGGTTCCGCATCGGAGGCGGTTTGCACCCCGCCGTCGTGGAGCCTCAGATCCGCGGCTTTGCCCCTTCTGACGACGAGGTTTCGGACGCCCGGTGGGTGCTCCAGGAATACCGCAAGCTCACCCGCACCGGGGATACCTGGGTTCAGATCGACGTGTCCCAGGTGGATCGGGAGGCCTCTCCCCGACCTATGGCTGCCGACTCCTATCTGGGCCGTCACCGCGTCATCGATGGCTACGAAGCCGCGCGAGCGGAAGAACTGCTGCAATGGCAAAGCCTGTGCCAGGAGCGCGACCGGGAGAAAGCCGAAGCCATGGATCGCGTGCGCGCCGCCGAGGCCGCGGAATCCCCAAGCTGATCGGGAGCTTTCCCAAATGTCCATCCTTGTACGACGCTCCAACCTGATCGTTCCCGCCGTCCAATCGCGGATGATCTCCCGCAGTTGGATGCACAACGCCGACGCCGTCACCATCGATCTGCAGGACGGCGCTCCCACCGCGGAACTCGCTCAGGTTCGCAAAACCCTCCGCCAATCGGTGGCTCTCGCCGGCAAAGGCGGCGCCCAGGTCTTCGTTCGCGTCAACGCCGACTTCATCTACGCTGACAGTGACGCGGCCGTCGGCCCCGACTTGGCCGGGATAGTGCTCCCGGGCGTTGAATCGGCCGACCAGGTGGCGGAGGCCGATTCAATTTTGGCCGACCTGGAAAAGATCCACGGCGCGGTCCCCCGCTCCCTCGAAATCACGCCCTCCATCGAGACGGCGGCCGGCGTCTGGCACATCCGCGAGATCATCACCGCGTCGCCTCGAGTGAAACAGGTGGGCATCGATGAGGCCGCCCTGGCTGCCTCCCTCGGGATCACCCAATCCTCAGAGCATGACGCCTTCGTGTTCGCCCGCGGCCGCCTGTGCATCGAGGCCACCGCCGCCGGCGTCCAGCCCATCGCCGTCGCCGATCCTATGGGCGTACAAACCGGGCATCTTTCCCACGAGGAGATGGTCAACATCGCCACCGATTCCCGGAACCTGGGCTTCAAGGGCATGGTCTGTGGTCACCCCACTTGGATCGCCCCCGTCAACTCGGCCTACACCCCTGCGGAATCGCTCGTCGAATACTACACGCAGGTCCGAGAGGTTTTCGCCCAGGCCCTTGCCGCCGGCACCGCCGCCGCTCCCTTCGCCGGGCGCATGATCGACGTGCCCGTGGACGAGTGGGCCAAGGACGTGCTCGCCATGAGCGCCGCCTGCGCCGCTCGCGACGCCGAAAAGCAGGCTGCCCTGGCCGCCGCCGAAATTTATTTCGACCCCTCGGTGCCGGTGATTGACTAGCCTTCCCGCCTTGTACGCTCCGTTTGCGCCGGACGGTCTAGCGATAGCCCGTCAATCCTTGTCCCGCTCTCTCGCGTACCCAGTTTCTCTGGAACTGTCATTGTGAGCGAAGCGCGGCAATCTCGTCAGGGCAACGGGTCTCAGGGCAACGGACACCGCCGCGTGAACGGGTCGCCACATCGCTGCGCTTCTCTCAATGACAAACTGCGTACGCGCGAGGCGTTCCGCTCACCCCGCGTTGCGTCGGGTATGCTATAGGAGCTATTCGCCGGGTCGGGTGCAAATTCCTCGAAAGGGCTCGGCATCCGCAGCATCCTTCAGGAGATCACCATGATCTACATCGACGACGAACTTCGCCGCCGTATCGACAACGCATTGGCCGACCGCTGTCCCATGTTCATTGCCACCGTGTCCCCGGACGGCGAGCCGCAGATCAGTATGCGCGGCAGCGTCCTCGTGTTCGACCGGGAGACCCTGGCCTTCTGGGAACGCGGCTGGCGCAACTCCGCCGCCAATATCCAGAACGGTTCCAGGGTCGTGCTCTTCTATCGCCACCCCACTGAGCGGGTCAACTTGCGCTTCTACGGCACCGCGACCATGTACCGCGAAGGCGCAATCAGGGACAACGTCATGTCCCGCACCGTCCAGGGCGAGCTCGACCGCGACCCCGACCACACCGGCGCCGCCGTCCTGGTCCGCCTCTACCGCATCAACCAGCTATCCGGAGAAGTCCTACAAGAACGATGAGCCGCAGAATGTCGATTTCCATTACGCACCTCACCGCCAAGGCTCTGCGCATCGAAGCGGGCAAGCCCTGGCACTCCAACCTCCTGCTCAATTCAATAGCCGCCGGCGTGATCGTCGGCGGCTCCGCCGCACTCGCGGTCGCGATCATGTCACTCATACCCGGATGGGGTGCGGTTTCCCTGGCGACCACGCCGACCTTCGGCATCGCCTCTTTCCTGTGCGCCACGGTGATAGCCGTAAAGTCCTGGTCCCGTTGATGGCTTCGCTGCCCTGCCCGTTTCGGCATCAGTTGGTTCTGTATGCGTCGTCGTTCTGGCCCGCCTCTACCCCATCAACCGTCTCTCTGGCGAAGCTCTCCAGGAGCGATGAAACCACTCGATCTCACTGATATACTGACACCAGCCTCGTCGAATACTTACGAATAGGAACGGAATCATGCCGTTGCTCAGTGGAATATTCGGTGGTTCACTGTGCGGGCTTGCGGTGGCCACAATCTTCGGTTTACTTTCTCTGGCGCCTTTCATGGGGTGGGCCGAATACGCGATTCTGCCGGCCTTCTTTCTGACTGCTATACCGTGTGGCGTGCTCATCGGATTGAAGACCTCGCCACCCCAATGACCTCAGACGTGCTCGGATTATTCAGCGCGTTGGCTCGGGCCATTTCGGTCTGGGTCATAATCGGATTGGTTGCTTGGGCCTTCCTGCTAACCCCTTACGGTGCTTCAGCCTATCAGTGCAAAGCCCCAGCGGCAGAAACCACGTGGTTCACCTGCCTGAAATCCGTCGCCCGCGACTTGCGCCGCGACTCCAACCTCGCCACCTACGCCACGGCAACCGTCGCCGCCGCCATTGCCCTCCAGCTCAGCAACCGCAGCCGCGAGTCTGAACCACCCGGCGAATGAGGGTAGGCTGGGTCTTTCGGCATTCAAAACCCTTCCTCGTCACCCCCGCGAAAGCAGGAATCCAGCCCCCACAATCGCTAGTTAGGAGGCAAAATATGCCCACATACAAAGGCAACGTCGGCCACCTGATGCAGCACTGGACCCTCTGCGAACTGTTGAACATCGCACAGCGGCAAGGTGCCCCAGGCCTGAATTTTATCGACGCCCACGCCATGGCTCCACTGGCGAGGACGAAAGAACACTGGGATGATGAGCAATTCAACCGAGTGGAAGCCCAAGTGCAGCGAGACCATGGGCCGGGTCATGTATGGGCGTCGAAGTATGAATGGGCTTGGCACCATTTGACTCCAAGCATTGGCTATCCCAACAGCGCGGTTTTCGTAGAGAAGGTCTGGAGGGGAAGTTTCGCACTGTCGTTGTGCGAAGTGGACCCCACGACGATAGAGGAATTGGAGTCTTGGCAAGATCGCGTTGGCAGATTAGCACGGTGCCAAAACGCCAAGATTTGTCGGGGCGACTGGCGAGGCAGTTTCGCTCGAGCCCTCCGAACGCTCGACGAAGTTAATCTGCCCGATGGGTCACTCACGCTGGTCTCGTTCGATCCGTACTTGATCAGCCGTCACCCTCGTCCAAACCAGCGGGACGATAGGCAGAGCGGCACAGTCTACCCTCAAGATTTACGAGAGGTGCGAAATCAACTATCCGGCTTTGATGGCAAGGTCATCATTTATCTGCCCACCTACAGTGCCCAAAACAACCCGCAACCGGAGGTCCTCCGCAAGGTCGACGAAAAGCTGACGCAAGACCCGAACGGGTTTAGGCGTGAGGCACAGGTGCGAGTTGATGGTAACATGATGTCCCTGATCTATACCCGCGGTTTTGACCCATCGGGTGACTGGTCAAGAAGGTTGCGGCGACTGCCCTACGATTTCACTAGATGGTTCAATCAAGCAACAGCGCCTGACCCACCACCGGCCTAACGCTGCACCTATAACCGCCAACTCCCCACCGCACTTCTCATGTCAACGGATACTCTTGCAAGGGTATCCTTCCTACTCAAATCAGCCCATCCCCACCGCCAGCGCATCCGCCGCCTTCACTCCCTGCCCGGCCGGCAGCACCATCAGCGGGTTGATGTCCAGCTCGCCCAGCGAACCCTCCAGCTGCGCCGCCATCTGCGAGACGCTCACCAGCACGTCCGCCAGTGCGTCAACGTCCGCCGCCGGCGTGCCCCGGAACCCACGCAGCAGCCGCGCTCCCTTCACCTCGTCGATCATCTCCAGCGCATCGTCGCGCGTGATCGGACATAGCCGCAGCGCAACATCGTTGTACACCTCGACCATCACGCCGCCGGTCCCGAACAGCAGTATCGGACCCAACTGCGCGTCGTAGGACACGCCCACAATCGTCTCGACGCCACCGGCCACCATCTCCTGCACCAGCGCGCCGTCAATCCTGGCGTTGCCGTCGTGCGCTCGCGCGTTGGCGGTGACTTCCGCAAAAGCTGCCCGAACCGCATCGGCGTCAGCCAATCCCAGCCGAATGGCGCCCGCCTCAGTTTTGTGCAGGATATCCGCCGAGTTCACCTTCAGCGCCACCGGATACCCGATCCGCTCTGCCGCAGCCACCGCAGCGTCAGGGTCGCTCACAATCTCTTCCCGCGTCGTCGACACTCCGAACGCTCCAATCAGCCCCTTGCTGTCGTACTCCGACAGCGCGCCGCCCCCTGCCAGCGCCCCGGCAGCCTTGGCCTGTTCACTCGTCAACTCGCCGGCTCCGGCGAACCCCCAGGCCAGCCGCCGCTCCCGCCAGTCGTGGTAGTCGTTGAGATAACGCACCCCCGCCGCCAGCTTGTCCGGCACGTAGAACACCGGGATCCCCGCCTGCCGCAGCATTGGCAGACCCGACTCTGCGCCCCTCGTGCCCGTCCACAGGAACGCCACCGGCATCCCGCTGGCGTCTCGCTGCGCGATCACCTGCGTCGCCTGCGGGTCCGCGCCCGCCGATGCCACCACCAGCGTGCCGATCCCCTCGTCCTCCGCCATGTACGACATGATCGCCGGGAAGTCGTCGCTGTTGGCGAACCCCGTCACGTCCGAAGGGTTGGCCGCCCAGCCGAACCCCTTCAGGATGTCGTTGATCCCGTCCCGCGCCCGGTCCGACAGCGCCGGCAGATCCAGCCCCGCCTGCCCGAACATATCCGCCGTCAGGCTGCTGATCCCGCCCGAGTGCGACACCACGGCGATCCCACGCTTGGCCGGCCTGGGGCACCGCGCCATCATGTTGGACACCTGCAGCAGGTCGTCATAGTCCTGCACCCGTATCACCCCGTACTGCGCGAACGCCGCTTCGTAGGCCGAGTCTTCGCCCGTCAGCGCCGCCGTGTGCGATCCGGCCGCCCGCGAACCCAGGTCCGACCGCCCGATCTTGATCAGCACGATGGGCTTGCCCCGTTCCGCTGCCAGCCGCGCTACCTCCAGGAACTTCCGTCCGTCCTTGAACCCCTCAACGAACCCGGCAATCACCCGCGTGTCATCATCATCCAGCAGGTACCGCGCAAAATCGCAGAAGTCCAGGTCGGCCTCGTTCCCGGTTGACACCACGTAGGTGTACCCGATGCCCTCGTCCACCGCTCGCGTCAGGAACGGCCCGAACGCCGACGCTCCGCTCTGGCACACCAGCCCAATCGGCCCGCTCAACCCCGACGCGCCCCGCGACGCCGCGCTGGCCCAGATGTCATCCTTCAGGTTCGCCAGACCCAGGCAGTTCGGCCCGCTGACCCGCATCCCCGACTCCTGCGCAAACCGGCCCAACTCGCCCTGCAAGTCCCTCCGGTCGTCCACTTGGCGCTCGGAGAACCCCGCCGAGATCACGATGGCCGACTTGGCTCCCTTCTCGTGGCTCTCCCGCAGCGTGTCCAGCACCGCATGATAGGGCACCACGATGCCCACCACGTCCGGCGCCTCCGGCAGCGCCGACACCGACGGATAGCACTGCAACCCCTGCACCTCTTCGTATCGAGGGTTCACCGGATACACGTTCACCCCGCGCTCCATCGACCCCATCGCCGCCGCCAGGAACCGCCCGCCGTACTGCATCCGCGGCGTCGCTCCCACCACCGCAATCGATCGCGGGTTCAGCATCCGGTCAATCGAAGCCAGCTGTTCATCCGTCCAGAAGTTCATCGTGTTTCTCCTGCTCCAAGAGCCGACCCGCAGGCGGCTTTCCAAATCGCGGGGGCGAATAATCATCCGCCCCATCCAGTCAAATCAATATCCCGTCCATCATGTCCATCCATGTAAGACCGCACCTTATGTCTCGCCCGACCTCCGCGCGTCCGCCCGCCAGTCGTCCGGACTCGGCCCCCGGTCGATCAGCACGTCCACCACCGCCGGCAGACCCGACGCCCGCGCGTCGCGCAGCGCGTCGGCCAGGTTCCGCGAGTCCGCCACCTGCACGCCGAAGCACCCGAACCCTCGCGCCACCGCCGCGTTGTCCGTCTCCGCGAACTCCGACGCGATGTACTGACCCGGCGCCTGGTGGTGTCGCACCATCCCCAGCGCGCCGTCGTTGAACACCACGCAGATGATCGGCAGGTTGTACTGCATCGCCGTCGACAGCGCGTTAACCGTCATCATGTACCCGCCGTCTCCCGTCACGGACACCACCGGCCGCCCCGGATAGGCGATCTGGAGCCCCACCGACGCCGGCAGCCCCCAGCCCATGCCCGCCGTGCCGCCCGGGCAGAAGAACGTGTGCGCCTGCTGCGACTGGAACAGGTGCGCCATCCACGTCCGGTTGTTCCCCGCGTCCAGCGCGTACACCGTGTCCGCCGGCATCGTCTCCTGCAGGACCCGCACCAGCCTTTGCGGCAGCACCGGCGACGAGTCGGTGTGCAGTCCGGCATCCTCGTAGAACCCGGCGTCCGTCTTGCGTCCCGGCAGCGCGCCGGCCCACTCGCTCCGGTTGCCCGCCGTCGATCCCGACTCCTCCGCCGATGCCTCCACCAACTGACCCAGGATGCTTCCCGCGTCCCCGATCAGACCCAGCTCAACCGGGAAGGTCCAGCCCGCGTTCCGGTCGTCGATGTCAATCTGGATGATCTGCTGTCCCCGGGGGTTGAAGATGTTGGGCCGCTCCCGCACCGTGTCCTGCGGGCTCAGCTTGGCCCCCACGATCACCACCGTGTCGGCGTCGCCCACCGCCCGGTTCGCCGCCTCCTGCCCGTACACCCCGACCATGCCCACCGACAGCGGGTGCGTCTCCGCGATGGCCGACTTGCCTTTGTAGCTGGTCGCCACCGGCGCGTTCCACTGCTCGGCCAGTTGCTGCAAGGCGCCGTGCGCCCCGGCCATGTGCACGCCATTGCCCGCCACGATCACCGGCCGCCGCGATTGCGACAGAATTTCCACCGCCTTCTCGATGTCCGCCGGCGCTGCCTGCGGCTTGGCCGTGTTCAGGTACCCCGCCGTGTCGTGGATGAACGGCGGCGACTCCAGGTCAACCTCGCCCGCGATGGACGCCGTCCGCATCAGCAGGCACGTCGGACCCGGCCGCCCGCTCATCGAGTGCTTGATCGCCAGCTGCGCCCCCAGCGCCGCCTCCTTGGGCGACGTCGCCAGCGTCGTGTACTTTGTCATCGACCGGAAGATGTTGTGCAGGTCGATGCTCCCGTACTCGCCGGCCCCCGACTGGTTCGCCGGATGCTGCCCCACGCCGCCGTCCGACGTGTCCGTCAGCACCAGCATCGGGCTGCTGCTCAGCATCGCCTCCATGATCCCGAACGAGGCGTTCGACCCCATGAACAGCCCCTGCCCCATGATTACTGCCGGTTTCCCGGTGGCCCGCGCGTAGGCGTCGGCCATGATCGCCGCCGTCTGCTCGTGCCGCGTCAGGTACGTGTTGATGGCCGGCTCCTTCCCCACCAGGTTGGTGAAAATCTGCCCCGTCCCGCCGCCCGGGATCCCGAACACGGCGTCAATCCCCGCCTCCTCAAGAAACTGCACAATCAACTCATAGGCCTGCGGCATGATGGTCTCCTGAAATGCGTTACATAAAATCGGCAAGCAGCCCGCCCGCCAAGTAGCGCCGATGATACCCACACCCCGCCGGCCGGTCAACAAAGTGCCTTGCGCCGACAGCGCACCGGGTAGGCGTCCGGCGGGTATTCTTAACGTAAGCGGAAATTAGATTTGCATCTTCCGTCGCCAGCAAACCAAGGCCAGAGAGTACACCAGCATCTCGATGCTTTTGGTGTACCCCTTGGTTCGCCGTA
>DAOULH010000082.1:0-2453 GCA_034420475.1 Dehalococcoidia bacterium
CCGGCAAATCCTGCTTCTGACAATGACTTTGCAATCTTCCTGCGTCACTCCGGCGAAAGCCGGAGTCTGGAAGTCGCAATGTGAAATAATCGGAACGATGGTTAACGATTTCGGGCGCTGGATTCCGGCTTTCGCCGGAATGACGGTACCAACCGCGTAGGTCCTGTGACAAATCGGGCGAAACTGGGTACGCGCGAGGATTTTCGACCCGCCAGCCGCACGGCTGAAACTCGACAAAATTCCCAACCATTTCTTGTCCCAATAGGTGGTGTGATGCGAAAAGCAATTCTGGGCAACGTCGGGATTACCGCGCTGGCCCTGGCGAACATCGTCCTGTGGTTCGTCTTCCTGCCGCTGGAGCCCGACACCCCCCAGGGCCAGAACCGCCAACTGACGGCGGAGATCATCAGTTCAACCGCCATGATCCTCATGGCCTGCGCCCTGTTCCTCTCCACCCGGCCCCGCTTCCTGGAACCCCTTTTCGGCGGCCTAGACAAGATGTACCACGCCCACAAGAACGCGGCCCTGGCCGCCCTGCTGATGATCGTGGCCCACTTCCTGGTCATGCCCATAGGAGCCGGCGACATCATCACCGAAACCGGCGAGGAAATCTCCGTGGTGCCGGTGACCTTCTTCAACTCCTTCCTCGCCAGTCTGTCCGTGCCGCCCGGCGTGCTGCTGGTGCTGGGCGAAACCCTGGGACTGCTGGCCTTCGCCGGGCTGCTGCTGCTGGTGCTCCTCACCGTTGCGCCGCGCCTGCCGCTGGTCGGGCGGTTCACCCGCTTCTCCTACAGTCGGTGGATGAAGACGCACAAGTTCATCGGCCTGTTCTTCATCATGGGCTTTTTCCACGCCATAACCCTGGAGTCGCGGATAATTACCGAGCCGGTCCTGTTCGCCTATCTGATTTTGGCCGCGGCCGTCGGCACCGGGTCATATCTCCACACGGAATTGCTGGCCGGGTTGTTCAAGCGGCGGTTCCGGTTCCTGGTGCAAGCCGTCCATCGTCTGAACGGCACCACCCTGGAGGTGGTTCTCCAACCGCAGGGACGGCGGCCGCCCTTTACGGCGGGGCAGTTCGCCTTTGTGAGTTTCCCCGGCGAGCGCGGCTTGAAAGAACCCCATCCCTTCACGGTCAGCAGTTCGCCCGGCGAGGACCGGGTACGCTTCACCATCAAAGCGTCGGGCGACTGGACCCGCCATCTCAACGCCAACCTGGAAGCCGGCGCGCTGGCCCGGGTGGACGGCTGCTATGGCCGGTTCAACTACAAGACCGGCGGGCCGGAGCAGGTCTGGGTGGCCGGCGGCATCGGCGTTACGCCCTTCCTGAGTTGGGTCCGGGACTTCGGGGACGGCCCCGCCGCCGACGTCGATATGTTCTACTCGGTACGCAGCAACGACGACCTGCTGTTCCACGACGAATTGACGGACGCCGACCGCCCCCGCGACAGTTTTCGTTACCATCCCTGGATTTCGGCAACGGACGGCAATCTCTCCGTGGAGCAGATCGCCGAGCTTTGCCGGGGAGAGATCGCGGATAAGCACGTCTATCTGTGCGGTCCGCCGGGGATGATGGCGGCGATGGAACGCGGGTTCAAGCGGCTGGGGGTTCCCGGACGTAACATTCACTTCGAGGAGTTCAACTTCCGCTAGTCCTCATCTTCCAAAACGGATTAGGGGGCATCGCCTTACGACCGCGGCAACGCTGGATTCCGTCCGCTCCGGTTGGCCACCATGACGGGCATGAGATTTCTAGCCGTACTCCTGATGATCGGGCTGCTGTGGACCGTCTGTAACTTGCTATTCGCCATCGCGTAGGTCGCGCTGGCCTGCGCCGGCAAAAACCGCAAGGAGACACCAACATGAGCACAACCCGAATCACGACACCCGAACCGACGCCCCGCCGCCTTTTCGCGCCGGTGCTCCTGGTGTCGACCCTGGCCTTGCTGGCCGGGCTGTTCGCCCTGTCGCCCCCGCCCGCAGCCGCCGAAGGCCCGCAGCCGCCGGGTCCGGTGGCCAGCCTGCTGCTGGAAGCCTCGACGGACAGCGTGACTGCGACCTGGCAGGCACCGGAGAGCGGCGGCGCGCCCAAGAGTTACATCGTGCATCTGAAACCGGAGGGCGGCGGCAAGGGCAAAACCCGGCGTCCCAAGGCGGACAAAACCAGCGTCACCTTCCGCAACCTGGAGAGCGGCGCAACCTACCGGGTCTTTGTCCGGGGCAAGAACGCCGCCGGCAAGGGGCAACGCACCTGGGGCAGCATCACCCTGCCCGAACTCGAACCAGAACCGCAGCAGCAGGATTCGGCCAAGACCTTCTCCATCACCAGCACGGCCAGCACCGCCGAGGGCGCGGACGCCACGCTGACCATCACTCTGAGCGAGGTCGCCCCGACCGGCGGCATTGCGTTCACGGTGACGGCGGGCTACTCCGACCCATCCACCGCTGTGTCT
>DAOULH010000083.1:0-12178 GCA_034420475.1 Dehalococcoidia bacterium
GTCCCGCCTGGCATCACCGTGCATATTGGCAACTTTCCCGAAGGCGACATTGAAGAAGAGGATGAGGACCAAGTCGTCGATATATGGGAATTTGGCAAGCAGGTGTCTCAAGATCCAAGCGATGCAAGTGCGGGATGCCAAATCCTAATCCAAGAGGATGGGACCGACCACCAAGGACGGTCAGATCAAAGCCCTACGCTGAAGCTCGATGTCCACAGTCTGACCGTGCACAGAATCAATGCCATCAGGCCAGAGTACACGAGCCTGAAGACGGAACGCCATCATGTAGAATCCCCCATCGGCTCGCAATTTGTCGATTGACGTTCGTGGAAGGAGTCCGCCCAGGACGGCAGTTCAAGCGAGCCAACATGCAGCCAACCAAGCGTTTAGATCGGGTCGCCGATACGAATCCTCTGTGGGGAAAATCCAGCGACGCCGGCCGCTACAGATGAAGGATTTGTCGGTACTCCGACTGGCCCGCCTGCCCGGAATTCCGACCGCAGAGTCCCCAGGCGGTACCCAAAGCATTTCTTCGGCAACAGTTCGTGCATCCCGCCCGCGCTGACCGTTTTCGCCTTCGTCTTACGGACGGCAGTAGCACGAAGAACTGTAAACCCGTCGGTTGCCTATCTCCGCTGCGGTCTCGGCGGTCCAGATCTGCCGGCGGTTGTTGTCGGTCTTGAGTTCGGCCGGGAGTTGATCGTGTACCTCCGGCGTGATGTGAGTGGCGGGCGCCCGACGGGATGACAGCTTCGCCGCGTAGTTGGCGGCCCGACCCACCCAGACCAGATCATTGGCCGTCCGGATACCGGTCTTGGCCACCAACAGTTCGCTGCTGTCCACGCCCACCGACTGGCGCATCGCGAACCTCGTGCCCGAAGTCATTTCCTGGACGGCCGGATTGATAAGCTCCTGTACGACGTAGTTGAGCTTCAAGGCGCTCCTGACCGCCCTTTCCGCCGTGCGGCGGCCCGTGTACACGGCCATGATGCGGTCTCCGTCGTAGGCCGTGATGTTGCCTTGTTCGGACCTGATCATCCTCGCGGCGCAGACCAAGTAGGTCTTGTACATCCGCCCGGCGAACTCCGGCTCCTGCGTTTCCACCATCCTGGTGGATTCGTCGAGATCCGCGTATAACACGGTGGCGTTGATGATCTTCCCCTCGTTGTCAAGACCGAGGTCCTCCGGTCCCGGAGCGCCCCGGGACCGCTTCACGGTCCACGGTTCCTGGAGTATTTTGCGTATCTCCGAATTCAGATTCATCCGCCGGGCCATGGTCGAACTGCCTCCCAGTCGCAAATCAACGAGGTCCTGCCGAGCGCATTACCTCTTCCAAGTCGCGGCACGTAGACTCCACCGCGCACCGCAGGTCACCTCCAGGGGCGGTTGTCCGGTATGTCACCGAGGTGAAACCGTCCAGATCACTGGGTATTTTGTTCAGAGAACTCTCCGGAAGGACCAGGAAAGTCCGGGCGTGTCCCAAGGCGCCCATGAACAGGCCCAATTCGAACACCACATTGTCCCGCGGCGCTGGGCTGGACACGTCCCGACTGATCACGGTGTCATCCGGAGCCAGCACCAACGCGGCGAAATCCGCCCGAGCCAACTCCGCTTCCAGCGATTCCAAGGCAAATGTGGATGGGCGGAAAACTCCGTCACTCCATAGCCGCACATCGACACCGGAGTCCGCCAGCCCTGCCTTGATTGCCTCGGCCACCGCCAAGGACTCGGCCGAACAGCCCAGAAAAAGCTCGGTGACGGCATTTACCGGTCCGACGAATCGGTTACGTTGCCGCAATCGGTCAGCCAAGTCCCTGGCCAGATTTCTCCACAGAGCGGGATGCGCGTCGGCGATTTCCCTGAAGCTTGCCGCCGAAATTCTGGCTGCAACCACCTCCTCTTCAGCTATCACGGTAGCCGACCTGGGTGCAGCCGGATCCAAGAGAGCCATCTCGCCGACGTGCTGGCCGGATTTTCGGACCGCCATCCGTCTGCCTCGCACCAATACCGAGACGCTTCCGGCCAAGAGAAAGCATATGTCGTCGTCCCGGTCCCCTTCAGCAATGAGAACTTCACCAGGCTCCCAGGAATGGATGGTGCTGGCTCTGCAAACGACTCCTGCCAAGTCAACCTGGCCCCCGATCACAGGCTGCGATTCCAGCGCTTCGATAACAAAGCGTCTGCGGTCGTCACCGACGAAACGTTGCAGCATCTCTTAAAACTTCCTGCTCAAGTTGTAGCCAGCGAAGATTACTGTAACCGGGACGGGGACGCAATGGGCTACGAATCCTGCTTGGAGGGAACTGAGACTCCCGCAATTGCTTATCGCTAATCTTGGGCAGGGCAGACATCGGTGGTCGAACATGCAACATCGACGCTTAGACCTCCCACAGTTGGACATTCCGGCTGAACAGGGAGAACGACCAGACCACCAGCGCGTCGAAATCCCACTCCGCTGAAGCGGTGTCATCCAGCGACTGCGCCACGGCCGGCCACTCCGGACCGGTGTCGCCAGGTCCCATATACGTCCCCACCACTGGGTAGCCGGTCTCGTCGGAGTACCGGGTCACGCCTTCAATCTGGGCCAGTAGCTGCCTAGTACCGGATCAATTCAGGAATTGCAGGGATAGAGGCGATGGAGTTTGGAGCGGGCATCCTGGGTGCTGAAGCGCCACTTGATGGTGGACTTGGCGTCGTTGCGCCGGGCCTCGTACGCATTGATGGCTCCAACCAGTGCCGCTTCGTCGCCGTGGCGTCCCCGGAGGCAGTCTCGGGTCAATACGCTGAACTCGATTTCCGCCATGTTGAGCCAACTGGCGTGTTTGGGAGTGTGGTGGAACTCGAGACGTTTCACGATGCGGCGAGCTTCGGCGGCGGGAAAGGTCTCGTAGAGAGAGGCCATGCGGTGGATGTTCAGGTTGTCGAGAACGACGCGTACCACGGGAGCGTCGGGATAGGCCACATCCACCAGCCATTGCATCTGGAGGGCGAAGTCCGCCATGGTGCGCCGCTCGGTGATGACCACGTGACGCCAGCTAGCCAGTGGCTCACAGGCCAGGAAGAGGTTGCGGGTTCCCGCTCGGCGGTACTCATAGTCCTGGCGCCGAGGTCGTCCCCGCTGACCGCGCACCGGCGGCACGCTGTCCACCCGATCTCCATATCAAGCAGGGGCAGCAACTGGGTTACGTCCTGGCGATTGGCTCCGGTCAGGATGGCCGACAGCGGCGTTCCATTGGCCTCGGCAAGCACGTGATGCTTGTTTCCGGGCTTGCCCCGGTCCGTAGGATTGGAGCTGGTCTTTTTCCCCTCCCCCACGGCTCGCACCGACGCGCTGTGCGCGCAAGCCCGCGATCAGTGCAGCTGGTCCGCGCCGTGCAACCGGGACAAAAGCGTTTCATGAAGCTTTGCCCACACTCCCGCCTGCTGCCAGTCCCGCAGCCGGCGCCAGCAGGTCATGCCAGGACCGCAGCCCATCTCCTGGGGCAGCATCTCCCAGAGCCTGCCCCGTACTTGATACGGGGGAATGCCGCTCTTCAATACCAACAGAATGCCGATCAGGGCCTTGCGGTCGTCGATGCGCTTGCGTCCCGGATTGCGGAACCGCCGGGGTTTGGGGGCCGGCAGCAGTCCGCCACAGGCGGATACATCTCCCTTAGTTCGTCGCTGACCAAAGGTTTCGCCATCGAACACGACCTCCCACTTCCGTATAATACTGTGCCAGCCCACCGCAACCGAATGAACTTACCGAAAGATCAGCCGTCTGATTATGGATCAGCAAGCCATTTTTTAGGGGTTCTAAAACGCAAAACCCACCGTTACGAGCGGTGGGCAAGCGCGGAACCTTCGCTTATGTCAGGCAGGCTCGAATCCCAGGACACGCTGATCTTATCAGCGGCCCCGGATAGTTGGCAATAGCAACCTTCGGCGGGTATTCTCAACACGCGCTGATTATGTAAAATGAGTTGCACCTTGCGTCTCCAGGAAGCAGCACATGGCCCGCCCACGCGCGTACCGACACGATTTCCGCTGTCCCCACTGCGGCTCCAACTGGACCCCCAAGGACGGCCGTTCCCGGGGCAAACAGACCTACCGCTGCCGCGAGTGTCATTACCGTTTCACCCCTGAGGGCAACCGTCATTACTACTCCCAGGCGGTGAAATCCCAGGCCCTGGAGATGTATCAGGAAGGCACGGGCATCGCCGCCATTGGCCGGGTATTGGAGGTTCAGGCGGCCACGGTCTTTTCCTGGGTCAAAAAAAGCCCGCCAAGCGTGGCGGGTGATGGGATCGGAGACCCGGCGGCGGGGGGCCCGATTGCCGGGTCAGCCACCGGCTCGGGTGATTTCCTTTGATGAGATGTGGACTTACGTCGGAGCCCGGCGCCGGGGGAAACGGCAGGAAGCGTGGATTTGGACGGCGGTAGTGGAGGAAGTCAATGGCCAGCGCTGGAGCTGCTTTGCGGTGGGCGACCGCAGTGAAGCCACCTTCTTGCGCCTCTTGGAGCAGTTGCCCCAGGCGGAACGCTATCGCAGCGACAATTACTCGGTGTACCGGTTTTTACCCCAGAACCGACACGTTGTCGGCAAGGGCAGCGAAGTGAACCGTAATGAAGGAGTGCATTCCCAGCTGCGGGACCGATTGCGACGGCTGCAACGGAAGACCAAGGGGTACACCAAGGGCCGGACCATGCTGCGGGATTCGGTGGCGCTGGTCTATTTGAAATTGGACCTAATCTAATACCAGCGCGTGTTGAGAATACCCTTCGGCGACGGTTTCGCCGGAGGTTTTTCATGGTTGGGCAAGGCATCTTGGTGGTCGGCACCTGTTTGATCGCTGTGGTGATTTTGAGCGCGATAGGAGGCTTATGATGTTGTTACCCATGTTGCTGCTCGGCTCGGCCGGCGTCGGCTTGTTCATGTTGCTGGCACAAGACAATCGAGCCGGCCTTATCCCTTTGGCGGTGTCCGCTATCGGAACCGTGGTACTCTCCATGAGCCATCACGCATAAGCAAACGGAACCCTTTGCAAACGTGGGACACCACGCCAGAGCGCGCCGGACGCGGCAAAGTTGACGAAGCAGCAAAAATTAGCGCAAGACGGTCAGCCGCTCCCGGGGCGACCTGTTCCCGGCAGCGAGGCAGACCGCGAAGCCGCCGGGGAAATCCTTGCTCCAGACGGCGCGAAACCCCCCACACTGAAGGAGTGAAAATCATGGAATGGCCCCTGCAAGCCTACGCAGTCAAACTCAAGCGGAAGGTCGACATCGCCGAGGACTCCATGGAGTTGGTGACGATGAAGAACGGCCGCCACGCCATCAGGGGTGTAGCCGCAGAGGACCGGAGCATCAACGTGTTCCGCATCCTGGGCAACGCCGAAGTCGACGAAGTGCGGAAGAAATTGGGCGTCAAGTAGGCAACGCCCAGACGTGGCGGCGGCTAACGGCTCAACCACCGTAGCACGCGCCCGGGAAGCCCCCGCGTTGGGCCGCACGCGAGGTCAATAAGCAAGTACCCTCCACCACGTTTTCGTCCACCCCATGCCGGCCAACGCGGACAACACCCAGTACCGCAATCGCAAAGTTAGCAAGCAGGTCACAAAGAAGGGTCCAGCACCGTCAAGCGGAAGAGCGCCATCCGCGCTCCGAAGCCCAATCTGACAGACGAGCAGAAGCGAGAACTCAGGCGGGTACGAGCGGCCGAGGAACGCCAACGGCGCAAAGAACTCGGCCTCTGCCGGGACCGCAAGAACCTCGCCGTACCCGGCAAAACCCGCTGCCCAGACTGCGCCGAGAAGCACGGCAAGCGGCAACGCTGAGGGACGTTGCACCTTGGCGCAGCGTTCACCGAACTTTGCCCGGCGAACCGCTGCTGTCTACAATCCGTACCCACTATACCGACGCGGCGGCATCAACACCGGGAGGCCATACCATGACCACCGAACCGGAAACGCGAAGAGTCCTCAATGTTGAGATCCCTGAAGATTGGGCCGCTGAGTTCCATGCGGGCCACGTAGTCATTGCGCCGGCGGACTTCCGTAGCCCTATGATCAAAACGGACGGCGTCAAAGTCATTGCGGCAGGTAAATCTGGGCCGGAGCCGTTTTGGACACATGGACTCGACCATTTGTCGAACCTGTCCAGCGTTTTGGGACAAGCCGGATATAGCATCCGGGAGTTCCCTCCCGGTTAAGTCCGAATAGCGGTGGGGCCAGTTACCCACAACGTGGCCAATGCCCTTGAACGCTACCATGAACGCCTTGCCGTTCTGCGGGAAGCCGCAGCGGAAGAGGACATCGAGTGGAGTGAAGACTCCCAGCGGGATTTCGAAGCTTTCGTCATTGGCAATTCCGGCTGGCTCAAGGGGTCCATCTTGCCGATGGACAACGGCAATCTGCGCGCCGTTGTGGTGGCTTACGCCTGCTGCGCCGGCAAGCCCATCGTCATCGAGCGGCTGGACTTCCGGCAGAAGGAAGCATCTTTGGAGCTGGCAGCGGCCCTGGTGCTGGCCCATCGTTTGCTCGGCTGTTCCGAGCGCATCCCCCGCCGGTGGGTATGTCCCGTCGGCAATGGCGTCCAGGTCGCCTTCACCGTACCCGTGAGGAAGCGAGTGAAGTACGTGTGGACGTACTGGGGTACGATCACGGGTCAGCTGAGACTGGCGCTTGCAGCGCGACACCGGCTGGGGAAGCGAAGACGCCGACCCAATCCGGTTCAGGCAGTCGTGCGGGCATCAGCCCGTGGGGTGGCTTGAGCGGGGATCAGCTCGGTGTTCCCGGGTGAGAGTCCCGGGCGGAGCCGCCTTGAACAGTTGGGGCGGCGGCGCGGCACTGACCGCGTCTTCGGGAATGGCTGACGATAGTTTGTAACTAAAGCAACCCTTTTTACAACGGTGCGAATTGAACCACTACCTTTGCCGCCTGCCGCGCGGTCTCGACTCGGCTTCTGCCGTCTCCGCCGTCTCACTTATTGCCAGGCGGTACCCATCCTGGGTTAGATGAGGATGTATCTGGGGTTGGCGACAGAGTCCCCCATCTTGCGGCGCAGCCTTTTCACCACGTCCCGCACCAGCCAGCCCTCGCGGACCCGCTCTGGCCCCCACACTCACTGCAGCAGCGCGCCGTGGCTCAGCACCAGGGGAGCGTGGACCGCCAGTTCGTAGAGTACCGCGTACTCCGTGGCTGTCAGCTCCACCAGATCTCTTTCCACCGCCCACCATGCGCCGGGCGCACTCGATGCTCAGCCCTCCGGCAGCGTGGGGCGCCGACGGCTCGCCCGGGCAGCCTACAGCCGCCTCCATAGCACGGCGTCGGAGTCCAGGCTCTGGTTGGTGCGCTGGCTGGCCTGGCGGAGGCGGTACAGGGGTTCCTGAAGGGCGGCGATCTCCAGGTCCACGGGGTCGGTGGTCATGAGCTTCGCTCTTCCATCATCCAGGGTCGGTTGCTGGGCAAATTGTGACCGTATTGCCACCATTAATGGATTAGAAGTTATGCCAACGTCATCCATAAATCGTTTACCATAGTCCACCGTTCGCGGGTTCGGACACGCGCTGGGCACTCTACAGCAGCCCCGCGCTCCAATCAGTCCTTCGGCGGTGAGCGTCAGAACCGGCCGCTGACGCTCCGGGTCGGAGTGTCCGGTCCAGCCAGTGGGAGCGGGTCACGGGCGAGAACACCACGCCGAAAGCCGCAGAGTAGGTGATCCAATGCCCGGCGGTGGACGGCCGCGCAAGCGCGGCGGCCGATTTGCGGAGATTGCCACCGCGGGGTCGAAAAAATCGTGAGAATTACCGGAAATGCTCCGACTTGCCGAAGAACTGCTGCTGTTGCTGCTGGACGATGAAACCGGCGAGTTTTCAACGTCGCCCCGGACCTTGGGCTACGCCTTGGCCGGGGCGGCGCTGATGGACCTGGCCCTGGAAGGCCGCATTGATACGGACGTCGACGCGCTCATTCTGGCCGACCCGACGCCGGTGGGCGACGACCTGCTGGACCCCATCCTAGCCGACATCGCCGCGGAGCTTAACGCCCGTTCTATCATCCCCTCCCCGACTTTTTGGGTAAGGCGCATCGCTGAATCGGCTTACGAGCTGCGGGACAAGGCGCTGGCGCGGCTGGCAGCCCAGGGCATCCTGGATACCGACGACGGATTCACGATGTTCTCCCTCTCCCGTCGGGTGCGCGCCACCCGACGGTAACCGACGCCATCCGCAACCTGAGCCTGTCCGAGTCCCAGGCCATGCGACGGGTTATCCGGGAACGGGGCGGTGGGTGGCCCCGGGCGTCCGGTCGCCTGCCCGTCATCGGCCACGCCCACAAGCTGGCCGGAGACCTCCGCGCCTTCTTCACCGAGCAGTATCTGAAACACGGCCCGGTGTATGAAGTGAGCGTTTTTGGCCGAAACATCGTCGTGATGGCCGGGCAGGAAGCCAACCAGTTTATGATTCGGGAAGGCAAGTCCCATTTGCGGACTCGGGAAACCTGGGCGGGATTCAGCAGCGAGCTGGGAGCAGCAAACATCGTGACGGGGCTGGACGGCGCCGAGCATCGCCGTCTGCGGGGAGCGATGCGCGACGGTTACTCGCGTCAGTTCATCCTGGAACACGTGCCGGAAACCGTCGCCGTGGTGGAGCGGGAACTGGCGCAACTGCCGCCCGGTCGCCCGGTTCCCGCCTTCTATGCCATGCAGCGGATTATGACCGAACAGGTCAGCCTGCTGGCCTCCCGAACTTCCTCGCTGGACTACGTTGACGACGTGATTGACTTCATCAACGCGATGGAGATGGTGCATCTGTCCCGGAGGCTGCCGAAGTTCATGATGCGAATGCCGCGAGTGAAGCGGGCGCGGCGACGTCTGGAGCTGCGTTTTGAGCAGGTATTGGCAGCCCACGAGCTGGAACTGCGGTCCGGCGCCGACCGCAACCTGGTTGACGACCTGCTGGAACTGCACCGTTCCGCTCCCGACTTTCTGCCGGATACGGACCTGTTCATCAACGTGATGGGGCCGTTCATCGTTGGCCTGGATACGGTGTCGGCAACCACCGCCTTCGCGCTCTACGCCCTGCTGAAGCATCCCGACCTGCTGGAACGGACGCGGGCCGAAGCGGACGAACTCTTTGCCGGCGGCGAGATTGCCGCGGAAAGCGTCCAGCGGATGACCACGACCCAGGGCATCATCCTGGAAGCCCTGCGGATGTATCCCATCGTGCCGGCCCTGTCGCGCACGGTAACCAATTCTTTTGACTTTGCCGGTTGCCGCATTCCCGCGGGGACGGATTTGCTGATCGCAATCGCCACACCCCACTACCTGCCCGAGTTCTTCCCCGACCCGGAGCGTTTTGACATTGAGCGCTACTCCCCGGAACGGCGGGAAAACGTCCGGCCCGGCGTGTTCGCTCCCTTCGGGCTGGGGCACCACAGCTGCCTGGGGCAGGGATTCGCCCAGGTGCAGATGGTCCTCACCATCGCCACGCTGCTGCGCCGGGCGGACATCGCCCTGGACCCGCCGAGTTACCGGCTGAAGATCAGCCATGCCCCGGTGCCCAGCCCGAACCGCAACTTCAAAATCCAGGTGCGGCCCCGGCAGTAGGCGGTGCGATAAAGGAGGCCCATTGCCATGGCAAGCGCGAACCGGCCGTCGCCGCGGTTTTACGACCTGGACGCCCTGCGGGCCGCGGCGATGTTCCTGGGCATCGTGCTGCATACCTGTCTTTTCGTGATGCCGGAACCGGTATGGGTATGGCCGCTGCACGACCCGGCCGCCGCCGGCGACCCGACGTACGGGCTGTTGCTTGACGCCATTCACGGCTTCCGTATGCCGGTGTTCTTCCTGCTCAGCGGCTTTTTCAGCGCGCTGCTCTGGCAGCGGCGGAGCCTGCGGGAGCTGGGTATGCAGCGGCTGCGGCGCGTCGGCATACCCTTTGTCATCGCCTGCTTCACCATCCTGCCCCTCAGCGTCCTGTTTCTTGCGTTCATCGCCGGGCGTCAGGCCCCCTACGACTTTCCGCTGTGGACCCTGTTGCTGGTATGGGTTCAATTCCTGGGCCACCTGTGGTTTCTCTGGTATCTGCTGCTGATGGCCGGCTGTTTCATCATCGCAGCCCGGCTGGGCCTGCAATTCCGGCATCCGGCCTGGTGGCTGGTCATTCCGGCGACCATGGCGCTTTCGCTGGTGATGACAGAGCCGGTTTTCGGACCGGATACCGCCGTCGGCATCGTGCCGGAGCCGGCGCTGTTCGCCCACTACGCCGGCTTCTTCATTTTCGGCGCGTTCTTTTACCGGCAGAGCATCGCGGTGCGCCGTTGGTGGACGGTCGCGCTGCTGCCGGCCGCGGCCGCTTTCGTCGCCGGCCTCTACCTCCTTCACCTGTACGGGGAGCGGAACCCGGAGGTTTTTATGGCCTATCCCTACCGGACCGCCTTCCTGTTCAGGAATTGGCTGACGCTGGCTGGCGGACTGGTTGAAGCCGTCTTCGCCTGGCTGATGTGCTTCGGGACCATGGGGCTATTTCGCTGGGTCGCCGCTCGCGAGAGTTTCGCCGTGCGCTACCTTTCCGACGCGACATATTGGATGTACCTGATGCACCTGCCCCTGGTAATTGTCGGCCAATGGTTGGTGGTTGGCTGGCCGATTCACTATCACCTGAAGTTCCTGCTGGTGTGCGCCGGCGTTACCGCCCTGGTGCTCGCGACTTACCAGCTGGGCGTCCGCTACACCATCATCGGACGGACGCTGAACGGGCCGCGCACCCGTCGCCGGCCGGCGCCACCCGGCCAGCCCCAGCCGGCCGGGTCGGGCTAGACCGGCCGCCGAACAACCCATCGGCGCTGTTTATGGGTCGTCATTCGTTTGCCACGCCGCCCAATCGGCCGGTGTTTTAGCGGCAGCCATGCTGTCTCAATCGTCGAGGAACGATTTTGACCTTCCTGACTGAACTCGCCCTGCGCCGCAAGCCCGTGACCATCATGGCAATGGCGCTGCTGCTGGCCGCCGGCGTGTACTCTTACCAGCAGCTCCAGCAGGAACTTTTCCCCGAAATCAGCTTCTCCATCGTGTACGTGGTTACCCCATACCAGCAGGGCGACCCGTCCACGGTCGCCAGCGAAGTGACCTCCAGGGTGGAAGACGTCATCATCGGCATGCCGGACCTGGACAGCGTCACCTCGATCTCGACCGGTGGTATGTCTCGCGTCACCGCCAGCTTTGTAACCGGCTCCGACGTTGCCGCCGCCGAAGAGGAGATTCGAAGCCGGATCAGCGGCCTGGACCTGCCCGACAACGCCGGCAATCCCTCCGTACTCAGGCTGACCTCGGACGCTTTTCCGGTGATGCAGCTCAGTGTCAGCGGCCAGCGGGACATTCCGGCCCTGTGGCGCGTCGTTGACGAGACCATCCGGCCCCGCCTGGAAGCCGTCAACGGCGTGTACGACGTCGCCGTAGAGGGCGGCGTGTCCGAGCGCGTTTCCGTCGTGGTTGACCCTGCCCGCGTCGAGGAGCAGGGCCTCACCATCCAGGACGTGGTCAACGCCGTCGGCAACAATTCCATCGACCTCAGCGCCGGCACGCTGAACCGGGACGAGCGCGCCGTCGGCCTGCGCGCCTATCACGGCTACTCCGACCTGGACTCCATCCGCAACCTGCCCGTGGGTTACGTCAGGCCCGCGCCCGGTCCCGACGGCACGGCCGCCGCCACGGCGACGCCAGTCCTGCTCTCCGACGTTGCCAACGTCAAAATCGACACGCCGGAATCGGACACCGTGTCCCGTACCAACGGACAGCCCAGTCTGGCATTGCAAGTGCGGCGACTGCCCGAAGGCAACACCATCGAGGTTACCCGGCAACTGGTCGCCGTCGTCAACGACCTCAATCTCCCGCCCGACGTTCAGGTGGATATTCTCTCCAACGACGGCCCGGAACTGGAAGCGCAACTGACCAACGTGGTCGGCCAGGGCGGCCTGGGGTTCGCCATCGCCGTAATCGCCATCTTCCTGTTCCTGCTCCAGCTGCGCCCGTCCGCGATTCGAGGCATCCTCAACACCCTGCGCCCCACGCTGATCATCGCCGTTTCCATCCCCCTCAGCGTGATGACCACCGTGCTCGTCATGGCGGTGTTCGACTGGACGGTCAACTTCATGAGCCTGGCCGGCCTGGCCATCGCCATCGGCCGCGTCGTGGACGACAGCAT
>DAOULH010000084.1:0-21341 GCA_034420475.1 Dehalococcoidia bacterium
AATGCGCTTCCGCAATTGGCGCAGAACGGCGCGACGCCAGAGTTCGTGGTCGCACAGACCGGGCAGCTGACTTCGGACAAGCTAATCTCTCCGGATTCCGGTCCTGCGCATGATGGGTTGCTGTCCTCGGAAGGGGAGGGGACAATCTGGCCCCGGTGGGCCAGGCAAAGGTCGGACCCCGACGGGGCTGATCTTCCGCAGACCACGCATTTCGGCCAGTGGTGCGATTATCGCCCGTGCGAAAGCATACCACACTCAACTGGAAACCCGGGTGCAGTGGTGCATGATCTCCTGAAACGCCTCGGCGTCCGTGACGAACGCTTCAGGGTCGTCGTTGACCGCGGCCAGGACCCAAATGCGCGGCTCGCGGTAGGCATGCTCCCTGCCGGGCCGCGTAGACCGGGATGTTGGCGTCAATAAATGTGACCGGGAGCATGGGCTTCCTCCAGCTCCCGGGACAGCTCGGCGGGATCGGGCGGCGTTTCGATGTTCAGCGAGATCAGTCGCTGGAAGGCATTCCGGCGTTCCTTCCTGAGCACGTCCTGGTACGCCTGGTCGATCAGGTTCCTGATGATCTCGGAGGCCGACAATCCGGAGTCCTGGACCACGGCGTCAAGCCGGGCCCGGCAATCGTGGTCGAGCCGTATATCCAACCTGGGCATGGGCGGCGCCTCCGGACATGGTGTACAGCACGAATTGTACGCACGGAGATGCCTGTGGGTCAAAACCGCCTGCGGGGACGGTCAGATGATTGCGCAGGGGGCCGTCGCGTTTTGGATGCGTTGGTGGAGCGTGGTATGGAAAGGATGGACCCGCCCAACCTGCATCACGAGCAAATTTCGCTACTCCAAATCCTTGGGATCAAGCGCGGATATTGACGAATACACCGACGAATTCCGCAACCGTCCTGACTGGAGATAATTTGGTAAATCGCCACGATCTTACCGCTGTCAGATGAATGTGGCCGCAGGGTAGCCAAACGGGTTGGTGCCGACTCCGCGGTGTACGGAAATCATGGACCGACGCCGCGCTACTTTACCCAAGCCCTCAGCACCATGTAACATTTGCTTCCACAATCGCGTAGCGGCAGTCTGTTTGCGAACATCATCAGGCCGGTTGTTCAAATGTCCGCTACACGGTTCCCCGCCCGTCAGGCTCCTGCCCCAAGGGCGGGACGTTGGGATAGTCCCAGCGGACACGAGAATGGAGTGGAACGAGATTGCCGGCAACTAGCTGGGCATCACCGTCCCGGTCCAGCGCGGAACAAGAAATCACCGCGTTGGGTTCGCTTCAAGCCGCTCCACCTGATATGCCCGAGGTGTTCTCGAGACGCCCCAGGCTCAATGATTCCTGCCAGCACCGCGGCGTCAAAAAAGTTGCGGCAACGATGTGCAGCGACGAACCGGAAGCTGCAAAAACAAGGCAATCCCGTTGCCCGAGTCAGCGGTGCCTGCAATCCGGGCCGTGTCATAAGCCATTCGACTAATTGAAGCGGGAACACTCATGAGATTCGGGAACGTCGAATTCAACGATAGGCTGATGAGCGCGCTTCGCGACGACAACTTGGTGGTCTTTGCCGGAGCTGGCGTGTCAATCCCAAGTCCATCTAACCTGCCCAGTTTTCATGTTCTGCTAAAACGAGTGCAGGAGTACTTCAAGGTGAACCGAAACGACGAGGAAAATGTCGATCAGTTCCTCGGCAGGCTTGAAATGGAGGGCCAAGAGATAAGGGCCTACATCGTCAGCCAACTCAAGGGCGCCGCCCCAAACCAGCTTCATCGAGACCTGTTGGACATAAGACCGAGAGGGAAGGTTCCAAGGCTCGTCACTACCAACTTCGACCGGCTGTTCGAGGCGACCGAGGAAGGGAAGAAACACCAGAACGCGGGCAGGGTCTACACCGCGCCGGCACTGCCGCCCGGCGGAAGATTCAACGGCATCGTGAACCTGCACGGTGTAATTGACCGACCCAAAGACATGGTACTGACGGACTCGGACATCGGCAGAGCCTACCTCGAAGAGCGCTGGGCGCTGAACTTTCTCCAAGCACTCTTCGAGACGCAACACATTCTCTTCGTCGGCTACAGCCACCAAGACCCAATAGTGCGCTACCTGGCGCGGGCCATGCCGACCACCAACGAACCGGCGCGGAGGTTCATTCTCACGCAGGAACTCACGGTTGGTGATCAAAGTTGGCATTCCCTGGGTATAGAACCCATCGCGTACCAAAACCACGAGGAGGCAGCCGAAGCCATCGGCGAGCTGGCGGAGTACCAAAGAAGGTCCCCGTCAACCTGGCACCAAATGATCGCGCAGATAGCGAGCCAACCGAATCCTCCCCTTGACACAAGATCACAGAACATCGTCGAGCGAGCGTTGCAGGACCCGGAACTCATGCCGGCATTCACATCGAACGCACAGAGCCTCCGCTGGATCGAGTGGTGCATAGACAAGCGATACGCCGTGGGGGCTTTCGATGGCTCACCCATCATGGAGAATCGCCTACTTTTGACGTGGCTGGCCCGACTACTTGCTGCTCACGACCCAGACCAAGCCATAGCCACGATTACGCAAGCCGGACAAAAACTGCATCCACAACTCTGGTGGGACATCACCCAACGACTACTCGCCGATGGACATACCAGAACGTCCAGAACGATAAGCCGCTGGGTATCGTACCTGCTCTCAGCGTCCCCCGCGGACATGGATACCCGCAAGCCGGACGGCTTATACCGACTGTCTCAACTATGTATACAGTGCGAACTATACCAAGAAGCCGCGAACATCCTCGACGAATTGTTCCGGCCTGTCATCAGAGCACAGCCAAGGCGACGCGCAGGCGAACAAGTTGAGCTGACGACCTTGGGAGAAACTTGGATGTTGTCGGCTATCTGGGCTACCATGAGCCAGCACATGGAAACGGTAGCGGCCATAACCCTGGACCACGCGGTCAGGCATATCGAAAACCGACATAGAGCCTTGGCGCAATGGGGTGGGGCCACCGCAGAACGGGACACAGATTCTTCGGGCCGTCACCTGATAGGGGATTCCCAAGGCAACCGCCGAGAAGCCGGCATCGACCAGATGGTGAACATCGCAAGAGACTGCTTGGAATGGACGATACAGAATGAACCTGAACTGGTGGAATCATGGCTGGACCGCCTGATAGCCTCCCAGTCCCCGCTGGCAAGAAGGCTAGCCGTCCATTCCGTCCGCATGAGACCCGACCAGAGCGCAGATGAAAAAGTCGCATGGCTATCTCGAAAGGCTGTACCCATGGACAGTGGGAGAAACCTTGAGACGGAACAACTGCTCATTCAGGAATTCAAGGACCTCAGCGATGACTGGCGCCGGAGGGTAGTCGACGCCATCAACGATGCAGCCAACTAGGAGGAGACGCCATGACCACCCAGAACGCAGCCGAGCGCCGCCGGTACAACCTCTTGAAGGCATTGCAAGAAACCGACCCGGAATGCCAGATTCTAAAGGACGCAATCGCGCCCATGGAGGAGGCCCACAACTGGGAACCGCGAGACCCACTATTGCCAGGGCTGATGATAAGCGACGCTATGGTATTCAGCAGCGACCCCTTTACACCGGATTCCCTGAAGGAATCGGCGGCAGAGCAACTCGTCAGTTGGCTGATAGAGAGCAACCGCCAAGTGCAACCAGAGGCACTCATACCAGGCCTGTGGAGCGTTCAGGAGACGACGCGCCAAAATCCCCAATGGGGAGACGGGATAGCCCGAGAATTAGCCCGGCAGCGGCAGTGGTCGGAACCCGTATGGAAAGACATCATATCGGGATGGCGTACCGCCGACCTGCAAGAGGAGCAGTACCGGAAAGTGTTGGAATGGTTTTCCATGCCGGACGTCTACACGCACCACGCCGGGGACATAGCCGAAAGCCTTCACGCTTTGACTAGAAACGGAGGCAAAAGCTACGCCATCAACCTCATCGATGAAGCAGAGCGGGTGGCACTGCCGCTGTGGGACCACATCAGATGCGATGCAGAGATGCCGGTTCAAGGATGGCACGAAGCATCGTTCGATTTCTACCAGACGGGATACCTCACCACATTCTGGCTAGAATCGACAGCAGTCAGGACACGGACATCGCAAAGAGAGAGTTTCAGTCCCACCTGCATGAGAGGTCTTAACCAGATCGTTGCCGATGGCTCTCTCAAAGGAGACCTAGGCGCCGCAGTCCTCGCAGGACAAGCCGGATTTCTGTGGCACGTTGACCAACCGTGGGCTGAAGAAACCATCCAACCGATTTTCACCTGCGGTGGAAACAGAGAGAGGGCCGCATGGGGCGGGCTAGTCGAAGCACAGAACATCACCCCGCAAGTGGCACAAGCGCTGGGACCTACTTTCCAAGACAAGTTCAGTGAACTCGTCGACCAACCGAACAACGAACTCCGCGCCAAACGCCTCTTCGCCGACGCCTACACAAAGTTACTCTGCCATTACGCTGGCGAGCCAAGGGAGTGGCTCAAGGAAACCGTCAAAAGTAGCAGCAAGGAAACGGCCGAGCTCGTCGCAGAAGCCATGAAAAACAGACTCCGGGAAACCGACGCCGAACAGCAGAAGGACTGGTGGGACCGCTGGATTAAAGAATACTGGCAAGACCGCAACATGGGATCGCCCAAACCAATAAGCCCATCAGAAGGCTACCACATGGTCGGATGGGTTCCTCACCTCACGGAGCCATTCGCCGAGGCAGTGGCGTTGGCAAAAGCGACCCCATGGGAGCGGCTGGATATCCCATTTTTCGTCGAACTCAACCGATCAAGCGCAGTGTTGGAGCACCCTGATGTGGTTGCCGACCTACTAATTGACTTGAGCGAGAAATCGGTGGTCTCGATGGCCTGGGGAGAAGCCATAGAGGTTCTAGAAAAGATTGAGGAAACAACCCCCAGCAAACAGACGGCCGAACGGATTCTAGACCTCAAAACCCGGATAGCCACCGTGATCAAGAGCTTTCAGTAAACCAAGAGAAAACGGCGAAAACGACGCGGCACTTACCCATTCATCCCTGGTGGTTAGACCGGCAAGGTCCGCTCGAGTAGTGTCCGCATCGGGAGGCAATCAATGTCCGGATTCTTTTTCCAAGGTGTGCGCAAATCTCCCAACGGCGATCTCGTGCCATCGTTTCCGATCTCAGAGGAGGCACACCGTCGCATACGAGAGCGTTGGAGTACTCTCCAGCTGACTGGCCCAAATGGGGACCCCATAGTGGGTCAACAACGGGAAGCCATCTTGGAAGAAACTGTTCTGGACGACGCGCTCTGGCAATTCTGGCTATCCAACGACCTTGCGTCGTGGCAAATGATGCCCATGGACGAGAAATTATGGTTCCTGTCCCATTGCGTGCGAGACGGCCGGTGGTGGCGGGAATGGGCGATTGTAAACATCGAGTTTGGCTCTTGGCCTTGGCAAAAAAGATTGGCCTTTGAGAGGGCGGCTGTCCGAGAATCGATCAACGCAGAGTCGTCAACGCCTACCTCCAAACTGCCAGACGCTGCGCGCCAAGTAGTCGCAGAGAATATGGTGAGGTGGCACGAAGATTTCGACCTGCGAAACCCCAAAATGTCGCCCTACGATGTGCCCCAATCATACGTAAGCTTGGTGTTTGAGACAATTTAACAGCCGAGCGTCCCTGCGCAGTGGCACTAGCCCGATTCTACAGCGCTGCGATGCACATTACGATGCCCTGGAAGTGTTCCGCCGCAAGCAATGCATCGCCGGTCAGGTCCTCCAGTGCGTGGACGGCGCCTTCTGCCAGCCCCGGCCCGACTGGGTGGTCCAGGGCTACACCCTGGGCGGCGCCGTGGAGGTGGGCCCGGAGTACTTCACCGACCGGACGCCGTCCATCCGGCCCTCCCGCAAGATGGCACTGGGGATGGAGAATCTGGCGGACTACGTCCAGGAGAACCCCGTCCTCGTGGTGCGACGTCCCGGCGACGTCCAATGAGGGACAGGGGCCAGTCATTCTCCCCGGTTGCCGGCTGTCTGCTGAAGGTGGAAACTATACTGGCGAGCAGGGAGCGATAGCGGCGGATTCACGCCGAGCGCCTTGCGTTCATGTACGCTAAGGGAGAGAAGTGGACGAGCAGGATATCAACCATTACATCCTGGAAAATCACCAGGACATGGTTTCAATGTATCTGTCATGGGCAGGTATCGAAGAAAAACGTGCCGTCTATCTCGCTGACCACAACAACGTCGTGCGGGATCTGGCCGACTGTTCTCCGGACGACTGGTCTCTTGCGCGGGCTGCCGGACACCACATCGCGGGTTCTGAGAGCTTGGATATGGAACACAACCGCTGGCTGGGCCGGGAGATCCTCGCCAGCTTTGGGCGACAAACCCACCATCACCTGTTCCACCTTGTCCGCGAGACCCGAAGCGACCGTCCCGTCCTCCGGCCGGACCCTCAGGAGATGTTTCTCCATCACCGGTTGACGGCCCGAGAAGCGACCTATTACTACAGTCGCGCCGCGTTGGCCCTTCTGGTGAGCAGAAACGACCCGAAGCAGGCAATCGAGCTGTTTGAAGAACTCAGTTCAATCTTCGACCCTCGCTTCCTCATTCTCCTTCCCGGGGGCGACCACAGCCTGCGGCCCCGGCAGGAATTGGACCGATTGCCGATCCTCTATGAAAGGGTCGAACGGTTCGAGGATGCGCTCAATGTTACGCCCATCTCCTTCAACCATGTTGGGAGCAAAACCTCAACCTGCGACGTGGCATGTCGCAGGTTGGAGGGCTGGATGAACCAACTCTCCCGGCCCGGCGGCGTATCCGCGGTGGAACGGTGCCTGGACGTGATCTATGGATGGCTCGACGGGGCCCGTGACGTTGATGAAGAGGAGCGGAGCCACGTCGGAGAATGCCCCACCGCGACGCGCCAGTTCTGGGCCTGGTACTACGGCAACGCACTGGGCCGGCTGGTGGTCGCCAGACCTTCCCTGCGGGCGTTATTGCTTGACGAGATCGAGGCCGGAGCGTGGGACGACTGTTGGCATGTGGCCGGTGTCCTGTTCGGGCCGCCTGTCCCTTGACATGAAGGCTGACGGTTTCAAGAACGGCTATCCTCCCGCACCAGCTTCCACCACCCACCGGTGGCAGCAAATGTGTTTGGAAAGGCGAGCTCGGCCGACGTGCCGGGGTCGGGAATCGGACGAAAAAAGCCACAAGCATTGGGCAATCAATGACAATGAGCTACCACATGACCGCCGGATTAGGACCGGTGCGCGCCTAATCGTCGCAGCGCCTGGCAAGAGATCTGCCTTACTTTGCGGCGCACCGGGATGTATTGGGGCATATTGTCCCGACGGGAAAGCGAAGGGTGTCGATGGGCTTGCAGTTGGCGATTCTCACCCGTTTCTTGGGGCGCTTGTTTTTCTGGACGGCGGTGTTGGCAACCGCCGCTTTATTCGGCACGACCGCGATAATGGCGCTCTTGAGCTGGGGGTTCTATGACTGGTCCAACGCCTACGCGCCTATGTGGGAGAGGACGTTCAGCCACGCGAGCGCTTGCCTGCTGATCGCAGTGAATGCAGCGGGCGTGTTCCTGGGCCCCTTGGCCCTGGCAGCGGCCAGGAATGCGCGCAGGGTACTCGACTTCTCGGAACCGTTCTGGGTTCGGGGATGGTGGCAACCTATTCTCGTGGTGAGCTTGCTGTTGACTCTGTCGGCGTTCCTGGCAGCGGCCTGGGAGCCCCAGGCTCTGGATGTACTGGACGGCTGGTGGGACCTTTGCGTGATCACCAACGTCTGGCTCTCGGCAACCGGCCTTATCTCCGTGTCGTACTACTTTGAGCCGCTTCGGCAAGGGAGGAGAGGTTACAGGAGTCAAACTCATTTGCTCCGGTCCCTGCATGGGGTGATTCTTGCTCGCACTGCCTTGATGCTCGTTATTCTCTGTGCGATGAACGGCACGGTTTTTGGAACCAAAGCGGGACCGGCTGACGATCGGCCGCAGATGTTGGAGGTCCTGGTCTGGACCGAGCTCACCTTGTCCCTCCTGTTGGTCGCATCTCCCAACTTTGTCAAACTGGGTAGAGCATTCTTCGTGAGCGCCTTCGCCATCGCAGCACTCGCTTTCGTGAGCGCCTGGTATCGGGCACTGCATCCCCTTGACGCAGCTCCGCCATTGGGAGGCTGGTATGCAATATGGCTAACGGCCGTACCTCTGGCGTTGTCGCTTCACACCGTTGCCCGGCGATTCCATCCGCGTTTTTCGGCAGTTCGCTAGCAGGAGGTTGTGCGGAAAGAGTCCGGACCAACATTTTCCTGTCGTTGGCTCCACCGCCATGGGAAATGTCTCGGCACTGACCCGCATGGTGCCTTTGTCGAACTGTGGCGATATTTGGCTTGGTTCACCCAACCTGCATTACGGCAAGCCGTTCCCGTGTCAGAGCTTTGGGAGGTACAATTGTACCCTGCGGCATCACTGGGGGTTCCACATGACCGATATCCGCTTCCACGTCTGGCACTACCAGCGCGGCCCCGACGGGGCCATCAGGTCCATGGAACGGCGCCCGGAACGCTATGAAAAGCGCCGCGCCGCCAACCGCGCCCTGGAGATGTTCCGCCGCAAGCACTGCATCGCCGGTCAGGTCCTCCAGTGCGTCGACGGCGCCTTCTGTGAACCCCCGCCCGACTGGGTGGTCCAGGGCTACACGCTGGGCGGCGCCGTGGAGGTGGGCACGGAGTACTTCATCGACCGGACCCCGTCCATCCGGCCGTCCCGCAAGATGGAACTGGGGATGGAGAACCTGGCTGGCTACGTCCAGGAGAACCCCGACCTCGTGATGCGGCTTCGGCGAGCCAGGCGCTCGATAGACCGGTCGGGGTCCGTATCGAATAAGGCCAGGGCCGGCGCAACGGTTATCGGGCGGTTCAGACGTTCCTGCAGGATCTCCGTGATCGACAGCGCCTCGACCCGGGCCTGTTCCAAGGGCGACGACGTGGCCCGAGGGCCCGACCCGGTACCGACGCGCCATTGTCCACCCTCCAGGGAGTGGCGGCCGTATTTCACCGTCAGGCAGAACCGGCCGACGTGCAGCAGCCACGTTACGAACACCGGCTCCAGCGGGTCGGCCCCGGGACCCCAGTGGCGCAGAAAGAAGGCGGATACTCCGTCGATGCCGCCGCCGGTCAACAGGACAGCGGTGGTCCGGTCCTCGGCGGCGTTTCCGTTATCGCGATGGTAGGGGTGTAGATATTCCGGTTGCATCGGGTCTGCTCCTTTACGCCGCGTTCAGGCAGCGCGGGATTTGTGTTGGATATTGACGAGGCCGCCACTTGCTCCGCCTACACCGACACGTCGGCCAACCTTCATTTCGGCGGGCGGCAGGTTCAAGAGGTGTTCCTGGGATGAGACAACACCGTCCAGACCCAAGCCGGCGGTGATGTAAACTTCCTGCAGCGGAATGAGGCCGAGCGCCCGACCGACCGCTTTATATGCACAGCAGCACGCAGCCCGTTTTGCTGAGGGGACAAATGGTACAAGAGAGATCGGCCCGACAGCAGGCGCACCAAGCGGCGCGGGACATCCTGACCGAACCGCTGGTGATTTTCGACACCGAGACCACCGGCCTGGGTGGTAATGCCGAGATCGTGGAGATCGCCTGCATCGACGGCGAGGGCGCGGTGCTGCTCACATCGCTGGTGAAGCCGGCGCATCCCATTCCGCGAGACGCCACGAACGTCCATGGCATTGCCGACGCCGACGTGCGGGACGCCCCCGCAATCGTGGACCTCATGCTCAGGCTGCGGGAGGCCTGGCGGCAGGCGGACCAGGGTAATAGAGTGTTCGCCTACAACCTGGACTACGACGCCCGCCTGCTGGCCCAGTCGTTCCAGGCGCGGCAACAGCGGTGGCCATTTCCGCATCGGTCGGAAAACGACATCATGCAGCTTTACGCTGAATACTACGGCGCCTGGAGCGACTGGCACGGCAGCTTCACCTGGCAGTCACTCGCCCGGGCCGTTGACCAGTGCTATCTGACTTTCAACGGCGACGCCCACCGCGCATTGGCCGGCGCCCGGGCGTCGCTGGCCGTGCTGCGGCACATGGCGGCGCACCAATAACGACGAACCGCTGGACGGCGAGTTGGTCATTCTCGTGGTTCGGGTTGCTCTCCGCCGCAGGTAACGCGCCATGAACATTCACGACGAGATCACCATCCCCGGTCAGGAGGCCCGCTACGGCGACGTGCCCGCTTGGCTGACCAACAGCGCGGTCTGGCCCGCGGTGAAGGCCCAGACGGGCGGCGGCCAGCTCTTCCTGCACCAGGCCATGGGGCTGGATCTCCTGGGCCAAGGCCACAACCTGGTGATCAGCACCGGCACCGCCAGCGGCAAGTCCCTGGTCTTCCAGGCGCCCACCCTGCACCACCTGGCCGCCAACCCCAACGCCACGGCCGTCGCCATCTACCCCATCAAGGCCCTGGCCCGGGACCAGGTGATCCGCTGGCAGAGCATGGCGGAGGCTGCCGGCCTGGACCCGGGCAGCATCAACCGCATCGACGGCGACGTGCGCGACCTCACCCAGCGCAGAGAGATCCTGCAGCGCACCCGGCTGGCCCTGATGACCCCCGACGTGATCCAGCAGTGGCTGATGGCCTACTCGGAACCCCTCTACGGCAAACGTCCCCTGCGCCACGATCTGCGGGAAGTCCAGAACACCCAGTACAACGTGCGCCGGTTCCTCTCCAACTTGGCGTTCCTGATCCTGGACGAGGCCCACACCTACGACGGCGCCCTGGGCACCCACTGCCTCTACCTGTTGCACCGCCTACAGCAGAAGCGCCGGGAGCTGATGGCGCAGTTCGAGCCATTGCGCGTCATCGCGGCCAGCGCCACCATCCACAATCCCGCCCAGCACCTTGAGACGCTCACCGGCCTGCCCTTCCAGGTGGTGGACGACCGCTACAACGGCAGCCCCCGCGCCGAGCTCACCGTGCAGCACGTGGTTGGCCGCGAACCCCACGACGAGGGCTGGCGGGACCTGCAGGCGGCGGTGCGGGAGGTGATCAGCGAGGACCCCGACCGGTCGTACATCGCCTTCATCGACGACCGGCAGCTGGCGGAGCGTGCCGCGGCCGGTATCGAGGCGGCACGCAGCATCACCGAGGACGCCATCATCGTGGAGTCCCGGGACGCCATGGCCTATCGCTCGGGCTTGATGCGCCGGGAGCGCATCGAGGAGGCGCTGCGGGACGGTGATATTCGCGGGCTGGCCAGCACCAGCGCCATGGAGATGGGCATCGACATACCGGACCTGCAGGTGGGCTTCAACCTGGGGCTGCCACACTCGGTGGGCAAGCTCAGGCAGCGGGCCGGACGGGTCGGAAGGACCGGCCCTGGTCGGTTCATCATCGTGGCGCCGCGTCACGCCCTCCAGTTCCACGAGGACAGCCTCGATGTGTACTGGAACCAGGCGGTGGAGCCGGCCCGGCTGTACCCGTCCAATCCCAACATCAAGAACACCCACGGGCGCTGCCTGGCCAAGGAGACCGACCTGAACGGCATGGAGCGGGCCATCCCGTCACCCACGGACGCCTGGCCGGAGCAGCTGCCCCAGACGTTGCGCGAGATTGCCCGGGGCGACCACTACGCGCCGGAGTTCCAGACCGGCGATCCCCAGCAGCCCCACCGCAACGACATCAGGGACGCCGCCGACGGGCGCGCCCGCATCATGCAGCTCATGCCGGGCGGTGACATGGAGCTGCTCACCAGCGAGGTTACCCGCCGCGAGGCGGCAAGGGACGCCTATCCCCTGGCCACCTACCTCCATGCCAAGCAGAGCTACTCCGTCCTGGCCTGGCGGGAGTCGCCCGGCGAGACGGTGATCACGGCGCGGCACGCTCTACCGCGCGAGACCCGGCCCATCACCCGCAGCGGCGCGACGGTCACGCTGCAGCAGCCCAGGACGTCCACCCTGGGACACCTGGAATACTGCACCCATGCCCAGGCGGTAGCCTGGGAGCGCATCGTCGGCTGCTCAATACGAGAGCAGGGTGACGCTGATTGGCGGGACGTTCACTACGGCGTCGAGGGCATCCCCGAGGTGGTGACCAACCTGCGGACCACGGCCACGGTGATCATCGTCTGGCAGGACTGGTTCGACGACGCCGGCACCAGGCGGGACGTGGCCCGGGCGCTGCGGACGGTGCTGTGCAGCCGGGAGGCGATCCATCCGGCCGACATCCGCACCACCCACCAGAACGTCCAGGTGGTCAGGGACGGGCGCAGCAGCGAGGTGCGCCGCGCCATCGTGCTCTGGGACAAGGTGGGCGGCGGTTTGGGATTGTCAAAAGCTGTCGCTGACAATCTGGGCCGCTACACCCAGGCGCTGCTGGAGATTGCCCGCTCGTCGGGACTGCGGTCGGAAAGAGAACGGTTACTCCGGGAAGATACCGCGGCGCTGCTGCACCGATGGGCGGCGGCCGTGGCGCCCCACACGCTGGGTCCCGAGCAGACCCCCGCCATCACCGAATATGGCGGCACGACCTTCCGCAGCCAACTGGAAGCCCGGTGGGCGGCGTACTTCGACCGGCGGGGGATCGCCTGGGAGTACGAGCCGGCGCGGTTCGACGGATGGACCCCCGACTTCCGGCTGGCCATGGACGGCGCCATGGTCTACGCCGAGGTCAAGCCGGTGACCGAGTTCCCCATGGACGTGGGTCAGCAGGTGCTTAACGCCGGCTGCGATGCTGATGTGCTCATCCTGGGCAGCAGCCCGCGCCACGCCTGGCGTTACCGGGACGGCGGATGGTGTCCTGCCGATCTGGGCCCGCCCGAACCGAGTAGCGATCTTGGAGAGATTCCGCTGCCTGATGGCGAGTTGTCCTTATGATTCTGTGCCCGGGTTGAAAAGCTGCGGGAAGGACGCGGTGGAATTTGACTGACCCCGTACGCCCAACTGTGTAGAGGAATCCGCCTCCAGCACTGGATGAGGGTTAGCGCTCAACCATAGACCATGCGGAATCTCCGTCTGATTTTCTTGGGGGGAGGTTTCTCGGCGGTGGGAGCGCATCTCCGCCAACCCTATGGCCACCACCACCGCCATCGACCGGGTCGTGCTTCACGTCGTCATACTGGAGTTTGGCATACCCAGCTACCGCACCAACACCGCCCAGCAAAGCGGCGAGGCAACGGAGGTGCACCGGCAAAACTAATTGACGACAATCCGGCCAGAATGCTTGACGCGGGACAGGTACGGATGATCCGTAGGACTGCTTGACTACGTAAGATATTAATAGTAAATTTCTGACACAGAGAGCCACTAGGTAATAGGTGCCGCCAAATGGTTTCCATATCCCACAAGATCATGACGCGCATGTCCAAACGCGGTAGAGGAAAGTGGGTATGCACGCCCAAGGACTTCCTGAGCATCGGCAGCCGTGAGGCCGTCGACCAGGCGCTGTCGCGCCTCGTTAAATCGGGCCAGCTGCGCCGGGTCGGCCACGGACTTTACGACATGCCCAGGATGAGCGACGTGCTGAAACGGCCTGCACCGGTTGACTGGGATGCCGCGATCGCGGCACTGGCACGAAGGGACGGTGTCCGAATCATTCCCGATGGCCTAGTGGTTGCAAACCAGCTCGGCCTCACCAACGCAGTGCCTGCGAAGGCCTCTTATGTGACGGACGGCTCCCCAAAAACGCTTACGATAGACGGACGAACGGTCAGTTTCAGACATGCTTCCCCCCGCACCATGCAGTGGGCTGGAAAACCAGCGGCCCCCGTAGTGCAGGCACTGCGGTGGCTTGGCCGCGACAAAGGCACCGATCCCCAGGTCATTTCGACTCTTAAGCGGGTTCTACCGGACGATGTGAAGCGAGACTTGGTGCAGAATCGTGCGGATCTACCCAACTGGGCATTTCCAGTGGCGGATAGATTAGCAGCTGATCAGGCTGTTTCAGAATGAATGAAACCCTCAGACGGTTCGAATCGTTTCTCGCGCTTTCGGACCAAGACCAGAGGGACGTGTTCAACGCGGCAGCGAGGCGTCACGATACGCTGGCCAGTTATGTGGAAAAGGATTTCTGGGTATGTCTCGTGCTCGAGGCGCTCTACAACCGGTTGCCGGACGGGCATCCAAGGCTGCTCTTCAAGGGTGGGACCTCCCTGTCTAAGGCCTTTGAACTCATTCGCAGGTTCTCGGAAGACATTGATCTCGTCGTCAATCGGAGCGACCTGGGCTTTGCGGACACCAACGACCCCACCGTGCCGGGCAATCTCTCGAATAGAGGACGTTCCGTCCTCTTCGAGAAGCTAAGAATGGCGTGCAGCCGGTACATCATTGGAGACCTGACCCCCGGACTCACCCGGTTGATGGACCAATTCGTGGAGGGGTGCAAGGTCGTCCTGGACGAAGATGACCGTGACCGGCAAACGTTACTGATCGAATATCCCACCCAGTATCCCAGTAGCGTTGGCGCCTACGTGGCGCCCCGCGTGAAGATCGAAGCCGGAGCTAGGTCGGCGCTGGACCCGGCCCGGGACTGTACCATTGCCCCCTTCATAGCCGATGAACTACCTGAGTGGTCGCTTGAGGTGGAAAACCTTCGCGTGGTTGCGCCGGAGCGCACCTATTGGGAGAAACTGTTGATCCTGCATGGCCTGTACTGTGGGTACCGCGACGAACAGCGTCTGCCGGCCGACACCGACCGGATTTCACGTCATTATTATGACGTAGCGATGATCACGGCGAACGAGATCGCCGGGCCGGCGCTGTCGGACGTCGCCATGTTGGACTCCGTCCGGAACCATAACCTTATCACCTTCCGCCAGGCTTGGAAGCGATTCGAAGAAGCCGTTCCCGGATCGCTCAGTCTGGTCCCACAACCTGGCCTTTGTGCTGTGATCGAAGACGACTATCGAGCCATGGAAGACATGATTCTCGGGGAGACCCCGGTGTTCCAGTGGGTTATGGAGCAGATTGAATTCGCCGAAACCACGATCAACTCAGTCGCGCTCCCACCGGAGGCCGAGGGTTCGACGTGACGCCCGTGTGATATCAAGGAACGAGTCATACATCTTCAATTAGGCAAAAAGGGCTGCAAGACGACTGCAGTGTACTTGGCGCCGGCCTTGCCCTCATCAATCAAGAGCTAAGTCAACCGCATGATGAAACACGCCGGGGTGCGAATGCCCAACGCATGCTGGCGCAACGAAATTGGCCAAGGGCCTGTTTCTGACTGCCTGGCCCGGAATCACTAAGCGGGATCTGCGGGAACTGTACCGGCCATATGCGGAGGGCCGTCACCGCGAACCTACAGCGGGCACGAGAAACCGAACATGGTGCCTGATAACGTGGGTTTCCTTGAATCGCAATTCCGCGACGGCCTCTATGGCCGTATGCGTTTATTCCTTGTGGCCGCTTGGTTCTGCCTGAGGACGCCTGTAACGCCCAACCGGTACTGAGCCATCTTTTCGCTCACGCCGAACTTCTTTGCGATTTCTCTCGCACCTGCCCCCTGCGGGTCTCTGCCAAAAGCAATGCCCGGCAACATCGGGATTACCGCGCTGGCCCGGGTGGACGGTTGTTATGGCCGGTTCAACTACAAAACCGGCGGCCCGGAACAGGTCTGGGTGGCCGGCGGCATCGGCGTTACGCCCTTCCTGAGTTGGGTCCGGGACTTCGGGGACGCCCCGGACGCCGACGTGGACCTGTTCTACTCGGTGCGCAGCAACGACGATCTGCTGTTCTGTTCCACGACGAATTGACGGACGCCGACCGCCCCCACGACAGTTTTCGGTACCATCCCTGGATTTCGGCAACGGACGGCAATCTCTCCGTGGAGCAGATTGCCGAACTTTGCCGGAGTGAGATCGTGGATAAGCACGTCTATCTGTGCGGCCCGCCGGGGATGATGGCAGCGATGGAACGCGGGTTCAAGCGGCTGGGGGTTCCCGGCCGTAACATTCACTTCGAGGAGTTCAACTTCCGGTAGGCAGCGGACGGTCCGGCCCGGCTTCGTCTCGATAGTGCTATTTGGGGACAAGAATATGCCCCTTGTCCCCAAATAAGTTGATCAGTTCCGTAAAGCAATGGTTACGGAAGGAGACCTCTCGACATATGCCCCAATCCACCGAAAGGATGTGCGTGGCGTCTTGGTAATAGGATGAGAAGTGCTCCCGGCTTCGGGGATAATGGTTTGTGAGATACCAAACCGCCCTGAAACGAGGAGCACCTAACGGATGCTACCACGCAACCAGCCCGACCGCATCGAAATCGCCTTTGATGAACGCCGCCTAGTGGCCAATGCTGGACTGCTGCTGCCGGTCACGCTGGCCCATCGTCTGGGACTGGGCAAGTTGGCGGACCACCACGTTGACCTGGGGGATGCGCCGGGTCGGGCCAATCCGGGCGACAAGCTGCTGACGCTGGTGGCGTTGGCACTGGCCGGGGGCGACTGCATTGACGATGCCGACGCGCAGCGCGCCGGCGGAACCGAGCGGGTGCTGGGCTGTACGGTGAAGGCGCCGTCCACGCTGGGCACGTTCCTGCGGAGTTTCCGGCGGGGCCACGCGCGGCAGTTGGATCGGGTGAGCCGGGAGGCGCTGGCGCGAGCCTGGGGCGCAGAGGTTTCCGCCGGCAACATCGGGAACCGAGCCCATGGCCGAACGCTTATATCAAAAGCGGGCGTCCAACTCGGTCGGACGCCCGCCTGAACGGGTTGGACGCTGTTATCGGGCTACTGGGGCGTGGCCGAATTTCCGGCCACCACTCGCCAGGTTGCCGACCACGGGCTGGCCCCGTCGTCGTTGACCGCGGCAACCCGCACGTGATACTCGCCGCCCTGGGTCAGCCCCCGAACTACCGCCCGAGCCATTCGGCCACCGCCGGTGCTCTGTCGGCTGGGCAGCATGGTGATTCGGACGCCGTCGGGGGCGCTGGGCGCGACGTCCGCCGGCCAGTCGTCCTCACTGGGCTTGACCTGCACTACGTAGCGGGCGGCCCGGGCGGCGTCCGGCCAGTCCAGGGCGACCATGGGGCCCCTGACGTACACCGTCAGGGCCGGAGCCTCCGGGGCGTTCAGGCCCGGAACAACGTTGATGTCGAAGGTCGCGCTGTCGCTGACGCCGTTGCGGTCGGTGACGGTGTAGGTGACCGTTGTGCTGGGCGCCGTTTCCGACGTGGGCGTACCCGACAGCGTGCGCGTGCTGGAGTCAAAGGCGACGCCCAGCGGCAGCGGAGCCAGAGAGTAGGTCAGGCTGCCGATCTTGCCCTTCAGATACCGCGCGCCGCCCTCGGCCGCCGGCAGCTGGGCGTCGGCGCCGCCGATGGCATCACCCTCGTAGAAGGTCTTGTCCGCGATGGCCGGCAGCGTGGGCGCCGGCACGACGTAGATGCTGAAGTAGGCATCGGCTACGCTGCCGTTGGCGTCCCGGGCGACGTAGGTCAACGCGGCCTTGTCGGGGGAGGTTCCCCGGCCGGTGATGGTACGGGTGGCCGCGTCGAAGTTGATGCCGCCGCCGAAGTTGGCCAGGTCGCTGCCGTCGTGGGTCAGCTCCAGGTGGTAGGTCAGCGGAGCCTCGCCGCCGCTGGCCTCGGGCAGAACCTCGTTGAGCGGGTCCGCCTGCCCGATGGTGTACTCCACGGTGGCGACGTTGGTCTCCGACAACTGCACCGCCGGCATCACCGACACCTGGAAGGTGAGGGACGCGGAGCTGCCGATGGTATCGGCCGCGGTATAGGTAACGGTCGTCGGGAGCGCGACAGACGTGGGCGTACCCCGGATGACCCGGTCTGCGGTCATTTCCAGGCCGGCGGGCAGGCCGGCGGCCGAGTAGGACACCTTATGGTAGCTGTCAGAGCCGTCGGCGGCCGGCAGCTGCGTCAAAGGCATCCCCTGGCCGTCCACTTCCGCGCCTACGGTGTACACCTGGTCGGCGATACTGGCGGAGCCGAAGCTCAACGGATCGACGTGGGAAATGCTGATTTGGTAGGTTTTGGCGCTGGATCCGTTGGTTACCACCACGTTGATGACGTTGGGGTCGCTGCGGTCGGTGTTGGGATTGACGGTGATGGCGCCGCTGGCGGAGCCGCTGGTAACCGTCTCCGGCGTGGCGTCGCCGGCCAGTCCCACCGTGATGGTGGCGGCCGCTCCGGCCGTGGCGGTGGGCGTCACGGTAACGCTGGTGACGCCGGACAGAACGTCGACATAGTACTGCGCATAGTCGGCCGCGAAATCACTGAGGAAAGCGACCGGGGCGCTGCTGCCGGGGACGGCGTTGCCCAGGGCCAGGCCGGCCAGAGTGGCGTCGCCCTGCGCTTGCTTCTCCTGCCTGGCCTCGTTGGCCGGGATGGTCACCGTGGCGCTGCCGTCGCCGTGCCAGCTGTGGGACTTGACCCTGGTCGGGGTGATGGCAACGGTGAACGTTTCTGCCGCTTCGGCCTCAGAGTCGGCAGCGATGGGGATGCTCAAGGTGGCTTTCCGCTGGCCGGCGGGCACGGTGACCGTGGTGGGCGTCGCGCCCACGTCCTCCGCCGTAGCGGTGGCTGAGCCGGCAAAGTTGGTCGCCACCGTGAACTGCAACCCGTTGGCCGGGGCGTTCTCGCCCAGGGTTATGGACAGCTCGGCGTTCTCGCCTTCCGCCGCCGTGGCGTCGGAAATGGCGTAGGAACGGCGGTTTTCCAGGCTCAGGCGAACCTGTTGGTATTTGTGCCACCGCTTGTTATCCGGGTAGGACCATCGCAAACGATTGTGCCAGCTCCAGGTTTCGACGTTGGCCGGCTGCTTCGCATTGTCCACGAGGAGCGCCCAGTATGGGCTGACCGTTCCTCCGCTGAAATGAAGCTGGCGGTCGCCCCGGTGGTCATCGCGGACGTAGTACAGCGTATAGGAAGAGGCATCGTAGTTGAACGTGTTGCTGGTGAGCGCGCTGCGGCACTGCAGTGCCGGCTTCTCATCAGCGTAGGCGTCGTTACAGCCGAGATATGCGCTTTCCAGGTCCTGTACGGTTAGCGTGGCCGACCAGAATTCGACCGGCGGCGGGCCATCGCTGCCATGGATCCTGGCGGTAAAGTCGTGCACGGTGATGCCCGTCTGGTTGGTAGTGGCGCTCAGGCTGATGGTTTCGTCGCCTTCCGCTTCGGAATCGTCCACGATGGTCAGCGTTACCCTGGCGCTGCGCTTCCCTTTGGGGATGGTCAGGGTCGCCGGCGAAACGGTGTAGTCTTTGCCGAAGGCAGCGGTTCCAGCGTCGCCGCCGGTCAGGGTGACGGTCACGCCTTCGTCCCCGGCCGGCTGATTCAGCCGCACTACCACCGGAAAACTGCCAGCGTCTTCTCCATACCAATACTCATCGGGAATCGACACTTTTTTGATCGGGGCAGTGTCAATGCCGAGCCGCAGCTCGCTGGGATTCCCTTGTGGCATTCTGCTCAGCCCCAGTTTGACGTGGTGGCCCCGCCGCCAGGTAAGGCCATGGTTTTTCCAGACGATATAATGGCCGTCCACTAGCAGATGGCCGTCGAAGAAGCGGAACTTGCGGTCTCCGACCGAGAGAGTCAGGTCCTGAAAACTCTCCGTCATTTTGGGCCAGACGCTAACGATGAGGTAGTTTCCATCCACGGCGAGGTTCGTGAAATCGTACGTTATGCCGTCATAGTCGAACTTCCTGCTTGGCGTCAAAAAGAGGCAATACCCAAGGGGGTCCTTGGCGCAGCCATTGCGGGTACGCGATATCCAGTCAACGGAGAGCGTGCCACTCCAAAATTCGCCGTTGTCTTGAATAAGGATGGTAGCAGTGCCGGCCTCGATGCCCGAGGTTGTTGTATTAGCTGTGAGAAAAATCCACTCACCTTGGTAGGGGGGATAGTTGAGAAAAGTCCCTTTCTCGATCTCCGTATCGTCCATGATGGTGATGTCGGCCGACGATGACGTCTGCCCCTTGGCAATGGTGAATGTGGAGGGCAGTTTGAAGTCGCTGCCGGCCGTGGCGGGGACATAAGTGTCGTGGAGGCCGGGGAGATCGTAGGTGGTCAGGGTGACCGACACGCCGCCGTCGCCGGCCGGCTGGTCCAGGGTGGCGATGACGGTGACGGTGCCCACGTCCTCGGAGACGGTACGGAAACCTGGGGACTCGGAGGGAGCGCCCGAGATCGTGAGGGTAATCTTGGTGGGCGCCGTTTCGGCGGCGACGGGCTGCGCCGCAGAGGGCAAAAATATAACCGCCAGCCCGATGAGGACCGCGGCCAGCGGGAGGAGGTAGTACGAGGGGCGGCGGGCCAGCTTTCCAGCAAGCCAAAGTCCAGGTGTCATTTGCATTTCGTTTATCTATCCTTGTGATTGGTTCAGACTTCATTGCCGGCGCGCTTGCGCCGATTTCGGGCGGCGCAGAGTATAACGCATTTATAAATAACGTTGTGATAAATGATCGTCCATTATGGATGTCTTTATTGTGTCTTTTGACGGCATCGCAGGTGATTGCCCTGGACTTTTGCCGACGGCACAGGCGGGCGTCCCGCGCGGTCCCTGGCTTCCAGGCGTCCAGCGGGTCGGCTTCGTAACCCTGGTGAATGTCGAAGCCGGCGGAACCCAGTTCGCCATCCGCGCTGTGGCTGACCGGCGCTGGCTGCCACGCGACCGGTACCGGCGACCCCAACGAGGTCATGCGTCTCTTGAGGGAACAGGGTCCGGAACTGGTTCTGCTGGACCTGATCCCCAATCCACCGAAAGGATGAGGGTGTCGGCGTGCTAACGGGGTAAGAAAGTGCTCCCGGCTTCGGGGATAATGGTTTTTGACAATGAAAACCGACCCGAAACAAGGAGCGCCCATCGGATGCTACCATCTGAGCGCCTCGACCGCATCCAAATTGCTTTCGACGATCACCGTCTGGTGGCCAATGCTGGGCTGCTTTTGCCCATCACCCTGGCCCACCACCTGGGACTGGGTAATCTGGTGGACCGCCATGCCGATCTGGGAGATGCGCCGGGTCGGGCCAATGCTAGGGACAAGTTGCTGACGCTGGTGGCGTCGGTGCTGGCCGGTGGAGACTGCATTGACGATGCCGACGCGTTGCGCGCTGGCGGTACCGAGCAGGTGCTGGGCTGCGCGGTCAAGGCGCCATCCACGCTGGGGACCTTTCTGCGGAGTTTCCAGTGGGGCCATGCGCGCCAGTTGGATCGGGTGAGCCGTGAGGTGCTGGCCCGAGCCTGGGGCGCCGGGGCCGGTCCTGGCGACGAGCCGTTGACCATCGACCTGGACTCCACCGTCTGCGAGACCTCCCCACTAACCAACCCCGTCAAGCGGCGATCGGCGCCCCGGTAGGTACGTGCGTAGTGCGGTCCTCGGCGTCGCGCAAAGGCACCA
>DAOULH010000085.1:0-9100 GCA_034420475.1 Dehalococcoidia bacterium
GTCTCGCCGAAAAGGTAGCGGTCAAACTCCGGAAACGCTCCTTCGGGCACCCATCCGATGTATCCGTCGGAGCCGGAAATCTCCCGGGACACGGATCCGAAATCCTGGCCCAGCGCCAGGCGTTCGCGCACCGCCTCCGGCGAGGCCGAGGAGTTCAGGCTCATCGCGATGGCTTGCAGTTCAATCTGCGGCGCCTCTTCCGGCAGAGATCCCAGCATGATGGCGAATAGCGTGCTCTGATGCAGCCGCTCCTGCATGATCCGGCGGTAGGCGTCGTCGGTCAGGTTCACCTGGGTCAGGAAATTCTTGTAGATGTTGTCGAACTCCGCGTCCAACTGCGTTTCCAATTGCGGGTCTCCAGCTTCCTGGCCTGGTTCCGGCTCGGGGCGGAACTGGTCCCGAATCGCCTCGTCAATCTGAGCGTCGGTTGTCTCGATGCCGAGGCCGGGCGCCGCTTGGCGCAGTATTTCGGCGTGCAGCAGGTCGGTCAGCAGTAGGAATGGGATACTGGCGTCCATCAGTACGTCTGCATAGCGGTTGATGCCCTGATGAAGACAAATCCGTTCCACTAGGTCATTCATGGTTAAACGCTTATCTCTAACCTCACCGACGATAACGAGGCTCTCATTGCCGGAGCCATCGTCCCTGCCGTTGATAGCACACCCACCCCCGATGATGAAGACAACAAGGAAGAGAGCCACGGTCGTAATGATGGAGGTTTTCATACTTGTTTCACGTGATGGACAAAATAGACGGGATGATTTTCTCTTAGGGTGTGGATTCCGGATTTCGCTGGAATGACGGTTATTGTCAGGAGGTCGTCGGTCGGTAGCGGTTTACGATGGGCAGCCGCCGGTCTTTGCCAAAGGCCCGCGGCGTGATCTTCACCCCGGGCGGCGCCTGCCTCCGCTTGTACTCGTTGCGGTCAACGGCGGAAATGACCTGCTGCACCCATTCGGGGCGGTGCCCCATGGCCACCATGTCGGCGTACTCGTAGTCGTCTTCGACGTAGGCCTTGATGTTCGGGTCCAGGAGGTCGTAGGGCGGCAGCGTGTCCTGGTCAGTCTGGTCGGGGCGCAGTTCCGCGCTGGGCGGTTTGTCCAGCACTGCCTGCGGGATCAATGGACGCCCGTTTCCGGTTCGCGCGTTCCGCCACCGGCACAACTCGTACACCAGGGTCTTGGGCACGTCCTTCAGCACCGCGAACCCGCCGGCCATGTCGCCGTAGAGCGTGGCGTAACCCATGGCCATCTCGCTCTTGTTGCCCGTGGTCAGCACCAGCCAGCCGAACTTGTTGGAGATGGTCATCAGGACGTTGCCGCGGACGCGCGCCTGCACGTTTTCCTCGGCGACGTTGGCATTGGTGCCAGCAAAGTGGGCGGCCAGCATGTCGGTGAAGGCGTGATGCGCCGGCTCAATGGGAATGCGCCACAGGCTGATGCCGAGGTTGTCGGCCAGGTCCTGCGAATCCGCGACGCTCCCCTCGGATGAGTAGCGCGAAGGCATGGTGACGCCAACCACGTTCTCCGCGCCCAGGGCGTCCACGGCCACCGTGGCGGTCAGCGCGGAATCGATGCCGCCCGACAGCCCGACGAGGGCGCGTCCGAAACCGGACTTGCGGACATAGTCGCGGGTGCCCACCACCAACGCCTGGTACACCTCCTCGGTATCGTCCAGCGACCGGCACACGCGGGACTGCGCCGGCTGCCGATCCGACAGCCGGTGCTCGGATACTTTTGTCAGCCGGGCCTGGCCCACCTCGCTCAGGATCTCCGGGTTTTCCTTGCGGGCGCGAGGGTCGCGCAGACGCTGGCGGAACACCGATTCCACGTTCAGGTCGGCCACGATCAGGCTGTCCTCGAATGCGGGTCCGCGGGCGATCACGGCGCCATCCGGCGAGCAGATGACGCTGGCCCCGTCAAAGACCAACTCATCCTGTCCGCCCACCGCGTTGAGATAGGCGACGAACACGCCGTGATCGGCGGCCCGCGTGGCAATCATCCGCTCCCGCTGGCCAGCTTTTCCGGCGTGGAACGGCGAGGCGTTGATGTTGACTATGACCTCGGCGCCAGCCTCGCGTTGCACCGCGATGGGACCGATGGGGTACCAGACGTCCTCGCAGATGCCGACGCCCACCGGCGTTCCATTCATGACATAAACCGGGCATTGGTCGCCACGCCGGAAATAGCGGTCCTCGTCGAAGACGCCGTAGTTGGGCAGGTACATCTTGTGGTACCAGTCCAGGATGCGACCGTCGTTGATGATCGCCGCCGCGTTGGCGACGTCGTTCCGGCCGGTCAGGATGTCGGGACAACCCACGAAGGCGGCGATCCCCCTGGTGGCTGCGGCCACGCGCTCAACGGCAAGAGCGCAGTCGGACAGGAACGACGGCTTGAACAGCAGGTCTTCGGGCGGATATCCCGTAATCGCCAGTTCCGGGAAAGCCACCACGTCCGCGTGCCGCGCCCGCGCGTCCTCGATCAACTCGATGATCCGGGAGGTGTTGCCGGGGATGTCGCCGACGGTGGGGTTGAACTGGGCCAGGGCCAGTCGAAGCGAGCGCTGCATCGCCGTATTATAACTTAGCCTCGCCATGAGGCCGGTTGGCTTCCTGCTATAATCCCACGGTATTTCGGTCGGGGTTCAGGGACGCCGGCCAATGGGCCGACGTGATCTAGTGAACCTGGTTTCCGTTTTTTGCCGCCCAGCCGTCAAGGCCGGCTGCATTGCCAGCAGTCTTTCCCGCTGATGCGCGCTCTGCAGACCCGTGCCGAGCGGGCCACCCCCTTTTACTACGGATGGGTCATCCTCGGCCTTTCGGGAGTTGCCTCCTATTCATCGCGTCCGCTGATGTCCGTCGCTGTCCTGACGGTGTTCTTCATTCCCATGTCCGAGCAGTTCGGCTGGACCCGGGCCGAGTTCGCCGGAGCGGTCAGTCTCGGCGGCGTGGTAGGGGCGGTCGCAGCCCCGTTGGTTGGACCGGTGTTGGACCGTTACGGCGCCGGCATGGTGGTCGGAATTTCGTCCGGCATCGCGGGAGTGTGCGCGGTGATCCTGGGCGCGGTGACCCAGATCTGGCAGTTCTATCTGGTTTATGTGCCGGGCCGGATGGTGTTCGCCAGTCCACTGGAACTGGGCACGTCGGTGGCCGTGAGCAACTGGTTCATCCGTCGGAGACCTTTCGCCCTGGCCCTGAACCACGTATCCCAGGGCTCCGGTTTGGCGGTAATGCCGCTGGTGGCCCAGGCGATCACCGGCGTCTGGGGATGGGAAACGGCGTGGTACGCGCTGGGGGTCTGGACGATTGCGGTGGGCGTGGTTCCCGCCATGCTGCTGATGGCCCGGCGGCCGGAGGACCTGGGACTCGAACCGGATGGCGGCGGCGACAACTCCCGCGCCGGGCGGCAAACCGGATCCGCGCGCCGGCCCCAGGGCGTCCAGGACGAGATCAACTTCACCCTCTAATATTACAGTCGCGCTTGAGGGGCAGGTGTCTGAAGGCGTCTCCGGTAGTGACATTGCATGGCGCGGGCCTGGTGTCGCCGTCTCCATCCCGACCAGTGGATGGTCAGAGTGGGACTGCCCCGGGGCAGCCACAGCAGCCGGCATAGCAGTCGTCTGACCTCGGGCACGGTCAACGGGATGAGCTCTCCAGGGGACATATCCCCTTTTTACCTGCGCCACCAGCGGCGGCTGCCCGGAGTACGGCGAGCCTGGGCCCGCTGCCACCGGCGGAGTCTGCGCAGCGCATTTCCCAGCGCCTTCGGGTTCTCGTAACGCACGTAGTCGCTGTCCACCGCCAGTGGGCTGATGCCCACGTCAACGCCGCCCACCGATTGGGTTTCTCGCTGGGACGGCGGCGCAGGCGGTTTCCAATAGGCAATGCTGGCATACCAACGGCCGTTGCGTCGCCGCCACCGGCAACGCCCAACCAGGTGCCCACGGTGTCCTCGGCCATTGCGGACATCACCATCATCAACGAGATCGGGAGCCAACAGGTGTCCCTGTCGGGAGTGTTCAACGACGCCGACGACGACTCACTGACCATAAGCGCCGCATCCTCGGACGGAGCCAAGGCCACCGTATCCGTGGCATCCGACGGGTCCAGCCTGACGGTGAGCGCCCAGGCCCGGGGCACGGCGACCATCACGGTAACGGCCAACGACGGCAACGGCGGAATAGTCTCGGACGCCTTCACTGTAACGGTCAAGGCCGCGCCGGTGGTGGCCTCGGCTATCGCCGATCTGTCCGCCCTGGAGGTGGGAGATACGCAGGACGTGTCCCTCTCCGAAGTGTTCAGCGACGCCGACGGCGACGCCCTCACCTTCACCGCCGACACCTCGGACAGCGCCGTAGCGAACGCTTTCCCGTTCCAGGGCACGTTGACCATAGCAGGCTTGGCCGACGGGACGGCGACCATCACGGTAACGGCCTGGGACAGCGACGGCAACACGGTCAGCGACACCTTTGACGTAAAGGTGGTGGGGCCGCCCACGCCGGTATCCAACCTGAGCTGCATCGCCACCACCGACCAGGTGCTGTTCCAGTGGGACGCGCCGGAGTGGTCGGGCGCCGAGTTGTACGCCTACGCCTACGACCTGACCCGGCCCGACGGCAGAAGTGAGCAGGTCAGGCTGCGGGGCTACCCGATAGTGCGCGAAAAGGGCGACTACCAGGTGGGCGTGGAGGCCAGCATCAGCGTCAAGGCGGTGTACGAGTTCGCCGACGAGAGCGTGGCGTACAGCGATGCGGTGGAGCTGACCTGCATCGTGGCGGATTAGCTGCCTGCATCGGGGCGCAAGTCCCGGGGTGAACTGAACCCGTACGCGCGGGCGTTCGACTGCAGCTGGACGCCCGCGCTCAGTTTCGCCAGGCTCAGCGCCCGAGTCACCGCGGGACGACGCCTCCGGACATCGGAACGGGCGACAGGGATACAGCAATAGCGGAGCGTTCGACATGGCGAAGACGAGCGTGGAGATCGAGGGCAGCGTTGCGGAGGTGGTCCGGGTGATTCAGCAGCTTGGGAGCGCGGTCCAACGGGCAACTGAGGATGACGATGGCGGATCCGTGGAGACGCCAGACGGCAGCGGCGTACAGACTACGCCCGCCGGTGGGGCGCGGATGCTTGGGTCAGCGGACGAAGCACCCGCCGGTGAGTGACGGAGGCCCTTCCCGGGGAATTCCTGGCTGGGCTGAATCCGGCGGCCCGTCGGGTACGCAGCACATCTGGCAGGGCGGCGCGTCGAGCGTCCACCGGAGCGTCCGGTGCCAGCATATGGAGCTGAAGCCGAGGGATCTGAGCTTGCTGGTGATGCGGATGGGCCGCGCGCTGCGCCAGTTCCAGCGGGAACGTGGGGTGATCCTGTCCCGGCCGGTGGGGGCCAACAGCCCGCTGCGGAGCTACTTCGTCGATCCCGAGTTCGCCGCCGCGGCGAACTCCCAGATGTTCGACGAGAGAGTGGGGCAGCCGCTGGCCGACGGCGCGGGTCGCCCCTTGACGGATGGTTGTCGCAGGCGCCTGGGGTAGCCGGCCGTGCATCGGTGGTGGAAAGCGCCCGCAATGATGGTCTGCCTGTGGGCTGCGTTGGCCTGCGGGGTGGACGCCGACGAACGGATGGTGCGCCGGTACGCGGAGTGCATGGCAGACCCCAACACCGCCTTGCATCGGCTGAGGGTGCCCGGAGCGGTGGGGGCGGTGCCGCTGAGCGTCGAGGCGGTGGCGGCGCGGACCCGCGTTCAACTGGAGCGAGGGGAGGTCACCATGGCGGAGCTCAGGGCCGATCACGCCCGCTACTGCGAATAGGCGCCGGGAAGAGTTGGTGACATGACGTGGCAGAAGGCGCCGGGACCAGGATGCAATCCGGCAGCCTCCCGGGGCGCGATATTGCCGTCGCCGGCGTGAACTCACAGCCCGGAGCTGTCCAGCTCTTCCCGCAGCGCGGGCAGCCGTCGATGGCGTTCCCGCAGCTGGGTGATGAGGTCGCTCCACGCCGGTTCTTCCCCGAGTTGCCGGTGGATGTCCCGCACCCTGGTCAGGAAATCACACACCCGCCGGTAGTTTTCCCGGCCGCGGCCCTCGATCAGAATCTCCGCCTGCTGCAGGTAGATGTCGACGGCGGCGTGGGGATGCGTCTCCGAGGCGGCCTGGGCCACCCGGATCAGTTGCTCAGCCTGTTGGGGGAAACGGCGTTGCCTCTGGCGCACCAATCTCAGGGCCAGGTCGATGTCGCCCTCCTCCAGGTGAATGTCGGTGAGCAGATCGTGCCGACCGGCGGCGGACCACTGGGCCAGGAGGTCCGGACGCAGTTCCCGCCAGACGCCCAGTTGCAGGGACAGCTCCCTGACCTCCTGGTACCCGGCGAGATGGGGGCGTGCCAGGAGCAGCCGTTTGGCGAGGGCGAGGGCTTCGGCCAGCTCGCCCCGTTCCCGGTGGCGCGCCTTGAGCCACTCCGCCAGGCGGTGGTCCTGGCCGGTTTCCATTCTCCTGACCAGCAGCGGTTCCACGCTTGGGGCGCAGCCGTGCCTGAGGAACACGTCCGCCAAGACCAGCAGCTGGTAGTCCCCGGCCCGCCTGGCTTCGGACAACGCCTCGTCCAGCCGTCCCAGGGTCAGCAGTCGGTCCACCAGCTCGGTCATCAGGCCGCTCTCGCGACAGACGCCCAGGAAGGCGTCGTCGTCCAGGTCGTCCGACTCCAGCTCCAGCAGGAAACGGCCGTGCGCCCGGCGGTGGTAGTCGTCGCCGCTGCCCATGGCGGCCCGCACCCAACCGGCAACGACGCGCTTCTCACCGTCGGAGGCGTGTTCCAGGATCAGGACCGGCGCGGCTTCTCCCAGGCCAATCCCTCCGCAGTCCACGTCGTGGCGGTAGATCTCGAACAGGGCCTGCAAGGCTTGTTCCCGACCCCGGGCGTCGTCATCCATACTGGCCAGGCAGTCGCCCAGTCCCTCCACGCACCGGTCCACCACGTCGCCCAGGTTCCATTCCTCGTCGTATCCAGGGTCATAGTGTTCCAGTATCCCCCGGGCCGCCGCTTGGTACACCACGCTGGCGCTGGCGCCGTCATCCAGGGCAAGGAAATCGTCGCCGGCGCTGACGATGCCGTCAACGTCCTCGGCAATGCGCCGGTACGCCATCCACTCGTTCCCGCCGCGCCGAAAGGCGGATGACACCTGGCGACGGTAGGTTTCCGGATTGACCGGAGCGCTCCGCTGGTCGCCCCCGGGCGGAGTCTCCTCCAGCAGGGTCTCCAGGTCGGGCTCAAGGCGCAGCATTCGCTTGATCAGGGCAATCAGCTCATCCTTGCCGCGTCGCTCCAGGTCGGCGTCCAGTTCCGGTGCCACCCGGAAGGCATCGGGCCGGTCCAGCCAGGCCAGCAGGAGCGCCCCGACGTGCTTGCAACGTCCCTCGCGGCCCACCGGACAGGAGCAATGGGCCTCCTCGATGCCCTGGGCGCCGAAGGTGACGCGCAGGCGGTAGGGCTGGGGCATGGAGCCCTGGCAGCGGGCCTTGAGGGAACTGCCCTGGCGGCGAAGGTCGAAGACGGCCCCATTCTCGAAGTAGCCGCGACCGAGTTGGAGGCTCCGTGAGCCCGCCCAGGCTGCTACGGTTTCCGCGTTCACTGCGGGGACGGTTTCTGACATGGCCTTCGGTCGGTCGTCTCGTCGGCGGGGGCATTGGCTTCGGATACTGCGGAACGCCTGATGAAGAGTATACGGCTGAACCCACGGCAGCGGTAAGGCGCTGGGATTGCCGCCAGGGGAGGACGGCGTTGGAAGCCAGCCATTGCTGGCCGGCACCATCCCGCCTGTTCGGCCAACCGGGCGGTTTTCAAGCCACCGCCGCATTCACCACATTTCGATGGCCTTGATCAGGAAGAACACCCCGAACCCTCCCGACGCCCACGCGATGGTCCACAGCAGCAGTTCCGCGACATTTTTTGGTCCAGGGCCTCGTCGAATGATTCCTTGAATTTCCGGTACACGCTGGCGTCGCATTCCTTCCCGGACGCTATGTTGGCCGCTTTGGTGGCAACGGCCGCCAGGGCCGGGAATGCCATCAGCGCCAGCGTGATCGGACCTCCCAGCTTTTCTACGGCAGCGCCTGCCAATAGCCCGGTTACGAGCAGAATGCCTGCTGCGATCAGCGCCAGGACCAAGGTGGCAAAGAATTTGCGTAGAACGAAATATGCGAGCCCGGCCGGAAGTATGGCGAGAAGAGCAGCCATTGCCAGTTGTACCTCCGTTTCGTAGCCGTACAGTGGATGCCCTACGGGAAAAAGGTAAATGCGCGTTGTCCACACCAGCCAGGCTGCTGTGAGCAGAGCGGTGGCCACGCCTATCGCCAAAATGGCTTTTGTCCATCGCCCCGCCGTTTTGATAACCTTGATTACGCGTTCCATTATCCCGAATCCACCGAAGGGATACGGCGACGGCGGTCAGACGAGGGATTGAGGGACGAGGGGTCGGGCCGGCGAGGACCTGATGCCGATGAAATGGACGATGTGGGGTGTGGCGGCCACGCTAGAGGGATGTTGACGGCCTGTGATAGGGGACTGGGCGTGATTTTCGACCCCAGATCGCAGGTGGAGACCGTCAGGGGCCCAGCCTGGGCGCTGATGGGCCAGACAGTTGGGTCATCTGGTGGACGGGTCAAACGCCGATGGCGTGGTCAAGAAGGGAGTGGCAGGGCGCGCAGTCTCGCCAGAGCGCTGCTGAACTGGTTTCGCCAGGGCCAGTCCTGAGGGAGATGCAGGGTGAGGCGACGGGATTTGCGGGTGATGCGACCGGCCAGGGAGAAAAAGCGTCGTCGGAGGGTCTTGGTGGTGGTCAGCGGCTCACCCAGGCCGAGGCGCGTGGTCCAGCGTGCCAGGTTGTGGGCCATGACCCCGTATCAAGTACGGGGCAGGCTTTGCACCGCCAGCCAGGCGGCGTTGGCGGGGAAGCGACCCGATGGCAGGTGGTTGAGGCCCACGCCGTACTTGAGGTCTCGGATGGCATTCTCGATCTCGGCGTGGCGGCGATGGTCAGCTTCCAGATACAGGGTGTCGCCCGCACGGTCGGTGATGAAGGCGTGATAGCTGTATTGGGCAAGCATGGCCAG
>DAOULH010000086.1:0-33791 GCA_034420475.1 Dehalococcoidia bacterium
CCGGCGGGCTCGGACGACGACTTCCGCATCACCTCGGTATGGGGCTACTACGGCCTTGACCACTTCTTCGCCCTGGGTTCCGCGGTGGGCCTGTACGTGGTCGAGCCGGAAGAGGGCTCGATGGAGCAGTTGATCCCGGCCAGCGAGGACCTGCGCCCCATCCAGGTGGCCCTCAGCCACGACGGCGAACTGCTGGTGGTGGTCATGAGCGACGGGGAAGTGCGCCTGTACGAGGCCCACGACCTGGACCTGCTGGCATCGTCATCCGACGTTCTCGGCGATGAGATTGATCCCGGCTTCTGGGGGCGGCCCCACGTGGCCACGGCGCCGGGCCACATCTTCATCACCGACTCCGCCGCCGGCGAAGTGATCGCCCTGGACGCCCACGACCTGGAGGAAGCCGGGCACTGGGAAGTTGGGGGCAAGCCCACCAAGATCGCCTTCGTGGGCATCCTCGGCGAGGGCGACCATCCCGAAGAGGGCCACGACGACCACGGCCACGGGCACGGCGAGGGCGACCCCCACTTCTGGCAGAACCCGCGCATGGTGGTCCACTACGTGAACCGGATCACCAACGGGCTGGTCGAGGCCGACCCGGACAACGCCGCAACCTACCTGGACAACGCGGCGGCGTACATCGAGGAACTGGAGGCCCTGGACGCCTACATCGCCGACGCGCTGGCTTCGATACCCGCCGAACGCCGGGTCATGGTGACCTTCCATGACGCCTTTGGGTACTTCGGCACGCGATACGACGTGGAGGTTCAGGCCTTCGTGGGCGCCCACGCCGAAGACGTTTCGCCCGACGACATCGCCAACGTCCTGGAACTGGTGGAGGATCGTGGCCTGCCCGCCGTGTTCGCGGAACCCCAATTCTCCGCCGACGCCCTGGAACAGGTTGCCCGGGACACCGGCATCCAGGTCGGCATCATCCGCTCGCTGCCGGACGACGAATATCCGGATTACATCAGCATGATGCGGGCCAACGCGGATCAGTTGGCGCAATTCCTGCGGTAACCGGACCGGCGAAACGCCGAGACCTCCCGCTTTGCGATCAGGGGACTTTCCGGAGTCCCCTGATTTTTATATTTTCGCCCAAATCGCTACAATGACCGGCGTACAGCGGTATCGGTAAGGGTTTACATTGTCACGGTATAAATTGCTGTCAACGGAGGGCCATCAGTGAGTCGCAGCATCACCACCGGGATAATTGTGGCGTTCGTTGCCGCGGCAATAGTCGCGATCCTGGTGCTAATATTCCTGCTGACCAATCGATCTGCGTCGACCCACGCCGACCTTTTGGCTGCGGCGTCCATGACATCCCAGTCCGGCGACGCAATGGGCACGGTCAGGTTCCGGCAACAGCAGGACGTCGTGGTGGTCGCCTTGGACGTGAACGGATTTGCCCCGGGCGGTCACGCGGTCGCCATCCACGCGGTAGGTAGCTGTTCTCCCGATTTTGCCGCCGCCGGAGACCACTTCGAGGCCGTGCCTTCCCGGGCCGGCTTCGTCCACCCCAACTGGAAACGCGACCCGATTCACGGAGAGCACGGCGGCGACTTGCCCAACATCTACGCCCACGCCGATGGATCCGCCCGGGCCGATTTCGTAACCGACGGGTTCACCCTCCGAGCGGGCCACGACCACTCAATATTTGACGCCGACGGCGCGGCCATCGTGATCCACGAACTCCCCCAGGATTACGGCGTCGCCGAAGGCGATACCGGGGCGAGGATCGCCTGCGGCGTGATCGAGCGCAACTGATATGGTCCGTGGCGGGCCAGCCTTGCGCTGCCCCTCTCGGACCCGCCGGTCATATCCAGCGGCGCTCTCCAACCTGAAGCAGCTAGTCGGCTGGCGCCCGCTTTGCTGTTGGATGGCAGCACGGCCGTGTTGCCATCCAGGGGCGGTTTACAGAGGACGACACGCTTCACGCCGTCAAATAGAGCCCCTCTATTGGGCCGTATAGCCCCCGTCGATCACCAGCTCGCTGCCCGTCATGAAGGACGATTCCTCCGAGGCCAGGAACAGCACTCCGTAGGCAATGTCGTCCACGGTCCCGATGCGGCCGATGGGCGTGGCGTCGACCCGTAGCTGGCGCTGCTCCGGGTCGGACATCGTCCGCGCCGTCATCGCCGTGTCGATAAACCCCGGGTGAACCGAGTTGCAGCGGATGTTCTCGTCAGCATACTGCACGGCCGTGGACTTGGTCAGCAGCCGCACGGCGCCCTTGGAACTGGCGTAGGCCGATCCGGCCCCGGAGCCGGGCCGCGTGGCGATCATCCCCGCGATGGACGAGATATTGATGATGGAACCGCCGCCCGCAGTGCGCATGGCCGGTATCGCGGCCCGGGTGCCCAGAAAGACGCCCTTGCCGTTCACGTCCATGATCTGATCCCAAACCTCCGTCGGCGCTTCGTGGATGCGCGGCGCGTTGACGCCGCCGATGCTGGTGCCGCCCACGCCGGCGTTGTTAACCAGGATGTCCAGCTTGCCGTAGCGATTGACCGCTTGGGTCACGGCCTCGGCCCACTGGTCCGCGTCCGTCACGTCCAGGTGCACGTAGGTAGCCTGGCCGCCCAGCTCTCGGATCTCAGCCTCCAGCTTCATCCCGTCATCGTCGAGAATGTCGCCGATGACCACGGCCGCGCCTTCCTGGGCAAACAGCCTGGCCTCAGCGGCGCCCTGCCCCCGAGCCCCGCCGCTGATCAAGGCTACCTTTCCTTCCAGTCGCATGTCGAACCTCCCATGGTGTGATGTCTATCTGACGCCCATAGTAACCCAATGGGCTGCAACCCGGCAGTGGGGCAATCCACTGGTCGGGTATAATCAACTCAACCGCAGCGCATGACGCCGGGAGGAACGCCGGATGACCACCCCACAATCAAAAACCGTGCCGACCACGGAACAGTGGGAACCATACCCCCATCTGGAAAAAGAAGAGAAGGATATGCAGCAAGGCTTTCCCGAGGAAGACTTGAGGGTCAAGTTGCGCTCGGCGCTTACCCCGGGCCGGCACTACCCTGTCCATCCCGACATTCTGATTGGCAGTGAAATCCCGATTTACTACGGCGACCGTGACCCGGTTACCCGTCGGTTCCCCAATGTGCGCCCGGATATTCTCATCGCCCTCAACGTTGATAGCTATGCCATCCGCCGCCGCGTCGGGTACGACCCGATACAGAACGGCAAGCCCCCGGACGTGGTGGTTGAAATCGCCTCGCCCAGCACCCATCGCATTGATTCGGGTCGCAAGCGCGACATTTACCGGATGCTGGGCGTCCCCGAGTACTGGCGCTTTGACCCCACCGGCGGTGAGATGTTCGGACAAGCGGTTATCGGCGAACAGCTTGTAAGCGGGCAGTATCAACGCCTGCCCCTGCTGCGCTACGGCGGCGACGTCGTGGGCTCCACCAGCCCTCTGCTCAACTTGAGCTTCCGCTACCAGGGGAACGAGCTGTTCACCATCCACGACCCGGCAACCGGGCAGGAATACGAGCACCCGGAGCAGCGGGCCGCGCGCCTCGAGGAAGAAAACCGCCGCCTGCGGGAAAGCTGACGGCGGCGATTACCCGGGCAGGTGGCTAGTCCCCCAGCGTTGTGGCAAGCACCCACATCGGCCGCTCGCCTACGGAGTAAGTGCCCAACGGGGTCATTTGGCCGGAGCCTGCATCAACGCTGTACGAGGCCAGTTGCCCCGTCGCCGAACCGGCGGCGAACACAAACCGGCCGGAAGGATCCAGGCTGAAGGCGCTGGGCACAGCCTCGGTGGCGGCATGGCCGGCCGGCGTCAGGCGGCCTTCCGCATCAACCGTGAAGCTGGCGATGCTGTTGTGGCCGCGGTTGGGCACAAACAGCAGGCTCCCGTCCGGCGAGAACTGTATCTGCGAGCAGGTGTTCCGTTCGGTCACACCGGCCGGTAGCGTCGAGACGGTCTCGAACAGGCTCAGCCGACCCTCACCGTCGATTTGGTAGGAGGACACGCTGCACCCTTGCTCGTTGGAGAAGTACACCAGGTCCAGGCTGGGATGGTAGGTAAGGTGCCGCGGCCCGATCATGTCGGCCTGGTCCAGCGTGGCGGGCTCGTTGGCCGTCAATGAGCCCGTGGCGGAGTCGAACCGGAATTGGTAAATGACGTTCGGTCCCGGGATATTCTTGGGTGGTTCCAGGACGTTGTCCTGCACGCGAGCGATGTGCGGAACATACGCGAAACGGTTGGACCGGTCGGTCATCATGGCATGGGCGCCGGTGTCGGTGTCCACCACCGAGGTTGCCGCCCCGCCCAGGCTGCCATCATCCCCCAGCGGGTGCACCGCCGCCTTGCCGTCGGCGTAATAGGACGACAGCAGGAAGCGGCCCGTGCGGTCGGTGGAAAGAAACGCCGGTTGACCGGGCGGTGTCACTGAACCGGTCTGGGTCAGTTCGCCGGTTTGCTGGTCAATGCGATGGCTGGTGATCTCCGGCACTTCGCGGTGGCCGGCGTACAGGGTCTGTCGGTCCGGGCTGATCGCCAGCAGGGACGGGCCGCCCGTTACCTCCTCCTCCCCGGCGATGGTCAACGCTCCGGTCGCTTCGTCCATGGTGAAGATGGACACCTTGTTGTCGTCCTGCGCTGCAACATACACATAAGTCGCCATTTTCACTGCCTCCTGTTTTTTACGTTGATCCAACCGCACCGTCGTTGCGAGGAGCGCAACGACGCGGCAATCTCGTTGACGGCGAAACGATAGCTCGCATTGAGGAGATTGCCACGCTGCGCTTGCAATAACCGGGTGCGTTACCGCAGCAGGGTTTCCGCCATGCTCTCCAGCTGCTGGCCCATCTCCTCCTCGGAATCGGAGTGGTTGGGCCATACGCAGACCCGCAGCGCGCCGGCGTTCAGGAAGTCGTCCACGGTCTGGCGAGTGGTATCCGGAGCCTGCCCGAACACGGAGATGGTAATCGCCTCCGGATCCCGTCCGCGCTCGGCGGCCAGCGTGTCCAGTTGCTTGCGGCTGTCCTCGATCTGGCCGGGATTTGCCCGGTTGGGCAGCCAGCCGTCGCCATAGCGCACCACCCGCCGCAACACGTTGCGGGCGTTCCCGCCCAACAGTATCGGAGGGTGCGGATCCTGGGCCGGCTTGGGATACATGTACACCGGCGGGAAGTTGTAATACCGCCCGTGAAACTCGGCCTGGTCCTCGGTCCACAGGGCTTTCAGCGCGCCGACGGCCTCCTCGGTCTGGGTCCAGCGGTGGTCGAAGTCGCCGCCCATCATCTCGGTCTCTTCCCGGTTCCAGCCGGCGCCGATGCCGAAGACGAACCGGCCGTTGCTGTGGCGGTCCAGCACCGAAATCTGCTTGGCGAGGATCAGCGGGTTCCGCTCCGGCACCAGCGTGATCCCCGTGCACAGCTTGATCCTCTCGGTCACCGCCGCCGCCATGGCCAGGGACATGTACGGATCTGAGAAGTGGCGGTAGGTCCACGGGATCTCGCCGCCCGTGGCCGGGAAGGGACTCTCGCTGTGCACCGGCAGAATGGGATGCTCGTGGTACCAGATGGACTCGAATCCCAACTCCTCGGCCTTCTTGGCGATGAACGCCGGGTCGAGGGTGTAGGCCGGCAGGGGGACGATTATTCCTACGGACATTGCCTTGCTCCTTTGCCGCGGCGTCGTGCTCGATCACCGCAATCGTTGCCAACGGTGTCTCGGAGTTTATCAGACCGCATCGGAAGTGGCAGTGGAATCCTGGCTAATGTGACTATTCAGCGTTCAGGAGGTTGTCATTGCGAGGCGCTTGCGCCGTGGCAATCTCGACGCTGTAGCAGCAACATCTCCTTCAAAGGGCTCCCCGCGCTAACGAGATTGCCGCGCTCCGCTCGCAATGACGCTTTCTCCTCAGTTCCGAACTGTTGCCGGTCAATCCCGGCGCTACCGTGCCTCGTCGCCGAGCAGTTCGCCGGCAAGTTCCCTGGCTGCGCCCAAATCGTCAACGAACCGTCCCGCTGGAAGCCGGCGGAACACGTTCAGCGACCGCAGGGTCTCCTCCACGGAGCCGGAAAGGTTGAGCACTATACACTCGGTCTTCGCGGCCGCGGCCGCATCGCCCAGCCTTTCGATGATCAGGGCCGCGCTGTCGTCCATGTGAACGGTATTGGAGAAATCGAAGATCACGACCTCGTGCTCCCGAATATCCGCGCCGACCATCCAGGCCAGTTCGTTGGCCGAGGCAAAGGAAAACTCGCCGCGCAGATCTACCAGCCCGACCCGTGCCTGGAACTGGTCCACCTCGTCGTCGCTGGAATTGTCGGCGAAAAACCCCCGTTCCAGCAGCGGCACCGAGATCACCTGACCCAGCTCACGCTGTTCCCTTGCCCGCGCGCGGGCGAATCCCGCCACGATCAGGCCGATGGCAATCGCCGTGATCAGGTCCACAAACACCGTGATGACCAGTGTGAGCAGCATGACCAGCAGGTACTCGCGCTGGACGTGGCGAATGCGGGTGATGAGGCGCCAGTCGATGATGTCCCATCCGACCTTGATCAGGATGCCGGACAAGGCGGCCACCGGTATTGGCTCCGCGATCCAACCCAATCCCAGCACCAGGGCCAGCAGCACCGCAGCGCACGTCACGCCGGAGACGGGCGTAGTTCCGCCGGCCCGAACGTTCACGGTGGTACCCGACGGCGCGCCGGCGCCGGGCAACGCGCCCAGCACTCCCGCGCACACGTTGGCGATGCCCTGCCCGAACAGCTCCCGGTTCGGTTTGTGGCGGGTGCGCGTCAGCGTGTCGGCCAGCAGGGAAGCCACGAGGCTGTTCACGGAGCTGATCAGGGCCAGCGTCAGCGCCGGCTGCAAGGCGGCCAGCAGCAGATCCGGCGCCAGGTTCGGCTGGTAGAGTTCAGGCAAGCCCTGCGGCAATCTCCCGATAGTTGGTGCTTCCCGCAGCCACAGCGCCGCCATCGCCGTGCCGACGACCAGGGCCAACAGCGGCCCCGGCACGAACCGCCCCAGACGGCGCGGCCAGAACACGCAGATCGCCAGACACACCGCCCCAATTATGACGGCGTGCAAATTCAGACCGACCACCGCCTCCGGCCAGGCGCGGATGATGCCAATCAGACCACCAGGGGCAGGAGCGGCGCCCAGAAAAGGCAGCGTCTGGATGATTATGATGATGAGGCCGATGCCGGAGGTGAATCCGGCGATCATGGAATACGGGGTGTAGTTGATAAACCGGCCGACCCGCAGCAGCCCCAACGCAATCTGGATCACGCCGGCCAGCATGACGATGGTGAACGCTTCCGACGGAGTCTCCGCATGCTGCGTGAGCACGATCATCATCGCCACCGTCATGGCAGCAGTCGAGTATGCGATCCGGGCCGGCGTTCCGCCAAACACCGACGCGCAGAACCCAACGGCGATCGCGCCGTACATGCCGGCTACCGGTCCCAGCCCCGTGGCGACCCCGTAAGCCAGCGCCATCGGGAGCACCGTCGCGGCGGTGGTCACCCCCCCGAACAGGTCTCCCGACAGGGCGCGCGGGCTGTAGGCCAGGCGAACCGGAAATCGTCTAGTGCGGAACAACGGACGCCGCCGGCTGATTTAGAATCGAAGGCTCTACCGACCCGACCTGATCCATTCGGCAACGCGCTCGCCGATCATGATGGTGGTGCAGTTGGTGTTGGCTCGGATGACGTCCGGCATCACCGAAGCGTCGGCGACGCGCAGGGACTCGATGCCGTGGACGCGGCAGTGCTGGTCCACGACCGCCATGGCGTCGCTGTCAGGTCCCATCTTGCAGGTGCCGGACAGGTGCTGGCCGATGCAAACCTCGCGGAGCATCCAGTTGTCCAGCGCGTCGTCGGACACCAGGTCGGCCTCCGTGGGCGAGATCAGCCCGTCGTAGATGCCCTGAAACTGCTCATGATCCATGAGCCGCAGGACGATGCGGACGGCTTCGCGCATCCGCTCCCGGTCCCAGTCGGCCTCCAGGTAACGGCAGTCGATATGAGGCTGCACGTCGGGATCGGTGGATTGCAGGGTCAACTCGCCGGCGCTCTCGGCCAGTTCCATCATGCAGGTTACGCGGATGCCCTCATTGTCGTAGGGATCGCCGCCCAGCGGCGTAGAGAACGACGAAGGGAAAATCTGCATGTCGTTGCGCGCATCGGAACCGCTGGCGGTGTAACGCAGCACCGTCTGGATGCGAGGCGCGTCGGGGTCCAGCGGAAAGTCGTCTTTGACTTTGACCCGCACCGGCACCAGGGGATGGTCGCGGAGGTTCTTGCCCACCCCTGGCAAGTCCTTGACCACCGGTATGCCCAGGCTGCGCAGTTCTTCAGCCGGCCCGACTCCGGACAGCATCAATAGTTGGGGCGACGCGATGGCACCGGCGCACAGGACGATTTGCTCCGCCTCGATTTGGAAGGTCTCGCCCCCGCTCTCCACCTGGACGCCAACGGCCCGTTGCCCTTCAAAGAGGATCCGGTGCACGCGGACGTTGGCACGGATCGTCAGATTGAGGCGATGGCGGTTGGGGTTCACGTAGGTCAGCGCGGTGCTCATCCGCACGCCGTTGGGGTTGTTCATCGGGAACGGACCAACGCCCGTGGAGTCGGGATGGTTGTGGTCGTAAACCTCGGCGTACCCGACGTCGGTGCAGGCTTGCACAAACGCTTCCTGGAGGGGCAGCCAGTTCTCCCGGCGGTGTCGTCGCACCGGGATCGGGCCGTCGAAGCCGTGGAAGTCGTCGGTGATGTCGGTATCGGTTTCCTGCCTGCGGAAGTACGGAAGCACGTTGATGTAGCTCCACTCGTCGTTGCCCCAGGATGCCCACCTATCGTAGTCCTCGGGCACGCCGCGCAGGAACACCTGCCCGTTGATGGCGCTGGTTCCGCCAACCACGCGCCCACGCGGAACGTTCACCGGCTCGGTTTGCAATGGCGTGCCGGTGCCGACAAAGGACCAGTTATGCGGCGCGCCCATTTCCGAAGCCCGGGGCGCGTAACCGAACTTCAGGTCGTCAGGCGTCTGCTCCAGGTCGGGATAGTCCGGCCCCGCCTCCAGCAGAAGCACGGAGCGTGAGGGGTCCTCGGACAGGCGCGTTGCCATGGTGCCGCCGGCGGAACCGGCCCCAATCACGATGACGTCGTATTTCATTCTGGTGCTCCTTATCTCTTGGTTGACGGTGTCAAGCAAATCATCTAATTGCCGGCGGGCAAAGCCGGGCAGCGCGTCGGACACCAGGCAGCGTTCATACAGAGTTCTCGCCGCCGTACCTTGTCCCGCTTTGCAGTACAGCGCAACCGCGCTTACGGCGGTTATGCCATAGGTGCGAGATTTAGCAGGGTCAACTTCCTTGAGCGCTCGTTCCTCGGCATCTGCGGCTTTGGCGTAAAGTTCCTGCGCTAATGCATGCTTGCCATGATTACTGGCTGCTTCCGCTTCAGAGGCGAATCGCTCGCTGCGGCTGTGGTGCTCCAGCCAAGTCATTATTCCTCCAAATCCGCCAACCTTATCAGTCGGGCACGAAAACCCACCACGCCGGCAATCGCCGGCAGGTTGCTGTTCCCTGATGCCGTCTGGTCCAATTTGTCATTGAGTCTGCGGGCGACAGTGGCGGTATTGCCGTGATCAACCCCAGAAATTTCCAGGCGGATGCAATTCTCCAAGTCGCTGGACTGAGTACCTGGCGGAGCGACGTAATAGTCGGCTCCCGTTTTGACCTCGGCACGTCTGACGGCTACCAACCCTTCGAGCAATTCCACTGCGGCTATTACGCACGCATACGCGCCGGCTTCAGTGGCATCGTTCTCATTCGCCCAAGAATCCTTGGTGCGTTCATCCGTCGGTTCCCATTCGACTATCGCATCCGTGTGCCGTTCAGCCCAGATGATTTGAAACACCGCGGGTGGTTGGTGATGGCGGTCAAGGCACACGCGCGCGCCCTGGGTCCAGTATTCTGCGACCTCCTGTATAAGGCCATGGTGGCGCTGTGCCATATTGTGTATGGGGAGTTTCGGGTTCTGCATACTCCGATATTCCCTACAACGCCGCCAGAAACTCGTCGGTAGTCATCACCGTGCCCTGACGCGGGTAGACCTTCTCGGTGAGCACGCGATGCACCTCCGGATCCCCGTCGGAACAGGCGTCGGACACCACGATGAAGCTGTAGTTTATGTCCACCGCCCAGCGCACCGAGGACAGCACGCACCCGCTGGTGGCCACGCCCATGATCACCAGATTGTCGCGTCCCATCTCGCGCAGGGTCACGTCCAGCGCGGTCGTGGAGAACGGACCCGGGCGGACTTTGGTAATCACTAATTCCCCCTCTGCGGGCGCGACGCCCTCGTGCAGTTCCACGTCGGGAGCGTATTCGGCAAACGGACCGCCGCGATGCACGACGTAGATCACGGGGATGCCGGCCCCACGGGCGCCAGACAGAGCCCTGGCTGCGTTTTCGATTACTGCGACAGGTTCCGTGGCCACGTTGGCGATGATCCTCTGCTGGAAATCCATGATCAAAACGGCCGTGCGGTCGGCGTCAATTCTGGTCGCTTGCTGGGTCATGGGGGTTCCTCCCGGTACGGTCGGCGTCATTGCGGGTTGGGATGGCGGCATTATAGCGCAGCCCTGCCGGAATATGACCTGACAACGATATCGCTCCCGCCCCGTGCGCTCGATGTATACTCAACCTATGGGAGAACGCAAGGGTTCCGCCCCGGGACCCTGAACATCATGAGCAGGCTTTTCCTCGCTGCGGCCACCATCTACGTGGTCACCACCGTCTCCGCCGGAGCCGCCGCCCTTGCTCTCACGATTTGGGCGTATAATCTGGACGGACGGATGCTTTCCGACCTGGTCACGGCGGCAATCATCAACACGGCTGCGGCTGTAGCGGCAATGGGATTTTTCGGAGGGTTCGATATGATTTTCACGATCTGGCAATTCCTCCGCAACCAGGAGGCGGAAAAGGCCCGCAACCAGGAGCGGGAGGAGGAGCGGCGAGTACGGGAGGAGGAGCGGCGAGCACGGGAGGAGGAGCGGAAAGCGCGAGAGGAAGAGCGAGACGAATTGATGTCGATGCTGCGTGCGGAGCACCAGCGCAGCGCGGAGCTAACCGCTCGCGTCATGGAGCTGAGCGAAATCGCGATCAACCGCGCCAACGGCCGCAATGCCAACGGCGATGGCGAAAACAGCAGGGGCGAATGATCATTCGCCCCTGCGTAGAAGCCGGCCATTCGGAATCGGCTACAGGTTCAACGGGTGCTCTTCGTAGTCCTTGACCTTGTCGTACACCTGGATGCGGTGACGGTTGGCCTCCAGGACAAAGATCCGGTCGTTCTCGTCCACGCGCACCGCCACGGGCCGGCGGAACCGCCACTCCGGTTCCAGGTTGACCCGACGCCGCGCCTTGACGATATCGGGGTTGGCGTCGATGTACGTCTGCGTCCACGGCGACGGCTGCTGGGCGTCACCCACCAGCGTGGCGATGAAGTGGCCATCCGGTGCGTACACCTGGAGGCGATGGTTGCCCCAGTCCGTGACGTACACGTCGCCCTCGGAGTCGACCGCCACCCCGGTAGGCCCGTGCAGATCACCGACGCCGGAGACCGTCGAAGCCTCAAACTTCTGCACGAAGTTCCCGTCGGCGTCAAACTTCTGCACCCGGTTGTTCTTCCAGTCTGCGACGTACACGTTGCCGGCGTCGTCCAGGCACAGGCCCCACGGCAGGTTGAACTTGCCGTCACCATCGCCATGCTTGCCAAACGAACCCAGATGCTTGCCTTCTTTGGTGAACTTCTGCACCCGGTGGTTCTGGCTGTCCACCACCAGAATATTGCCCTCAGCGTCGAAGGCCATTCCGCAGGGGCCGTTCAGTTGGCCTTTGCCGTCTCCGGCCTCGCCCCAGCACGAAAGGAACGCTCCCTCGGGGTCAAAGACCGATACCCGGTTCAGGAAATCATCGGAGGCGTAGACGTTGCCGTCGTCGTCCAGCGCAATGGAGCGCGGCCAGACGAATTGGCCGTCGCCACGACCGAAGGCGCCGAACTGTCCGAGGAACTGGTGATCCAAAGTCACGCGGCTGACGCGCTGGCCCAACTCCTCGGCGCCGCGGCTGAGCACGTACATCGTGTCGCCCGCCAGGGCAAAGTCCTGCGGCGACCAGAATCCCTGCCCCGACATGCCGTACATGCCGATGCAGTAGCTGTAGTCGAAAACCCGGCCGGCGGCCACAGTGGTTAGCATGGTAGACCTCCCTCGCTTTGAGCCGAATCGCCTACACGAAGTCCAGCTGCTCGAAGTTGCCGCCCACGATGGGCACCGAATCCAGGCCCAGCCACTTCTCGATGACGGTGGCGTAGAGCCCGCGGAAGTCGTAGTTGGGTTCAAGGTCGCCCTGGGTCAGATCCTCCGGCCGCAGGGAAGGATAGGCGCTGTAATGGCCGCCCTTGACCTGGTTGCCGATCACGAAGGCAGCGCCGCCGGCGCCGTGGTCGGTGCCGGTGCCGTTGTCCTTGACGCGACGGCCGAACTCGGTGAACAGCACCATGATCAGGTTATCACCGGCGTCATGCTCGGCCAGGTCATCGAAGAAGTCGCCGATGGCGGCGGACATATCGGTCCACAGCTTGGTGTGCATCGGCGGCTGGTTGAAGTGAGAGTCGAAGCTGCCGTGCTGAGTGTAGAACAGCTGGGTACCCAGGTCGGCCAGGTAAACCTGCGCGATGTCCCGCAGGTACTTGGCGATGGGAGTGTCAGCGTACTCGACGGTGGAAGAGTACTGCTCCGGAGCGGAGCGGATGATGTCCGCGCCCTTCAGGGCATCGCGTCCGGTCTGGCCCAGGTAGTCCATCACCGCGCCGGTGCCCACGGTGGGGGAGTACATGCGCGCGAAACGGTCCAGAAGCTGGTCACGCTCGACTTCGGCGGGCACGCTGGACAGCACGCCGTAGGACTCCAGGCTGGAAACGGACGTGACCGGCACGCCGCGCAGCGCCAATGCCCGGGGCAGGCCCTGACCGAAGTTCACGCCCTTCAACACGTTCTCCCCGCGCGGGTCGAGGTCGCGTATGACGCGGCCGGCCCACCCCTCGGTTCCGACGATGTCCGGCTCGCAGGTGTGCCAGATGTCCATCGAGCGGAAGTGCGACCGCGGCGAGTTCTCGTAGCCGATGCCGTGGATGATGGCGACCTTGCCCTCATCCCACAGGTCCTTGATGCGGGCCATCTGCGGGTTGAACCCCAGCTCATCATTGATGGGAATGACCTTGTCAGCCGGGATGCCAACCTTGGGGCGTGCGTCGTGATAGTGTCCGTTGGTAAAAGGGATGACCGTGTTCAGATAGTCGTTGGCTCCGGTCATCTGCAGAACCACCACCACCGGATCTTTCGTCGTAGTCGTCATGTCTTTCCTCCGTGTGTCGCGGGGCGGCAGGTCAGTCGCCCGCCCCGGCCAATTGCCGATGGTAGTGGTTTATGCGAACTGGAAATCGCGCGACGCGGCAATCAAGGCCAGCATCACGCCGACCCGCTTTTCAGACTGCGCGATGTCATCCTGGGTGTCCCACCGCAGTTCGCCGTCGGTGTGGGCCTGGTCCAGCAACTCGGCCCGGGTGCCTTCGCTTACTTCCAGTGGGCCTACCAACTCGAGGCAGGCTTCGACGAGTTCGTCAGGGCCCAGATTCCCGCGATCTCGCAGGGTATCGACCATGGATCGCACTCCCGGCAGCGAAACGTCGCCCAGCAGACCGGCGGCGAAGTTGACCCGGCGCACCAGCGCGCCCCCGTCGATCCACTCGCTGCCGGTGTGCCAGCTCTCGACGCTGGGCGGGTTCAGCAGTTCCTGGCCCTGGTAGGCGCACTCGAAAGCCAGCGAGTTGAAGCCGGGGCGAGGCTGCCTGAAGTTGCCCGCCAAACGGGCCGTGCTGATCACCAGTTCCGCCGGACTCTTGACCCGGCTGAACCGCGCCTGCTTGAAGAAGTCGGAGTTGAACAACACCCGCAGCATGAAGCGAATGTCGCCGTCCGATTCGTTGTAGGCCGCCACCAACTGGTCGATGGCGTCGGGGTCGTTGGGCGGCGTGATGTTCCAACTGGGAACCTGCGGCTCGTCGGCGACGAAGAAGTTGTAGAGGTGCCGGGACAGGAAGCGGGCCGTGGCCGGCTGGTCAACCACCAGGTTGATTATGTCCTGGCCGTTGAAGTTGCCCGTGTGCCCCAGGAAGGTCTTCTCGCCGTCGTCGTGGTCCTCGGGACGATACTCGAAGTTCCAGTAGAAGCGGCCCAGCGGGTTGCGGGGAATCTTTGGCCCGATGGTCCAGCCGGTGAAGGCGCGGCTGGCTTCCTTGATGTCATCCTCGGAGTAGTTGCCCACTCCCATGGAGAAGAGCTCCAGCAACTCGCGGCCCCAGTTCTCGTTGATTGCCCCGCGGTGGTTGCCGTTGTTGTCCAGCCAGAAGATCATGGCGGGATTCTGGGCCAGCTCAATCAGGATGTCGCGGAATTTGCCGAGGCCGCAGCGCCGGAACATGGCGATCTGCTGGGTGAGTTCCGGCGGGTTGTCCACCTTGGAATTGCCCGTGGCAAAAAGCTGGTGCCAGAACAGCGCCATCTTCTCTTCCAGCGGCCGCTCGGTGTTGACCATGCGGTACACCCAGTCCGCCTGGTTCAGCGGCGGGCCCAACGCCCCTTCGTAGCCGGGCATGAACCGGTAGAGCAACTCTTCGTCAACCGGCTCGAACTGCTCCGGGTTGAGCAGGTCTTCCACCGTGGCTTCATACCCTCGCCCAGCTTTTTCCGTCAATTCATCGTGGGTGCCGCCAAACCCGGCTCGCCGCATCAGGTGACCCATCAATGCAATTTCTTCGCGATTCGCCATCGTTCTCCCTCCTCTCAGGGACTCTTCAATCACGCAGCAACGCAATGCGAATTCCGACGATTATATGGGCGTATGCTACGGAACGGGCCGCGCACTGTCAAGAAAAGCAGTCGGCACGGCAGCGTTCCGCTTCGGGTAGTCTAACTTTCTCGTCATTCCGACGAAAGCCGGAATCCAGTAGCGTTTCCTGAACTCAGACTTTCGCCGGAGTAACGGACTATCAATCAAACCACCTAAACCGAACCGCTGCCAGTCAGCACGCGCTGTCGGACTGTTCGTCTCTCAATACCCGCAGAGCTTCACGCGCGTCCTGTCGGTTGGTACGAGATAGCAACCGGCTGTTGACGATAGTTTTCAGAACGGTTTCCGCAGTTGTCGTCTCGCCTAAGGTGCCCAGGACTTTTGCTGCTTCAATGCAGACCTCCGCATGGGTCTCTATATTGCCGGCCACGTCGGTCAACGCCGGGATTGCAACTTCATTGGCTTCCAAGTCGGCAAGCGCTTTGCCAGCCTCGAATCGGAGCGCAGGATTGACGGTTTCATCCTCGGAGACCGCAGTCAAGACGTTTATCGCAAGGGGGTTCCACTCACCAGCATCCAGATTGCCAATATACAGGGCCGCACAGAGACGGCCGACGTCGTCAACCGTTTCGTCGTTGGCGATGTTGGTCAGTAAGAGTATTGCCTTGTCGATTTCTTCCAGTATCCTCAGCCCTACTGCCGCAATCTCTCGATCCGAAGTGATAGCCGCCGGGTCCTTGGAGATGTCGTTTAGCACAGACATTACCTGTTCGTCTTCAATATAGTCTTCATAGTCTTCCGAAGGAAACACGTTAGATGTGAGGAAGTAAACGAGATCCAAACTCGACAACAATTCCCAACCCTGTGTCCATACAGAATACGCAGCAGACACATAACGCCAAGCGTCAGCCGGCAAGTCAGCGTCACTCAAACTTGACAAGGATATTTTCTTCTCCCATTCGCCGTAAATTTCCAGATGCTGGTGAAGGTCCACACTAACCCTACCATTAGCATCAGGGTCATTGTAGATATCCCTCAGCAAGGGTATCGCCGTTTCCCATTCGCCCATAAATGCCAAGGCTTCGGCCGCAGCCACGCGCTCCCAAGCATCGGCCTCGGTGTCGGTCACGATGTCGTTTAACAAAGAACTCGACCTCGCCGTTGCCTCTTCGCCGAGCATTCCCAGTACCTGGGCAGCATCCACGCGGCCGCGAACGTCAACTGCGGGATCGCTGCAAATATCGGCTAGCAGGGATTTGGCCGTTGCCTCTTCGCCGAACATTCCCAGCGCCTGAGCAGCATCCACGCGGCTACGAACGTCAACTGCAGTATCTTTGCAGACATCGGCTAGCAAGGATCTGGCCGTCGTCCATTCGGCAAATGATGCCAATTCTAACACAGCACGCACGCGGCTATTAATATCAATATCGGAGTCCGTACAAATGCCGACCAGCGAGGCGGTATGCCTTGCTTTTGATTTTTCGTCTGCGAATACCCGCATAGTGTCCCCGAATACTTCTCTATCGTAGATAGCATCCCAAGAACAACATGTAGAGTCAGTGAGCATTGCGATGAGCAAGGATACGATCCGTTCCTCTCCGACAGCTTCCGCCGATTCGTACACTGCATCTACGCGAAGATCAACATTAACACCGGGGTTGCTGCCGATGGCGGTCAGCGAGGCAGTTGTCATTTCGGGAATGTGCTTGATCGCTTTCAAGGCGTCGCTGGCCATATATACATTTCTTCCCCTATCCCCATGCGCACCTATTGCCATGCGTTCCAACAGTCCTACAATTGTCTGTTGCAACGCTGGTGACATCGGCGCCTGATTGGCCAGAGCGTCAGCGGCCAGTTGCAGGTGCGTAGGAAGCCTCGAAGGAGACAGATTGCCCCAAGTTTTGTCGCCGGCGGCGAGTAATTTTTCGGTGAGATAAGCGCAGTATTCCCCTTCGTCTTCCTCAAAACCACTAAGAAGGAATACAATTACCTCCCACCAGCGATCATCGGTAATGTGGTCTTTGATTTCTTCCCAGAGTGCGTCCAGATCATCGTAATAGTGTTTCAGGTAGATATGCCGCGCCGCCAAGTACTCCCGAAATGTGGAGTGCGAGAAGCGAAACTCCACGCTTCTGCCGGTTTTTTCTCCCACCAGCAGTCCGGTGCGTTGCTCCGACAGTCCTACAAAGGCTTGCGCTTCTAATCTGGCCTCCCGTTCCCCCATTTTTATGTCCGGTTCGTTTATCAGGAACTTGGCCACTACTCTTGTCAAAGGGTTCTTACCGATGGCTTCTCGTCCTTCAGTGTGCAAGTGATGGGCAACTGCCGCCAATATATCCTCACTATATTTATAAATCGGGCGGCGGCGGTCGTCGGCATCGCCGCCGAAATCCTCGTCTTTAATCAGCTTTTCAACTGCTTTCTTGTAAAACTCAGCCTTTTTCAAAGGCAACCCTTCTTGGTCATCACCAAGATAAACCATATTGAACATCGTCATCAGCAGCGGGTTGGACACCAACGCCTTTATGTTTGGGTTCGCATTCAGAACGTCACACAGGTTTCGGGCGCGTTCTGAGCCAACGCCGAACCGCCAGTCGATGAAAGCCTTTACGCCAGCATCGTCCATGGGCTCTGCGACGTAGCGCGTGAATATTTTTTCGTCGAAGTATTTCTCGTCGTAACCGGCAAGCCGGGAAGTGACGATAAAACGGTTGTTAGGGTTGTTTTGGTTGCTGCTGGTAACAAAATCCTCCACGCTGCCGGCGATGCTCTGCCGTTCCCCCTCGGGAACTTCGTCCAAGGCGTCCAAGCACACCAGGCAGCGACCACCGTCCAGAGCATCTTCGAAGAAACGATCGGGTAGATGGATCTGTAGCTCAACCTGAGCAAAGGCTACCGCTCTGTCGGCGATGATATTTTCTTGATTTCCCGTATACTTTGTCAGGGGCATGAAAACGGGCAGTAGCGGGTTGGCGGATTCCGATTCGGCGCAGGACGCCGCCAGATGGCGGAGCAACGCACTCTTGCCGGACCCCGGCTCGCCGAGGATGACTAGGTTGTTGGATCGCCGCAGGGTGACTTCTATTTCGATGGGCGTGTCGCCATGAAAGTCCAGATCCTCGGGCTCATCAATTTCGCCTCGCGCATCTCTCTGGACGTCGGCCTTCAAACGTATGAAAACATCCTCCACCCGGTCCCGACGGTCAACGGATATTATCTTGCGATAGTGCTCAGCAAAGAGCTCGCGGTATGCGGCTTCACGCACGTTGCTAATCAGGGACAACAAAACCTTGCGCATTTCGTCGGGCTCAAGCTGTCCTACCTTACCATCTTGTATCTGTTTTATGCACCATGCCTTTGCCGCCTCGTCGAGCTCGCGCTTGACTTTTCCCCAATCCGGCTCGTCCATCAGGTTGACCAAAGCATCCTGTAATTCCCTGGTTGCTGCTTTGTTGAGCTCGTAAGCAAGAGCCATAGGGATGCTCTTGATCTCCGGTTCCGGTTCCACTTTCAGTTCGGGCTTTTCCTCATTGGGATTGTTGGACCTTCGTAGTAACGGTCGAAGAGCGAGAACGCCCAGGGCGCCCACACCCGGAACCAAACCCACACCCGTACCCACAGCCACAGCCCCCACACCCACCGCAATCAGAGCCGGCAGCCAAGTGTCATCGCCGAGCGTGTCCCCAGCGAGCGAAGAGATCGAAGCGAGGCTTCCCGAATGAGAGAGGGCAGAGCCAAGACGTCTTCCAACACTTGCTATATCGAACAATTGACCTGGCCTGAACATAGTCTGTCCCCCAAATCGAATCCGAGGTTACAGATGAGAACCCCGCACCGGTTAGCACGAAGCGTTTCCAATCCGCGCCTGCGCCACTGTCAGATGACGCACGGCCCGATGCTACGGCGGGGGTCCTATGTTGTCAATATTGCAGCCGGAGTACGTTACCCTGCAACGGGCCGTTTCCAATAGTAATAGACGAAGCAGTCGGTAGGATTCTGAGGGATGAACAGCGGCATGGCGGACACCAGTTCCCAGCCCGCGGCGCCGCGTTCGTTGAGGAACGCCTCGTCAACGGCGTCCACGTTCATCGGCCCGTTTCCATAGAACCCTCCCGACCTGATGGGCATCTTGTCAACCCAGTATTCCCACTTCATGACGTTGGCGTCTCCTTGACCGGCGTGAAACGAAACGCCCGCCGTGCCGACCACGGGCGGGCGTCCGGTAAATGCGTCGGAACCCGCGCTTACTGCCCCATTTTGACCCAGTCGGCGCAGCGCTCGCCGATCATGATGGTGGTGCAGTTGGTGTTGGCGCGGATGACGTTGGGCATCACCGAAGCATCGGCGACCTTGATGCCCTCCAGGCCGTGGATGTTCAGGCGCTGGTCCACCACGGCCATGGGGTCGCTGGACGGCCCCATCTTGCAGGTGCCGGAGGCGTGGGTGGTGTTGAATACCGTCTGCCGCATCCAGCGGTCCAGGGATTCGTCCGACGCCAGGTCCTCTGCCGAGGGCTGAATGACGTGATCGACGATGGGGCCAAAGGCGTCGTTCTCCAGCAGGCCGACACTGAGGCGGACGGCTTCACGGAGACGTTCCCGGTCGCGTTCCAGTTCGAGGTAACGGTAGTTCAGCGAGGGCTGCACTGACGGATCATTGGCGGACAGGCGCACCTCTCCGGCCCCGTCGGCCAGCTCCAGGATGCACTGGATGCGCACGCCGCCGGCCTCGAAGGGGTCGGCGCCGCCGATGGGCGTCGAGAAGGAGGACGCCATGATCTGCATGTCGTTGCGGTCCGGCGAGCCGCTGGCCGTATATCGCAGCGCGGTCTGGGTGCGCGGCGCCAGCGGGTCCTGCTCGTGGTCGTCCCGCACCTGACAGATGACAGCGACGATGGGATGGTCCCGCAGGTTCTGACCCACGCCGGGAAGCTCGTGAACCACGGGGATGCCCATTTCGCGCAGGTGCTCCGCCGGACCGACGCCCGACAGCATGAGCAGCTGAGGAGAGGCCATGGCGCCGGCCGACAGCACGATCTGGTCCGCCTCTACCTGGTAAACCTCGCCGCCGCTTTCCACTTCTGCGCCCACCGCTCGTGGTGAGCCTGTCGAACTATGCTCAAACAGGATGCGGCGCACGACCACGTTGGCCCGCACGGTCAGGTTCAGCCGGTGCCGCACGCCACGCAGGAAGGTGAGAGCGGTGCTCATGCGGACGCCCTCGGGGTTGTTCATCGGCACGGGGCCAATGCCGCCCGAGTCGGGACTGTTCATGTCGGCGTCTTCCGGGTAGCCGGCCTCGATGCAGGACTGGACGAATGCCTGCTGGAAGGGCAGCCATTCCTGCCGCGGAAACCGGCGCACCGGTATCGGCCCCTCGGAGCCGTGGAAGTCATCGCTGATGTCCAGGTCCGTTTCCATCTTCCGGAAATACGGCAGGACGTTGATGAACGACCACTCGTCATTGCCCTCGGCGGCCCAGCCGTCGTAGTCCTCGGGCACGCCGCGCAGCAGCACCTGTCCGTTGATGGCGCTGGTGCCGCCAACCACCTTGCCCCGTGGCGCCGGCAGCATCTCCGTCTGTTCCGGCGAGCCTTGGGCCCACCAGGTCCAGTTGTGGGGTGCGCCCTGGGTCGAGGCATCCGGCTTGTACCCGTATTTGAGATCATCCGGGTAGTGCTCGTATTCGGGGTAGTCCGGCCCCGCCTCCAGCAACAGAATGGAGCGGTTGGGATCCTCAGCGAGTCGGGAAGCAACCACGCAGCCTCCGGATCCGGCACCAATCACTATAACGTCGTATTTCATGGTCTCACCTGCGCTTGACTGGTCTTGTCGGTCGATATGTTCGCGCGCCAGCATAATGGAACGCGCGGCGAATTGAAAAGACGCTAACCCGTTTTGCTCTCTTCCATAACCTGGCCCGCCGAACGGGTCATGCCAACGCTGCCGACGTTCTGCGCCTCGGATGACGTTAACCGGCGCAAGCCCTATAATTCGCCCAAGCGCCAGGACGCTGCGCCAGGGAGGAACCCATGAATTTTGGCATGTTCACCGATTTCCACATCGGCGAAAACCGCACCCAATCCGAGGCTTTCGACGAATCTTTTGCGCAAATCGCCGACGCCGAGGCGATGGGTTTCGACACGGTATGGCTGGCCGAGCACCACTTCAGCCCGGAACGGGCGGTCCTGGCCTCGCCGATGGTGATCGCCAGCGCCATCGCCGCCCGCACCCAGCGCATCCGCACCGGCCTGGCCGTGCAGGTGTTGCCGCTGACCAACCCCCTGCGGGTGGCCGAGGAAGCCGCCACCGTCGACCACATCAGCAAGGGCCGGTTCGAGCTCGGCATCGGGCGCAGCGGCCTGACCAAGTACTACCAGGGCTACAACATCCCCTATTCGGAGAGCCGCCCGCGCTTCCTGGAAGCCCTGGACATCATCATGCGGGCGTGGAACAGCGACGAATTCTCATACGACGGCCAGTTCCATTCCTACCAGGACGTTGCGGTGGTGCCCAAGCCCTACCAGCAGCCCTACCCGCCGGTGCGGGTGGCCGTGGCCGGTGAGGACACCTTCCCTCTCATCGGCAAGATGGGCCATCCGATCTTCGTCAGCGCCAACGCCGGCCGGGAGCAGTTGCAGGAGCGCATCGCATCCTACGAAGCGGCGCGCGCCGCCGCCGGACACACCGGACCGGCCGACATCGCCGTCCGCATCCCCGTGTACGCGGCGGAGACCACCGAGCAGGCGCACTCGGAACCGGAAGCCAGCGCGATGTCCGCCATCCAGTACGCGGCCAGCGAGTTGGTCAAAACCGCCGCCAGCGAGGAAACGGCCGAGCGGATACGGCGTACCGCCAACACGCCCTATGCCGACGTCCTGCGCCAGCGGGTTGTCTTCGGCACCCCGGCAGAAATCGTCGAGCGGTTCAAGGGATACCAGGCGGACTTCGGCGCCACGGGCGTCGTGATGGAGGTCAACTACGGCGGCCGGATCCCCTACGACCGGGTGAAGAACTCGCTGCGGCTGCTCAGCGAGGAGGTCATGCCCCATTTCAAATAGGCATTGAACCTGGTGTGATTAAACAATGCAGGGGCGAATGATCATTCGCCCCCGCGCTTTTGCCTATTGGCAAAACTTGCGGCGCTCAGCGCCGGTTTCAGGAACCGCGCTAATGTGCCGCGCCCACGAGGGCCGCCTGCGCTGCCAGTTCCTCGTCCCACGGGCCGGGCATTCGACCCTTTTCGGTGCCGCCGATCATGTAGCCGCTTTCATCGTGGCCCCACTGCTCGCGCGGCATCTCGTAGGACAGCTCGATGCCGTTGCCGTCGGGGTCGCGAATGTAGATGCCGATGGCGTGGCCGTGATCGGACACGCGCTCGATGGGGATGTTCTTCTCCTTGACCCGGTAGTACAGCTCCGCCAGGTCGTCCAGGCTCTCCATGTACCAGGCCATGTGGTTGAGACCCACCTGCCCGCCCTGCGGACCCATAGCGCTCTCGCCCACCTCAGTCAGCGCGATCTCGTGTGAGTTTCCCAGGTCGGCGGACATGAAGGCGGCCCGGCCGGGGGTGAAGCCGTAGGTGTGCAGGCCCAGCAGGTCCTCATACCAGTCCCGCGCTCGTTCCGCATTCCGTACGAAAATGTTGACGTGCCCCAGATTTCGTGGCGTGTAACCCATAATGACCTCCCTAACCATCGACGGATTCAGTGCCAGTTGCGCCATGATAACAACGGCGCGACTCGAAATAAAGAGGCGCGATGACCGCGCGAATCGCGCGCCCACAGCGACCCTGCCGCCAACGCCTGGCTTGCCGCATCCGGCAACGGATGCTAGAATTGCAGTGCGCTGGTTGACGTGTCCCGGCGCTTTGCTCCCCTGTAGCTCAGCGGTAGAGCGGGCGGCTGTTAACCGCTAGGTCGCAGGTTCGAATCCTGCCGGGGGAGCCATTTTGATGCGTGTGGCCGGCATCACTTGGGCGGAATTTAAGCCACGGTGCGAGAGCCGTGCTGGAAAGTCCCAGCCTTTTGCCTGTTGTCGGGACATTTATAAAAAAGCAACATCCACCTCATCAAACCAGGCCGATATTCGGGAGGGCGTATATGCGCAACATACTCAAGAATTGCACCGTTGTTTTCGCCGTCGCTGCATTGTTCGCGATTGTCGCCGCGTGCGGTGGAGGCGGAGACACTCCCGCTGCGCCGACGGCGCCGGAACAGCCCACCACCCCAGCGCAGCAGCCGTCCGGCGGCGCGTCCGAGCAGCCCACCCCGGCTCCCGCCATGTCCGACGAACCCTTCCGGGTCGGCGTGATGGAATCCCTCACCGGCCCGGGTGAGACCTACGGCAACGTCTCCGTCCAGGCCAAGCAGATGGCCACGGACGAAATCAACGCCGCCGGCGGCATCAACGGACGCACGCTGGAACTCATCATTGAGGATTCGAAGTGCTCCGCCCAGGACGCCATCACCGCCTACAACAAGCTCACCGACGTTGACGGGGTCAAGGTTATCCTCGGAACCTCCTGCAGCGGCGCGATGCTGGGCGCCGCGCCCCTGGCCGAAGCCGACGGCGTGGTCCTCTTCTCCGGTCTGGCCACTAACCCCGACATTGCCCACGCCGGTGATTACATCTTTCGCACGGCCATGAGCGACCAGCAGCGGGGCCTTGAAACCGGCAATGTGATGTGGGCCGACGGCGTCCGCACGCTGGCCACCATCACCGAACTCACCGACTACGCCGAGGGCATTCGCCGGACCTCCGTTGCGCAGTTCGAGAAGCTGGGCGGGACGGTGGTGGCCGAGGAACGCTACGCCTCGGACATCACCGACTTCCGGACGTATCTCACCAAGATGGTTAACGCCAACCCCGACGCGGTTCACCTGGCCGCGCAGTCGGAATTCACCGGCGGGACGATCATCAAGCAGCTGAGAGAGCTGGGTTACGACGGTCCCATCTACACCGAGGACGTGGGCGCTGGAACTACGGCGCTGGAGATCGCCGGCGAGGCTGCCACGGGTGTGAAGGCCATCCTGGCCGACATTGACCCATCCAACGAGAAGGGACAGCAGGTGCTGCAAAACTTCCGGGACCGCTATGACTACCTGACCCTTTCGTGGTACGTGGGTTCGGCATACGACGACACCTACATCACCGCGGAGTGCCTGCGGCAAACCGACGACGACCAGGACGCCGATGCGTTCCGGGACTGCCTGTATGGGATCACCTGGAGCGGCGCGATAGGCGACAACTACAGCTTCGACGCCAACGGCGAGGTGGTCGGCCTGGCCAACGTGGTTGTCGAGATCCTGCCGGTAGCCGAGCGGACGGAGGTGAACAATGGCTACCGGGTCCTGGGCCCGGCCGGCAGCGACGCCGCCGTCACCTCCATACCCGCGCCCGTCATGCCCGCGTCCGACGAGCCCTTCCGCATCGGCGCGATGGACGCCCTCACCGGCGTGGGCGAGTCCTACGGCAATCCGATTGTGCAGGCGAAGCAGATGGCCGTGGAAGAAATCAATGCCGCCGGCGGCGTCAACGGTCGTATGCTGGAACTCATCGCCGAAGACTCCAAGTGCAACGCCCAGGACGCTATCACCGCCTACAACAAGCTCACCGACGTTGACGGCGTGAAGATCATCCTCGGCACCACTTGCAGCGGGGCGATGCTGGGCGCGGCTCCCCTCGCAGAAGCCGAGGGCGTCATCATGCTCTCCGCCTCCGCAACCAGCCCCGACATCAAGCCGGCCGGCGACTACATCTTCCGCACTGCCATCAACGATGACCAACTGGGCATAGATACCGGCAACACCATCTACGTTGATGGACACCACCACCTGGCGACCATCACCGAGTCCACGGACTACGCCGAGGGGGCGCGCCGCACCACGGTGGCCCGCCTGGAGGAACTGGGCGGCCACGTGGTGGCTGCCGAGAGCTACGCCAGCGACATAACCGACTTCCGCACCCAGCTCACCAAGTTGATCAACGCGGAACCGGACGCGGTGTACCTCGCCTCACAAGGGGAATTTTCCGGCGGGACCATCATCAAGCAGTTGCGAGAGCTGGGATTCGACGGCCCCATCTACACCGAATCGGTGAACACCGGCCCTGAGGCCCTGAGCATCGCGGGCGAGGCTGCCACCGGGATGAAAGCCATCATCCCCCTTGGCCTTACCAATAGAGGCGAACAGTTCCTCAAGGACTTCGAGGCGCACTTCGGACACGTCGCTACCCAGCCCTGGTTCCAGGCTTCCGCATACGACGACGTGTACCTGGCCGCCGCGTGTCTCGCCCAAACCGGCGACGATCAGGACACCGACGGTTTCCGGGACTGCATGTACGACATCACCTTCAGCGGAGCCATCGGCGACGACTACAGCTTCGATGAGTACGGTGAGGTGGTCGGCTTGGGCAATGCGGTCGTTCAGATCCTGCCCCTCGCCGAGCGCACCGACGACAACTTGGGTTACGTCTCCCTCGGCCCGGCGCCCACTCCCTGATCTCGGCGCTCGTAACCCGTAGTCGGGGCCGGTCGTTGATGGCGACCGGCCCCTTTATGGTAATATGCCCGCGTTTATAACTGGCTACCGGCTTACCCGAGGATACTATCTTGTCCAGCCAGCGCGAAACCGCACGCGGATTCCCCGCCCGGTTCAACATCCCCGGCACTCGTGTGTTGGCCTTGGTCTTGACCGCAGCCGTCATCGCATATCTGGCCTGGAAAATCGGCCAGTCGCCGCCCCAGGCCCTTCAATTCGCCTTCAACGGTATCGCCGTCGGCGCGGTGTATGCGCTCCTGGCCGTGGGCTTCACCCTGGTTTACAGCACCGTTTGGTTCTTCGACCTGTACTACGGGGCGGCGGCGGCCCTCGGAGCCTACGGCGTATTCTACCTGCGCACCTCCGAGTCGCTGGGCAGTCGCGCCGACGTCAATAGCGTATATGTCAACGCCGTATTCGCCGCCATCGTCGCCGGCGTCGTTGGCTGGACACTGCATACGGTCCTGTATCCGCGCCTCCGCGGCCGCTTCAGTCCCAGCACGATCGGTTTCCTGACCGGACTGCTGGCGGGCGCGACCGGAGCTTACGCCGGCGTGGTCCTCTCGTACCCCGCGATGATCCACGTCATGTTGAGCCCCGCCATCGCCGCCGCCGTAGCGGTGTTCGCCGTTGCCGTCCCGTACTGGGCAGTTCAGACTTTCGTTCCCGGCGTCCGCCTCTTGCGCTTTGCCGCCATCGCCGGCCTGCCCGCCGCCGCCGTCGGCGCATGGTGCGGCTACCTTACCGCCGGCGCTCCCGGCGCGGGCCTCTACCTCAGCTGGGCGGTGTCCTGTCTCCTTGCCGGGTGTGTGGGCGTCGCCCTCTACCGCGGTCTTTACGTGTACATGCGTGAGCGGGCGCGCTCACCCCTCATCATGCTGGTGGCATCCCTGGGCATCCTGCTCGCCATTGCCGCGTTCATCGTCATTGTTTTCGAGGCCGCTCCTCGTCCGTTGCCCACCGCCTTCGGCAGCGAGACCTGGAAAATCGCCGGCGCTCGCATCAAGGGGTTCAACGTCTTTGCCATCGGCGTGGCTCTCGCCGGTTTCGCCGGCATGTGGTTCCTGCTGAAGATGACCTCCTTCGGGCGCGCCGTCCGCGCCATCGGCGACGACGAAGAAGTCTCCAAGGTAGTCGGCATCAATACCACCGTGATCATCGCCGCCGTCTTTTTCATCGGCGCGATGTACGCCGCCCTAGCCGGCATCATCACCGGCCACGACACTGCCCTCCAACCCCGCATGGGCCTGCTGCTGCTGCTCAAGGGCTGGATTGCCTCCGTCGTCGGCGGCATCGGCAACCTCTACGGCGCAATCGTCGGCGGGTTCGTCCTCGGCGTAGTCGAGCAATTCGGCATCTGGGACCTGGCCGGGGAATGGAAAGACGCCATCGCATTTATCCTGCTCATCCTCTTCCTTTCTTTCTGGCCCCAGGGCCTGCTGCCGCGGAGATGACGCCGTGCCCCTCGACACCCAGCGCATCAGAGAACTGGCCGGGCTGATTCGCAACCCTGGCGACCTGGCCCGTTACGCCCGCCGTAACATCGAATTTTGGGCCAGCCTGTTCATCATCGCTTGGGCCGTCGCCTTCATGTTCTGGCAGGGCCCCGGCTTTGCCGTCATCATTGGCACCGTTTTCGCGATTTGGGCGATCCTGTCGGTCGGCCTCAATCTGGTCGTGGGATTCACCGGCTTGCTCTCCGTCGGTCACATCGGGTTCTTCGGTGTCGGCGCCTACACCATGGCCATCCTCACCTCCGATCCGGCCTACGAGCAGCTCCGCACCGAGGCCATTCCCACCTTCGGTTGGCCTTTCTTCGCCGTGCTCCCGATATGCGCCCTGCTGGCCGGCCTGGCCGCCATCCTGGTGGGCGTGGTGTTCAATCGCTTCCGTGACGACATCTTCGTCCTGGCGTCCTTCGGTTTCGCTATTATCGCTTTCAACGTCTTCCTGAACCTCCGGCCCGTCACCCGGGGCGCGTTCGGCATCCATGAAATAGCCCGACCGCAAATCGGCGGCCGGGTACTCGACGGCGAGTTGGAATTCCTGCTGCTCTGCCTGGTATTTCTCGCCGTGGTGATGTTGATTTCGTGGTTCATCGTGTCCTCATCATTCGGGCGCGTGCTCACCGCCATCCGCGAAGACGAGCAGGCCATCGAGGTGTTCGGATACCAGGCTACCCACTACAAGCTGGCAGTGTGGGTTATCTCCGCCATGATGGCGGGACTGGCCGGCGGCCTGTTCGCCAGTTGGACCATGTTCATCGACCCCAACTCTTTTATCCTGCTGGAGTCGGTGCTGCTGGTTGCCATCGTGATCCTGGGCGGCCTCGCCACCATCTGGGGCTCGTTGCTGGGCGCGATGGCTTTCGTGCTGCTGGAGGAGGGTATGCGGTTCATCCCGTACCTGCCCACCGAGTACATCGGTCAGGCGCGCCAGGTGGTCCTGGGGGTCCTCCTGGTGCTGCTGATGCTGTTCCGGCCGCAGGGCCTGGTGGGGAGGTACCGACTATGACCACAGACAACGAAGCCCTGGCCCTGCAAACCGAGAACATCTCCAAGCATTTCGGCGCCGTTCGCGCCGTGGACGAGTTGAGCCTGTCCATCCCGCGTCAGGGCACCACCAGCATCGTCGGGCCCAACGGCTCCGGCAAATCGACGCTGGTGAACCTGCTGAGCGGCGTGCTCCCGCTGGACGGGGGGATGGTGATTATCGACGGGGTGGGCCTGCGTGTGGTGCACGCCCACGAGACGCCGGACCACGGCCTGACCCGCACCTTCCAGGAAGTCCGGCTGTTCGACCAGATAACCGTCTGGGACAACATCATGGTGGTGCTGACCGACCGGCGGCTCTTTCCGTCGCTATTCGAGCGCATCCGCCCGGCCAACCGCCGCAAAGCCCAGGAGATCCTCGAATCGGTCGGTATGTGGGAGAAGCGGGACTCCTTGGCCATGGAACTGTCCTACGGGCAGCGCAAGTTGCTGGAAATCGGTCGCGCCATGGCCATGGACGTCCAGACCTACCTCTTCGACGAACCGTTTGCCGGACTGTTTCCTCAGATGCTGGAACGGGTCAAGGACATCATGAAGCAGATGCGCACCGACGGCTATACGATTGTGTTCGTATCCCACAACATGGACATCGTGCGCGAACTGTCGGACCGGATCATCGTGCTGGACAGCGGCACTCTGCTGGCTGCCGGCGACGTCGAACCGGTGCTGGGCAGCGCCGAGGTAATCGAGGCATATCTGGGGGCGTGATGGCATCAGCATCGGTGCAAACTACGGATCAGGCCGATGGCAACGGTGATGCCCCGCTGCTGGAACTGGTAGGCATATCCGTCGAGTACGGCGCGGTCCGGGCTTTGGACGACGTATCCATGGGCATCCAAAAGGGCGAGGTCGTTGCGGTCATGGGACCCAACGGGGCCGGCAAGTCCACCGTGCTCAAGGCCGTGATGGGCCTGGCTCCGGTGGTTACCGGCCGCGTGTACTGGCGCCAGCAGCCTCTCGCCGCCGCCACCCACGAGATCGTCAAGGAAGGGATCGCCTTCGTGCCCCAGGGCCGGCGCGTGTTCACCCACCTCACCATCACCGAAAACCTCGAGATGGGCTGCATCTACCTGGGCGACCGGGCGGAGAGGGCGAACCGGCTCGATTCTGTGATGGAACTGTTCCCGGTGCTGTACGAAAAGCGCAAGGACATGGCGAGCGCGATGTCCGGCGGTCAGCAGCAGATGCTGGCCTTGGGGCGGGGACTGATGGCGGCCCCGGAGCTGCTGCTGCTGGACGAACCGACCCTCGGCCTGGCGCCCATCATCGTCAAAGAGGTCTTCGAGAAGGTCGCGGAGATCAGCGAACGCCTCGACACCACCATCATGGTGGTGGAGCACAACATCAAGGGCGTGCTGGACATCGTGGACCAAGCCTACGTGCTGGACAAGGGAACCGTCGTCCACAACGGCACGCCCGAATCCATACGGGAAACCGACATACTGACCCAGGTATTCCTGGGCAGCGCGTAGCTGCTGCCAGTCCCGGTTACGGGTTTCTCAGGCGGGCGATTTCCGCCTCCAGTTCCAGTACGCGGGCTTCAGCGGCAATCCGCGCTTCGGCCTCGTCGTCAAAGGTAGGAAGATAGCGCCGCGCCACTGGGTCGTACCAACGCAGTTCTCCATACTCCCAGCACACGTCGAGGTTCAGCGCGTCGCTGTGTCCCCAATGCCGTTCCTCGTCCACATGCACGATGTGTATTGGCTGGTAGGCGCCATTGACCAGACGGTCGCCGGCCAAAGCCTGCTGGTACCACCGGCCCCCTTGCGGGTCAAACCGCCAGTATTCCGTCACGCCGAATCGGGCGTAGTCGATCCGCTTGCCGGTCTCATCGTTGCGCGCAGTGTTTGGTGAGGCGATCTCGAGAGCGAAATCCGGCGCCTTGCCATGTTCGTCAATGGAATAGCCCATCTCGGCAACAACCAAGTCCCGATTAACGTCGAAGGCGATCAAAAGATCCGGAACCCGGATCACTTCCCGCCGGGTATGGATGTTCCAGCCGATGGGAACTTCCTCAATGACCACGGTGGTTTGCGGCGTACCGAGATGGCGGCGCAAGGCGGGCTGGTAACCCTGATCGTCCAGATGAAGGGCATTCTGCATATCATCCCTGGGTGGAAACTCGGGAAATTGACCAGCGGGCTTAGCAGCCGGCGGCGCAATTCGTTTGCTAGTCATAAAAGACCTCTTAGGGGAGGCTCTGCACCGGTATCTTGACCATTATAGTCACGGTTTTGGAATGATCAAAAAAGGGGCCACGGCGGCGTTGCCATGGCCCTCGAAATCAGCTGCTGGAACCGGGGCGATCAGAGTTCGCCGGCAAACATGGCGGTCTGCTTGCTGAAGACCTGCACCCGGTGGCGCGGGGCTTCCAGTACGAACACGCGGCCGTCGTCACCAACCTCGATGGCGATGGGACCCTGGAACGCGCCTTCCCTTTCGGATAGGTCCAACGCGCGTTCGCGAGCCCGCACGATGGTGGGGTCCAGGTACACGCGCTCCGCGCCCCACTTGGAGAGGCTGGCCTGACCGCGCATGGCCGTGATGTAGCTGCCGTTGGCCCGGAATACCTGCACGCGGTCGTTCCTGTAGTCGGTGACGAAGATATGGCCATCCTTGTCCACTGCCACGCCGGTGGGCCGGCTGAATTCGCCCTCGCCGTCGCCCGACGTGCCGAACTTCATGAGGAACGTGCCGTCGGGAGCGAACTTCTGGATGCGGTCATTGCGCCAATCGGCCACGTAGACGTCGCCGTTGTGGTCGATCTCGATGCCCCAGGGGTGGTCGAACTCGCCGTCTCCGGCGCCCTTGCGGCCCCAACTGAACTTGAACCGGCCATCCTTGGTGAACACCGAAACCCGGTGGTTGCGACTCTCGACGACATACAGGTTGTCGTCCTTGTCGAAGGCCAGGCCGGCCGGCCGGTCGATCTCGCCCTCGGCGGAACCGGGGATGCCCCACATGCCGATCCAGTTGCCGCGTTCCTGGTCGTAGATGGAGATCCGGTTCAGCCATTCGTCGGAGACGTAGGCCAGACCCTGGCTGTCCAAAGCCACTGAAGTAGGCCACATGAACGAGCCATTGGGCGTAGTGTCGTCCGCATCTTCCGGCGGGATCTTCTGGCCGAACTCGGCGACTACTTCCTCTTCATCGGGATTGAAGACGGTGACGCGCTTGCAGGGGAAGAATGCCGGAGTCTCGGTGCCTCGGCTCAGCACGTACAACATGCCGTTGTCGTCCCGCGTGATGGCGACGGGATTGAAAAACCCGTTGCCGCTGCGCACTTCCTGTCGGCCGATGGTGTGGCTGTATTGAAACGTTACCGGCGCGATCTCAGTCGCAGTTACCATATTTCACCTTCCAAATTTCACGCCGTCGCTATCCGCGCGCCTGGCAATCGCAGCGTAGGGGCAGGTTCCTAACCTGCCCCTACTTCGCGTCCGTTCCTGCCGGCGTAACGGACCGGGGTTGCCGTTGACTACTTGATGAAGTCGAACTGCTCGTAGGAACCCTTCAGGATTTCCTGATCGTCCAGGTCCAGCCACTTGTCCAGGATGGTGGCGTAGGTGCTCCGGAAGTCGTTGTTCCACTTCAGGTCGCCCTCGTCCAGCTTGTCCGGCTCCAGGGACGGGTACTCGCCGTACAGGCCGCCCTTGACGCCGTCGCCGAGCACGAAGGCCACGCTGCCCGAGCCGTGGTCGGTGCCGGAACCGTTTTCCTGCACGCGGCGGCCGAACTCGGTGAAGAGCAGCATGACAACTTCTTCGTTGGCGTTGTGCTCTTTCAGGTCCTGGTACAGGTCGTTGACCGCACGGGAGACCTCGCCCCACAACTTGGCGAAGGAGGTGGGCTGGTTGGCGTGGGTGTCGAAAGCGCCGGGGTTCAGGCCGGTGTACAGGACGCGGGTGCCGAAGCCGGCGGTGTGCACCTGGGCCACATTCTTGACCCACTGGGAGAACATGTCTCCACCGTACTCAACGCTGGAGGAGTAGATCTCCGGGGCGGTGCGCAGGATGTCGGCGCCCTTGAGGGCGTCCAGGCCGGTCTGCGACAGGTACTCGTTGATGGGGCCGGAGCCGACCATCGGCGAGTACATGCGGGAGAAGATGTCCAGAGCCTCGGAGCGCTGTTCCTCGCCGTCAATGCCGGTGAGCACGCCGTAGGTCTCGAGGTTGCCCACAGAGGCGACGGACACGCCCGGCGCGGCCAGCGCGCGGGGGAGGCCACGGCCGAAGTTCACGGCGGTCAGCACGTTTTCCTTGTTGGGGTCCAGGTCCTGGATGGCGCGGCCCAGCCAGCCCTCGGTGGACATCTTGGCCGGCTCGGCCGTGTGCCAAATGTCCATTGACCGGAAGTGCGAGCGGATGGGATTGGGATAGCCGATGCCCTGGATGACGGCGACCTTTCCGTCGTCGTACATGTCCTTGATCGGAGCCATGGCCGGGTGGAACCCAACCTTGTCGTCGATGGCCAGGACTTCCTCGACCTCCACCTTCAGGTGGGGCCGGTAGTCCTTGTACAACGGGTCGTTGTAGGGAATGATGGTGTTCAGGGCGTCAAAAGCGCCTGACATCTGCAGAACTACCAGGACCGGGTCTTTCTTCGTAGCGGTCACGATTTCTCCTCCCGTGGGATGGTTTCGCGGTTTATTGTCGGATTCGCGCCAGCCGTCAGCGTCAGGCTAGGCGTAGATATATTCCTTGGTGGCGACGATCATCTGCAAGAGCTCGCTGACCCGGGAGGCGAACTCCGCGGTGTCGGTGTTGATCGTCCCGCCCTTGACCAGGCTGGCGGCCAGCATCTCGCGGGTTTCCGGCGACAGCTCGTAGTGGCCCATCAAACGAGCGGTGGTATCTACCATCTCCTCCGGCGAGATAACCGGACCCTGATCGGCCAGTCGGTCGATGATCTCCTTGACTCCCGGCTGCTTCACATCGCCCACGAAGTCGGCGGTGAAGTTGATGCGGTGCACCAGCGTGCCGCCGTCAATCCACTCCCGACCGGTGTGCCAGCCCTCCACCGACGGCGGGTTGAAGATCTCCTGGCCCATGTGCTTCATCTCGTCGAAGATGAACTCGAAGCCGGGCTTGGGCTCCGTCCAGTCGCCCACCAGCCGCAGCGTGCCGATGACCGTCTCGATGGGGCTCTTGACGCGCTGGAAGCGAGCGTTCCTGAAGGCGTCGGAGTTGAACAGAACTCGCAGCATGGACCGGATGTCGTAGCCGGAGCGGAAGTACTCATCCTCCAGCATCTTGATGGTGTCCATGTCCCGCGGCGGGGTATCCATCCAGGCCGGCACCTGCGCCTCGTCGGCGACGAAGTAGCTGTACAGGTGACGAGAAATGAACCGCGCGGTGGCCGGCTGCTTGGCGATGATGTCGATCACGTCCTCGCCGTTGAAGTTGCCGGTCTCGCCCAGGAAGGTCTTGGTGCCTTCGTCGTGGTCGTCCGGGTTGTACACGAACTTGGCGGCGAAACGGCCGTAGGGCTGGCCGGGCAGGTTATTGGCAATGGTCCAGCCGGTGAAGGCGCGGGCGCATTCCTTGACGTCGTCCTCGGTGTAGTTGAACTCGCCGTCCTTGCCCACGCCGAGGGAGAATAGCTCGAGAAGCTCACGTCCGTAGTTCTCGTTGATGGACTCCTTGTGGCTGAGGCAGTTGTCAAGGAAGAAAATCATCGCCGGGTCTTTGGAAATCTCGATCAGCAAGTCGCGGAAGCTGCCCATCCCGTACTTGCGGAACATTTCCAACTGGTCGTAGTGGGTGGGGTAGCTCTGCACCTTGCTGTCGGCGGTGCAGAAGATGCTGTGCCAGA
>DAOULH010000087.1:0-81511 GCA_034420475.1 Dehalococcoidia bacterium
TAAAGCGGGGTCGCCGCGACTAGCCCTCTCGGCGACCCCTCGCGCAGGCCTCGACCCCCAGGGATCTGGTGCGCTTGCGTTTCATTATAGTTTGCCGCGGGCTTTGTCGGAAGATGGGGTTCTGGCCTCACCGTTGCACGTCGTCCCGGGCGGCGAAGGACAGGATTTTCGTCGGGGCTGCAACGGTGCCAGTGTCCAACGCCACCGCGCTCGTCATCGTGCTGGCGCGGTCTCGCACGTAGTTGGGGTCGACGGTGACGGAGAAGGCCGTCCACTCAGCGTCGGCTGGATTTCTTGTCCCGGCGATCTGTGATCATTCGGTTGCCGGCCGGCCTCCTCAAGGTGGTTGATCTCTGTGGTGACCTCTTGGGTCCGGGACTTCAGCTGTTTTTTCGCTGCGTGGAGTTCTCTGATTTTCTTCTCGAAAACTCCGCACATGGTCTCACCTTCTCTGCTGCGCCTGAGGCTCTCGGCAAATGCGGTGATCTGGGCGGTACGATGACGCACAACGGTGCCTCAGGATTTCGGCGGGGTGGTCGATAGTCAGCCGGCGGGTTTGTGCGTCAAATCGTCGGCAGCGCTCACTTCGGGCGGCCGGCGCAGCTCTCTGAGGCGTTGGTCCATGTCCAGGATTGCCTCGCGCGGCGTGTTCCTGATGATGCGCTCAACCTCTTCGGCCATCCTGTCAGCTTTGGTGCGGCTGGGCTGTCGGTCGGCCATGGGCGGTTCTCCTTCGGGCGGTCTCTCTGTGATTTCCGCCTCTGAATATCTTGCGTGTCACCGATCAGGTGTTGGGCCGAACGTGAGCAGCTCCGCCCTGTCGCGGCTGATATGCGACCAGTCGTCGTGGTCGGTAACGAAGTGGGACAGGGTCGCGCGTATTGAATTCCTCGGGGACTCCGACATCCTCGCGTCACGTATGAGCTGCGCTACCTCCCCTAGGTTGGCCTCACCTCTTGTCGCCAGCTTGGACCCGGTCCGGCGCGTCCACCAAGTCACCCAGCCCCAGATTGTGTGCCAGCGTGACGGGCAAAAGCAGCCCCTCATTGCCCACCAGGCGGTGATCGTCAAAGACGGCGTGAATGCGGTCGGGGTGCTCAGGTGGTAGCATCCGTTAGGTGCACCTCGTTTGGGTCGGTTTTCTTTGACAAAAACCATCAGCCCCGAAGCGGGGAGCATTTTCTCATCCCTTCACCACGACGCCACACCGACCCTTTCGGTGGATTGAGGCTAAATCCGCAGCAGTTGGCAGCCCGCACGGAACTCAAGGAGGAGCAAGATGCCCACCGTCCACAACGCCTTTCCCGCGTCGATTCATGACAAACTGGGTTCCTACGTTTACCGACTGATAGATCCCCGGAACGGAGAGACTTTCTACGTCGGGAAGGGGAAAGGCGACCGCGTTTTCGAACACGCCAATGGGAAGTTTGATCCTGAGTCCGAGTATGCCGCCGGTCCCAAGCGAGAGCGGATCAACGAAATCCTGTCTTATGGCCATCAGGTGATCCACGTCATCCATCGTCACGGCTTGACCGACCATGTCGCTCGGGAAATTGAAGCCGCTTTGATTGACGCTTATCCTGGGCTGACCAACCTGCAACTGGGAAAAGATTCCAGAGATCGAGGAGTCCGTCATACTGAAGACGTCATCAACCAGTATGCGGCACCATACTGCAAGATCCAGGATCCGTTGATTCTCATCTCCATCGGCAAGTCTTGGCGTACTCACGGTCCTTACGAAGGTGCCCGCGGTGTTTGGAAAGTCTCCGTAAACCGAGCATGCAAGTATCCGTTGGTACTCGCCCGAGTTCAGGATCTGATTGTGGGGGTCTTCGAGCCGGAACGGTGGTTGCCGGGTACCCCCGGGAATTTCCCCTTGTTTCCGGTATTGCCTAACAATTGGGGGTTTGTAGGACCCAATGCGCGTCCGGAGCTCAAGGAGCGTTACCTTAATAAGCGGCTGCCGCCTGGCACTATCAAAAAAGGAGCGATGGCGGCAGTACGATTCATGGACCCGGCTGACTTAGAGTCCGCAATCGTGAATATGACGGAAATCCCAGTAGAGAGGCCCGCGCCGGTTCGAGGTCGGTAGTCATCTTCGTCCTGTTTCTCTTTGGCCTGTCATCTGTAGTGCCTTCCACTGCCTTCGCCGGTGCCGTGGTGAGCGGTGGTTCTAAGGGCGTCCAGTGGTGAGAGGTTCCGTTCCCCGTCAGGGGAGCATCGCGTTAGGACGAGCAGCGGTAGTTCGAAATGGTGCTATCCCCTTCAACACGGACTTGAACCGTTGGACATGGTCTGCATCGTCGAGGGCTGGTGAAGCCTGCCGGTGAAGTGTACCAGCGGATCGAGGGCGACGACGGCGCCAACCCCGATGGCTAGTCCCCCCGTCGAGTGGCGCGGCAAGACGGTATTTCATTGGACCGTTTCGGTCTCGCTGCGCTATTGCACCCGACCGGTCGGGCGGACACGTGAACCTGGTGACAGCGCAGATGCGACTCCGCCGCTATCTTGCGTTGTCCCCCGTCGGTGTCCGTAACCGGTGAATCAGCCACACGGTGGCAACCGTGCCAAGGACGACCAACGCGGCCACGCCGGCGAGAATGTGGGTCGCATTTACGTCAAACCAATCGGCTCGTTCGACCAGCGTCAAGAGCCAAATGAAAATAAACGACGCTACCGTGGTCAGGATGCCCACTCCAGCGCCAATCAAGAAGCCTCTTCCCGGGCGGGCATTCGTTGTGACGGCGCCGGTAACAGCGCCAACGACGCTCATCAATACGGTGGGTGCCACTGCGAGAATCACTGCTGCGAGGAAAAGAAGTGCAATTGCCTCGCCCCAACCCGGCGGAGCCTGCCCAATCGGGCGCAAGGCCGCCTGTTCCAACGCCGGTTGAACGGTGGCAATCATCTACGCTCTCTGGCCCAAGGAGATTAAATCGAGGAATCTAGCCTTGATTCCAATGATGGACCAGGCATCCACAAGCCCGTCAACCGAGACAAAGCGCTCGTTCAAGTCAACCAGCCGGGTTTGGTGCGGGAGTACGGTCAATAGCCCGTCAGGCCCTTCAATCTCAACGGCAAGCCTCGAATTGGGGCGCGGTCTGTCAGAGGTCACGAACACATTGGCCACTCCGTCCGGGCGGCAACTTGCCAGAACTGAATTCAGTTCATATGCCCTTCCGCCTGGCGCGTAGGCGCGCGTCGTTATCAGTGTCCCAGGACGGAGTAATACTTCAGAACCAGCCGAGTTCAAGTGGGTGAAACGAGCCGCCGCCAGAAAATGCCACATCACTCGCTGGCGAATGTCAACCAACTCGGGACCTTGGGCATGGCCTCTCAGGATTCCGGCAGACAACGCTGACTGGGGAACCGTCCTTAATTGGCGAACCGACGCCCAGCTGTCGACATCCGACAGCGGACGATGCCATCCTCGCTCCACACGCGGAGGCTCGCTCCCCGATGCCGGCACCACGACTGCAACGCGGGATTGCTCATGCAATTCGTCAGTGCTGAGAACCAACGCGTTGCGTGGCCCGCCGAGTTCGCGTCCCACCACAGGCCCGAGGTTGCAGGAGTAAACCGCACCCTGCGCTACTCCGGCCACCGCGAAACATCCTCAAAGAGATCCAAGGATGCAATGAACTCATCCTCTTCCGCCCATTCAGCATCTGGACCGCCCGACAACGGTTCAGCGTCAGTGTCCAACTCATGCAGAATCAGCATCGAGAGGGCGATCTCGATGGCATTGCAGACCGCATAGCAGATCACCGGCTCGGGTTGAGATATTGAACTGCTTTGTATGAGCCTCGCAAGAGCATCGTAAGGACTGGTCCTTTCCCACTCGTCGATCACCCAGTCGATACCTTCGCCAATCTCGTTGGCTCGCTTCGAACACTCGTCCAGGCTGTTCAGCCAATGCACATCAAGCCACTGCTCCACCACTTCAGCGGCCTTCTCCACCTCCGCGTCGGAAAACCCTATGTTTGACAGGTACGACAGACGGTCATCCGGGTGGAGGATCGACAACCAGGCGACGTGGTCTCTGGGCGTCAGACGCGAGGCCGAGGTGGCTCTGTTTCTTGACGACTTACCCCTGAACAAGGGGGAATCAACATGAACGGCGCGAACGGACCTGACAGACCACGATGGTTCCAAAATCGGCAGGGCATTGCCCGCGGTCAGGAACCCGCGCAACGAAGCGCAGGCCTTAATAACAGGCAGGGCCAAATAGGTGGCCGCGCGAACGTCAAAAGCATCGGTAGGCATACCAGCATCTCCGTAACGGATGGGGAACCTGATTGGGTTGGGTGACCAGGAGCACGTCACCGAGCTGGATACTCGGAACCGCACCGAAACTAGAAAAACCCGCGTACCACTTTGGCGCCACGGGTTGGTGAGCGGGAACCGTCCACAGCTGGACCTCCTGGATTGGGGAGGCGCATGAGCTGGCGCTTGCGAACAGCCGCCGGCAATCCTGTATCACTCCGTTCAATACTCGCTGAGGGTCAATTGACCCGGTCGTCGTTGAGACGTCGTACTTGGTGAGCATCCAATCGGCCAGCGGACCGGGAGGCCGGCGCGATGCTGACCCGCGTGCTTTCACCCAACCCAGCCCGTCCTTGGGATTCATTCTACACACCCCTAAAGCCGTTCGCAAAAGGGAAAGACAGGGCAACTGGAGAACGGAACAAAAGAGGGATCATATGCACAGGGGTGAGGAGCGTGTAAGCCGGAGCTCCCTGTGTCGTCGCCCTGGTGCCCGCCGCTGGCTGGGGCCAACTTGCTCGTTTCCCGCCCGTAGAGCGACGTTCATTGCTTTCGGGTCCTATCCGGTGCCCAACGCCAATCCATTCGTCTATGTGGCTGAAAATGGCTGATTCGTGGCGTTTCGTTGCGTCTGCCGGGCCCGGTTTTTGCGACCCGCACCTTTTCACCCTGGTTTCTCTGCGACCAGCCCGCAGAACTGGTGGCGCACCGACTGGCCCCCCTCTTCCTCGCTTGGTTGCTCGGTCATGAAAAGAGACGATATCGCGACGGCTCGCGTCGTCTCGTATCATTCCGGTCTAATCGTCGCATTTCAGCGCCGTAGCGCGACGTTCGACCATGCGCGGGTCTTTCTCCCCGCCTGAAGGCATTTCGTTCGTCTACGTGGCGGATATCGGCTCTCCGACGCCTGTAAGAATCGCTGCCGGGGCTCATATCCGTCCGTTTGAGCCGGTCGGTAGATTGGTCCCGGCTTTCTGGGGTCGGAAGGTCATCGCTGGGCGGGCAGGTGGGCTCGCCCGTTTCCCAATCTCGTGGATCAATCCGTGGAGGGCGTCCCACGCTATCTCAACTCGATCCACGAAGAGATGCCTCGGTGATGAGCTTGATGACGAGGAGAACGTTCCTGCCTGCGCTGGTGGCGTTGCCGCTGCAGCTGGCGGCGGCGGTGTGGTGGCAGCAGGCCGGCCCGACGTGGGCGGACGGCCCCGAGGAGGGAGCCGAGGCGCACCAGCATGCCGACCATGACGCCCCGGCCGTAACGCTGGCGGCCCAGTCGGTGTGCAACAGCCGCACGAACCGGACGGTGGTTTTGGCACGCTTCGAGGCAGCCGGCGGTGCGGCCGGCTACCAGAAGCAGGTCGCCTGGGGCCATGCCCCTAACCTTTCGAGCGATGACCGCCCCTGGGGACCGGTGGTCGCCAATACCAGTACGGGCAACCGGCCGTGGCCGGTGCGGTTGAACCAGGAGCCCGAGGTGGGCAAGGCCTACTCCCTGCGGGTTCGGGCGCTGGATGAGGACGGTAACCACGGCCCTTGGGGCGAGGCCACCTACGAATACTCGGAAGGGACGGCTTCTGCGCCCGTTGGCGTGGCGGTGTCCGACGTTGACGGGGATTACAGCCGCGCCGTCCTCAGCTGGCGGGACGGCAGCGACGGCGCTGGCAACGGGTTCTGGTTCAAGGTCCAGCGCCGGGTGTCGGGTGGCGGCGCTGACGGCTGGCAGGAGAGCAGGTGGACCAAGGTGGAGCAGCGCGGCTCCGGCGAAGAAAAATCATACCGCCACACGGTGACGGGACTGGATCCGGCCCAGGCCCACGACTTTCGGGTGGCAGGGCAGAAGCGGGACTGCGGGGCGACCAAGTGGTCGGACGTGGTCTCGTTGACGCCTCCGGCTCCGCCGCCGGTGCCCGATTACACGGTGACGGTGGACTACGGAGAGGGCGCGGTTGCGCTGATGGTGACGCCTACCAACGCGCCGTCTGGAGTCACGGGCTACACGCTCCGGCACCGGGTGAAGGGCTCCGATGCCGATTACGTCGAGGTGTCGGCGGATCCTGATGACGCGGCGGCCGCTCCTTCAGAAATCTTCCGTGGCAGCCTCAGGCGGCCCGTATTCTCCTTCCAGCCGTTCCGGGCAGTCCAGTTCAGTGATGTCGCAGAAACGGCATTCCTGCGCGCTGGGGACGGCTGGCGGTGGGTCCGGCGCTGCAACCTTGCGGATCAGCGCGCCCAGATCACGGATGAAACCGTTGTCCAGCGCTCCCCGCGCTACCCGGGTGACGTGTCGCGGGTAGGTCACCTGGCCGGCGATCATCCGGTCGTGGTACTCCGGCCTCGCCTTGGCGATGGCGTACTTGTAGATCTGGACCTGCACGGCGTGCCAGGCCTGCTCCCGCCCGGTTTTCACGTCGATGACCAAGACGTCATCGCCGCGTTCCACGATAAGATCCGGTTTGCCGACTAGCAGGGCCATGCGGCCGCGCAGTCGGAAGACGTTCTGGTTCTCGACCGTGACGGTGTAGCCGTGGTCTTGCCACTCCGCCTTCTGCTCGTTGAGTAGCTTGGTGTGGCTCACCATCCATTCGGATTGGTTGAAGTCAGAGGGCGGGCGGTCCCAGCCTTGGTAATGGGCTTTGAACCAGACGGCCCATTCGCAGGAGTTCTCGCCGGTGAGGAGTTTGGGCAGCCAGGTAGCCCAGATGTAGGGAAATTCTCGTTGCTCAGCCACGGCACGGCACCGTCCGGAAGATTAGCCGTGGGTCGGCTTGACCTGAGTCTATCGGGCGGCTTCTTCGTTGCGCTACGGGCTGCTGTCATCAAAAACTTGGCCGCCCCGTCGGTCGGAGCGGCCGTTGTCGTGGTTGGTCCGCGACGGGTTAATTGTGCCAGTCGTTGGCGCCGGTGCGCTACTGGCCACTGTCAGCAATTTTGGGCCTGGTGTCGTCCGGTTTGCCGGTTGCGACTTGGGCTCAGACGGAACGGTTCGGCTCGTCGAGCTTGGTAGGGTTCCTGGGTAGCGTGGCGGCGTTTGGGACGAAACGGCGGCCTCTGCAAGATGGCAACATGATGGCGCAGATGCAAACCGAGTAAGTCGAACCACCGTTGCTCGGCGCAGTTGCATCTCTTGTTTCACGAGATGACCAGGTTGGCACGGTCGTTATCCTTCCGGTTGGCGTACTCGTAGAGGAATTCGTCGACGATCATCCGCAGCTGGGCTCTCGCCGGCGGAGCTGCCTGGTCATATTGGGGGATTTCCTGCCAGGATTTCTCCGACCTGATGCGGGTCAGTTCTTCCACGCTGTACTCGCGCCAGTAGCCGTCGTATGCCGGGGTGCAGGCGAAGGCGTACCAGGGAGACTCCACCGTTTCCCGGCTTGGGTCGTCGTCCCAGTGGGCGCGCGCCCATTCGTATTCCGCAGCGCTCGGGTAGTCCTCCAGCTCGGGCTGGTTGGTCACCTCCGCGTGTCGGCGATACCCGCCGGCGCGTCGGCCGTTTACCCTGTCGATCAGGCAGCCGGGACGTGAGTAGCTCATGGTTATTGTCCTTTTCTGGTGTGGAGGAAGCGTGAACGTCACTGGTTGCTCGTTCAGTGGCGTGGTGTGGCAGATTAGCCGCCGGGTCTGGTCAAAGTCCGGCGGAGCTCTGGTGCGGTCTCGTAAATGAACCTTGAACCACTCTGCCCATTCGCAGGAGTTCTCGCCGGTCAGCAAGCGGGGTACTTAGGTTGCCCCGATGTAAGGGAAGTCTCGTTGCTCTGCCACGGCATGGCACCGTCCGGAAGATTAGCCGTGGGTCGGCTTGACCTGAGTGTATTAGGCGGTCGGTTGGGTACGCTATGGGCTGCTGTCATCAAAAACTTGGCCGCCCCGTTCACCGAATGCCGGTCATCCTGCCGCCGGAACAGTTCGACGCATGGCTCTCCGACCGTACCGAGCCCGCCGAGCTCCTGGCATTGTTGGGCAGTCGGGATTGGCCGGACATGTCGGTCCGCGAGGTTGCAACGGCAGTCAACCGGGTGGCCAACGATGGGCCGCACCTGATCGATGCCGGCGCGCCGGTCGAAACGGCGCCGCGCCTGTTCCCGTAGATCATCTCGGTGACCGGATTCCCCCAGGTTAGTCGTTCCCCACCTCGGCGGCCTCCGCGGCCAGCTCCAGTTCGTCTTCATCTTCATCTTCGTCTTCGTCCGCGACGAGTTCAGGCGGACGCAGCGGCAGGTCGATGGTCATCTCGGTGAACTCGCCCGGCTGGGATTCCACCAGGATCTCGCCGCCGTGGCGGCGAACGATGTCGTTGCAGATTGACAGGCCGAGGCCCGTTCCCTTGTCCGTGGGCTTGGTGGTGAAGAAGGGGTTGAACACCTTTTCGATGACTTCCGGCGGCATCCCGGTGCCGTTATCCCGGATCTTGATGTGGACCCGTTCGTCGTCGTGCCGAGTGGACAGCCACAGGGTTGGAGAGTAATCAGACCCATCTCCGGCCTGCGTCAGGGTCATGCGTTTTTCGTTGGTCGCGTAGCAGCCATTGTTGACGATATTAAGGAATACGCGACCCAGGTCCTGCGGATTGACGTCAAGTTCGCCCATAGATTCGTCAAAGTCGTACTGCAAGTCCAGTTGGAAGTTGGGGTCCACCGCCCGGACGCTGTGGTAAGCCAGACGGGCGTGTTCGTCCAGGAGGTTGTTGATGTTGGTGGGTTGATGCCCCACCGATTCCCGGCTCATCATCAGCATGTCGTGAACGATGCGGTCGGCGCGGTCGCCGTGGGTGCGGATGCGCTCCAGGTTCTCCGTCAGGTCGTTGAAGATATCTTCCAGCAGGTCCCGCTGTTCCTCGTTGAGCTGGCCGTCTTCGTTCTCTTCCAGGGTTTCCTTCATTTCCTCAAGCAGATCTTCGGAAGCTTCGGAGAAGTTCTTGACGAAGTTCAGCGGGTTGCGGATTTCGTGCGCCACTCCGGCGGTGAGCTCGCCCAGCGCGGCCAGTTTTTCCCGCATCACGATCTGGCCCTGGGCAGTGTTGAGATCCGTAAGGGCCTGTTCCAGTTCGCCGTTCTTGCCCTGCAGCTCTTCGGCCAACTGCTCCACCAGGTTCAAGCGCTGGATTTCGATGGCGTGCTGACGGAATATCTCCAGCGCCGCCGCCATTTCGGCCACCTCGTCCCGGCCCTTGATTTCCGCCCGGGCTTCCAGGTCTCCGCCAGCCATTTGCCGCATCCACTGCGACAGCATCTCGATGCGGTGCAGGAGGACCCGCCCCACGAACAGCCACGCGATCAGGATCGCGCCGACGACGCTGAAGCCGGTGATGGCCAGGAGCAACGTGCGGCCGGTGAAAATCGCCTGATCCGAGGCGGCGGTGGCAACCTCCGCGCTGCTCCGGGCGGTCTGTACCAGGAACTCCATCTCACCGAGCAGCAGCACGGCGATGTCGTGGTTGTTGCCCAGCAACACCACCTGGAGGTCCGCAAGTTCGAGCTGACGCGCGCGCAGTTCGAAACTGTTTCCATCGCCCTGCCCCATTTCCAGCAAACGTGAGAACAGCGGCGTCAGTTCCGGGTGAATTTCGTGGTCCGCCAATCGGCTCAGGTTACGGTTGATGTGAAAGACCGCGGACTCGAACCGTTCCCGCAGGGGCTCGATCAGCGATGGATCGGACACCGTCCCGGCGCTGGCCAGAATTTGCGTGGCGATGTTCACGTTGCTGTGAAGCTCGGACAGATAATGGAGTTCGGTGAGCTCGTCCTCTGCCCGGTAGGCCACCTGCTCCGCCGGCGGTTCGCCCAATCCCAGGTAACCGGTAACCGTGTAAAACAGCTGGTCGTCCCTGGCCGGAGTGAGGATGTGGTCAAGTTGAAACCTCAGATCAGTCAGCTCACGCTGCCGCGCGTCCGCCTGGTCCTCCAGGGCAAACCGCTCCGATATTCCTTTCTTCATGTCGTTGATGTTGAGCAACAACGTATCCGAGTAGGATCGGATGCGGATGAACCGTTCCAGGTCGTCCGTGATCGAGCGTTCTTCCAGTACCGCCAACTGATCGTCGAAAGCCTGATAGGCCTCGACAATTCGCTCGCTCACTACGGCGACCTCGTCCTCAGTTGTAGCGGAAGGCAGCGCGGCGGCGTCGGCGACCAGGGCGCTGCTGAACTGGGCAACGTCAAAAGCGGTGGCCAGTTCCGGAACACTGCGTTCGTTGACCCGGTTCTGAGCGTCACCCACCCGGTCGAAGGAAAACCATCCCACCAGCGCCGCCGCGAAGGTCAGACAAACCGCGCCGCCAAGCGCCAGGTACAACTGGGAAGAAATGCGATAACGGAGTTCGAGGAATTTGGTCAGCGCTGCCATCATTTGTCTTTACTCCCCAAAACATCCTGCGGCAGGACATCCAGCGGAATGTATTGGCCTTCGTCCCCGATCATCGTCAGGAAGACCTCATCAGACCACTGGTTGCCCTCTTCCTGGCTGTAACGCAACTCCACGCCATTTATGTCGATTGGCTGGGCATTGCGGAGCGCGCTCAAAAAACAGGCCCGGGTCACATCGTCGCCGCACCGCTCCAGGCCGGCAATGGCGAGACGGCCGGCCATGTAGCCCTCCAGGGAGACGAAACCCGGCTCCACCTCGGGATCGTATTCTGCCAACGCTTTCAGGTAAGCGGCAACCACCGGGTTCGACGTGTCTGTGGGAAAGGGGACCACCTGGGTGACAATCACGCCCTTGCCACCGGTGCCCAGCTCCTCGGCCAGGGCGTTGCTCCCGACGAACGAAACGGTCATGAACACCGGATCCATCCCTATTTCCCGAGCCCAGGCGATGACCGCGGCCACCGGTTTGTAGGCGCCAATCACGATGATCGCTTCGGGGCGTCCCTTCCGCACGTCCAGCAATCCGGTTTTCACCGCAGTGGTATTGCGTTGGTAAAGCCCGACGGCTACCGGCTTCATGGGTTCCCCGTCCGAGCCGTAGCGCCGATCCAACGCTGCCTTGGCCCCATTGAACCCGGCCCGGCCGAAAGAGTCGTCCTGGTACATGACCGCGATGCGCTCGATGCCCAGGTCCTCGGTCAGGCGTTCGACCATCTCCTCGGTTTCCTGGTTGTAAGAAGACCTGAGATTGATCACGCTGCGCAGCTTGGAGTCTCGCAGGAACGCGGCTCCCGTGAAGGGCGCGATGTAGGGCACCCCGGCCGCTTCCGCCACCGGCACCGCGGAACGCGACGTCGGCGTACCGACCGCTCCGATCAAGGCGAAGACATTCTCTTCTTCGATGAGTTCCGTTGTGTTGGAGATCGCAAATTCCGGCTCATAGGTGTCGTCGCGGGTCACTAACACCAGTTGACGCCCGTTCACTCCGCCGGCTCGATTGACTTCAGTGAACGCGGTTTCAATTCCATGGCGCAGGCTGATGCCCAACTGCCCGGAGGGGCCGGTGAATGCTGCCGACTGCCCGAATACTATGTGGTCGTCAAATACGCCCGGGTCTTCGCGGGCCACCGTGGTCGACAGGGTCAAGTGCGGCGGCGTGGAGGCGGGCGCGGCAACCGCCGGCGCCTCGTCAAGGGAGGCGTTCGCGTCCGTGTCAGCGTCCGGGCCACACGCCGCCAGCCCCAGCAGACACACTGCCACGATGGTCCAAAGTGTCTTCGCGATACGATTGGCCCGGTACACCCAGTAGCCTCTAATCTGACCGGACGATGGCGCTGCGGCATCAGGAACGGCAGCCTGACAACTATCCGCGGATCGATGCGCTCGCAGTCGAAACCGGAACCGCCGGATTCACTCCGACTTGCGCTTGGTCATCGCCAGCTTGTTCTTGCCGTCTTCTCTGCTGTACCACATCTCGTCCATCATCGACCGCACCAGGTGGATGCCGAGCCCGCCGATGGGTCGGTTGCCCAGCGGGGCGGAAATGTCGGGGGTCTCCTGATCGATCAGGGGATTGAACGGCCGGCCGTCGTCCGAGATCTCGACGGTGACCCTCTCTTCATCAGAGGCAAGCGATATCTCGATGTCCCCCGTTGCGCCGCTGTAATTGACGATGTTGACGCCCAATTCTTCCAGGACCAGGTTCAGCTTGAAAACCAAGTCGGGCGGCCAGTTGTCTCGCTCCGCGAACTCTTCGACCGCCGCCGGGATCAATTCCAGCTGCTCATGACTGGGAGCAATCTTCAAAAACACGTGGGCGCTCATGGTCAGGTCTCGCTGCGACGGAAAATGAGGCACGTGATGTCGTCAAACTGCGCGGTGTTCCCGGCGAATTGGTTCACGGCGTCAAACACCGCCTGGGTCCATGCCCCGGCATCCTGGACCGGCTGCCCCGTAAACACCCGCTGCAGCCGGTCCATTCCGAACTCCTCCCCATCCTCGTTCACGGCCTCAGTGACGCCGTCGGTGTAAAAGACTACGGTATCACCGGCAGAAATGGAAATCGTTCTTTCGTCGTAATCCATGCCCGGCATCACCCCCAACGCGATGCCGTTGGTGCCGGGCAGCACCGTGGAAGTCCCGTCAACGTGGGCGATCAGAGGCGCGTTGTGGCCGCCATTGGCGTAGGTCATTTCCCCGGTCGCCGGATCGTACACCGCGTAGAACAGGGTGACGAACATCATGGCGTCGTTGTCGTCGTACAGCAGGTCGTTCACTTCCGTAAGGACTTCCCGCGGGGATTTCAGCCCCATGGCCGCGCTCTTGAGGAGAGTGCGGCTGGCCATCATGAACAGCGCGGCGGGCACGCCCTTGTCCGACACATCCGCCACGGCCAGTCCAATCCGGCCATTGTCCAGATAAACGACGTCAAAGAAGTCACCGCCCACGACCCGGGCCGGGATCATGCTCCCGTAGATCTGGAAACCGGGCTGTTTAGGAAACTCCGTGGGCAGGATCGACTGCTGCATCTTGTTGGCGACGTCGAGCTCGTTTTCCAGCGCCACCAGCCGCTCGCGTGACGCCGTCGCCTCTCGCCAGGCTTCGAGGTTGGACAACGCCCGTTCAATGGTGATGCGCAGGTCGTCAAAATCGACCGGCTTGGTGACGAAATCGAACGCCCCGAGGTTCATTGCGGAGCGAATATTTTTCATATCTCCGTAAGCGGAGATGATTACGGCGTGTATGTCGGGAGCGACGTCCGGTATATGCGACAACAACGCCAGTCCGTCCATCTGAGGCATGTTGATGTCGGACAGCACCATATCGATTTCGTCGTCTTGATTGAGAGTTTCGAGCGCTTCTACTCCATTCTGCGCGAACACGAACTGGTAGCGCCCCGAGCGAATGGCCCGCCGCATCCGCTGCAATACCAGCGGCTCCAGGTCGGGCTCGTCGTCGACCACCAGTATCCGGTATGGCCCTGACGTATCTGCCATGATTCCGTCCCCGACGGGCGGCCTGCGCCCAATCACCGTGAGTTTGACCCCGCGAAGCCGATCACCCGTAAAGGACTACCCTTTCAGCGCGGATATGGCCTCTTCCTGCGACGGATGGATAGCGATTACCTGGTCGAAACCGCTGATTTCGAAAACTTCCCGCACGGTCCCCGACAGTGCGCACAGCGCGAAGCCGGAATTCTGCCGCTGCAGGGTCTTCGCAGTTTGCAGAACCACGCGCAGGCCGGCACTGCTGATGTACGTAAGCTTTTCCATGTCGAGGATAACCACCTGGTCGGTGGGTTCGATGGCCGCATCCAGATCTTCAAGGAAACGCTGCGCGTTGGTGCTGTCGACACGTTCGGCAGCCTCAATGATCAAAGTGCCCTCATTCCTCTGGAACTCGATTGCCATGGTGTTGTCTCCTGGATTGCGCTGGCAGTTAGGCAGTTATTGGAGGCGCTGGCTGACACGCCTGGCGCGCCAGCAGCCCATGCCGATTTTCAAAGAATTGTATCATCGAATCGGATTTGTGCACCCTAATTTCCACCCCGTTTATCACGTTAATGCCCGGCTTTGATCTTAACGGACGCAACGTTGTCTCTCCTCAAATGCGCATTGCCGGCGCGGGTCTGCAAGCGCCCCGTCCGCTGACGGGCATCCGCGCTTCTTCAGCTGAGTCTGCGCGTTGACGGAACCGTCACCGGCAAATAGACTGCGTGCAATTCGAACGTCGTCAAGGCTCTGATTCGGAGGAGAATCACGATGAAGTTGCAGATCATGTCCCCGGCTGCCGCGCGCGTCGATTTCAAGGTGCCGCCCGCCGCCCGCCTGGATACCCTGGAAGGCAAGACCATCGGCCTCTACAACAACATGACCGGCGGGGCCGACGTAGCGGTCAACCGCGTCGCCGAGCATCTCAGTCGTCGTTTCAGCAATGTCAGATTCGAAAGCTACGGCGGCAATCTACGCAACGGCCGTCCGGCCTTGAGCCGAGGCGTGCATATCGACGACGACGAAGCCGGCCGTATCGCCGTCGAAGTGGATGCCATGGTGGGAGCCGCCGCGCATTGAGGGGGCTGCACGTCGTGGCTTGCCCACGACATGGTTGCCATGGAAAAGGCCGGCGTGCCCTCGGTGGGCATCGCCGCGCGCAGTTTCGCCCGGGCCTGGCAGTCCTGCGTCGACGGCTGGGGCCAGCCCGCCACTGCCTTCGTCACCATCCCCCACGCCTGCACCGGACAACAACCCGACTACATCCACAGGATGGTGGATGAGCAGATCGACAACATCATCCTCGGACTGACCCGGATGTCGGCATCCGCCGACCTATCCGGCGGCGCCAACGGCCACAGCGAGACCGACGTCTTCACCGTGGAACTGGACGACACGCCCCTGGGCCTGGACGCGGTTAACCGCTTCATGGAAGAGCGCGACTGGAGCGACGGGATGCCCATAGTGCCGCCCACTCCGGCCGCCGTCGAGGCGATGCTCAAGGGCACTCGCCGCGACCCGCAGGACGTGGTCATGGTCATGGAGCCCGGCTTCGGCCTGGCCACCGTGGAAAAGGTCGCCATCAACGCCGTGATGGCCGGTTGCCAGCCGGCGCAGTTCCCCATCCTGTTGGCCGCCCTGGAGTGCATCGCCCAGCCGGAGATGAACCACCGCGATATGCAGGTGTCCGGCCACACCGAGGCCCCGTTGATCCTGGTCAACGGTCCCATCGCCGCCAAGGCTGGCATCAACTACGGCACCTCGGCCATGGGCCCGGGCGTGGTCAACAAGGCCAACACCGCCATCGGCCGGGCGCTGCGCCTCTGCCTGATCAACATCGGCTACTGCAAGGCCGGCGCTGGCGACCCCAACTTCATCGGCCTGCCCACCAAGTTCGGCATGTGCATCGCCGAGAATGAAGAGGTCAGCCCCTGGCAGCCCTACCACGTTGACAAAGGGTTCCGCGCCGACGAGAGCGCGGTCACCGTGATCACCGTCACCGGCCCCACCGACATCCTCGATGCGGGTTCCCGCAACCACGAGGACACGCTGAACAACATCGCCTCCATGATGTTTTATCGTCATGCCGGCGGCGGCAGCTGGATCAAGGGGCGTCAGTCGGCCCAGGTAGGCCACACCAACCAGCGGGTTGAATACCAGAGCCCGTACCATCCCATCATGCTCAGCCCCTCCCGCGCAGTGATCCTGCAGGAAGCCGGCTTCAGCAAGCGCGCCACCCAGGAATGGCTGCACGAACACTGCCGCGCCTCGCTGCGCGACGCCATCGGCCCGGCCGGAATGCCCACCGACGCCAACGGCAAGTGGCTGCGCTATCCGGAACTCCAGCGCCTCGCCGACGACCCCGAGGCCACCATCCCCGCGCTGGAAGACCCGGAACAGTACCTGCTGTTCGTCACCGGCGGCTCCACCCACTACGCCAACTTCTTCTACGGCACCTACGGCATCGCCACCATGCCCGTCGAGGACGTGTAAGGAAAGGCCGCCATGATGATAACCCAGGATGTGCATGACACCATCGTCAAGATGGTAGATGAGGATCTGACCGGCAGATTCAAAGGTGAGATTGAATTCGGCCCCATCGACATCCAACAGGAGATCGACCAGTACGGAGATCCCTATCTGCACATCCGCATCGTGTTCGATGGCGACCAGGGCAAACTGGACTCCAAGTGGACCAGCGGCCTGATCGCGCGTCTGCTCCCCCAACTGGTTGACCTGGGGATCAAACACGTCCCTCACACTTCGTTCTTCGGCAAAGAGGGTTGGGAGACCTACAAGGAGAAAAGCCGGCGTTGGAACCAAATGATCTGATCGCCGTCGCCAGGACGCTGGCCGCCGGCAGCAACGCCAGCAACCAGGGAGGGGCCACCGACACCGAGCTGCGCCGGGCGGTCAGTTGCGCTTACTACGCCATCTTCCACACCCTGTGCCGCGCCTATGCTGACGCGATGGCCGGCCCCTACTTAGGCAGCCAACTGGGACAAGAACTTTGGAACATGACGTACCGCACCCTTGATCACGGGCCGGCCAGAAACAAATGCAACGACTCTGGCAGCATGAGCCGGTTCAGTCCGGACCTTCGAAGATTCGCAACCACACTGGTGAATCTACAGCAGCGCCGCCACGAGGCTGATTACGATCCCGGCACGATTTTTGACCAGACGCAAGTTGCCCAAATCATAGATGACGCCGAAAACGCGCTAGCGGGATTCAACAACGCCCCGACGGACGAAATCAGGTTGTTCATCGCCTATCTTACGTCCCGGGCCAGACGGTCATGAAGAAATCAGGATAGCACTATGCCCAGAGTACCCGCCGACCAGTACGTCAGCATCGTCCGCAAGCCGGACGACATCGACCAGTTTTGGGACGATGTACTGGCGGAAACCGCTCAAATTCCATTAGAACCGGAGGTGGTTTACGACCCCCTCCGGTCCACCGCCCGCATCGACGTCTACGAGGTCTTCTACACCAGCCTCGACCATGTCCGCATCGCCGGCTGGTACGCCGTGCCCCGCCAGCGCGAGGGCCAGTTGCCCGGCCTGATCCAGGTGCCCGGGTACAACATGGAGCCGCCGGTCCCCAAGAACTGGGCCGCCCGGGGGTATGCCGCTTTCAGCGTCGCTCCCCGCGGCAAGCTGCGCAGCAATCGCCAGTTCAATCCCGGCTACCCCGGCCTGCTGACCTACGGCATGGTTGACCGCAACACCTACTCCTACCGCGGCTTCTACATGGACGCCTGCCGCGCCGTGGATTTCCTGCTGACCCGTGACGAGGTCAACGGCGACCGTATCGGCGTCACCGGACACAGCCAGGGCGGCGGTCTCACCGTGTCCACGGCGGCCCTGCGTCCGGAAATCAAGGCCGCCGCCGCCGGTGCGCCCTACCTCTGCGGTTACATGGACTCCATCGAACTGACCGACGCCTATCCTTACCAGGAGATCGCCGACTACCTGCGGCTTTACCCGGATAGCCGAGAACAGGTGGAGAACACGCTGGCTTACTTCGACGGCATCAACCTGGCCCACCGGATCACCTGTCCAATCATCGTCAGCGTCGGCCTGCAGGACAGCACCTGCCCGCCGGAAACCGGCTTCGCCATGTTCGAGGCCATCGCCAGCGCCGACAAGAAGATGTACGCCTACGACGGGCACGGCCACGACGCCAACAACCACGAGCATGCCGCGGTCGTGGACGCTTTTATGGCCACGCACCTAAAGGACTGACGAAGTCCCATGACCCAACTGCAAACTCCTCAAGCCATTTTCGCCGACGCCCGTGCCATGCACGCTCAAGCCTTGGAACGCCTGGCGCACGGCGACATCAGAGACGCCGCCGAAAAAGCCTGGTGCGCAACCAAACGCGCCACCGACGCCCTCATCCTGGCTCGCACCGGCGAGGAACCCGGGCCCACCGGCCTCACCAGCGACGGCCTTGATGACCTCGCTTACCGAGAACCGCCGGTCAGGACGCTCCAGGGCCGATATTACAGCCGCATCACCCACCTGCACGGCAATTGTTTCTACGTGGGACACTGCAACCAAGAGACCGAACGCCGCATCCGCGAAACCGCACAGTACATCAGCGACGCCGAGCGCTTGGCCGCACTGTGATCCTCCCCAGAGTTCGCCAAACCGGACGGAACAATCAGCATGACCACACTCATTAGCGGCAAGCCGCACGATTTCGATGACTACTGGCACGACGTGCTGGCGGAACTGGCCGGGTTCCCGGCTGCGCCGGAGGTGCAGGAACTTCCGCTGCGCTCTACCGATTTCGCTACCGCTTACGGCGTCCGGCTGACCTCCCTCGGCCCCTACCGCCTCTACGGCTACCTCAGCATCCCCAACGGCGACGGCCCCTTCCCGGCGCGCTACCACCTGCCCCGCTACGGCAGCGTGACCGATCTGGTCCCCCAGGGGCAAGCCAACGGCCAACGCAAGGAACACGTCACCTTCGCCATCTGCGTGCGTGGGCAGCGGCTGGCGGATCAACCCTACGCCGCCGCTTTCCCCGGCCAGCTCACCGACGGCATCGACGATCCCGCAACCTATGTGTACCGGGGCATCGTCGCCGACTGCGTCCGTGGGCTGCAATACCTGGCCGCCCGGCCGGAGGTGGACGCCACGCGCATCGCCGCCATCGGCAACGACCTGGCCCTGACCACCGCCGCCCTGTCTCCGCTGGTCACGCACCTGGTGACCACGCCGACCCTGCTGTACGACACCGCGGACCTGGCCCCCCACACCAGCGCCTACCCGCTGGAGGAGATCAACGACTACCTGCGCCTGCATCCGACGCGGCGTGAGGCCGTGCATCGCACGCTGTCCTACTTCGACCTCCGCTGGTTCGGCTCCAGGGTCAGTGCGGCCACGCTGCTGATGGCCGGCGCCGACGGGTCCGCGCTGGACGCGGCCGCCCTGCAACCGCTGATCGGCGACATTCGGGGCGAAACCACTGTCCACAAGGCGGAACATTCCGGCTACCGGGACGGGCGCTACGCTGAGGAATGGTTATCCGAACAGTTCGGAATGCCGTCTCCCAGCCTCCCGCCCCACTGGCAGGACTGATCACATGCCCTACGTGAACCTGCCCGGCGTTGACCTCTGGTACGAAGACACCGGAGGGGACGGCATCCCGGTGGTCTTCTGCCATGCCGCCTCGGGCACCTGCGATTGTTGGATCTACCAGATACCCGCGTTCACGCTGTCCGGCTACCGCTGCATCACCTACGACCGGCGCACTTGGGGGAAATCCCGCAGCACCGACGAAGCCCTGCAACCCGGCTACCAGGACGAAGACCTGCACGGCTTGGTCGAGTCCCTGGGTTTGGAACGGTTCCACCTGGTCGGCACCGCTGCCGGCGGGATCACCGCCATCGGGTACGCGCTGGCTCATCCCGAGCGGGTGCGGAGCCTGGTGTTTGCCAACACCATCGCGGGTATCCAGGACCCGGAATACCTGGAAGTGCAGGATCGCATCCGCCCGCCCGAAATCCGCAACCTGCCCGTGGAACTCTACGAACTGGGTCCTTCATACCGGGGCACGAACCCCGACGGCACGGCCCGCTGGCTGGAGATCGAGCGCGCCAGTCGGCCCTACGGCCGCCTGCCGGCCCAGCCGCTGCGGGAGCCCACCACCTACGCCCGGCTGGCCACCATGAGCGTACCGACGATGGCGCTGTCCGGCGAGTCCGACCTGGTATCCCCGCCGGCGCTGATGCGGATGCAGGCAGAGCGCATCCCCGGCAGCCGCTTCGTGTCACTACCGGAGGCCGGACACGCCGGCTTCTGGGAGCGTCCGCAGGTGTGGAACGGCCTGGTGCTGGAGTTCATCGGGCAGCATTAGCACGCGCTGCGCCGCCAGTCTGTACGCGGCACGGTTTCTGGTGTAGATTATTTTGCGGCGGTACGGCGTGATGCTGTGCTCGTAGCCGTTAACCCTGGCAAGATCGCAGTCCTGGAGGGACACCCATGGCGGACGCACCCCTGTTCCCCGTTACCGTGGTCGGAAGTTGGCCCCGATCTACCGAACTGATCCGCGCCCTGCGCCGCAAAGAAGCGGGTGAGATCACCTACTCCGAGTTCAGCGCGCTGGCCGACGACGAGGTGCTGGCCTGCATCCGCGCACAGGAAGAGGCCGGCGTCGACATCATCAGCGACGGCGAGCAGCGGCGGGACAACTTCTACTCCTTCGCTGTGGACAAGCTCAACGGCATGCAGCTGATGAAGGTGTCCGAGCTGCTGGACTATTCCTCCGACCGCGCCCGCATGGAAGAAGTGCTCCGCGCCCTGGACGTCCCCTCGTTCGCGATCAAGAGCCCCATCGTCATCGACACCATCAGCAAGCGGCACGGGCTGGCCTTGGACGAGTTGGCCTACATGCGCGAGCACACCGACCGGCAGATCATGGTGCCCATCCCCGGCCCCTACATGCTCACTCGGTCCGGCTGGTTCGAGGGCCTGTCCGACCGGGCCTATCCTACTCCCGACGACCTGGCTCGGGACGTTGTCGAGATCCTGCGCGAGGAAATCGTCGCCCTGCGCGACCACGGCTGCGACTTCGTGCAGTTGGACGAACCCACACTCTCCCAGGTAGTGTTCGGCGAAGAGACCACCGAGACTTTCATGTGCGCCGCCTTGCCCAACCGCCGCGACCCCACCGACGAGCTGGAGATGGCGGTGCGGCTGATGAACGAGACCCTGGAGGGCATCGACGGCATCAAGACGGGCGTACACGTCTGTCGGGGCAACTGGAGCAAAAAGGAGGAGGTGCTGCTCACCGGCAACTACGGCCCCATGCTTCCCTACCTGGTTCAGATGAACATCGACCGCCTGGTGCTGGAGTGCGCCACTCCCCGCGCCGGCGAGATGGAAGTCTTCAAGGAATACAGCAACGAAAAGGAGATCGGGTTCGGCGTGGTCAACCCGCGCACCGACGAGATCGAGCCGGCCGAGCAAATCGTTGCCCGGGTCAAGGAACTGCTCCAGTACTTTGACCCCGACAAGATCTTTCTCAATCCCGATTGCGGCTTCGGCACCTTCGCCGAGCGCAACGTCAACACCCACGAGATGGCCGCAAAGAAGATGCAGGCGATCACCGACGCTGCGGAGATCCTGCGCGCGGAGTATGCATAGGGATGACGCTGCGGCGTTGCCCCGCGCTTTGACGGCTGGCGGCGTTCAGCGGGAGATTACCCTCCACGTTCACCGGCAATCGTATGCACGTAGCGAAATCACCGTGGGGAATCTGATCGACGTTCTGGAGAATTGGGTGGCTCGTGGTATTAGATACGATGAATCCGGCCGGCCCAGCATGGCCCACTTGGGCTGGATCGAACACGGGGGCTCACAGCGCCTGATGCGGGTGGCGGTCTCGATGGATGATCAACGGATCACCACCGCGTTTGCGGACACGCCGGCCACCAACAAATGGAACAGCGGAGACTTCGACTACTTTCAGCGGACCTATGAGCAATGGGAGATACGAAATGAAGCTGAAAGTGCATTATGATCCTGATTGTGATGCAATTGGCGCTAACTACGGTCTGCCCAGGGGCGGAACCTACGAATTGGCGACGGTAGGCATGGTGATGATCGACGTGCCCGATGAAGACAGCTATGAAGCGATCGGGTTAGAAGTCTTCGCCATCAGCGCGTGGCTGCCCCTCGGTAAGCGGGGCTACTGCGAGGAAACGGATACGCTCACTATTGGCCGTGGCGCGGAAACCGCAACCATCATCGCCGAAAACGGCGACCTGGTGGCGTACTGGGGGCCTGACGAATATGATCCGGGTGATACGGTGCCCATCGCAGTTGGTCTGCGCAATGCGTCACAGCATCTAGCCCCGGTGATTGAGGCGATGTCTCAACCTTTGAACGCCGCCAACCGCTAACGGATCAGAAGAAAACTAACCCGCCCGTCAACCCCGTCAGCAATAAGGAGCCGAACCATGGCGCAAGCACAGGAAGGAAATCTCAACGGTCTGCCTCGGGAGAAACTGGCCGAGGTGCTGGACTCCTTCAGGGATCCCGAAGTATTCAACGCAGTAACCGGCCCCTGGAAGTCCCGCGTCGTCTGGCAGGACGGTATGCGCGCCCGCGCCTACATGCGCAACCATCAGGTTGACATGGACGAGCCCGGCGACCTCACCGCCACCGACGTGGCCGCCAGCGCCCACGAGCAGTTGCTCTCCGCCATCGGCAGTTGCATGACCGTGGGATTCGTAGTCAACGCCACCAAGCAGGGCGTGCGCGTTCACGACCTGGAAATCGCTGTGGAAGGCTACTTCGACAACATCCGCAAGTGGGCCGGCGTTGAGGACGAGGGCAATCCCGGCTACGGGCAGATCTCGGCCAAGTGCTTCGTCCGCGCCGACGCCGACGAGGACACCCTGCGGGAAATCTGGCGGCTGGCCGTGGAAGGCTCGCCCGTCACCCAATCGGTAGCCAACCCCACCTCGGTGCAAACCGAGTTCGAAATGGTCGGCTGATGGTGACCTTCGTTACCGCGGATTGGGTCGCCGAGCGCATCGGCCAGCCGGGTTATCTGATAATCGATCCCCGGTCGGCCATGCGCTATCTCATGGGCCACCTGCGCGGCGCCGTCAGCGTACCCTACAAGAAACTGCAAGCACCCGACGGACGCCTGGGCCCGCCAGAACAGCTGGCCGCCGCCTTCGGCGACGCCGGCCTTGGAGACGACGTCACACCCATCCTCTACGACCACCAGGACGGGCGCAACGCCGCCATGGCCGCCTGGGTGCTGGAGTACCTCGGCCGGGACGACGTCCACATCATGGACTTGCGCTACGAGGCGTGGAAAGACGAAGGCCGCGAGGTCCTGTACCGCCCCGTGCTCACGAGAGCGGCCGGCTTTACGGTCCGGCTGAACCCGGCCATCCGTGCCACCCTGGACGACGTGGCCAACCGGGGAGCCGCCAGTCTGGTGGACGCCCGCACCGCCGAGGAGTTCCAGGGCGAGGTCGAAATGGATCAGCGCCCCGGCCATATCCCCGGCGCCGTCAGTCTCCCCCATGCCGACCTGGCCGGCGCCGACGGCAACCTGTACGCGGATGGGGATACGGTGCGCGAACGTCTGACCGGAGTTGGCATCGCGGAAGGCGAACCCGTCATCGCCTACTGTCGCAGTGGCATTCGCGCGGCCGTCACGTGGCTGGCCCTGGACCGGATGGGCTACACCGTCAGCCTGTACGACGGCTCCTACGCCGAATGGATGGATAGCGACCAGCCGGTGGAAACGTAACTGTTCAGAATCCAAGAGGTTGTCATTGCGAGGCGCTTGCGCCGTGGCAATCTCGATGCCGTAGTAGCCACGTCTGTCCCGAAGGACTCCCTTGCGCCAACGGGATTGCCTCGCTTCGCTCGCAATGACACTTTCCCCACAACTATGAACAATTACATCCGAACGTGTGACCGATAAGACGTCGCACCATCTTGCGCGCCCCATAACGGCGCACCTCGTGAGTACCCATTCTCCCCCGAGCTGTCATCGCGAGCGACGCATGGCATCCTCGGGGCCTACACCCAGCGCGCGCTGGCCGTGAGTGCGGCCACTAAGGAGACAGCCATGCCGCCGAACCTGGTGCCCTACCTGCTCTATGAACCCGAGGAATCGGGCATCTTGTGGATCAAGTTCAACCGTCCCGAGCGGATGAACGCGCTCATCGGCTCGTCTGAGGAGAACGGCACCGTCGCCAAGGTGGGCGAGTACATGCGCGCCGGCGACGACGATCCCAACGTGCGGGTGATGGTGCTCACCGGCGTTGGCCGCGGCTTCTGCTCCGGGGCCGACATGCGGCGTGACAACTCGCCGGACGTCACCGGCGAGAACTTCGTGGGCAACCGGGGGACCATCGAAGGGCCGGACGCCGCGCGGGAGCATTTCTACCACGGTTTCACCAAGCTGCACCGGGACATCTCCCAGGTCCGCAAACCCACCATCGCCATGATCAACGGGCCGGCCGTCGGGTCCGGCATGGACATGGCCCTGCACTGCGACATCCGCCTGGGCTGCGAGAACACCCGCTTCATCGGCTACCAGCAGTTGGGGCAGATCATCGAAAACGGCGGCAGCTACTACCTTCCCAAGATGGTCGGCCTGGGCCGCGCCCTGGAGTTCGCCTACACTGGCCACCTGGACGCCCAGCGCGCCTACGAGTGGGGAATGCTCAACTACCTGGTTCCGGCGGAGGAACTGGAGCAGACCACCCGCGACCTGTGCGACCGCATCATCCGCACGCCGCCCATGGTGCAGTGGATCAGCAAGCGTATCATGCGCGCCGCCCTGGACAGCACGCTGGAAACCACGATGACGCTAACCTCCAACGCCGGCGGCATCCTCAGCGGCTCCGAAGACGCCCACGAGGCGAGGCAGGCGTTCCTGGAGAAGCGGGCGCCGGAGTTCAAGGGACGGTAGGTCGATCTGCCTCCTCTCCCTTTACGGGAGAGGGTTGGGGTGAAGGTGAAGCACTATAGTCGCCCGCGGTAAGCTCTTTGCCTACTGTTCTGGTTCCGGCATCCATTGACGGCCGTTGCAGATGACCCGTGCTTGATTGAAATTCGGGCACGGGTTGTTCTGTCGATGGTCATTTCTGACCGTTGCTACGTTCGTACGAAGTGTGGGCTCTGCCCAACTACCCTGCCCTGCAGCATCGGCCCCCCAAACCGCGTGTGGCGGCAAAATAATGTCTCCGCTCCTAGGCGCTCCTACGGCGACGTACGTGTTCCTATCTACACACATGGCAGACAGAGCGCAAATGAAAGCCGCTCGATGGTCGTGATCTATGACATTTGCAAGAGCATTTGCCATGTTGCGGCCGGGAGCCAAATGATTGATGAGTGCCTTCAAGTAGCCGTTGGCGACCGCGACTTCCCAGTATTGGTCAGAAATTTGCCCATCTGGTAAACCCTGGAAATCTTCGTCTGCGAGGAGCATAGCCAAAAAAGCGTTCGGGAACGCTTCGACGATGCGCGATCCATGAATTGCTTCTGGCTGCTGCGCCATGGATAAAGTGAGATGCCCTTCACGTTGGAGTTGTAGAACTAGGTTGCCTAACAGAGAAGCATGGTGGTGGAGCTTCTGACCGTTGCCGGAATTGGTTTGGCCGGGTCGGCAACGTTGCAGAGTAAGATCCCGGAATAGCAAAGCCTCAGCAGCCCGGTAACAGTCGACCAATCTCAAGCCCGAGACGAGAGGACCATCTATCCCGACTCCGTTCAGATTTGAGCCGGCAGGGATGAGATTCAGCAAGTCTGTTAACCGCTGACGGTTGTGACCCGTAGTGTTACAGCACTCCCACTGGAATTGATCTCGGTTCACACTGATGAGGCACAATCCCGTACTGCGGCGGGTCTTATCCCATCCAACATCGATGCCGAGGTAATATTCAGCCATGGTCCTTTATCTCCTCCTGATGGTCATTGGGCAGCAAAGCGTTTCGTCAGAAGCAGGATTTTCGGGATTTAGGAAATTAACAGGATGAAAACCAAATCCTGAAAATCCAATAATCCGGCAAATCCTGCTTCCGACAGGCTACCCTACGCATCCGCAAAGGTCAAAGCCTGCCCGAACTTCTCGCCGTGGGCGATCTCGGACATGGGCTTGCGGGGTGTGCCGGTGCCCGGCTCGCGCATGATGCGGTAGCCGAAGGGCAGCACCGTGATCAGCTCCAGTTCTTCAGGGATGCCCAGGAGGGACTTTACCTGGTCCTGCGCCTCCCCGCGGACGCCGACGAAGCAGGTACCCAGGCCCTCCGACCAGGCGACCAGTTCCATCTGCTGCAGCGCGCGGCCGGCGTCAAGCTGAGCGCGGCGCGCGCCGTCCATCACGATGGCGATGGCAACCTGGGACTTGCCGATGAAGGCGCCCTGAGTGCAGATTTCACCCAACTGCCTGATGGTGTCCGGATCCCGGACGACGATGAAGTGCCAGGGCTGGGTGTTGCTGGAGCTGGGCGCCCAGCGGGCCGCCTGCAAGATCTTGTGCAGCACCGCGTCGGACACCGCCTGGTCGGTGAAGTCGCGGATGGTGCGGCGGGTGCGGATGGCATTGAAAACGTCCATTTTTGTACCTCAGACCAAACTGTCGGGTCATTGTCGTAACGGCTGAGCGTCGGCGCGGGTCTTCAGCGTACCGGCGGCCACATGATCCAGCCACGGCGGCCGGTGTTGCGCAGGCGCAGCAGGTGGCCGCCCAGCGTGGTGACGTACAGGCTGCTCTGGTCGGCGTCGCCGAAGCAGCAGTTGGTGGGCATATCGACGCCCACGGGCATGGGGTAGGTCTCCAGGACGCGCCCCTCTGGCGTCCATACGTAGAGCATGGGGCCGGGGCCGCTGGCCCAGTTGCCAGCGGTGCCGACGATATTGCCCTCCGAATCGAGGCACATTCCGTCGATGCCGCGCTGGGGGCCGCGATGGTCGGTGCCAAACTGGTGCAGCACGATGTACTGGCCCAGCGACCCGTCCTCGTTGATCGGATACGAACGCAGTTCGCGCGCCGCTCCCGGCTCGTTGTCGGTCTGGATGATGTAGAGGGTCTGGTCATCCGGTGACACCAGCAGGCCGTTGGTTCCGGTGGTGTCGAAGGTGACCTGCTGGCAGGTGTAGGAACCGTCGGGCTGCGGGTCGGCGCGGAGGATGTCGCGGCCGGACATCTCCGGCTGCTCGCTGGGGTCGATGTTGCCGGCGTTCCACGGGTTGCTGAACCAGATGCGGCCCTGCCGGTCGATGGCCAGGTCGTTAGGGGTGTTCAGGCGTTGGTCACCCAGCCGGTCGACGATGGTGGTGGTAGTGCCGTTGGACTCGAAGCGCACGATGGCCCGCCCGCCGGAGCAACAGCCGTACAGCCGGCCCTCGGCGTCGAAAGCCAGACCGTTGGTATGGTTGGTGTTCTCCCGGTACACCGTGCATTCGCCGGTGTCCGGGTGGTACGCCATGATGCGGCTGGCGGGGATGTGGGTGAAAAGCAGGCGGCGGCCGTCCCAGGCGGGGCCTTCGGTCAGTCGGCTGAAGGGTCCGGCGACGTGCTCCCATTGCAGTGCCATGTTGTCCTCCTGAATTCAAGTATGGGGATTGTCCTCAGTGAGCCGGGCCGGCGCATTCCGGGTAAACGGAGATCGTCAGGGTCCGCCCGGCATGGCGCCATTGTATGCCACCCTGCCGGCAAAGTCATCGCGGCAGGGTCGGTTGGGACCTGGGACGCCGCGGTCCCGCTTGTTTGGCGCGACGTTTACCGATATAGTGCTGACACTTATCATTGAGTTGATTCCACACTAATCAGGAGTTGTCGAGATGACACAGAGCAGTCGATTGCGCAGCGGCAACGTTGCCGCCCCGGAAACCGGCGTTACGGTTTACGAGGCGATCCACAACCGCCGCATGAACAACGAGTTCACTGAAGTAGTGCCCAGCCGGGAGTCATTGCAGCGGATGCTGGACGCGGCGGTGTGGGCTCCCAACCACCGGCTCACCAATCCGTGGCGGTTCTTCGTGCTGGAAAAGGGCGGGCAGAAGCGGGCGGAAGTCGCGCAGTTGGCTTACGACAACCTGTTCGCCCGCAGCGGCAACCACGAAAACGCCGACGGCAGCCGCCAGCGGGTGCTGGATTCTCCGGGCCTGATCTACGTGTACAGCGTTCCGGCCGACAGCGAGGAGATGACCCAGGAGAACTACGCGGCCGCCTGTTGTGCCGTGCAGAACCTGCTCCTGGCCGCAGTGGCCGAGGGTTTGGCCGGCGACTGGAGCACGGGCAACACCACCCGGCACCCGGCCCTGGCGGAAACCCTGGGCGGCGAAGCGGACTGGACCATGGTCGGCGCGCTCTTCATCGGACAGCCGGCGCGACCGTCGGCATCCATGCGCGCGCCGGCGGATGAGGTTACCGCCTGGCTGTAACCACGATATGGCAGCCGTCTCACCCGTCGCAACTGTTCTGAGTTGCTAGTAAAGTGTCATTGCGAGCGGAGCGCGGCAATCTCGTCGGCGCAGGATCTACCTTACGGCCGGACGTTGTTGCTACGGCGTCGAGATTGCCACGCCGCAAGCGCCTCGCAATGACAACCTGCTGAATTCTGAACGGTTACCACCCGTCGCTTCCTAGGGCGATGGGTTCCGACTTGCGCTATACTGACCGCCGATTCACCGCGCAAGGAGTTCCCCATGCCCTGGGCTGAAACCATAGTTGACACCCTGAAGAAGTGGGACACGTCGCTCATCGCTTACGTGCCCGACATCTCCATCGACCGGGTGACCAGCATCATCAACGAGGACCCGTTCTTCCACCTGGTGTCCTGTACCCGCGAGGAGGAGGCCGTCGGCGTCGCCGTGGGCAGCTATGCGGTGGGCCGGAATGCCGCCGTGTTCATGCAGTCCAGTGGCTTCGGCAACAGCATCAACGGCATCGCCAGCCTGTGCCTGCCGGCGCGGACGCCCATCCCCATCTTCATGAACCTGCGCGGCCAGGTGGGCGAGTTCAACATCGCCCAGGTCGCCATGGGCCGGAACACCACGCCCATCCTGGACCTGTTCGGCATCGCCCACTACACCATCGAAAGCGAGGACCGGATGGACACGCTGCTGGACGGCGTGATGAAGCTGTGCCACGCCCACCGCAACCCGGTCGCCATCTGCATGACCCCCATGCTCCACGGAGGCAAAATTGCTTAGGTTCGACGCCACCCAACTGGTCCTGCGCCACGCCGGGGATTCGCCCATCGTGGGCAACCTGGGCCCCACCAGCGATGAGCTGTACCACGCCGGCCACCGGGACCGTAACTTCTACACCTACGGCAGCATGGGCTTGTGCTCATCCATCGCCCTGGGCATGGCCCTGTCCACCGACGACAAGGTGATCTCGCTGGACGGCGACGGCTCGCTGCTGATGAACCTGGGCGCCATCGCCACCATCGGGCGGGAGAACCCGTCGAACCTGGTCGTGGTCGTCTGGGACAACGAGATGTGGGGGCAGACCGGCGGCCAGGACAGCCACACGGCCACCAACACCAACCTGGAAGAGGTCGCCAACTCCTGCGGCATCACCAAGACCGCCACCGTGAACGACCTCGAGACGCTGGAAGAGGCCTTCGGACGGGCCATGCGCGAACCCGGCCCCTGGTTCATCGTCGCCAAGATCGAAGAGGCCGACGAATATATGCCGGTCGCCCCGGTGGAGCCGGAGTTCACGCTGTACCGCTTCCGAAACACCTATGCAGGGTAAAGGGGTGGCAAAAGCGATGGCGGAGGGGGAATACAGCGATTACATCATATACGCTGACGAGAGCGGGGACCCCAACCTGACGTCAATTGACGCGGACTACCCGGTTTTTGTTCTCAACTTCTGCGTTTTTCACAAGGATGACTACGCTAAATCGGTCCTGCCTGCGGTGGCGGCGTTCAAGTTCGAGCATTTCGGGCATGACGGCGTGGTGCTGCACGAGAACGAAATACGCCTACAGAGAACGCCATTCGTCTTTCTACGAGACGAGCAACAGCGGGCGCTTTTTATGGCAAAGCTGGACCGGCTGATCAGGCAAGCAGATTTTACAATCATTGCCGCCGTGGTTGACAAGCGCAGGTTGGAGCAACCGCACGACCCCTACGAGATAGCTCTGCGAAATTGTATGGAACGCACTTGCGGCTTTCTGGGAAACCTCGGAGAGTGTAAGCGGACAACACACATCATAATCGAGAGCCGAGGTAACAAGGAAGACAGGCAACTGACGGAGGCATTTCGGCGCATTCGGCATGGCGAAAACCCGTCCGGCCAAACCCTGCCAAGTCTTGATATTGAATTTGCGGACAAGAAAGCCAACTCGGCAGGGTTACAAATTGCAGATTTGACCGCTCGCCCAATTGGCCGGCATTTCATTGACCCAGAGCAGTCTAACCGAGCTTGGGATGCGATTGAGCCCAAGCTGCTGCGTTCTCCGCAAGGCGATGTGGATGGATGGGGACTGACGATCTCGCCAAAATAGGGAAAAACCCCGGAGTAGTCCGGGGCTTTTTACACGGATTGGGAACTACCCTGGTCCTCAGCGAAGGGCCTGTACTACTCCAAGCCAATCGCCGGCAGGCAATGGCCCACCTTCAACGCACTTGATTGCTAACGGTCAAGCCGCAGCCAAATCCGCCGACCGTAACCACCCCCAATCACGGTATCATCTTATATCCAATTGGGTATGTCCGTCAAAGTTCCGTTTGCCACCTCCCGCCCGGTTGGTCTATGATTGAGCCGGCGGCCCCGGCCGCTGACTTGCGCTTACGGCGCGGAGGAGATGACCAGCCCGATGACGCAGGCCACGAGCTCTTTACCCAGCGAGACCGACGCTAACGGCGCAGTCGCCATCGCCCGCCGGAGCGCCGACGCTGACGCTATGCCCGATGGCCTCAGCGCCGAAGACCTGGTGGAAGTGTGCCGGCAGATGATCCTGGTGCGCACCATGGACGAGCGCATCTGGATGATGAACCGCCAGGGCAAGGTTCCCATTGCCGCGTCATGCCAGGGGCACGAGGCGGCGGAACTGGGTTCGCTGCTGGCCGCGCAGAAGGACGGGGATTGCTTCCTCTTCCCATACTACCGGGACTTGGCGGTCAAGATGGCCGCCGGGCTCACGCCGCGCCAGGTGATGCTTTCCTTTATGGGCAAGGAGGGAGAACCGTACTCCGGCGCGCGCCAATTCCCGTTGCAGGGAGCAGATCTCCCCCGCAACATCATCCAGATTTCCAACGTGGTCGCCGCCGGACTGACCCAGGCCGTGGGCTACGCCCTGGCGTGCAAGATGATGGGCGAACAGACGGTGACCATCTGCTACTTCGGCGACGGGGCAACCAGCCAGGGCGAGACCCACGAAGCGATGAACTTCGCCGCCATCCACCAACTGCCCGTCATCTTCATCTGCGAGAACAACAAGTACGCCATATCGACGCCGCAGGACTCGCAGATGGTAATCAGCGACGTAGCCGCCCGGGCCGAGGGCTACGGATTCCCCGGGTTTGTGATCGACGGCCTGGACCTGGTCGCCTGCTACGAGGCGACGCGGCAAGGCATCGCCCACGCCCGTGCTGCCGGCCCGGTGTTGATCGAGATGAAGGTCGAGCGGTTCATGCCTCACACCACTGACGACGACGACCGCCGCTACCGAGACCGCGACGCCCTGGACGCCGCGCGCCGGTTCGATCCGGTGGCCGTCTTCCCGGCCCAGATGGTGGAGCGCGGTATCCTGACCCAGGAGCAACTGGATGCCTTCCGCGCCGAGGCCGCACAGCAGGTGAACGACGCCACCGACTTCGCCGACGCGGCCCAGCCTCCGGATGCCTCAACGATCGGCGACCATCTCTACGTCCAGGGATAAGCACATCATGGCAGAAATGACCGTAATTGAAGCAGTCCGTTCCGCGCTCCGCGAAGAGATGGAGCGAGACGAGCGCGTGTTCGTCATGGGCGAGGACGTCGGCCAACGCGGCGGCGTGTTCCTCGCCACACAAGGGTTCATCGAGGACTTCGGGCCGCAGCGGGTGATCGATTCCCCACTGGCCGAAGCGTCGATCATGGGCATCGCCCTGGGCGCGGCCTTCCGGGGGATGCGGCCGATACCCGAGGTGCAGTTCTCCGACTTCGTGTGGCCCAGCGTCAACCAGTTGATCGGCGAGGCGGCCCGCGTGCACTACGGCACCAACGGCGCGCTGAAGGTTCCGATGACCGTGCGCATCCCCTATGGCGGTGGGATCCGCGGCGGACTCTACCACTCGCAGAACGTGGAGGCCCTGTTTTTCCACACGCCGGGCTTGGTGGTGGTCACGCCGTCCACGCCCTACGAGGCCAAGGGATTGCTCAAGTCCGCCATCCGCGACGACAACCCCGTCATATTCCTGGAGCACAAGAAGACCTACCGTCTCGTCCGGGGCGAAGTGCCCGACGAGGAATACACCCTGCCCATCGGACCGGCCGACATCAAGCGGGCCGGCTCCGACGTCACGGTCGTCAGCTACGGGCTGGCCATGCACTACTGCCTGGCCGCGGCGGAGACGGTTGCCGCTGATGGTATCAGCGCGGAGGTGGTTGACCTGCGGACCCTCAAGCCCCTGGACACCGAGACCATCCTGGGCTCAGTGAAGAAGACCGGCAAGCTGCTGGTGGTGCACGAGGACAATATCAGCGGCGGCATCGGCGCCGAGATCGCAGCCCTGGCGGCCGACGAGGCCTTCGAGTACCTGGACGCGCCCATCGCCCGTCTCTGTGGGCCTGACGTACCCACCATGCCCTTCGCCCAGACCCTGGAAGACGCCTACATGCCGAGCCCGGACGCCATCGCCGCCGAACTCCGACGCCTGGCAGCCTATTAATGTTCCCGCTGCGCTGTCATTGCGAGCGTAGCGCGGCAATCTCGTTCTCATGAGGACTATCCCGTGGCCCAACTCATCGAACTTCCCCACGTCGGCGAGAGCGTCGTCGAAGGCACCATCGGCAAGTGGCTCAAGCAGCCCGGCGACCATGTGGAGCGCTACGACCCGCTGGTTGAGGTGGTGACCGACAAAGTGACCATGGAAGTGCCCTCCCCGGTATCGGGCGAATTGCTGCGGATCATCGCTCAGGAGGGCGAGACGGTTCCCATGGGCGCGCCCATCGCGGAGGTGGACGACGGCAGCGGACCGGCAGCCGGCGCACCTACGCTGGCGTCCGCGTCCCAATCGACTGCGCCAACACGGGCGCCGGCCCAGGCGTCGGCGGCTCCGTCGACCCCGACGTCGTACCTGATCACGGACGCTCGTCCGGTTGGCCCCACCGGCGGATCGGCGGTGGAAGCGCAGACCCAGGAAGATACCAGCGATGCAGTCACCACACCGGCGGGGGCGGTCCAGGCAACTCCTACGGTCGTCGTCGCACGCGATGAAGACCCGGTGTCGGAGCGGTCACCCAACCGCCTGTCTCCGGCCGTGCGCCGGCTGGCCGCCGAGCACAACCTGGACGTTGACCGTATCGCCGGCACCGGCATGGGTGGGCGCGTCACCAGGAACGACGTGCTGCGCTACCTGGAGGAACAGGCGGCAACGGTCACCACGACGCCCGCATCGCCGCCCGTCATTCCCGCTGCTGCACCATCCGCACCGCCCGCAGCGCTTTCGGCTGACGAGGAACGTGTTCAGCTGACCCCCGTGCGCCGCATGATCGCCGACGCCATGGTGCGCTCAGTGACGCAGATCCCTCATGCGTGGAGCATGGTGGAGGTGGACATCACCGAACTGGTCGGCCTGCGCAGCCGGGAGCGGGACCGGTTCCGCGCCCGCGAGGACGTCAACCTGACTTACTTGCCTTTTGCGCTGAAGGCCGTCGCCTCCGCCTTGAAAGACAACCCCACCATGAACGCGTCCTGGGGTGACGACTGCATCATCCTCAAGCGTCGCATCAACCTGGGCATCGCGGTGGCCGCGCCAACGGGCCTGGTGGTGCCCGTGATTCACGACGCCGACCGGCTGAGCATCGCCGGCCTCGCCCATGCCGTCGCCGATCTTTCGGATCGGGCCCGCGGCGGAACCCTGCGGCTGGAGGACGTGCAAGGCGGCACGTTCACCGTGAACAACACCGGCGCCCTGGGCAGCGTCCTCGGCGGGCCTATCATCAACCACCCCCAGGCTGGCATCCTGACCACCGAGGCGGTGCAGCAGCGCCCCGTTGTCCTCAACGACGCCATCGCCATTCGCTGGATGATGAACCTGTGCCTGTCCTTCGACCACCGCATCAACGACGGCGCCGAATCGGGCGCGTTCATGCAATCGGTGAAGGCTCGCCTCGAGGCGATGGATGGCGACACGCCCATCTACTGACGGCGCGGACATCGCGGCGGGTGATGGAACCTGTCGCATCATACGGGCCGGCGTGGTGGATTACCGGGAGGCGTGGGACTGGCAGGTCCGCATCGCTGATGGCGTCCGCGACGGCTCGCAGCCCGAAACCCTGCTGCTCCTGGAGCATCCGCACACCTACACCCGGGGCCGGCTGGCGCCTGATAGCGACCTTTTGCTGGACGAAGCGACGTTGGCCGCCCGCGTCATCACCGTGGTCGAAAGCGACCGGGGCGGACTGATCACCTATCACGGCCCGGGCCAGTTGGTCGCCTACCCCATCATCCGGCTGCGCGGGCGCGGCGGCCCTCACTGGTACGTGCGCACCCTGGAACAAGTCATCATCAGCGTGCTTGCCGAGTTCGGCCTGGCCGCCACCACCGTCGAAGGACGCACCGGCGTCTGGACAGCCGACGGCCAACGCAAGATCGCCGCCATCGGCGTGAAGATCGCCGGCGGGGTCGCCTATCACGGCTTCGCCATCAACGTCGACCCCGACCTGACCATGTTCGACGGCATCATCCCCTGCGGCATAACCGACCGGGCGGTGACCAGCATGGCTGCCGAGCTGGATGCAACGGTGGATACAGGGACAGTGGCCGACTGCGTGGCCCGCCGGTTCTGCGGAGCGCTGGATCTGGCTGGAGACTGAAAGCCGGCGGTCTATTGCCGGCGCGGCCCGAAGGCGAAAATATCCGCCACCGGGCAGGAGAAGCCGGGCAGCACCGGGTCTCCCTCCACCGTATCCCCAATGCCGTAGCGCACCACCGAACCGTCATCGTGGTGGGCGTGCACTTCCCGTGTTTCGGGATATACGACCAGCGCCAAGCGGACGCCGGCTTCCAGCCACATCTGTGTCTTGGCGTCTATGTCCGGTTGACGGTCGGATGGTGATACTACTTCCACCACGAGATCCGAGACCACCTGGGCGAAGCCCCGCAGGGGCGGCGGCTGTGCGGCGCGTTCGTAGGATATGAACCCGTAATCAGGTACGCGTACGGTGTCGGGATCGTGCTCAATATGTATGCCGGCATCCGCGCCAACATCATGGCCCAAATCATGCTCCTCCGCGAAGTTGCCAATCCGTCGTCCAAATCGTACCGCGACCCTGCTGGAATTGTGGCTGGTTGGCGGCATTTCAATCAGCACTCCCTGGATCAGTTCATAGCGCTTGCCGTCGTCGGGCATCGCCAGCAGGTCGTCGGCGGTGAGCAGCTTTTTGGCGGTGGTCATGGCTCGGCCTCCATGAGGTCATACAGCGTCAACGACGAAATCGGCGTCTCGAACCGCAAATACCAACCGGCCGTTGGTCGGATCGTAGTCCATTTGCCAGCGTCGGATAACGTCCCTCCCCAGCAGTGACGGAATCCGGTCGCTGACGTCGCCCGGCTTGGCGACGTTAATGTTTATCCGGTATCCGTAATCTTGTCCCGTTGTTTCATCCTCAAACAACAATACGGCAGGTTCCGGGAAATACGACGCTGTGCCTCCAATCCCCTGCGACGTGGAGCGACCTTGCAGCAGGTCAAAGGGCACAGCGGCATCCGCGCCGTCGCGCGGATGCAAATAAGTTGAATCGGCCCCAGTGTCCACCAGGAACACGAAGTCCTCAACAACTACCCTCAACCGAGGCAACGCCAAGCTGCAATGGACATAGGGGCGGCCCAAGATGCCCAACTCGCCGATAATCATACGACCAATGGCCCGGAATTGACGTCCAAGAAATCAATGACTGCCTGGCCGCGGGCAATGCCTTTCTCATCAAGACTTTGCCTGACTTCCTCCAGAGTGTTACCCACCACCAGCACGTCTCCCGGCGCCATGGCCACGAACTTGTCCGGGTACTGTTGGCGCAGCGATTCAGCCTCTCGAAACATACGGCTGGACAGCTCGCGGCGCCCTCGCCGGCGATCTTCAAAAGCTTTGCGGCCGCCGGCCTGCTCAATCAGCGCCTCGACGTAAGCGCGGGCTTCATCGTTTGTCGTAATTGTTGTTTCAGACATAGCGCCGATCCCCTGCTTGTGGGCTTTAACTCCCAGAATGAGGTCATTCTAGCACGGGCTTGTTTCCGATTAGCGCAGCGGATGGTTGATATACTCAACCCGCGCCGCCGCCGCGCAATGACAATGCAGCATCGAACGAGGGAATGATATGGTTTCCGCTGCCTACAATTGGGATGAAATTGCCGACTCCGCCCTCCGCGAAGGAGTTGTGCCATCGGACTTCAGCGATGCCCAAAAGCAGATGCTCGTTTATGACCTTCGCGAGCGTGGCATGAGTCATAAGGAAGCATGGACACGACTTGGAGTGAGCGACAAAGGAGGTAAGAATGCCGTCAGGGTAGTGAACAGTGCAGATCCGGCGGTTACGGACGTTGTGCGGTTGGGCTTGGCCAGCACCAGCGTGAGAGACGCGATGCAGGTAATGGGTTTGCCAGTTGAGATTCAGCGAGCGGCAGCGGCAGAAGTCAAAGTGGGAAAAGCGGCAAAGTTGCAACATAGTGTCGCGTATGCTGATTATATCGGAGTCAAACCGGAAGATACCTACACGGTAGATAGCATCCTCGACGAAGGCTGCTTCCTCGGCTCTGACAATCTGGACACAATGCTCCAGCGCCTCCAAACCAAGCAGAACATCATCCTCCAAGGCCCGCCCGGCACCGGCAAGACCTGGCTTGCCAAAAAGCTGGCTTACGCGCTCATCGGTCGCAGGGACGACCGCAACGTCCGGCCGATGCAGTTCCATCCCAACCTCTCTTACGAGGATTTCGTGCGCGGCTGGCGACCCCAGGGCGACGGCCCCTTGACGCTGGTGGACGGCCCGTTCCTTCAATTGGTGGAGGAGGCCAAGGACAATCCCGACGATGACTACGTGATGGTCATCGAAGAAATCAACCGCGGCAACCCGGCCTCCATTTTCGGTGAAATGCTTACGCTACTGGAGGCCGACAAGCGCACTCTCGACGAGGCCCTCGCGTTGGCCTATCCCAGTGAGAATGGCGAGCGCGTGTACATCCCGCCCAACGTGTACGTCATCGGCACCATGAACACCGCCGACCGCTCCATAGCGATGGTCGACCTGGCGCTGCGCCGCCGCTTCGCCTTCTTCGACCTTGAGCCGATGCTCAACGAAACGTGGCGTGATTGGGTTCAGGAACAATACAGCATTGACGGCGCATTCCTGGACGGCATAGCCCAGCGCATCAACTCGCTGAACGAGGATATTGCCGCTGACCGCAACCTGGGCCGGCAGTTCCGCATCGGCCACAGTTTCGTTACACCCGCGCCAGGCACATCCATCGAGGATCCCGACGAATGGTTTGAACAGGTCGTGGAAACCGAGATTGTGCCATTGCTGCACGAGTACTGGTTCGACCAATCTGACAAGGTTGCCGACGCCCGGACGCAGCTGTTGGGCATCTCGTGACCACTGCGCCGGAAGCCCCTGCGCCTGGGTTCATCGGCCGGATCCCCGTCCGCAACATCTGGCTGCTGCTGCTTTACGCCTCCCAACTGTACCGGGAACTGCCGGAGACGCGCCGCGTCAAGTTGGAAGAGAAGCCGGACGACATACCGGAACTGGTGGCCGAACTGCTTGCCAGCGCGGTGGAGCGGCGGATGCGGCGCAATCTGACCGTGGGCTACCGCCGGCGGGCCGACGTCCTGAACCGGGTGCGCGGGCGCATCGACCTGCTGCGAACTGAGCGGGGGCAGTTGCTGCAGCGCGGGCAGGTAGCGTGCGCCTTCGACGAACTCACCATCGACACGCCCCGCAACCGCTGTGTCAGAGAAGCGTTGCTGCTGCTCGCCCGGGTCGTCAAGAGGGAGCCACTGGCGCGAAAGTGCCGTGAACTGGCCGCCAGGATGGCGCTGGCCGGCGTCCGAAACGAACCCGACGCCAGACGTATCAGCGGACAAATTCTCCACAGCAGCGCGGGGTGGATGGATGCTCAAGAGCGGCAGATGCTCGCGGCGGCGCGATTGGCTTTTGAGTTGAACATTCCAACGGAGGAAGCAGGGCACGCATTCTTCTCCGTAAGCAGCCGTAACGTTCACTACATCAGGCGTCTGTACGAATATGCCGTGTACGGGTTCTACGACGTAGTATTGCCCCACAGCACTTGGGACGTGAGCCACGGTAGTCGCCTGTCCTGGCCCATCGAACAGGGTACTACGGGTGTTGCAAGCCTGATGCCGGGGATGATCACTGACATCATCCTGAATCGCCATCAACCAGCCGGCAGTGTCGGTGACAGTCAGCGCCTGGTGATAGACACCAAATTCACGGCCATCACTACCGAAGGACAACACGGCAAACAGACCTTCCGGTCCGGCAACATCTACCAGATGTACGCCTACCTGCGTTCGCAAGAAGACACCGGCGACCCGCTATGGCGCGCCGCAACCGGCGTGCTGCTCTACCCGTCCCTGGGCGAGGACTACGATGAGACGGCAGCCATCCAGGGGCATCGCATCCGGTTCGCCACGGTGGACCTCGCCGCCGACACTCCGACCATCCGCTGCCAACTGCTGCGGATAGTGAACGCGGAACCGTAGAGGTTGCGCTAGCTGATGCGGGGCCGATTCTCGCCGTCGCCCCCGTCTGAGGGAGCATCATCGCGGAGGCTGCGGCGGCGCGAGCGTGGGCTGCGCTCGGGCGGCGGGTCAGGCTCGGCCGACGCGGAAGCTTCGGCTTCTGCGCTTTCGGCAGTCGCCGGCTCAGGACCAGCGTCCCGGGTCGGCTGGGCGTCGTCAGTCGCCGTAGACTCCACCACGTCAGGCGCGGCTTCCCCCGATTCGGGTTCTTCCTGCGGCGCGTACTGGGGGTAGGCGCGGCGGAAGTCCGCCAGGGCCGAGTCCAGGTAGCGGTGCATCTCCTCGGGCTCGCGGACCTGCAAGGGGATGCGACGCCGGTTCATGGTGTACACGCGCAGCGGGTCACCCATGAAGCCGCGGTCGCTCACTACCTCGCGGATATCGCTGAAGTGGATGGTGCGTCGTCTCGGCGTGCCGAACATGATGATCAGCGCATCGGAATAGACCCGATACTGCCGCGGCGATGTCAGCCACGAATAGGCTCCCACGCCCAGGCCGACGACAATCAACAGCCAGGCGCCGCTTCCGCCGCTGCGGCTGGGCGCCGACGTTTCGCCCTCGCCTCCGGCATCCTGGGTCTGGGCGGCCGGTTCGGCAGGGACATCATCCCCCCGACGGGCGTCGGTGAACAGTTGGTACAGGCCAAAGAGGATCACGGCGGCGGCGAGGATCAGGGTCAGGTTGAATCTCACCCGACTGGGCGCCCAGTAAATCAGTGTGGTTTCGGGCTGCTGCATACTGTATTCGCACCTGCCTGCCATTGGTCGCTTATAGTCACGCACGACGGCAACGGCCTGCTCGTGCGATGCCAGATATGTTACCACACGGCAGTGCGGCATTTGGCGGCGCAATGCGCGCTCAGGCGAACGGCCTGATGGCGCTCAGGGGCACGATGATAGAATGACCGTAACGACGCTGCTTCACGAGAGGAGCATCAGCAATGCTGAATTTGAGCGCTGACGAACAGGCTTGGCTGGACGAATATCGCCGACAGCTGGAGGAAAAGTTCCCCGGCCTGGTGGAAGACATCATCATCTTTGGACCGTATTCCCGCGGCATTTCCGATCCTGAAGTGGAAATGTTCACTCTGGTACTCATCAAGGAAGGGGACAAGAAAAAGAGGCAAGCGGTTGCCGAGCTGGGTTACTATGTCGATTTGGACACTACGTTGGTGTCTCCAACGCTGATGGTCCGCACGATGGCGGAATGGGAGGAATCCAAGCGCAAGCAGGGCGGGATTTACCAATGGGCGCACGACGGGGTCAGCGCGCTATGAGTGAAGTCCCGGTAATTATTGTGACCCACGGCGTACATGGAGGTCGCCCATGACTATCGCACCGGACTTGCCACCGCCCGGCGTTCAAAGCACGGCGGATCGACTCCAAATCAGCAGCCGTCTCCTCGTTCACGCTCGTGAAGAACTGGTGAATGGCCACCGCCTGCAAGCCGGCGAAAAGGCGTGGGGAGCAGTGGTGCAGCCAATAAAGGCCATCGCCGAGCAACGGGGCTGGCCGCATCAGTCGCACCGGGACGTGTACGAAGTCGCCAGCCAAGTTGTCCTTGAATACGGCTTTGACACTGACCAATCCCGCGCGCTGACGGAAGCCTACCGTGTCGGCCACGAGAACTTTTACGAAAACCAGTACAACGTCGAAGAACTGGCCGGCATGATTGAACGGGTCGAGGACTTGGTGCCTTACCTGCACCAACTGACCGCCGCGCCACCGCGTCCGTTCACCATCACCAGCAACGTGCAACTGAGACGGTTGTGCCGGCTCACTGGCAACGACACCCTGGAAATCGGGGACAGTTCCCCGGTGGGCTTCTCCCAGAAATCCGCATCCGACTGACAATGCTGATACCGTGCGTTTGAAACGGATACGCTATCGCCGGGCATACTTGCTTGACCCTGTTCAGGGATGATGCCAGAATTGGCGGCGAATGTTCCGACAACCGCACGCATCGAAACACAGGAGGCGACGGCCATGCTGATTTGCAGGTTTCGCACGGGAGATCGGGTAGCCCACGGCATCGTTGACGGCGACACCGTCGTGGAAGTCCAGGGGGGCCTCTTCGACGGCCTCAAGGAATCGGGCAGCAAGTACGCGCTGAGTTCCGTCAAGCTGCTGCCCCCGGTGATCCCGCCCACCTTCTACGCCGCCGGCATCAACTTCCCCGAGCACGTCACCTGGGCCGCCCACATGCGCGGCGAGGAGCCCAACCTGCCCAAGAAGGCCGACGTGGGCTACCGCGCGGTCAACGCCCTCACCGGCCAGGGCGATCCCATCATGGTGCCGGCCGACGCCACCGAGGAGCTCCAGTATGAAGGCGAGGTCGTGGTGGTCATCGGCAAGGAGTGCCGCAACGTCAGCCAGGACGAGGCCCTGGACTACGTGCTGGGCTACACCATCGGCAACGATGTCAGCGAGCGTTACTGGCAGCGCAACGACCGCACCATGTGGCGCGCCAAGAACACCGACACCTTCAAGCCCATGGGGCCCTGGATCGCCACCGGCCTCGACCCCGACGAGCTCCACGTCACCATCCAGGTCAACGAGCGCGTCGTCGGCGAGTACGACCTCAACACCGCCATCTTCGGCGTGCGCGAGTACATCAGCGACATGAGCAAGTACCTCACCCTGATTCCCGGTGACGTGCTGTGGATGGGCACCGACGGCGCTACCGAGAACATGAAGGACGGCGACGTCTGCGACATCACCGTCAACGGCATCGGCACGCTCAGCAACCCGGTGGTGTGGGGCAAAGCCTGATTGACCCGCTCGCCACTCGACACGGGGCGGACGTATCTCCGCCCCTGCAATTTCTGCTTAGTCGCCGGTAGATCGTGACCACTTCCGGCGACACTTCGATATGCCCGCGGTGCGGCGCGAGTCACGCTCCCGAGCACCGTTTCTGCGGCGCCTGCGGAGCCGAGCTTCATCCCGCCGGCGATGCGCCGGCCGTCGCCGTTGACATTGACCGGCTGGCCGGCGCCCGATATACGCCGGAGAGCGGCGCCGCCGCGCCCGACCGCGCCCCGATAACGCCGGACCCCGCCTACTCCGCGCCGCGGGACGATGCCTTCCCTTACTACATTCCGCCCGGACGCATCGTCGCGCTGACGGTGCTCAGTTCCGGGCTCTACATCTTCTACTGGATGTACGTGACGTGGCGGCAATACCGGGAGCACACCGGCGATCTCGCCTATCCGATATTTCACGCTCTGTCCCTGCTGGTGCCGATCTACCAATTCTTCAGGCTCCACGCCCACATGCGGGTGTACCAGGAACTGATGGAACAGCGGGGCGTCCCCACGACGCTCAGCCCGGCCCGCATCGTGCTGATATATTTCGGCGTGGTGCTGCTGGGAATGGTGTCTTTCATCCTGCCGGCCGAGGAGCCCCTGACGACCTCCCAGCAGGCAGCATACGTCGCCATCAATGTCGGCCAAGTCACGCTGTTGTCCTGGATACTGTGGCACGCGCAAACCAACATCAACCGGTTCTGGCAGCACCGGCTGGGCATCCGGCTGAGCTGGATGCCCCTGAGCTTCACCGAATTGGCGGTGGTCGCCGTGGGCCTGATCCTCGGTTGGGGAATGCTGGCGATAATCCTGATCGACCCGTCATTATTGAACGTCGGCGTCGAGGTGCCGGCCGGGACGGATACTTCGCCATAGCCTTGCCGACAATTTCCCTTCCCGCTCGCTTCGACGGGCGGATGCCCCTCACGGCGCCACTCCCAAAATCACCAACGGAACCGCCGGAACCCCTCTGCCCTGGCGCAGCACGTTCACTAAATCGCGCTCGTAGTATGGCACGCCGGAGGACATCTCCTGTTCCAGAGCCTTCATTGGCAGTATCTCGATGCCGACGTCGATAGCATCCGATACGTAGAAGTGCAGGTGCTTTACAAACAGGTCGTGAGCCACAAAGGAGTATTTGCCAAATTGCACTTCGACGGCCACCCGGTCTTTGACAAAATCAGTCTGGTTATAAGAACCGATCGCGGTGTGGCCCGCATCCTCGATCTCGCGCTTTTGCTCGTCCGGCGAGAGGCTATGTATTCGACGCATGAGGCGCTCGTCAGCCGTAACCTAGAAATTACGGCGCTGCTGATTCCAGCCCAATGCTTCAAATTCCTTTTTGAAAGTCGAGTTCAAGTCGGTGGGCGAGTACAGCATTTGCCCCTGTTTTCTGGATTCCCGGGATCTTTTGGTCCGGCACTTGCTTGCGTCCACCTTTTGTATGACGGACTGAGCTTGTATGACAGACTGAACTTCGCGCCAAAGTTGCCGCTTATGGACAATCAAAATTCTTCACCGTTGAGGTGAGAATACTTGGCCGCGATTTTCACCGGTGGCCTCCTCCGGGCAGAGAAGGGTCATATATCGGCTTGCCCATGGGGCGGGTTTTCAACACGCCTTCCCGCCACTGGTCCACCCGTTGCCACGCGGTCTCCACGTATTCAGGGACGATGTCACATCCGTAGCCGATCCGGCCGTGCATCAGGGCGGCGATCACCGATGAGCCTACGCCCAGGTACGGGTCGAAAACCGTGTCCCCCTCGTCGGTCATCGACAGGACGAGACGCTCCACCAGCTCCACCGGAAACTGGCACGGGTGGACGGTTTTCTCCGCATGGTTGCTTTTTACGTTGGGGAACTCCCATACGTCGCTGGGGTTTTTCCCTTTCGGATTTCCGGACAACTTGCCGACGTTCGGGCCTTTGTAATACCGCTTGCCCGGATATTTGGCGGGAACCCGGATGGGGTCCAGGTTCCAGGTATAGTCTTCGCCCTTGGTCCACCAGTTGATCGTTTCATATCGCCCTGACAAGCGTCTGGTGGAATGAAGGCCATGCCCGAAATGCCAAATGACCCGGTTCCGCAGCTTCAGACCCTCGGCGCGAAATATCGGATATAGGGCCGCGTCAAGGGGCACGATTTCGCCGCGATCAACGTAGTTGCCCACCTGCCAGCATATTGACCCCTGGGGGTGCAACAGCCTCACGCACCTCCTGATCACTTCGGCCTGTGATTCCAGGTAATCGTCGAGGGATGACCTGGTTTCGTAGTCCTTTCCCAGGTTGTACGGAGGAGAGGTTACGATCAACTTCATTCGCAGGCCGGCAGCCTCGAGCCGGTTCATAAAGCTGATATTGTCCTCGCAAACCATTACCGGCTGCCCGACGGAGGCCGGCAGCGCCTGTCGGTCCAAACGGTCAACGTCCGGGGCAGATTCAGGTTTGATCTGGAGTTGCATGGTGTACGCCTTTAGCCGCGATCAAACCCCCAGCGCCACCTGGACCATCCGCTTCTCCAGCGCCAGCGCCATTTCGGTGGCCAGCGCCGTTCGGTCGTGCTCTCCGATGGAACCCACGAAGGCCACCCCCAGCAGCCGGCCCACGCGGAAGTCGATCACCGTGGACGACAACAGCCCCGCCGGGCCACCCTGCAGCACGTACAGCCCCACGGATTCATCGTAGAACCCGCCCGTTTCGACCTTCTGTACCGACACGATCTGCTGACCGGAGCCGACGCTTTCGCCCACGTTGTCCTCAAAATCCTTGACGAAGATGTCGGACATCCAGCCGGCTACCTGGTCCGGATTCTCAAAGAGGTGGACCACGGTGGCCCCCACGAAATCCACGCCGTTGGCCGGAGACACGTCCGCGGTGGGGACGAACTCCCGCATGAACCCGCCGATGCGTCCGGCGTTGCGAAAACGGCCGGCGGTGCTGCCCTTGAAGCCGTTCTCGGCCATCTCCTGATTGTCCAGCGGGCCGCTCCGGGCCAGTTGGTAGCCGAGCAGCGATTCGGGCAAATCGGCGGCTTCCAGGGTCATGTATTCCAGGTCGGCCTCGCCGACGCGGAAGGTGGCGTTCCACAACGGGTTGGTTGACACGGGGTGGTTCCTCCGGTGAACTCTTTGCGGTCGGTAACTCTTTTACGGTCAAAGAGGCAGGGGCGAATAGCATTCGCCCCTGCGGCGGACGGGTATGGTTACGCGGCGATCATGGGGTACACGTGGCGCCCGCGGGACATCTCCACCGGCACGTCGGTTCGCGTCCACTCGTTGCCGCCGTCGTTGCTGCAATAGACGTGGCCGTCGCGGTCGCAGCAGTAAACGTTGCGCGGCGCGTTCCGGTCAATGGCGATCTGGAACATGCGGGCGGGGGCCACCTCGCCGATGTCCACCCTTTCCCAGGTCTCCCCGGCGTCGGTGGACCGCACGAGCACGCCGGCGTCAACGGTGCCGGCCGGGGCGCTGCCGCCGCCGGCTCCGGCAGCCAGGTACATGCGGTTGGGGTCGCTGGGGTCCACCACCAGATCGCGGCAGTAGCTGCCACCCTCGAACATCTCTTCGATGGGCACGAACTCCCAGGACTCGCCGCGCTCCCGGCTGCGGAACATGGCCAACTGGGTGATGATGTACACCAGGCCAGGCTTGCTCGGATTGACCTGCACGCCGTGGAGGTCCACCGGCCCCAGGCGCGTGTAGTGGCCGTCCGTGATGCAGGACCAGTTATCGCCGCCGTCCCGGGAAGCGATGAGACCGCCGACTTCGATGGCCCCGTAGATGTCGTCGGGATACGCGGGGTCGATGCTGATGCCGATAACACGCTTGCAGATTTCGTGGGGGTTCATGGTGATATGCGGATGCACCATCCCCTCGGTGTTCATCTGCTGCCAGGTGTTGCCGCCGTCGTTGGACCGGCAGACGCGGCCGTCATCGTAGCCGGCAAACATGATCGACGAGTCGTTGGGGTGAGCCGCCAGTGACCACACGTCGCCGCTGAGCGTGTCGGTGCGGCGCCAGTTCTCGCCCCGGTCGTCGCTGCGATACACGCCGTCCTGGGTTCCGGCGAAAATCGTGGCCGGCTCGTCGGGATGGCCCAGCAGGGCGCGTACCTGCGGATTCTCGGGCAGGCCGTTTTCGATGCAGGCCCAATCGGACTGCCCCTCGGTGAGCCGGTACATGCCGCCCTCGCCCAGAGGGGTGCCTTCGGCGCCGATGATCAGGGCGCTCTCGCCGGCCAGGCCGACGTAAACGTTAGTGTTGTGCGCGGTAGCGGTTGTCATTGCATAATCTCCTGGAAGATGTGCCGGATGTGATTTTGCAGATTGTTGGGCGAACGGCGCGCCTTGTCAAGGGTTGACGCCCGGTCGTCATTGCGAGCGGAGCGTGGCAATCCCGCTGGCGCATCACGGCCACATGATCCAACCCGTCCGGTCGGTGCGGGCGCGGAACAGGTGGCCGCCGCCCGTGGTGACGTAGAGGGTGCGCATGTCCGCGTCGCCGAAGCAGCAGTTGGTGGGCCGGTCCACGCGCATGTGATGGGTCTCCAGCACGCGCCCCTCGGGCGAAAACACGTAGATAATCGGCCCCGGGCCTGCCGCTTCCCAGCCGGCGCAGACGATGATGTTGCCGTCCACGTCCAGGGTCATCCCGTCCACGCCGCGCTGCACGCCCTGGCTGCCCTGACCGCGCAGGTCGCCGTCGGACGCGCCGCCGTCGATGCCGAAGGTGTGCAGGGTGCGGTACTCGCCCAGCGAGCCGTCATCGTTGATGGGATAGGCGCGCAGTTCGCGGCGGCGGTCCGCACCGTAGTCGCTCTGGGCGATGTACAGCGTCTTTTGGTCACGGCTGATCAGGATGCCGTTGGGGCGGCTGATGTCCGTGGTGGCCCGCACCAGGTCCCACTGGTCGTTGCCCCTGGGGTCCAGCCGGAGCACGGACATGTGGTCCAGCTCCTGCGGCCCGCTGTCGCCGATGCCGGAATACGGGTCGGTGAACCAGATGCGGCCCGACTTGTCGACCACCAGATCGTTGGGATTGTTGTGACGCTTGCCGTCCAGCAGGTGCGGCATCGACGTAGCCGTATTGCTGGCGGCATCGAAACGGGCGATGCGCCGCCGGCCCTGCTGGCAACCGTAGAGGTTGCCGCCGGCGTCGAAGCACAGCCCGTTGGTGTTGAAGGATTCGGTGAAGTACTCGGAAACCTCGCCGGACTTGGGGTCGTAACGCAGTATCTTCGACTCCGGGATGAGGGTGAACAGCAGCGCCTCGCCGTCCCAAACCGGCCCTTCTGTGGTGCCGCCGTAGGGTCCGGCGACCAGTTCAAAACTCCAGGACATGGGGAACCTCCTGTGGTTTGTCGCCGCAGTTTAGCACGGGCAGCGGACGGCGGACGCAAAATTGACTGTGTCGGTTCCACATAGTTATCATCGGCGGGCAAATTATGGGCAGGACAACGGAAATCAATGGGAACTTTCTACGTTGACATCGGCGTCGGCCACCCGCTGGGAGGCGATTTCCTGCCGGTATCCGCGCTGGTGGATACCGGCTCGACCCATTCGGTCATACCGGAATCGCTGCTGGCGTCCTTGAGCCTTGCGCCGTTAGAACGCCGAACGTACCGAATAGCAGATGGCAACTTCGTTCAACGCGACGTCGGAGAAGCCCGATTTCGCATCGACGACAGAGAGCGCACCTGTCCGGTTATTTTTGGCTCTGAAGGGCAATATCTGCTGGGAGCAACGACCTTGGAAGTGTTTGACCTGATGGTTGACCCTACCCAGCCTAACCCCAGCCTCGTCTCCATCGACGACTTTCGGCTGTAGCTATCCAGCGCGCAGCCTGAACTGAAAAGGAGAGAACTCGTGGGAACGTTCCGGGTGGAAATTGGCGTCGGTAATCCTCACGGCGGCGACTTGCATCCCGTAACCGCTCTGGTGGACACGGGAGCAACCCACTCGATGATGCCTCAATCGTTGATGGCGCGCTTGCGAATTGCGCCGCTGCGGACCAGCAGGTACAGCATTGCCGACGACAGTACTGTCGAGTACAGCGTGGCAGATGCGCGGTTTGGCATTGACGAACAGGTCAGATACTGCCCGGTCATATTTGGACCCGAGGACGAGTTTCTCATCGGAGCCACTACGCTCGAGATTTTCGAGCTCGTCGTCGATTCGATGGGAGAACGTTTGGTTTCCGCGGACAAACTGACGCTGTGAACATCAGTCATCAGCAGCTTGTTGACGCTCAGTTGTCGTCGACAACCAGACGCGATAGCATCGAAGCAGAGTGACAGGAGGCAGCACATGGGAACCTTTCGCGTAGAAATTGGCGTAGGCCATCCTCACGGTGGCGACTTGCATCCAGTGTCGGCATTGGTCGATACCGGTGCAGGTCACTCTATGATGCCCGCAGCGCTGTTGGAGCAACTTGGCCTGACGCCTCTGGAACGCCTCCGGTTCAAAGTCGCTGATGGCAGACGGGTAGAGTATGACGTGGCCGACGCTCGTTTTAACATTTTCGGCAGGGAACGATTTTGCCCTGTCATTTTCGGCCCGGAGGACCAATACTTACTGGGCGCCACCACTTTGGAGATATTTAACCTGATGGTTGATCCCACGGAGGTAAATCCCGGATTGGTTCCCATAGAGGAAGTGAACTTGTGATCCACTTGCCGGGTGACGGATCGCTGCATCGCTACAAAGTGTGGGGCGGGTTTCAAACCCGCCCCTTGCAATCATCGGTATGACGCCGCGTTCCTAACGTCCCCGCAGCCTGGGATCCAGAGTATCCCGCAATGCGTCGCCCAGGAAGTTGATGGAGAACACGATGATGGAAATCGCCAGGCCGGGGAATACCGCCAGCCACGGCGCGTTGCGGATGTACTGCGACGCGCCCTCGGTCAGCATCCCGCCCCAGGTGGGCACGTCCGGCGGCACTCCGACGCCCAGGAAGCTCAGCGACGCCTCGATGACGATGGCCAGCCCCAGCGTGATGGTGCTCAGCACGATGTAGCTCGCCGTCACGTTGGGCAGGATGTGGCGCAGCATGATGCGCCACGGCCGCGCGCCGATGGCCTGGGCGGCCAGAGTGTAGTCCAGCTCCTTGATGCTCAGCACCTGCGAGCGGATCACCCGTATCGCTCCCGGCACCAGGATCACCACCAGCGCGGCCACGATGTTGTTCACCGAGGCTCCCAGCGCGGCCATCAGCCCTAGCGCCATGATGATGGCAGGGAAAGCCATCAGGGCGTCCACGATCCGCTGGATCACGAGGTCCAGTACGCCGCCCACGTAGGCGCTCAGTATCCCGATTATTGTGCCAATCGTGATTCCGATCAGCACGCTCATGATTCCCACGTACATTGAGATCCGCGCCCCGGCAATCACCCGGCTGAAAACGTCGCGGCCCAGGTCGTCGGAACCCAGCCAGGCGATGGAAGAAGGCGCCACGAAAGGCTCGTGGACCAGGTCCAGCGGGTCGTGGGGCACGATCACCGGCGCCAGGATCGCCGCCAGTATGGTTAACAAAATTATGGCGGCGCTGAGCCCGCCCAGCGGTTTCGTGCGGCAGAAACGCCAGACATTGCCGTACCACGTGGGACGGGGCCGCATATCCCGCAACGCGGCTTCATCCAGCGCGGCGGTATCCTGGGCCCTCAGGGCGTCGTTGGGTGTTTGGGTAGCCATCGCCGGTTCTCCAGTGCCAGTGACTCGTGACGACTAATTCCGAGCGCAGGCGCGTTCTAAGCGTAGCGGATGCGCGGGTCCAGCCAACCATAGAGCAGGTCAACCAGCAGGTTGATGACCACGATGGACACCGCCACGATGACGATGATCGCCTGGATGGTGGGGAAGTCCCGCTGGAACACGGCGTCAATGAGCAACTGCCCAACGCCCGGTATCAGGAAGATGCGCTCGATGATCACCGTGCCGCCGAACAGTCTCCCGAACTGCCATCCGGAGATGGTCAGGATGGGCAACACGGCGTTCTTCAGTCCGTGGCGCGACAGCACGATCCTCTCGCGCAGCCCCTTGGAGCGCGCCGTCCTCATGTAGTCCTCGCGCAGGATCTCCATCATGGAGGACCGCGTCACCCGCGCGATGAACGCCATATCGTAGAACCCCAGGGCCAGCGCTGGCAGCATCATCTGCTTGACGTTTGCCCAGGGGTCGTCCCAGATGTTCTCGTACCCCAGCGGCGGCAGCCACCCGAAAGCCCGAATGAGAATCAGGGTAAGCAGGATGCCGCTGAAGAACGTGGGAATCGATATCCCCACCAGGGTGAAGATGCGTGATGCGTAGTCAATTGGGCTGTCCGGCTTGATGGCCGAGATCACCCCCAGGGGCACAGCGCAGACGACGGCCAGGGCGATGCCCAGGATCGCCAGCTCAATAGTGACCGGAATGCGCTCGCCCAGACGGTCCATCACCGGCCCGTTCCACCAGAAGGACGTGCCGAAGTCTCCTCGCAGCAACCCGCTCATCCAGTCGAAGTACTGGACGACGATGGGACGATCCGTACCCAGTTCGACGCGAAGCTCCTGTAGTTCCTGCTCGGTGTAGGCCGCGTCGTCCGCGCTCAGGATGGCCAGCGCCGGGTCGCCGGGAATGAGCCGCATCACCACGAATACGATGACCGTCACCAGCAGCACGGTGGGTATGAATAACCCGATGCGTTTGGCAGCGTACTGTCTCATGTGTACCCCCTAACGTCCCGGTAGCAGCACGTTTGAGCGCGATCCCTTTGGCTAACGATCAAGCCAGTAGTCTTCGTACTTGAAGAAATACTGCACCGTGGTGGGCGGATGGAACCCCTTGATGTCACGGTGGACGATCCAGAAGAACCGGTTCCAGCCCAGGTTGACCCAGTGGTTGTCGGAATAGTCGTTCAACCACAGTTCTGCGGTCTTGTTGATCTCCCGACGGGCGTCCGGGTCCTGCTCGGTCTTCTGAGCCTCGAACCACTCCTCCACCATCGGGTGTGTCCAGTCGGTATAGTTCCGCGTTCCGCCCTTGTTGTAGATGCCGCCGTACAGCGCGTCAGGATCAAGGACCACCATGCCTTCGCCCTGGCACGAAACTATCCAGTCACCCAGCGCATCGGGCGAACGGGAGGTGCCGTACTTGGCGTACCCGGCGGCGCTGGGCAGGGTCTCGATGTCGCCGGTGATGCCCAGGGCATCTTCAAGCTGCTGTTTGATCACGGCGCACTGTTTGGGATAGCCGGCCACCTGTCGCGCGGTGTATTGGACCTCAAACCCGTCGGGGTATCCGGCTTCGGTCATCAGTCGCTTGGCTTCCGCCAGGTCTTCCTGACCGCCGGGGCTGTCCTTGGGCCGGATGCCGGGCCAGGTGTAGCACTCGTCGAAGGAGTGTCCCATGCCTCCCAGCGGGCAGGCGATGCCGGCCGTGCCGTCCCAGATCTTCTCGTTCAGGTCGTCCCGGTCAACGGCCAGGTGTATAGCCTTCCGCACTCGCGGGTCGGTGAAGGGTTCCCGCTTCACGTTCATCATGAAGCCCCAGTTGCCCGAGGGCGGGAACTCGTGCATCACGTATTCCCCTTCCATCCGCTGTTCGAGTTCCAGGTACTCCAGGGGCGTCAGGTTGGAGAAACCGCCGTTCATCATGTCGATGTTGCGCCCTTCGATCTGAGCGGTCAGGGTCGCGGTATCAACGATGATGAAGTGTTCGATGCGGTCGAAGTACGGCTTGCCGGCCTTGAAGTAGTTTTCGTTCCGGTTCACGAAGTAGGAGTTGCCCGACGAGTACTCTTCCAGTACGAACGGGCCGGAACCGGAGTTGTGCTTGATGATGTTCTCGGAGAGGTTCAGGTCAATCCCCTGCTCCAGCAGGTGCTTCGGCAGAACCTTCACGTAGTCGATCGCCATGAACTTGATGAAGGCGCCCGACGGGAACCGCAGGTCGAACTCGATGGTCCGGTCGTCAACGGCCCGGATCACGTCGTTGGCGTTGGTGGGCGTGCAGTCGCCCCCGTCCCGATCCGCCACTTCCAGGGCCACGGCGTACTGCCGCCACAGCCCCGACCGGCCGGATGGGTTGCACGGGTTGGCGTACCGCAGGAAGCTGTACACCACGTCGGCCGAAGTCAGCGGTTGACCGTCGTTCCACTGGATGTTGTCGTGCAGGTTGAAGGTGTAGGTGAGCCCGTCCGGGCTGACCTGCCAGTCGGTGGCCAGGTCGCCCTCCACCTGGTCGGTCTCCACGCTGTTGTAGTGCACCAGTTGGTTGTACAACTGCGAGTAGGAGATCACGCTGGACAGCGACGCCGAACCCAGGGGGTCCCAGTCCTTGGTGTCAGCGTAGGCCGACATGCGCACCGTGCCGCCCTGCTGGGGAGGGCCTGAGGGCGTAGGTGTGGGCGCGATCCGCGCCGCGTACTCGGCCACCGGCGTGTTGGTGGGCCGGATCGTAGCCTCCGGCGGAGGCGTGAAGGTCGGGGTCGGATCGGCGCCCTGAGCCGCGGGTGCCGCCGGCGCGGCCGGCGCCGTGGTGGCCGCCGGTGCCTGGGCCGCCGCAGCGGGAGCCTCAGTCGCGGCCGGGGCCGCCGGGGCGGCGGGCGCGGGAGTTTCCTCCGCGCCGCCGCAGGCCACACCGATTGCCAGGGACACGCTGGCAGCGATACTAATGAGCAACGTTGGTTTCACTCTCAGCTTCATGTGCCCTCTCGTCCGCGTTTATGGTTGGGAACTCTATCCGGCGGGTGGCTCTACCGATCCAGCCACAGGTCTTCGTGCTTGAAGCCGTACTGCACCGTTTGTGGAGCCACGAAGCCCTTCACGTCCTGGTGGACAACCCAGAAGTTCTGTCCGAGAGTGAGGCTGACCCAGTGGTTGTCAGAGAATTCGTGCAACCAGCGCTCGGCTACCTTGTTGATTTCGCGGCGTTTCTCGGGATCGAGCTCGACCTTTTGCTCCTCGAACCAGGCGTTGGCTTGGGGGGCTTCCCAGTCAGTGTAGTTACGGGTGCCGCCTTTCAGGAAGATACCGCCCCAGATGGCGTCCGGGTCCAGCACGGTCATGCCGTCGGCCTGGCAGCTGATTTGCCAATCGCCCTTGGCGTCGGCGGGGCGTGAGGTCCCGTACTTGGCGTATCCGGCCGCGCTGGGGAGCACCTCGATAGCGCCCCGGATGTTGAGGTAATCTTCCAGGTCCTGCTTGATGACCGAGCATTCGTCAACGTATGTTCCCACTTGGCGGACGGTGTACTGGATCTCAAATCCATCGGGATAGCCAGCTTCAGCCATCAGGCGCTGGGCCTCGGCGATGTCTTCCTGGCCGCCCGGCGTATCCTTGGGGCGCATGCCGGGCCACGTGGCGCATTCCTCCAGGCTGTTGGCCATACCCACCATGGGACAATGGCCGCGCCCGGCGTTGTGCAGGCCGCGGGCGTTGTGCTTCTGGCGGTCAACGGCCAGGTTGATGGCCTGGCGCACCAGGGGATCAGTAAAGGGCTCGCGCTTGATGTTGAGCATCAACCCACGCGTTGCGCCACCGAAAACGTCGTGGGCGACGTACTCGCTGTTAGTGCGCTGCTCCAGGGCGTAATACTCCGGCGCGGTGAGGTTCATAGTGGCAGCGTTGGCCATATCGATCTGGCGCGCTTCCACCTGCGCCTGCGCGGTGGCCGGCGTGGTGATGATGTAGTGTTCGATGCGCTCCAGGTAAGGACGCCCTTCCTTGAAGTAGTTGGGGTTCCGGTTCACGAAGTAGGAGTTTCCGGACTGGTACGACTCGAGGATGAACGGGCCGGTTCCGGAGTTGTGCTTGATGATGTTCTCGGCCAGGTTCAGGTCAACGCCTTCCTCGAGCAGATGCTTGGGAAGGATCTTCACGTAGTCGATGGCCAGGAACTTGATGAACGCGCCGGAGGCGAAGGCCAGGTGGAACTCGATGGTCTGGTCGTCCACAACGCGCAGTGCATCTTCCGGATTGGTGATGCTGCAGTCGCCGGCGTCGCGATCTGCAACCTCCAACGGCTTCGCATACCGCCGCCACAGACCGGAACGGCCGGTGCTGTTGCAGGGGTTTCCGTAACGCAGGAAGGTGTAGTTCACGTCGTCGATGGTGAACGGCGTACCGTCATTCCAAGTCACGTCGTTCCGGATTCTGAAGGTGTAGATGGTGCCATCGTCGTTGAGGCTCCAGTTTTCCACCAGGTCCGGTACAACCTCATTAGTGACGGTAGTGTCAAACTGCACCAACTGGTTGTACAGCTGGGAGTAGGAGATCACGCTGGACGTGGATGCCGAACCCAACGGGTCCCAGTCCTTGGTGTCCGCATAGGCCGCCATACGAACGAGGCCGCCAGTCTGGGCCGGGCCGCTGGGGAGCGGGGTCGGAGCGGTGCGCGCGATGGCGGTGGGCGCCGGAGTGTTGGTGGGCCGCTGCGTTGCCGCGGGCGGTGGAGTAGCGGTTGGCGGCGCGTTGGCCGGCGGCTGGGTAGGCTCTGAAGCCGCGGGAGCCGCTACCGTGGAGCCGGGCCCTGGTGCGCTGGCTCCGGTGACCGGGCTCGCTGTGGCGGGCGCAGCGGGCGCGGCGGCCCCCGCTGAGGCTCCGGTGTCTGCCGGAGCGGCCGGGGCTGGCGCTTCCGCGCCACCGCATGCTGTTCCAATTACGAAAACCGCAACAATGGCGGCAGTGACGATCAATGGACGGATTCTATATGACATTGACACGAAACCCTCCTCAGTGAGTGGGAAACGTTCGAATATCGAACGGACCCGCCGTGCCATCAAATACGCATCGACAAACCCGGCACAGCGCGGCATATCCTAGTCGGGTGCCAATGGCATGTCAAGGAAAGATTTCGGTATCATTCACGTTACAATTCATAATCAACGATATACGTCACTATTGCATTATCAGATATTAATATATCGGTTTCGTAAATCATTGGGGACAATCATTATGACTGTCCCCAATATTTGTACGATTTTCGGCAACTTGGTCACCGCTATGGCGTGATCCCGATCCCTAGCGGTCCAGCCAAAGGTCCTCGTGCTTGAACCCGTATTGCACGGTGATCGGCGCGTTGAATCCCTTGATGTCCTTGTGGACCAGCCAGAAGAGCTGACCGAGGAGCAGGTTCACCCAGTGGTTGTCCTCGAAGCTGGCCAGCCACAGCTCTGCTTCCTTGTTGATTTCCCGCCGCTTTTCGGGATCGAGTTCCACCTTCTGCGCCTCGAACCATTCGGTGACTTTCGGGTGTGACCAGTCAGTGTAGTTGCGGGTGGCGCCAGGCAGGTAAACCCCTCCGTAAATGGCGTCCGGGTCGAACACCACCATGCCTTCACCCTGGCAGCTCAATTCCCAGTCTCCCTTCGCGTCTGCCGGACGGGAGGTGCCGTACTTGGCGTAGCCGGCCGCGCTGGGCAGCGTTTCAATGGCGCCGGTGATGCCCAGGAATTCCTCCAGATCCTGCTTGATGACCGAGCACTGCTGCGGATACGAGCCAACCTGCCGCGTCGTGTACTGGGTCTCAAATCCGTCGGGGAACCCGGCTTCGGCCATCAGGCGCTGGGCCTCGGCGATGTCCTCCTGCCCGCCCGGCGTGTCCTTGGGCCGGAGGCCGGGCCAGGTGGTGCATACGTCGTTGGTGTGGGCCAGGTCCATGAGCGGGCAGTGGGTCACGCCCGCGCCGCCGAAGGCCCGCTCGTCAACCTTCTGCCGGTCCACGGCCAGGTAAATGGCCCGCCGCACCAGGTGGTTATCGAAGGGTTCCCGCTTGACGTTGAGCATCAGGCCAAAGTTGCCGCCGGCCTTGATGTCATGGGCCACGTAGTCGCCGTTGGTGATGCGCTCCAGTTCGTAGTACTCCGGGGCTTCGAGGTTGGTGGAGCCGGCGTTGGCCATGTCGATCTGCCGCGCTTCAACCTGGGCCATCAGCGTGGCCGGCTGCGTGATTATGTAGTGCTCGATCCGGTCGAAGTAGGGGCGTCCCTCCTTGAAATAGTTGGGGTTCTTGTTGACGAAGTAGGAGTTGCCGGAGCGGTACTCCTCCAGGATGAAGGGACCGGAGCCGGCATTGCTGGCAACGACGTGCTCGCCCTGGTTCAGGTCCACCGACTCGTCCTCCAGCAGGTGACGGGGCAGGATTTTGACGTAATCCACCGCCAGGAACTTGATGAACGCCCCGGAGGCGAAGGCCAGGTTGTACCGGATGGTGTTGTCGTCCACCGCCGTAACCACGTCGTCGGCGTTGGTCGGGGTGCAGTCGGCCTTTTCCACGACGTCCACCACTTCCATCCTCACCGCGTAGTTACGCCACAGGCCCGAGCGTCCGGTGGCGTTGCACGGGTTCCCGTACCGGTGCATGGAGTAGATGATGTCATCCACGGTGAACGGCGTCCCATCGTGCCAGTTGATGCCCTCGCGGATGCGGAAGGTGTACTGCTTCCCGTCGGGGCTCAGCTCCCAGCTCTCGGCCAGGTCGCCGACCACTTCCTGGGTGTTGGTGGTATCGAACTGCACGATCTGGTTGTACAGCTGGGAGTAGGAAATCACGCTGGACAGCGACGCAGAACCCAGCGGGTCCCAGTCCTTCGTGTCCGCGTAAGCGGACATACGCACGGTGCCGCCGTATTTGGGTGCGGCTGCGCTGGGGGTCGGGGTCGCGACGACCCGGGCCACCGCGGTGGGCACCGGGGTATTGGTCGGCCGCAGCGTGGCCTCGGGAGGAGGAGTGGCGGAGGGAGTCGGCGCGACCGTGGCAGCGGCAGCCGGAGCGGCAGGAGCCGTGGTGGCCTCGCTGGCAGCGGGCGCCGCGGCCGGTACGGCGGTGGGCGCCGGCGTCTCGGCGCCGCCGCAGGCGAAACCTGCCGCCAGCAGAAGGCCGCAAACCACGCTGCCAATCAAGGTTGGTTTCAGGTATCTCGACATCATAACTCCTCTTCCTCGCGTGGTGGGTGCGCCTGGCCCGGTGGAAGTCTGCGAAAGCTCACGTGCATACTGCTGTGGTTGGAACGGTGATTTGCCCGCGCAAATGTAATACTAATTATTCGTATAGTCAACCAATTGGAGCGATTTTCGCAAAATTATTCTCCATAATAGATGTTTATCGTTTTCATCAGGCGATTGAATGAACAAAGCAGGAATCGGCTACGGGCGGCTATCAACCCGCGTAACCTGATCGGAAATGGCGGGGCCGCTCACGCGTACCCGGTTTCGCTGGAATTGTCATTGCGAGCGCAGCGCGGCAATCTCGTCAGGGCAACGGACGCCGCCGCGGGAACGAGATCGCCACGTCGCTGCCCTCCTCGCGATGACAAACCGGGTACGCGTGAGGAGAGCCGCTGTTGACTTACACACCCTCGCGCCGATAGGCTTTTCGCGCCCTCGCAGCTTGACCAACCCCAGGAGTGCCCACGCATGACCGACACCGCCGCCGTACAGAACCGAGCCTCCGATATTCCGGTGGATGCCAACGGATACATCCTCGTCCGACGGGAGCCGCCCGTTGCCACCGTGACCATCAACCGGCCGGCCCAGCGCAACGCCATCTCCCTGGATATGTGGGTGGAACTGACCTCGCTGCTGCGCGATCTGGACGCCGACCGGGACGTGCGCTGCGTCGTGATAACGGGGTCCGGCGACGAGGCATTTTCCGCCGGCGCGGACATCAGCGACTTCGAGCAGCACCGCAGCGACTCGACCAAGGGGCGCGTGTACAACGCCGCCGTGGACGGCCTGCTGGAAACCGTGGCAGAGATCGGCACGCCCGTGATTTCGATGATCCGCGGGTTCGCCGCCGGCGGCGGCTGCGAGCTCGCCGTGGCCACCGACCTCCGCATCGCCGCCGCGGGAAGTCGCCTGGGCATCCCGGTGGCGCGCCTGGGCATCACCATCGGCCACCGGGAGATGTACGGGCTGGTGAACCTGGTGGGCAAGGGCAACGCCCTGTACATCCTCCTGTCGGGGCGGCTGCTGGACGCCGACGAGGCCCTGCGCATCGGCCTGGTCAACCAGGTCGTTCCCGCCGACCGGCTGGAAGAGGTCACCTACAAGCTGGCCGCCGACATCGCGGCGCTGGCTCCCCTGTCCCACGCCGTCAACAAGAAGACTATGAACCAGGTGCTGGCCAAACCCTCCCTGGACCTCACGCCCGAAGAGGCCGACCTGCCCCTGACCCAGTTCGACACCCGCGACTACCACGAGGGTTTTCGCGCTTTCCTGGAAAAACGCCGACCCAATTTCATCGGCGAATAACGGTCGATTCCATGCCAGGCTCTCCGCAGCGGAAACCGCGCAAGCAGACCCGTCAACGCGCCGACGTGCTGCTGGTGGAGCGGGGACTGGTAGAAAGCCGCGAGCAGGCGCAGGCTCTGATCATGGCCGGCGCGGTGCTGTCGCCGTCGGGTCCGGTGCCGAAGGCCGGCACGTTCCTGGAACCCGACACGCCCCTGGAACTGCGCGAGCGGCTGCCCTACGTCAGTCGCGGCGGCGTCAAGCTGGCCCATGCCCTGGACACCTGGGCGCAGCCCCACGGCATACGCCTCGACGGGATCACCGCCCTGGACGTGGGCGCATCCACCGGTGGGTTCACCGACTGCCTGCTCCAGCGCGGCGCGGCCCGCGTTTACGCGGTTGACGTCGGACACGGCCAGCTGCACTACCGGCTGCGCCAGGATACTCGCGTCGTCTGCATGGAAAAATTGAACGCCCGCTACCCCTTTGACCTGCCCGAGCCGGTCGATCTCCTGGTCGCCGACGTCTCTTTCATATCGCTGACCATGGCGTTGCCCGAGCCCTTGTCGCATCTCAAGGCTGGCGGCTGCGCCATCGCGCTCATCAAGCCGCAGTTCGAGGCCCGCCGCGGCGAGGTCGGCCGGGGCGGTATCGTCCGGAGCGACGCCCTCCGCGACGACATCCTCGTCAGGGTCCAGGATTGGTTGGCCTCCCGCGATGATGTCATCCTGCTCGATACAATCCCGTCGCCGATTACGGGGGACGCCGGCAACCGCGAGTTCCTGACCCTGCTGCGCAAGCGTTGAACACCGACGTAATCAGAAGCCCATACGCCAGATCCGAAGCGAAATCGCTAACGCACACTGGGTTTCATAAATCCAATGATTGTCATGTACTTTCAGCCTGACGTCGGGAGACCGATATGATAATTCTGACCAAGTTGGCCCTGCAAAGTCGGACGGTCACCGTCATGATCCTGATCCTGGTGCTGGCTGGCGGGATCTACGCCTACCAGCAGTTGCAGCAGGAGCTTTTCCCGGAGATCAGCCTGCGCGTCATCAACGTCTCGACTTCCTATCAGCAGGGCACGCCGTACCAGGTCTCCCAGGAGGTCACCAAACCCATTGAGGACCTGATCATCGGCATGGAGGGCCTCGAAGAAGTGACGTCCACGTCACGGTCTAACCGCTCCCAGGTGAGGGCCAGCTTCGAAAACAACGTGGACATCGAGGAGGCGGAGGCGGAAATCGTCAGCCGGGTATCCGGTCTTCGGCTCCCGGACGCCGCCGGCGAACCCCGGGTATTCGAGCTCACCCCTAACCGGCGCCCGGTCACGGAATTGAGCGTATCGGGTCAGCGGGATATTCCTGAGTTGCTCCGAATCGTGGAGCGGCAGATAGCGCCACCGATCCAGGCGGTGCCGGGCGTGTTTGAGGTGGACATTGAGGGCGGCGTCAATGAGCAGGTCGTCGTCACGGTGGACCCCACACTGCTGAATACTTACGGATTGTCCATGCAGAATGTCATCGGCGCCCTGCAGGGCAATTCGGTGGACGTTAACGCCGGCAGCCTGGACACCAGCGACGGCACCGTGACAGTCCGCGCCTTCCATGGCTACACCGACCTGGATACCCTGCGGAACCTGCCGGTTGGTTTTTCCCGCCCCGGCGGGACCCCGGCATCCCCGCGCCCCTCCGGCAACAACGCCACCCCGATCCGGATGTCGGAAGTTGCCGACGTGCGGGTTGCCACGCCGGAGGCCACCACCATCTCCCGCACCAACGGCCAGCCCAGCGTCAGCCTGAGCGTTCACAAGACCGGCGACGGCAACACCATCGAAATCACCCATGCCATCGATGAGTTGCTGGCGGAACTGCACGAGCAGCTTCCGCCCGACCTGGAAATCCTGGTGGTGGAAAGCCAGGCTCCCCGTCTGGAAGAGGAACTGGGCAAAGTTCTCGGGCAGGGTCTCCAGGGCTTTTGCTTCGCCGTGGCCGCGGTGTTCCTGTTCCTGCTGCAACTGCGGCCGCGCCCTTTCGCCGGCATCGCCAACGCCATTCGGCCCACCATCATCATCGCGCTGTCCATCCCCCTCAGCGTGATGATAACGATGCTGGTCATGGCTCTGTTCGACTGGACGCTGAACTTCATGAGCCTGGCCGGCCTGGCCATCGCCGTCGGCCGCATCGTTGACGACAGCATCGTGGTGCTGGAGAACATCTACCGGCACATCCAGGAGGGCAGTCCCCGCGCCGTGGCCGTGATCGCCGCCACCCAGGAGGTCAGCCCACCCGTCGTGGCGTCCACCCTGACCACCGTGGCGGTATTCGTTCCGCTGGGCTTCCTGCCGGGAGTGGTGGGGCAATTCTTCTCTCCCTTTGCCCAGACCGTCTGCGTTTCCCTGCTGGCGTCCACCCTGGTCGCCCTGACCGCCGTTCCGGTGCTGGCGTCCTGGTTTCTGCGCGCCGGCGACATGGTGGATGATCCCGAAAACCCCCGGGGCGACACCTACCTGCAGAAGCTGTACACCCCCGTATTGCGCGTGGCCCTGCGCTACCGGCTGATCACCGCCATCGTCAGCGTCCTGGTGGTGCTGGCCAGCCTGACGCTCATCCGCCAGTTGCCCGTCGAACTGTTCTCACAAGGACGAACCGAGGGCATCCGCATCGACCTGAACCTCAGCGGCAATCCTTCTACGATCCAATTGGTGGAGGAAGTAAGCGTCGTCGAAGGCATATTGGACGAGTTCGTCGCCATGGGAGCCGCCGAGAGTTACCAGGTGACCCTGGGCGCCAGCAGTCGCAGCTTCGGGTCCACCGCCGACGCTGCCTTCGACCGGGCCGGTTTCAATGTCCTGCTGGGAGAGAACGCTCCGGACGACCTGGACGAACGGATCAGGAACGCCCTGCCGGAAAAGCGCGGCGTCACCACCCGGGTCTTTGCGGACAGCGGCGGGCCGGGACGCGGCGGCGGCCTGCGCCTCACCCTCACCGGCGCCAACTACGAAGACGTGCGCATCGCCACCGACCGGCTGAAATCCGCAGTGGAGCGCGACCCCGGCGTGCGCAACGTTCAGACCAACATCGTGGACGGCAGAGAGGAGTTGACCATCGCCATCGACCCCGACGCCGCCGGACGCTACGGCCTGTCCACCATGAGCGTCGCCAACCAGATCCGCACCTGGATGCGCGGCAGCGACGTCGCCGAGATCGACGTAGGCGGCGAAACCCTGGACGTGGTGGTGCGCGCGGTTGCGGAAGCCGTGGACGACCCGTCGGATCTCCCGCTCCTGCCCATCGGCAGCAACGCCGGCGCCATTCCGTTGGGCAGCATCGCCGACACCCGCAGCACCGTCGGGCCCAGCGTGGTCACTCACTACAACGGCCACCGTTCCGCCACCATTTCCGGCGGCCTGGCCGGACGGGACGCCGGCGCCATCGGCGAACGCGTCGACGCCATCGTCGCCGCCACGCCCCTGCCCCCGGGCGTCACCGTGCGATCCGGAGGCACCTTCAGCGACATCCGCGAAGAGTTCAACAACGTTTACGTCGCCATGGTCATCGGCGTGTCCCTGGTGTACCTGGTGATGGTGGCCACCCTGGGCTCGTTGAAGATACCCTTCATCGTGGTGCTGAGTATGCCCCTGGCCGTGGTGGGCGCGCTGATCGCGCTGGTGATCACCGACCGGTCGCTGAGCCTGCCCGCGCTGATGGGGTTCCTGCTGCTGGTGGGCATCGTAGTGACCAACGCCATCGTGCTGCTCACGTTCGTACACCAGCAGCGCCGGGCCGGCCTGGAGCCACTGGAGGCAGTGATGTCCGCCGGCCGCACCCGCGTGCGGCCCATCCTGATGACCGCATTTACCACCATCCTCGCGTTGATCCCGCTTTCGCTAAGCGATTCGGCCGGATTGGTGGGCGCGGAACTGGCCACGGTCGTCATCGGCGGCCTGATCAGCTCCACCTTCCTCACCTTAGTAGCGGTTCCGGTGGTCTACATGCTCTTCGAGGAATCCATCCCCAACGCCTACCGCCGCGTGCTGCGCTTGTTTGGGATCCGGTCAGGCCGGCCCGCAGCAGCCGATCAGTCCGCAGAGCCCGAGCCGCTGACCGGCGAAGCCTCCGCCGCCAGTCCGGGCAACGATTAACCGCTTGCGGGCACCGCCGCCGGGTGGCCCGGCATTCCGACGCGGCGGGTCATAACGGCGACCCGCCGGCCCGGGATGGAGCTATAGCCTCCGGCGCCCTGGCCGGCCGTCTGCCGGACAGAAATTCAGGTATGATATTCGCGCTGATACACCAGCTATCATTTTCACAAGGAGGCGACGATGGCTACCGTCGGAGACGATGCCGTCGCCCAATGCGTCGAACAGGCCGTTGCCTTCCTGGCACAGTCGGACCGTGAATTCGACTCGGGAGACCGTCGACAAGGTTCGGAAAAACTCTACGGCGCGGCCACACAAGCCGTTATCGCTGCCGCCAAGCAGCGGGGTTGGCAATATCGCAGCCACCGCGCCACCAAGAACGCGACCATCCGACTGGCCGACGTCTACGATGACCCTTTTCTGTCCGCCGGATTCGTCGCTGCGGAAAAGTTCCACAAGAACTTCTTTCACGATGAGATGGAGGACTACGAGATCACAGCCGACCGGCCCATCGTTCACCGCTTTGTGAACCGACTGGTGGCGCTAGTCAACGACTATGAAGCGGACGCCTGAATCAACAGAACAGGCTCAATGCAAATTGAAATTTGCCAAAAGGAGAAGAACATGTACGTACTGCGAAGAATCTTCAAGACCAAACCCGGCGAGGCCCGCCGCGTGGCCAGCCTGCTCCAGAAGCAGGCCCAGATCTACCACGACGCCGGCCAGCGCAGCGAGTTCCGGGTTTATTTCAATGGCGCCACCACGCCGGCGGAACAGGACGTCGTCATTCTCGAATGGACTGACGAGGCGCTGATGTCGCCCATGCGCGGCGACAATCAACTGCCCGCGGCCGCCCTGGAAGTGGGCGGGCAGATCAGGCCGCTGGTGGAGAGCAACCGCATCGAATTCTGGGAACTGATGTCGCCCGACAAGATGATGGATGTCTAATCGCTTGCACCTTCAGGAGGCAGCATCGTGGAAGTAGCACAGGTGGCGGAAATACTTTTGGAACGCGGACAGACCGTGTCCGTGGCCGAGGCCTGCACCAACGGCCTGCTCGGCTACACGCTGGGCACCATCCCGGGCGCGTCCCGGTTTTTCCCGGGCGGCGTCGTCGCCTACACCGGCGGGCTGAAGGAGAAGATCCTCGGGGTGCCGGACGAGCTCTATGAGACCGCCGGCAGCGTCAGCCGGGAAATGGCAATAGCCATGGCGCGGGGCGCGTTGGAGCTCACCGGGACGGATTACGCGCTGTCCACCACCGGCGTCACCGGCCCGGCCGCGGGCCGCAGCGGTCTGCCCATCGGCACCTTCTGGATCGGCCTGGCCGTCAAGGACGGCGAGGACGCCGCCATCGAGATCCGCGTGGGCGGCGACCGCGACGCCACCAAGCACGGCGCGGTGCAGGCCGCCATTGACCTGCTGGGGAGGGAATTGACCGGCTAGCAGGAGTCGAGCGCCTCGCGGGAGATACCTGATGAGTTTCGCGCGAGCGCTCGGCGACACCCTCGTAAATCCGCCAGCGCGGCATTCCCCGCGGTGGTGGGTATCCCGCGTCGCCCCACCCGCCGTAACCACGGCAGAGTTTATAATGGCGGTAGCCACGCTGCTCCGCCATACGGAGTTGGGGCAACTTGGGCACCTGCTGGTCGCCGCCAACATCCTGGATAGAGCCGTCACTACAACTCATATTGACCCGGCGGTGACCCTCGCAGTTCTGGCGATAAGCCACATCGGAGGCAATCGCATCATGGCGCTACTGGAAATTTTGATGAAGCCGCTGCTCGACGCCCAGCGAGAAGCCGGCCGCGAGGAAGCCAAAGCAGAATTTGAGGCATGGAAAGCGCGACAGCGGGCTGCCGGCGTCCGGTTTAGCGAGGAGGAGGATGAACCCGAAAACGACGAATCCTCAGTTTCCGACCAGTAGCGTCGCTGTGCCGTCCCTCCGGCTCACCGTGAAGGTGCTGGAATTTCTGTTTAAACCGCTGCTCAAAGCCCAGTGGCAAGCCGGGTATGAGATCGGCATGAAGGAAAGCAAAGCAATCGCCTATGCAGCGGCTAGTACAGCAGCCAAAGCGCGGTTTGAAGCGTGGAAAGCGCGACAACGCGCCGCCGGCGTCAAATTCGTTGACGACGAGTTGCCCGACGACACTCCGCAGGAACACCCGCCGACCTTGCGCCGGTAGCCCGTCATCGCATTCTACCCCTTTCCCCCTGGAGCAACCATGAAATTCGGAGTCTCCCTATCCGCCATCGCCCAGCAGCCGGCCGGCGCCGACATGCAGCAGGCCTTCGCCGATATCTGCGCCTACGTGGGCGCGGCGCGGGACCTGGGTTTCGACATGGTCTACCAGGGCCAGCACTACCTGACCGACCCCTACCAGCAGTTGCAGACGATGCCGCTGCTGGCCCGCATCTCAGCGGAGGCCCGGGGCATGGGCCTGGTGGCCACCATGCTGGTGCCTCTGCATCACCCGGTGGACCTGGCGGAACGGGTGGCCACCATGGACGTGATTACCGGAGGCAACTTCACCCTCAGCGCCGCCCTGGGCTATCGTGACGAGGAATACGACAACTTCGGCGTGCCCCGCCGAACCCGCGTGAGCCGCTACCTGGAGTGCCTGGAGGCCATGCGCCTGCTGTGGTCCGGCGAGAAGGTGAATTACGAGGGCCAGTACTTCCGCCTGAAGGACGCCCAATTGATGCTCCGTCCCGTGCAACAGCCCCACCCGCCGGTGTGGGTGGCCGCCAACAGCGACGCCGCCATCACCCGCGCCGCCCGCATGGGCTACACCTGGTACGTGAACCCCCACGCCAAGTTCGACACCATCAGCCAGCAGGTTGAGATGTACCACGAGGCGGCCGGAGCCGCCAACTCGGGCGCGCCCGACCGCCTGCCCCTGGGTCGGGAGGTCTTCGTGGGACGCACCCACGAGGAGGCCTTCGCCAACGCCGCGCCCTACCTGGGCGGCAAGTACGAGGCCTACGCCCAGTGGGGCCAGGACAAGGCCCTGCCCGGCGAGGAGAACTTCCGCGAACCCTTCGAGGACCTGGCCCGCGACCGCTTCGTCATCGGCAATCCCGACGAGGTGGTGGAGGAGCTATCCCGCTACCGTGCGCTGGGCATGTCCCACGGCTGCTTCCGCATGATGTGGCCCGGTATGCCGCTGGACGACGGCATCGCCAACCTGGAGCTCTTCGCCGACCGAGTGGCGCCGCACCTGCGAGAGGAGTAGGTCCCAAGTTGGGAGAAGATCGTTCGAATCACGTGGAAGACCGCAACCAGAATGAATGCGGACAGCGCCAGGTAGATCGTGTACGACAGTATGATGGCCGCGAGAATTGGGTTTTCCCCACCCAGGATGATCAGCGTCCCTGCGTAACCAAATATCTCAGTGAGTACGCCCGCAGAGGAAGCCATGCGGTTTTCGGTAGTCCCGAGAGTTGGTAAAACGGCGGTAAACAAGATGCTGGCGGCAACCAGTAAAAGGGCTGTTCCTTGACCGGGCCCAAGCTGCTTGATGACCGAGGGACGAACAGGATACCCAGCCCCATAACCGTGAACCCTACGACCCAAATCCACCCCAGAAAGGTCCATTGCCTAGCCATCATTCCAAGTCTGTGTTGCCTGTATCGTCGCTGTGCGATTCCGATGGTCCGCTAGCACTCCATAGGATCTTTGCCACAAGGAGTGTGGCAACTGCCGCCATCAGAAACGACGGCAATATCACCAGCCATCGAAAGGCTGCTCCGCCTTCTTCTAGCGCAAGTTTCAATGTGTCGTTAACCTGCGGTACTGCGAAAAGTACCGCAGCAGTTCCACCCATGGCGAGGCCGATTGGGATTACGACCGCGAGAACGCGCAGCGCAGTAAACCTTCTTGAATCGAGCGGAACCACTGCCATGATTCAAATCCTCAACACCGTCATGTTGCTATTCCAGCACTTGCCCAACCCCCAGCCTCTGCTCCGTCTCCGCGGCGGCTTTGATACGTTCCCAGTCGTACAGCATGGGCGCCATGCGCACCTTGCTCCACATCTCGGACTGGTCGGAGTAATGCTCACTGCCCGGATGTCCAGAAGCTCCCAGCGGCACGGCCCACAGCGAGCGATCCCAATCGGCCGGGTCGTAGGCGTAGCGGAACACCGATAACCCGCCCACGGTGGCCAGGTCGCCCGGCGCGTAGGAGCCGGCCCATGGGGTGTCGCCGTCGCCGCCGGTGGGTATCTCCGGCGGGTCCAGCAAGCCGCCCAACTCCGGCATCGCCAGGGACAGCGGATGCTGCGGCCGCGCCCGGTGTACCCGGTCCCACTGCCATCCGGCGATGTCAGATCCCAACTTTGCCGTCAGCGTGCGCACCGCCTCTTGCAAGGCCGTGGTCAGCGCACTGTTCCAGTCTTCCCCGTCAGGCAGCAGGTCGGTGTCGCCGGCGGCAATGGCGTCGGTCATCAGGTTCTTGAAGCGGTTGAGGAAGACGCCACGGCCCCGGTCGGCCGGCTGCCAGCCCAGGGCCGCCAGGTCTTCCCCGATGTTGTGCTTCAGCAAACGCCAAAGCAGAGCGTCGCGCATGGCGCTGTAGATGGTCGGCTCAACCGCGCCGGGGTCGATACTGCCGGACCAGCCCTGCATCCTCCGCAATGCCGCCGCAGTGGTTGGATCATCGGGTACATCCAGCTTCTTCAACGCCTGGACGTAGGCTTGCGCCGGGATGGACACGCGCTCGGCGTGGATCCGTCCCATATCGGCGGCGGCCGCGTTGGGGACGCTTTCCACGCCGTGGGTGACGCGCATCGCGCGATAGCCGGGCGCGAAGTCCATCGAAATGTAGTACGGATAGTCCTCGCCCACCGGCCGGTTGTTGGCGGTCACAATGTAGCCTTGGGACGGATTGATGTTGCGCGGCATGTCCTCAAAGGGAATGCTGCCCTGCCACTCGTGCTCGCCATCCCATCCGGGGACCGGCAGCGGAGCCGGCACGTCGCCCGGCCGACGGGGTATCTCGCCCCGACACTGGTAGCCGATGCTGCCGTGCACATCGGCCATCACGAAGTTGTTCACCGGGTCAACCCAACCTTCCATGGCATCGGCCAACTCATTCACGCTGGTGGCCTCCAGCATGGCCGGCAGGATATCCGTCCACGGATCACCGCCGTCGCCGGACGTGTACCGCAGGGCCAAACCGTAGCCGGACATCGGATCGCCGCCCACCACCGGCCCGTGATGCGTCGCCCACGTCCGCAGGTGTACGTCATCGCCATCCTTCACCTTGATGACCTCATCGCGCACATCCGCGTTGTACCAGTCCTCCTGGTGCTGGTATAGGGACGGGTCGGCGTCGTTGAACAGCTCGATGTACAGGTCCTGGTAGTCGGCGGCGGTGTGGGTCACGCTCCAAGCCACCCACTGGTTATGTCCGAAGTGCGGAAAGCCGGGTACGCCGGCGAAGGAGTTGCCCACCACGTCGAAGGCGTCGCAAGCCAGGTGGTTCTGGTAATAGACGCTGGGCGTATCCAGGCCCCGGTGGCTGTCGCCGGCCAGCAACCCCCGGCCGGTGGCCGTCCGCTCCGGTCCGATGGCCCACGAGTTGGAGCCGCTGTCCATCTCCCCGATGAGATTCAGGTTCGCGGCGTGTTGCAGCAGTTGTTCCAGCCCGAAGTCCACCGCGCCGTCATAGTCGGCGCCGGTGGGAATGATCACCGGCTGGCCCGGAGGATACGATGGAAACAGCGCGGCGGCGCGCTCCGCTCCCAATGCCTTTACCAGTCTCGCCCGCCACGCCTTGGTCTCGAATACCCCCATGAAGATGTGCCGCACCTTGTAGATGGCCAGGCTGTGCCACGGCTCCCACGGCTCGGGCTCAATACCGGCGATGGCGTACTCGGCCGGCAGCGGCGCGTCGCTGTCTATGAAGGCGTTGACGCCGGCCGCGTAGGCTTCCAGCATGGCCTTTGCGCGAGGGCCGGCCGCCTTGCAATCGGCCCGGGCCGCATCCTCCAGCCGGTGCCGGCGCATCTGCATATCCTGACCAACGGCGGACTCGCCGGCCGCCTCGGCCCAGCGGCCTACGGCGCGGCGGCGGTCGTATTCCATGGCCCACAGCCGGTCCTGGGCGGTGACGAACCCCTGGGCGAACCAGGCGTCATGCTCGTTGGACGCGCGCACGTGCGGGATGCCCCATTGATCGCGCCAAACGCGAACGTCGGCTTTCAGGCCGGGCAGATTGATCTCGCCGTCCAGGGGAGGGATCGCGCTTTTCAGATCGTGGGCGGTTATGGAGGCGGGGTTGGCAGCAGTGATGGTCATGGCGGTCAACTCCAGTATCGGATATCGCCATCTTACCGCAGGATGCGCCGGCAAGGGAGTTGCCGCGCTCACGCGTACCCGGTTTGTCATTGCGAGCGCAGCGCGGCAATCTCGTTGCGGCCAGGACCGTCGCTACACCAACGGGATTGCCACGGCGCAAGGGCCTCGCAATGACAGGCTTACGGAAATTGGGTACGGGTGAGAGTTGCCGCGACCCCAACCACATAAATATCGGCCGGAGCCGGAAACTAGCGTTGCGCTGAACCCCTGTCGACCGGCGTCCTCTGCAACATCTCCCGCACCTCGAGGGCCGAGGGCGCTGCCGGCGCCGGTTCGGTGTCTGATAGGCTCAGCTCGGCGGCGGCTACAGCAATGCGTTCGCGGGCCAGGTGGCAGTATTCGTCGGACAGGTCGATGCCAACGTACTGGCGCCCCTCCATCAGGGCGGCGATGGCCGTGGTGCCGCTGCCGATGAACGGGTCCAGCACCACCTCGGCGGTGGTGGCGGCGATGGCTCGCCGCGCCAGTTCCACCGGGAAAGACGCGGGATGCGGGTTGCCCCGGTCCTGTCGGATCCGCCACACGTCGCCGATGCCGCCGGCCTTGGGCGCCAGCCGAAACTTCGGGTTGGCCACCAGGTAGATCACCTCGTAGGTGGGCAGAAAATATCCCGGGTTGTGGTTGAACCCGCCGGATCGCTGCCAGATGATGATCTGCCGGACGGGGAAACCGTCCATGATGTCGGCCCGGTCCTGCAGCAGGCCCCGCTGCACGCGCCACTTGTGATTGTAGAAAATGGCCCCGTCGGGAGTGAGCACCCGTAGCATCTCCCGCAGACACTCGCGCTGCCATTCCACGTAGTCCTCGTGGGGCATACTGTCGCCGTGCTCGGCGTAGCCCCGCTGCAGCATCAGGGTGGCGCGCGACCACTTGCCGCCGTTGCCGTTTTTCATCCCGTTGCCGCTGCTGTTCAGCAGGTTGTACGGCGGCGAGGTGACCACAAGATTCACCGACGCCGACGGCATCCGGCCCATGGCCGCAAGGCAATCGTCGCAGTGGATTCGGTTGAGCCAGGGTTCGATATTGGTTGGATTCATAGAAAGCGTATGAAACACGCTTATTGAACCCCAACCAATGGACTTGGCGCATAGTGAGGCCCCGGCGGGTTTCGGCGTATCTGGCCTCCCGCGTGGGATGGCCCGAGCGACAACGCACCGGTAACCTTGCCGCGTTCGGCAAACAAATAGGGCGGCAATGATGCCGCCCAGTTACGGGATCAAACCGGCCCGCTCCACTCCGGCCCCGTCCGTGGCCTCAACCGGCGCGCCGCGCCACCAGCAGGCCATCCTCCCGGGTCACCCGCATAGCGAAGGGATAACGATCGACCTCCAAGGCAAGACCCACGTCACGAGGGTGGAACTGCGGTTGCGCGTCGTCAAAGAACTTTTGCGTCGCGCCCCCGGCCATGATCAGCTTGCGCAGGGCTTCCGGATCGGGATTGCGTCCCTCCAGCCGGTTGCGCAGGTACAGGGCGCAGTGCTCGTCCTCATCGGACCGATTCACGCCCTGGTCGCCCATGGCGAGGATCGTTACCAACTCGGGCTGCGGGTCCTCGGCCAGTAACGCTTGTGCCGTTGCGCCAGCCACCACGAAGGAGGTTACGTAAATCGGGTCGCAACCGGCCGCGCCCGCCGCCGCCGTGCCCACCGTCCCGGCGCGCGTGGACTGCACGACGCTCTTGCCCGCGAAATCCACGGATGACGCCTCGTAGGGCGAGTTGCCGTAGTCGAACCCCTCGGGCCGGCGGCCCTCCACCTCGCCCATCAGGATGTCGGCGATGGCCGGATTGTTGCGTCGAATCTCCAACGCTTCGTCCACTTCCGCCACCAGGGTAATGCGCGCCGCGCCCCGGTCGAAGGCGATGGCCGCCGTGGTGAAGGCGCGGAACACGTCGATGACCAGGGCCGCGCCGATGGCCTCGTTGGCGTCACGGGACAGGCTCCCGATGCGAATTTCCATAGCATTGTTCTCTTTTACATAGATGAACAGGATGAACAGGATGGTTGATTTTTATCGATACATCCTGACTATCCTGTATATCGATGTCGATTAATTCAGGCGGTTTTGACGAGCTTCTGGAGGGAGCGAATTTCCCGGGGCGGGTCCAGATGCTGCCCGGTGTGGGTCCATGAGACCTCGCCCACGTAGATGTTACCCGCAGAGTCGAGACAGACCCCGTGGGGCGCGATGAACTGGCCGGGCGCTTCGCCCTCGGGTCCGTCGCCCACCCTGGCTTGCTGTCGGCCCTCGGTGTCATAGACGCTGACCCTGGGGCCGAGGCCCGTGGCCTGGGAGTTGGGGCCGATGGCCGAGCCCAGTTCGCCGATGTACACCAGGCCGGCGTCCTGGTCGATGTACAGACCGCAGGGTCGGGACATATCGTTCCACTGTCCCATGAACCTGCCGTCGGGATTGAACACCTGCACCCGGTGGTTCTCGCGGTCAGCCAGGTACACCAAGCCGTCCCGGTCGGTGCCGATGTTGTGGGCGATGTTGAACTCACCCGGACCGTTGCCGGATTTTCCCCAGGAGAAGATCAGCCGGCCGTCCGGGCTGTACTTGTGGATCCGGGCGTTGCCGTAGCCGTCTGACACGTAGAAGTCGCCGTTGCGCGGATCAATGGCGACGTGGGTGCAGCGGTTGAACGGGTCGCCGGACATGAAGGGCGAGGGATGGCCGCTGGCGCCCAGGGTCAGCAGGATTTCGCCGTTGAGCGTGCACTTGCGCACGGTGTGGTCGCCGTCATCGGTCAGGAACATGGTCCCATCGGGGGACATGGTGACCCCGTGGGCTCGCGGGAACACGCCCTCGCCCCAGGACTCGATGAAGTTGCCGTCCTTGTCGAACACGATCATGGGATGCTCGCCGCGATTGAAGGCGTAGACGTTGTCGTCCTCGTCGCAGCCCACGGCAGCCACCTCTCTGAACGCATAGCCGGGCGGAAGCTGACCCCAGCCTTCCTGCACCTCGTAGGTGAACTGGCCCTCTCCGATAGTTACCATCAGTGTCCCTCCTGTGATGGCGGCGACGCTCGCCGGCGTCGCGCACGGCGGTGATTGTAACCCATCCGGCGCGCCCTCAACCCGACCGTTGGGGGCCGGTGCTACAATGAGCCATCACGATCCCAGTCCAACCCAAGGAGACCTCCGATGGCCGACCCGCGACGCGATTTCGTCAAGTACACGTTCTTCAAGGTGCAGCCCGAATGGCGCCGCCTGCCCGCCGCCGAGCGCGAGGCCGGCAAGGATGAGTTCGCCGCGGTGGCCGCCGAGCACTCCGACCGGGTCGCCCTGAACACCTACACCCTGGTGGGCGCCCGGGGAGACACCGATTTCATGCTGTGGGGCGTGTGCCCCGAGCTGGAGCCCATCAACGAGATGGCGGCGCGCCTCAACGGCACGCGCCTGGGCGGTTACCTGGAAACCCCGCACTCCTACCTCGGCATGACCCGCCGCTCGCCCTACATCGACGACCACCAGCACGAGGGACAGGAAGGCGCCGGCGACGCGGCGTCCATGCGGATGATCGGCCGTCGTTACCTCTTCATGTATCCCTTCTGGAAGACCCACGACTGGTACCAGCTGCCCAAGGACACGCGCCAGGAGATGATGAACGAGCACTTCGTCATCGGCCACAAGTATCCCCAGGTCAAGATCTCCACCGCCTACTCCTTCGGCCTCGACGACCCCGAGTTCATCCTGGGCTTCGAGACCGACGAGCCCGGCACCTTCCTCGACCTGGTCATGGATCTCCGCGAGTCCAAGGCCCGCCCTTACACCCTGAGGGACACCCCCATCTTCTCCTGTATCAACCGCCCCCTCCGCGACTGCCTGGACGATGCGGCGTAAAGGGAGGCCAAGAGATGACCAACTACCTTCCAGACGTGGAGCCAGAATCGCTACGCACCGCGGGCTGGTTCGCCGGTGAAAGCACGCCGGCGCCAGTGCGTCTGGGACTTCCGCCCGATCCTGGAACTGCTGTCTGATCTCTCCGATTACGAGTTGGATGACTGGTGGATCAGGTTCAACCGGGCCAACAAGGACGTGATTGGCAATCTGGAGATCAACTCAGAAGGGGCGTTGCTGATATCGCCTTTCCCGGGTTGGGATGGGTCAAAGGCTCAAGGAGATTTTGGCTTTGCCCTTGCCCAATGGGCTGAAAGCTATGGCGGCCAAGCGGGTGGGTTCAATCTTGGCGTCCGCTTGCCCAACGGTTCGCGCTACTCGCCGGATGTTTGTTGGATTTCTGCGGAACAGCTGATGGACAACAAGCCACCGCTGGACCATATATTGCTGTTCTGCCCGGCATTCGTGGCGGAACTTCGCACCCACATCGATGACCTGCGGGTAATGCGCCTCAAAATGGCGGAGTACGTCGCCAACGGCACGCAACTGGCCTGGTTGATTGATCCCTACAACCACCAAGTCCACATCTACTGGCCAGGCGTGATGCCGGAGGTACTGGACAACCCGGAGACCGTCAATGGGGAGGACGTGCTGCCGGGGTTCGTGTTCGAGGTGCGGAAGCGGATTTTTGATTTGCAGTGGTAGGTTCGTGACACAATATGCCACGACTGCGAACTTGCAAACTGAAGCGCTCCGACGATTGCCGGAGCGCTCATATTTTTGGCCGTGTCGCGGCGTATTACCGCAGCGCCAGCATCCGTTCCAGCGCCACCACCGACTCCCGCTGCATCTGGTCGGGCACGGTGATGCGGTTGACCACCTCGCCGGCCACCAGGCTCTCCAGCGTCCACAGCAGGTAGGCCGGGTGGATGCGGTACATGGTGGAGCAGGGGCAGCTGACCGGGTCCAGGCAGAACACCGTCTTGTCGGGGTTGTGCATGGCCAAGCGGTTCACCAGGCTGATCTCGGTGCCCACTGCCCAGGCCGAGCCGGCCGGAGCCTCGTTGATGGTCTTGCGGATGAACTCGGTGGAGCCGTTCAGGTCGGCCGCCTCCACGGTCTCCATGGGGCACTCCGGATGCACCAGCACCGTCACGTCGGGATAGCGCTGTCGGGCGGAATCGATCTGCTTGGTAGTGAAGCGGGTGTGGACTGAGCAGTGACCCTGCCACAGCACCATCTTGGCCTTCCGCAGTTGCTCCGGCGTGTTGCCGCCCATGGCCTTGAAGGGGTTCCAGACCACCATCTCGTCCAAGGGAATGCCCAGCTTCAGGGCGGTGTTGCGGCCCAGGTGCTGGTCCGGCAGGAACAGGACGCGGTCGGCCTCGCCGAAGGCCCATTCCAGCACGGCCGTCGCGTTGGAAGAGGTGCACACCGCCCCGCCGTTGCGCCCGCACAGGGCCTTGATGGCGGCCACGGAGTTCATGTAGGTGACGGGCAGGATGCCGCCGTGGTCGCCGAGCACGTCTTGCAGGTCCTCCCAGCCGTCCTCAACGTCCTGGATGGGCGCCATGTCGGCCATGGAGCAGCCGGCGGTGATGTTGGGCAGGATCACCTGCTGGTGGTCGCCGGCCAGGATGCACGCCGTCTCCGCCATGAAGTGCACGCCGCAGAAGATGATGTAGTCCGCCTCCGGGCGGGAGGCTGCCTCCTGGCTGAGCAGGAAGGAGTCGCCCTGGAAGTCGGCGTACTTGATGATCTCCTCGCGCTGGTAGTGGTGGCCCAGGATGGTCACGCGGTCGCCCAGGGCGCGGCGGGCGATGCCGATGCGCTCGTCCAGCTCGGCGGGCGAGCAGGCCAGGTACTCACCGGGGATCTTCTGCCAGCGAACGTTGATCGCCAACTCCTCCGCCAGTGACTTGGCGGGGAGTTCGTCTTCCGGTTTGCAGAAGGCGGCGTGTTCTATCTCAGTGAGGGGAATCGTTGGTTGCCTGGTTTGCGTAACCATATAAGCCGCCTCCTTAAACTAAAAAAGCGGTACTACGCCGTCACGCCGGCCAAAGACCATGGCCCGGTGCGCGTGATCCGAACGTCCACCAAGTGACCGGTCAAGTCCGGTTCGGCGACGCAATCGGCGGTTTCGGGGAGATCGAAGTAAACGAGCTTGTTGCCTCGCGTCCGACCGGTCCAACTGCCCCGCTTGCGGTTCTCGGCAAGCACCTGGACCGTGTCGTGGAGATACGCGGAGTTGATGCCGGTGAGGATGCCCTCCTGCAGCGTTTCGAGGCCCTTCAGCCGACGCTGCTTTTCCTCCTGCGGCACGTCGTCGTCCATGGTGCGAGCGGCGATGGTGCCGGGCCGCGTGGAGTAAGCTGCCCCGTGCACCTTGTCGAACCGCAGGTCGTCCACCAGCCGCAGCGTGTTCTCGTACTGCGCGTCGGTTTCGCCGGGGAAGCCGACGATGATGTCAGTGCTGATGGTAACGTCCGGTATGGTGTCGCGGATCTCGCTGATGATGTCCCGGTACTCTGCGGTGGTATAGGGCCGGCGCATCCGCCGCAGCACCTCGTCGTCGCCCGCCTGCACCGGCAGGTTGATGTGCTCGCACACCTTGGGCAGATCCGCCACGGACCGGATGATGCGGCTGCTCATGTACGACGGGTGGGAAGTCAGGAACCGGATGCGATCCAGTCCGTCCACGTCGTTCAGCCTGGCGAACAGGTCGGCCAGGTCGTCGCCCTCGTCCCGGTCGTGACCGTAAGCGTCAACGGTCTGTCCCAGCACGGTGACCTCGCGGACTCCGCGGGAGGCCAGCAGTTCAACCTCGTGGGCCACTTCATCCACTGAGCGGCTGGCCTGCCGGCCGCGCCGGTAGGGGATGATGCAGAAGGTGCACATCAGGTCGCAGCCGTGGATGATGGGCACGTAGGTTGCCACGTCGGGGCGCTGGGGCGCCAGGGTTCCGACGCAGCCCTCCCAGTCCAGGCCGAGACGCTCGCCCACTACCTCCAGCAGCGGCTCGAACTCCTGGGGACGCAGGAACAGGTCAACGTGGGGGAAGCGTCGCTGCAACTCCTCGGTGCGGGGACCGACCATGCAGCCGGTCAGCGCCAGCACCGCGTCAGGGCGCTTCTTGCGCAGGGGTTGGGTCAGGTTCAGCGTGCCGGTCACCTTGTCCTCGGCGGACTGGCGAACCACGCACGAGTTGAGCACCACCACGTCGGCATCGGCGGGGCGCGGCGCGGCCGTAAGGCCCATTTGTTCCAACGCCGACCCCAAACGTTCGGAGTCGGCGGTGTTCATCTGGCAGCCAATGGTCCAGATGTGATAGGTCTGCATTCGAGTTTATTCCCGTGTAGAAGGGGGGCGTCCGGGATGGAGATGGCGGAGGGAGTGGGATTCGAACCCACGATCCCAGTTTCCCAGGATAAGCGCTTAGCAGGCGCCCGCACTAGACCACTATGCGATCCCTCCCTACCCTTCTGGGTACCGTCATTATAGACCATTGTGAAGCGCGTTACAAACTTCGGTGATGGATCGGCAACTGTTCAGACGTGGGGGAAGTGTCATTGCGAGGCGCTTGCGCCGTGGCAATCTCGACGCCATAGCGGCAACGTCCTGCCCTGAAGGACTCCCCGGCGCCGACGAGATTGCCGCGCTGCGCTCGCAATGACAACCTCCTGAATTCTGAACACTCACGTTGGATCGGCGGCCCCGGCAGCCGGAATTCGGAACGCTTCCCTGTAACCAAAACCAACGTATCGTCGTACACTGGAACACGGGAAACGAAAGCACGGCCCAGAGGAGAGCGGTGATGAGGCAGAGGCACATGATGATTTTGCTTGCGGCGGCGCTGGCGATGGTGGCGGTTCTCGCGTCGATAGCGTGCGGCCAGGACGAACCCGCCACCGGGCAAAATGTTGAACCCCGCGCCGCGGCTACGGCGCCCGCGGTTCCTACGGCAACCGCGGCATCGCCGGCGCAAGCGATGCCCGCCACGGCGGCCCCGACGCTGGCCGCTCCTCAACCCGAGGCGACGGCGCCGCCCACGCCCGCTCCCACGGCGGTCGCTCCAACTGTCGCCCCTACGGAACCTGCCCCCACCCGGCCGACGCCAACGCCAACTCCCCTGTCCGTGATGAGCCCCGAGCTGCGGGCCTACGCCGACGAGCACGCCAACGGGCCGGGCGCAATCTACGTGGGCGATGCCACCCAGCTGCTTGGCCCGCCTCCTCACCCAAGCCTGACGTTCGGCGTGCCTGAAGCCATCTACCGGCAAGGCTCGGCGGCCGCGGTGCTGGGCTTCGAGCCGGCCGGCATCCCGGACCACCTGTTCATCTACAACAGCGACTACTACCGCGATCTGATCGACAAGGCCAATTTGACCGAGCCCACCGAGTTGACATCTTCGGGAGAGGCCATCGAGATCCAGCACGTCTGCATCGACCGGAACCTGCCCACCTGCGTGCTGATCCAGACCTACTGGGCTCCCAACCTGTGGGAACGCACCGACGGCCAGGTGGAGCTGTCGGTCACGTCGTTCGTGGAGTTGGGGATCGCCGGGCCTGACACCCTCAGCCAGGTCGCCGACGGGTCGCTGGACATGGTGAACATCTTCACCGGCTACGTGGCCGGCGCCCACCCGTCCCTGGAGGTGCAATCCCTGTGGGGAACGGCCGGCGACTGGCAGACCTCGTACTCCACGCTGGCGGACATGGCCCCCGACATCGACCGTATGCTGCTCGAAATCACCGGCGGCAGCCCCGTGCTCAACCGCAACTGGTTCGCCGGTTCCGACCAGTGGTTCTTCAGCAACCAGCCCATGCGCTCCATTGACGACTTTGAAGGTCAACAGATCCGCACCCACTCGGCGTCCATGTCCGACTTTATCCGCGGCATGGGCGGCGAGCCCGTCGAACTCAGCGTCGGCGAACTGTACACCGCCCTGCAGATCGGAACCGTGGACGCGGCGGCGACCACCCTGTTGCTGGGCATCACCGGCAGCCTGTACGAGGTCTCCGACCATATCGCCGGGCCGGTGATCGGCTTCGGCTGCACCAACAACGTGATCAACCAGGACGTTTGGGACGGCATACCGGCCGACCTGCAGCAGATCATCATCGAGGAAGGCGCCAAGGCCGAGCTGGAAGCCCTGCGCCTGGCCCCCTTCCAGAACTTCATCGCCCTGGAAGCCGCCGAGGGCCGGGGCCTGGAGGCCGCACCGTTCTCCGATGAAGTGCAGGAGCACATCCAGACGGTGGTGCTGCCGGAGCACGTCATCCCCGGCTGGCTGCGCCGGCTGGGCTACCCGGGCAGCGGAGAGGACGCCGTAGCGATCTACAACGAGAAATCCGCTCCGTACACGGGCCTGATGATCGCGGCCGACGGGTCCGTGGAGCAGGCGCCGATCACCAAGGGGCCGCGCGCTCGATAACCCCCTAACCTGATCGGCGCGCGCCCTCGAGTCGGTAGCGTCAAATCAACGGTAACGGTTCAGGGTTCAGGAGGCCGTCATTGCGAGGCGCTTGCGCCGTGGCAATCTCGACGCCGTAGCAGCAACGTCTGCCCCGCAGGACCTCCTTTGCGCCAACGGGATTGCCGCGCTGCGCTCGCAATGACAACTCGGACAAACCCGGGTACGCGTGAGCCGGGCGATGCGCTTGCGTTATCTGTCTTTATGTGTAAAATGTACATATATGGTCAGCCCCGATCCCATCGGCAGCCGCAGGCTGCCCAAGAACTTTCTCACCCCGTGGGTGCTGCTGGTGCTCAAGCAATGGAGCCTGCACGGCTACCTCATCATGCAGCAGCTCAACAGCATGGGCTTTGCCGAGGTGGACCACCCCACGCTCTACCGCGAACTGCGCCGGCTGGAGAAGGAAGGACACGTCACCTCCGAGTGGCAGACCGACGGCAGCGGCCCGGCCAAGCGCGTGTACAGCATCACGGAGGCCGGCGAGCAGATGCTGCTGGGCTGGTCTGAAGTGGTGTCCGGCTACCAGCGCATGATCGCCGGTTTCTTCGACCTGTACGCCCAGGCATTCGGCATGGCGCCGCCCACTACCGGATCCGATGCGGCTGCCGAACCGGAATTCAACGACAACGTAACCTGACCGAAACCAATCCGTAATCAATCGGCCCTACCCTATGGGTCAGTACCTTCAGGAGGATCACAACGTGGCAGCCACTGTAACCGAATGCGCGCAAGAGATGGTCACGGCCTACAACCGGATGGTATCCCAGGGCTTCACCGCCGCGCGGATGGGTTGGGAACAATCCGCCGCGGCCACCAATCTGATGACCGAGGCCGTCCGGGCCGAACAGACCGCCGCCGGCAAAATCTGGGAAGCGTCCATCGGCCGCGCCCGGGAGCGCAGCGAGAAGATGGCGGAACTCACCCGGGCCTTTGCTGCCGCCCCCAACGCCGGGGTCAGCGTAGAAGCCAAGGAAATGATCGACGCCATCGTCGCCGGCGACCAGGAGCATTTCCGAGCCTGCGCCGAGTACGCCCAGGGCGTCGAAAAGCGCCGCGCCGAACTGACCGCCACCATGCTCCAGGCCAACACCGACCTCACGTCCGCTGGCCAGGAAATGGTCGAGAGCGCCATGGACTACGGCCGGGCCTTTATGGACTGGTCCTTCGCCGTCGGCCGGGGCGCGTCTCCCACCGCCCCCTTCTAATCGCAGTCCTCCAGCGGCAACCCACAGGAGACACACCCGTGGTCAACTCGACCGAATACGCCTCCCAATTTCAGCAGGAAGCGCAGCTGCAGATGCAGCGCTTCCAGGCCATGTTTGACGCCTTTGTCGTCAACCCGGCCGACCCGCCCGCCGAGGTCACGCCCTACGAGGTCATCTGGAAGCGCGGCAACACCCGCCTGCTCCGCTACGGCTCCCGGGAACGCGAGACCCTGGGCCTGCCCTACCTGATCGTGCCCTGGCTGGGCATCAGCCGGACCTACGTCCTGGACCTGCTTCCCGGCAACAGCATGATCGAGTACTTGGTCAACCACGGCCACGACGTGTTCCTGCTGGACTGGGGCGTGGTCGGCGAAGAAGATCGGGAACTGGGGTTCGAGGAGGGCGTGTACAAGATCATCCCCCGCGCCATCGAGCGCGCCCTGGAAGCCTCCGGCGCGAGCGAGATCACCCTGAACGGCATCTGCCTGGGCGGAACCCTCAGCGCCGCGTACCTGGCGCTGCACCCGGACGCCCCGGTGCGCAACTTCGTCGCCGTCGTGACGCCCATCGACTTCGAGCAGGGCGGCATGTTCCGCACCTGGCTGGACGAGCGTTACTTCCCCGCCGACCTCATAGTTGAGCACTACGGCAGCCTGCCGTCCGTCCTGATGAACACCGGGTTCAAGATGCTGCGGCCCACCCTGGAGGCCCAGGCCATGGCCGGCCTGTGGTCCAACGCCACCCGTCCTGGATATATCGAGAGCTACAAGGCCATGAGCCGGTGGGCCAACGACTTCGTTGCCATGCCCGGCCGCTTCTTCCGTCAGCTCTCCAAGAACCTGTACGGCAGGAACGAGATGATCCGGGGCGAGTTCCTCATCAACGGCCGCGCCGTCAACCTGTCCCGCATCCGCCAGCCCCTGCTGGTGGCGGCCGCCAGCCAGGACTACATCGTGCCGTCTCCGGCCGCGCGCAGCCTGATGGACGTGGTTTCCAGCGAGGACAAGGAGTTTGTGGAACTCCCCGGCGGGCACATCTCCGTCTTCTCCGGCCGGCAGGCCCACCAGACCCTCTGGCCCAAGATCGACGAATGGGTTTCGGCCCGGTCCAACTGAATGTACCAATCCCCAAGCCACCAACATGCCGGGAGCGCACACCGATGACCACCGCCGACAATGGCACCACCGAAAACAGCGCCAACGCCTTCTTTGAAGCGTGGCAGGACACGATCCGCAAATCCACCGAGGCCTGGTCGCAGGCCGCCGCCGGCTTCGGCGGGTTCACTCCCCCCAACCCGGGCGCGATGCCCTTCGGTCAGTTCCCCTTCGGAGCCTTTCCCTTCGGGTTCCCGCCGGGCGCCGGCGCGCCGGGATCCAGCCCCTTCACGCCATTTAACTTTGGGGCACCATTCAACCCGGCCGACTTCATGCAGATGTGGCAGCGGATGTTCGAATCCTGGCAGTCACAATGGCTGAACCGCCAGACCGGCGAAACCCAGGCGCCGTCCATCGAGGAGGCGCAGCGCCAGTGGGCCCGTTACCTGGAGACCATGGCCGCCACCTTCTCGGAGGTGATGAGCTCCGAGGAGTTCTCCCAGGCGCTGGGCAAGTACATGGAGCAGGGCCTGGCCTTCCAGGAGCGCACCGCCAAGCAGGTCAACCCGCAGATCAACGCCCTGCTGCGCGCGTACAACCTGCCCTCCCGCAGCCAGATGGACCGCATGTTTGCCCGGATCATCGGCATGGAGGAAAAGCTGGACGACCTGGAGGACGAGATCCGTAAACTCCGCAGCGAGCTGAACGCATCCCGTCGTACCCAGTCATCCCGATCCCGGTCTGCCCGGGCATCCGCCGCGCCTGCGGCCAACGGTGAAGGAGAGCCGGCCTGACCCAATTCCCCCAACGAGATACCCGACCGAAGCAGCAGGAGGCGCACATGAAACTGGAAGGACGTACCGCCCTCGTCACCGGAGCCTCCCGCGGCATCGGCCGCGCCATCGCTCTGGCCCTGGCGGAAGAAGGCGCCGACGTAGCCATCAACTACGTCTCCAACGAGGCCGCCGCGGCCGCCGTCGTCGAAGAGATCCAGGGCCTGGGACGAAAGGGGATGCTGGCCCGCGCCGACGTCGGCGACTTCCCCGACACCTACGCTATGGCCCATTCCGTGCTCCGGGAGTTCGGCCACATCGACATCCTGGTCAACAACGCCGGCGTGACCTCCGACAAGACCTTCGTCAACATGGACCATTCCACCTGGCGCAAGGTGCTGGCCATCAACCTCGATGGCGTCTTCAACTGCACCAAGGTCTGCATCGACCAGATGGTGGAGCAGAACTACGGCCGCGTGGTGAACATCACCTCAGTCATCGGTCAGATCGGCAACTTCGGGCAGGCCAACTATGCCGCCTCCAAGGCCGGCGTCGCCGCCATGACCAAGACCCTGGCGAAAGAGTTGGCCAGCAAGGGCATCACCGTCAACGCCGTGGCCCCCGGTTTCATCGAGACTGAAATGGTCTCTTCCATACCCGAAAACATCCAGGACCGCCTGCTCAGCCAGATACCCCTGCGCCGCTTCGGCAAGGCGGAAGAGGTCGCCCAGATGGTGGTGTTCCTCTGCTCCCCCGAGGGCGACTACGTCACCGGTGCGGAACTGGAGGTAAACGGCGGGCTGTTCATGTAACGGCCGCCCGCGGCGCGGTTTTGCCAATTGCTGCGACGGGTCTGGGGCCGGCTGCGCTCCTGATACCGTAAATGTTCAGACTTGTGGGTAAATGTCATAGGAGTTACGCAGTTGGTGGGAGTTGGTACCAGGGAGAAGCGAGGTATGAGCGGAGGGCATCGCGGATGATGCTGGTTTTGGCCTCGTACCAGCTGATGCCGGTT